>NZ_JBYKCM010000004.1:0-720810 GCF_057736575.1 Saccharopolyspora sp. MMCC62 | reverse complement strand
ACCCGATCAGGCTGCTCGTCGTCGACGACCAGGCCGCCGTGCGCGACGCGATGGCCGTGATGCTCGGCCTCGCCCCGAACCCGGCCGGGTGAGCCCACCACCCTCTCCTGTCGGCGGCGAAGCCGCTGAGCAGCGACCACGCACGCAGCCGGACCACCCGCGGGTTCTCAGCTGCTTCCTCGCGAGGACAGCGTTGTCGCATGTGGCGGAGCCACCTGCGAAAACGATCCCGCAGCGAGGAAGCAGCTGAGGTTCCGCCACCCACCCCCATGGCAAGACGAGCCGAGAAGAACCAGAGATCAAGTCAGCGGCGGAGGAGCCAGCCGGTGAGTGCCCCCAGCCCGAACACCGCCGCCGAAGCCTTGGCCCCCGCACCGATCACCCGCACCTGCGGCCGGATCACCGCGGGCGGCGGCGGTTCCGGCAGCGCCCGGTGCTCGTTGTCGGCGGACGACGCGGTCCACGCCGTGACGAACAGGATGAACCGCGAGGTCAGGTACGCGAACACCAGCAACCCGAGGATCGGCCCGAACGCGGCCGCCGCGGGCGATCCGGTGACGCTGCCGAGGTAGACGACTCCGACCTGCTTGAGCACTTCGAATCCGATGGCGGCGAACAACCCGCCCCACACCGCGCTGCGCAGCGACACGGGCAGCCGCGGCAACCGCGCCAGCACCCAGATGAACACCAGCCAGCCCGCGGCCAGGGACAGCGCGATCGCCAGCACCGACAGCCCGATCCGCGCGGGCCACGTGTTCCCGATGCCGAGCGCGGCGAACAGCGCCCGGCCGACGCCGCCGCCGAGCGCGCTGAGCCCGAACGACACCGCCATCGCCAGCCCCAGCCCGATCAGCGACACCAGGTCGGAGGCGAGCCGCTTGAGCATCGGCGGGGCTTCGTGCTCCTGGCTCCACTGCGCGGTCAGCGCCTCGCGCAGGTTCGTCATCCAGCCCAGACCGGAGTAGAGGGCGACGAGCAGCCCGATGATCCCGACGGTGCCCGCCTGCTCGATCGCCTGCCCGACGACCTGGTTGAGCATGCCGCTCATCTCCCGGTTCGGGACGGCTTCGGTGATCGACAGCCGCAGCTGGTCCAGCAGGTCCGGGTTGCCCGCGAGCACGAATCCGGCCACCGCGAAGGAGATCATCAGCAGCGGCACCAGGGCCAGCACGCTGAAGTAGGTGATCGCCGCGGCGTAGTAGTCGCCGTACTGGCTCTGGTAGCGCGCCGCGGCGCGGATCAGCCGGTCGAGCCACGGGTGCTCCCGGCGCAGCCGCTCCAGCAGACCGGGCTGTTCACCGGTCGTGGCGGCGCGCGCGGGTTGGCTGCGATCGGTCACGGGTCACCTCCAGGCCCGTCCGGGACGGAGGGGTTGCCCCGAACGGGCCTGAGGTTACCGCCGAATGATCTCGTCAGCGCAAGATCGACGCGCCGTCAGCCGACCGACGGCGGGAGGAAGCCGACGCGCTCGTAGGTGGTCCGCAGCGTGTCGGCGGCGACCTCGCGGGCGTGCTCGGCGCCGCGGCGCAGCACCTTGTCCAGTTCCGCGGGGTCGGCGAGGTAGCCGTGCACCTTCTCCTGGAAGGGGACGGCGAACTCGACGAACGCCTCGCCGACGGCCTTCTTCAGGTCGCCGTAGCCGCGGCCGTCGAACTCGGCGACGAGCTCGTCGATGCCGCTGCCGGTCAGCGCGGAGTGGATGGCGAGCAGGTTGCTCACGCCCGCCTTGTGCTCCGGGTCGTAGCGGATCTCGCGCTCGTTGTCGGTGACGGCGGAGCGGATCTTCTTGGCGGAGCGCTTCGGATCTTCCAGCAGGTCGACGACGCCGCTCGGCTGGGACTTGCTCATCTTCGCCGTCGGGTCCTGCAGGTCCTGGATCTTGGCGGCTTCCTTCGGGATGTGCGCGGAGGGCACGGTGAAGGTGTCGCCGTAGCGGGAGTTGAACCGCTGGGCGAGGTTGCGGGTGAGTTCGAGGTGCTGGCGCTGGTCCTCGCCGACCGGGACCTGGTTCGCCTGGTACAGCAGGATGTCCGCGGCCTGCAGCACGGGGTAGGTGAACAGCCCGACGCTGATGTGGTCGGAGTCCTGGCGCGCGGACTTGTCCTTGAACTGGGTCATGCGGCCGGCTTCGCCGAATCCGGCGAGGCATTCCAGGACCCAGCTCAGCTGGGCGTGCTCGGGGACGTGGCTCTGCACGAACAGGGTGGACGCGTCGGGGTCGATGCCGAGCGCGAGCAGCTGCGCGGCGGAGGTCCGGGTGCGCTTGCGCAGCAGTTCCGGGTCCTGTTCGACGGTGATCGCGTGCAGGTCGACGACGCAGTAGAACGCGTCGTGGTCGTGCTGCATCCGCACCCAGGACCGCAGGGCGCCCAGGTAGTTGCCGAGGTGGAAGGAGTCGGCGGTGGGCTGGATGCCCGACAGGACGCGGGGTCCGCGCCCGGGTGCCGAGCCTGCTGCGGAGGTGTGCGGGTTCTCGTCGCTGCTCACCCGTCGATTCTCGCAAGGTCCGCGCGGGCGGGGGGATCGGGTGGCGCTTCCCGGTGGTGGCCGGGGCGCCGCGCCGGGCGTGCGGTCAGCCCTTGCGCTGGTTCTCCGGCTGGATCTCGATCTTCTTGCGGCGGAGGACGCCGGCGAGCATGCCGACGATGCCGAAACCGATGGCGGCGATGCCGACCGGGGTGGCCGCGCCCACGAAGGGGGCGCCCTGCGCGAGGACCTGGCCGCTGCCCGCGGCCTGCGCCGTGGCGGTGCCCAGGACTGCGACGGCCAGGAGCGGCGCCAGTACCAATACCCGCGTGGTCACGCGGGCAAATCGGCTACGCACGAGCGTTGCCTCCCTTGACGGTTAACCCGTACGGGTACAGATCTCGTTCAACCCGGTTGCGGACCGTACCGATCGTGTGTGAACACCACGATCGCGTTGCGTAAACCGGCCACGACGCAAAGATCCTATTTTCCCGCCGAACCGCGGCGGCACCGGGTACCCGAAGTGCGCGTTATCACTGCTGGAGGCGGGTGCACGCCCCGCTCGCGCACGACACACCGAATTCACCGAGCCGAGCGGTGACAAGCGCCATAACTCGGCCGAGTGGCAAGTCCGGCAACACGTCGACCCGTTCGGCCCTAGCAAGCGACCCCGAAACGGGTGACCCGCGAAAGCGGGAGGCGGCGGCCGTCCGGTTCCCCTGCCGGATTGCTCCTTTTCGCCCTGTCGAAGTCCGCTGATCGGGCGGATCATCCGACGATCAGTCACTGATCGCTCGGTACGAATGTGCCGTGGGAGGACACGTGTCACCACAACGATCGACTCCGCGCCCGCGCGGAAACCGCCTGCGCCTCGCGGGTTCCGCGCTGGCGCTGGGCCTGCTGGTCCCGGCCGTCGCCGCCGTCCCGACCGGGCTCGACCCCGCGGCCACCGCCGCCGACGCCGCGCCCGCCCACTTCGTGGTGCTGGGCCCCACCGGCGACGGGCTGCGCGGGACCGAGGACTCGGTGCGCGCCGTCGGCGGTTCCGTCGTGCAGAGCTGGCCGCAGATCGGCGTCCTGCTCGCCACCTCCCCCGACCCCGGGTTCGCGGCCGCCGTGCGCGCGCAGCCCGCGGTCGACCAGGCGGGAGCCAGCCGGAACCTGGCGGAGCAGCTCCCGCCCGCGCCGCCCAGCACCCGGTTGGAACGGCTGGAGGGCACCGCCGCGCAGCGGCCCGCCACCGCCGCCGACCGGGAACCGCTGGAAGCCGACCAGTGGGACCTGCCGCTGATCGGGGCCGACCGGGCGCACGCGATCTCCACCGGCAGCCCGGACGTCACCGTCGGCGTGCTCGACTACGGCATCGACCCGGAACACCCCGACCTGAAGCCGAACCTGGACCTGTCGAAGTCGGTGAGCTGCGCGCAGGACGGCATCCCGGACACCGCGGTCGAGGCCTGGGCCCCGGCCGACGACACCCAGGCGCACGGCACGCACGTGGCGGGCACCATCGCCGCCGCCCGCAACGGGGTCGGCGTGGCGGGCGTCGCCCCGGACACGAACCTCGCCTCGGTGCGGGTGATCGACGACGACGGGTTCATCTACCCCGAGTACGCGGTGTGCGGATTCCTGTGGGCCGCCGAGCACGACATCGACGTCACGAACAACTCGTACTTCGTGGACCCCTGGTACCTGTGGTGCGAAGGCGATCCCGACCAGCGCGCGGGCGCCGAAGCGGTGCGCCGGGCCGTGGCCTACGCGGCCGGGCACGACGTGGTGACGGTGGCCGCGGCGGGCAACAGCGGCTGGGACCTGTCGCAGCCGATCCACGACACGGACAGCCCGAACAACGGCGGGCCGCAGCAGGACCGGTGGGCCGGGCACGACTGCGCGGCGCTGCCCGGTGAGCTGCCGGGCGTGGTCGCGGTGTCCTCGGTGGGGTCGGACGCGGTGAAGTCGTACTTCTCCAACTACGGCCTCGGTTCGGTCGCGGTGACCGCGCCGGGCGGGGATGCGCGGCAGATCCCGCAGACGCCGTCGGCGAACGGCCGCATCCTCTCCAGCGTGCCCGGCGGCGGCTGGGGCTGGATGCAGGGCACCTCGATGGCCGCGCCGCACGCGGCGGGCGTGGTGGCGCTGCTGCGCGCCACCCACCCGGAGTGGAGCGCGCCGCAGGTCACCGGCGCGCTGTCCGGCCAGGCCGACGCGCTGCCGTGCCCGGAGGCCTACGACCCGGACGGCGACGGGAAACCGGACGCGGTGTGCGCGGGCGGGGCGACCGGCGCCGGGTTCTACGGCGCGGGGTTGATCGACGCGCTGGACGCGGTCGGCTGAGCGGTTCCGGGCGCGCTCCGGACGGGGCGCGCCCGGGCTCGGCTCACTCCCCCGGCCGGACCCAGCCGCGGCGCTCGCCCTCGTCGATCAGCTCCTGCGCCACCGTCCACAGCGGAGCGGAGGCCGCACCGATCACGGCCTTGCGGGCGCGCACGGTGTCCGCGGTGACGCCCGGGGTCCCCCAGGTGCCGCCGCGCGCCAGCCAGTTCAGCAGCAGCGGCTGCACCCGGTCCACGGCCTTCGCGAAGCGCGCCTCCGGTGAGCTGCGGGACTCGAACTCGTCCCACAGGCCGCGGAAGCGCACCGCCTGGTCGGCGGGCAGCAGGCCGAACAACCGGTCGGCGGCGGCCTCCTCCCGTTCCTGCTGGCTCTCCCGGCCCGCGTCGTCGTAGAGCGGCGTGTCCCCGGCGTAGATCTCGACGAGGTCGTGCAGCACGACGAGTTCGACGGTGCGCCCGACGTCGATCGGTTCGTCGGAGTGCTCGGCCAGCACCGACACCATCAGCGCCAGGTGCCAGGAGTGCTCGGCGTCGTTCTCCCTGCGGTCCGCCGCGGCCAGCGGGGACTGGCGCAGCACGGTCTTGAGCTTGTCCACTTCGGCGAGGAACACCAGCTGCTCCCGCAACCGCCCGCCGATGGCGTCGGGCAGCGGGGTGCGCTCGGCGATCAGGTCTTCGTCGTCCACGCCCCGATCATGCCCTCGATCGCCGCCCGGGTGAACGGCTCGGACGGCCCCCTTCGGCCGGGCGGGCCGGTCGCGGGGTCAGCCCCAGGTGCGGAAGCGGTAGTGCAGGCCGGTGGTCGACTCCTGCCAGTCGGTCGTGCGGTCCGGCGGGCGGCCCACGTCGGGGGCGACGGTGTCGCCGTCGAAGGGCTCCCGGATCTCGGTGACCACGATCCGGTCCGCGAGCGGCAGCGCCGCCCGGTACACCGCGGCACCGCCGATCACCCACACGTCCCCGTCGGCCGCGGCCAGCGCGGCGGACAGGTCGGTGAAGGTCTCCGCGCCGTCCTGCGGGGTGCGCGAGAGCACCAGGTTGCGCCTGCCCGGCAACGGCCGGAACCGCGGCGGCAACGACTCCCAGGTGCGCCGGCCCATCAGCACGGTCGCGCCCGCGGTCGTGGTGCGGAAGTGCTTCAGGTCCTCCGGCAGGTGCCAGGGCATGGTGCCGTCGCGGCCGATGACGCCGGTCGTCGACTGGGCCCAGATCAAGCCGATCATGCCGATCAGACCGCCACCGGCGCCTTGATGCCCGGGTGCGGGTCGTAGCCGTCGACCGAGATGTGCTCGTAGGTGTAGTCGAACAGGCTCTCCGCCGGCTTCAGGTCCAGCCGCGGGAACGGCCGGGCGTCCCGCGCGAGCTGGGTGCGGACCTGTTCCTCGTGGTTGTCGTAGATGTGGCAGTCCCCGCCGGTCCACACGAAGTCGCCGACGCCGAGCCCGACCTGCTCGGCGATCATGTGCGTCAGCAGCGCGTAGCTGGCGATGTTGAACGGCACGCCGAGGAAGAGGTCCGCGCTGCGCTGGTACAGCTGGCAGGACAGCCGCCCGTCGGCGACGTAGAACTGGAAGAACGCGTGGCACGGCGGCAGCGCCATTCGCGAGAGCTCGGCGACGTTCCACGCGGACACGATGATCCGCCGGGAGTCGGGGTTCTCGCGCAGCGTGCGCAGCACCTCGGAGATCTGGTCGACGTGGCCGCCGTCCGGCGTCGGCCAGGACCGCCACTGCACGCCGTAGATCGGGCCGAGGTCGCCGTCGGGGGCCGCCCACTCGTCCCAGATCTTCACGCCGCGCTCCTGCAACCAGGTGGCGTTCGGGTCGCCGCGCAGGAACCACAGCAGTTCGTAGGCGACCGAGCGGAAGTGCACCTTCTTCGTGGTGATCAGCGGGAAGCCGTCGGAGAGCCGGTAGCGCAGCTGGTGCCCGAAGATCGACCGGGTGCCGGTGCCGGTGCGGTCCGCCTTGCGGGTGCCGTCGTCGAGCACGTGGCGGAGCAGGTCTTCGTACTGCGTGTCAGGCATGCCGTCGAGCGTAGACGAGCAGCTCCCGATCACCGCGGCGCCCGAACGCCCGCGGTCCGGGGCGGCGGCGGTGTCGACGGCCGAGCACGGCGCGGGCGAGCGGGGCCGGTCCCGCTCGCCCGGAAGCCGACGACGGGGCGCCGTGCGCGCGATCAGCGGTCGTAGGTGACGGTGACCGGGGCGTGGTCGCTCCAGCGCTTGTCGTACGACGGCGCCTTCTCGACCACGGCGGAGGTGGCCAGCTCCGCGAGTCCCGGCGTGGCGACCTGGTAGTCGATGCGCCAGCCGGAGTCGTTGTCGAAGGCCTTCCCGCGGTAGGACCACCACGAGTACGGGCCGGGCCCTTCGGGATTGCGCGCGCGGAACACGTCGACGTAGCCGAGTTCGTCGAAGACGCGGCTGAGCCATTCCCGTTCCTCCGGCAGGAATCCCGCGGATTTCCGGTTCGCCTTCCAGTTCTTCAGGTCGTCCTCGCGGTGCGCGATGTTCCAATCGCCGCACACCAGCACTTCGCGCCCCTCCTCGCGCGCGCGGTCGCGCAGCGAATCGAGGTGCGGCAGGAATTCCGCCATGAACCGCTCCTTCTCGTCCTGGCGTTCCGTGCCGACCTCACCGCTGGGCAGGTAGAGGCTGGCGATGACGAGTCCGGGCAGTTCGATCTCCGCGTAGCGCCCGCTGTCGTCGAATTCGGTGCTGCCGAATCCGATCCGGGACGCGGTGGGCTCCACCCGCGAGTACAGCGCGACCCCGCTGCGGCCCTTGGCGGCGGCGGGCGCGAGCAGCGGGAACCAGCCGTCCGGTTCGAGGACGGCCGCGGGCAGCTGCTCCGGTTCGGCGCGGGTCTCCTGCATGCAGACCACGTCGGCGCCGGTTCCGGACAGCCACTCGACGAATCCCTTTTTCGCGGCGGCGCGCAATCCGTTGACGTTGACGGTCGAGACGGTGAACACGCGGCGAGCCTATCGATCCGCACCGACGATCGGGCATTGCGTGCGACGCGGTCGGGCGCCGATACTGTTCCGGCTGGGGTGACTGGGGATTCACCGGGGATGTTGATCATGTGCGTTCGACCTGCTGGAACGGTTCACAACCTTCGCGGGCGGCGCGGTGAGATGGGCTAGACTGCCATGCCGGGTAACGGTGCGTACCGCTGGTACGACTATCTGTCGATGGAAACGACCGTGCGTGATTCGGGAGGTCTGGACGTGACCACGGATGGTGCCGCGAGTGGCGGCCCCACCGCGCGTCGCCTGGTTCTGGGGAGCCAGTTGCGCCGGTTGCGCGAGGCCAGCGGCATCTCCCGCGACGACGCGGGGTACGAGATCCGCGGTTCCGGGTCCAAGATCAGCCGTCTCGAACTCGGCCGGGTCGGGTTCAAGGAACGCGACGTCGCCGACCTGCTGACCCTCTACGGGGTGTCGGACGAGGGCGAGCGGAGCTCCTTCCTCGACCTGGTCCGCCAGTCCAACCAGCCCGGCTGGTGGCACCGCTACAACGACCTCGTCCCGTCCTGGTTCCAGGACTACGTGGGACTCGAGGAGTCGGCGTCCCGCATCCAGACCTACGAGATCCAGTTCGTGCCCGGCCTGCTGCAGACCGAGAACTACGCGCGCGCCATCTCCAGCCAGGGGCGGCCGGAAGCCGTCGAGGAAGAGGTGGAGCGCCGGGTGCGGCTGCGGATGCACCGCCAGCGCCTGTTCACCCAGCCGAACGCCCCGCGGTTGTGGGCGGTGATCGACGAATCCGTGCTGCACCGGCCGATCGGCGGCGTCGACGTGTTGCGCGAGCAGATCGACCACCTGCTGGAAGTGATCAAGCTGCCGACGATCTCGCTGCAGGTGCTGCCGTTCGACCTCGGCCGCTCCGGGGCGGAGGGCGCGTTCACGATCCTGCGGTTCGCCGAGCAGGAGATCCCGGACATCGTCTACCTGGAGCACCTCTCCGGCGCGCTGTACCTGGACAAGCCGGAGGACGTGGAGCTCTACAGCAAGGTCAGCCACCGGCTCGCGGTCGACGCGCAGACGCCGGAGGCCACGCGCAAGACCTTGCAGGCCGCGCGCAAGGCGCTCGGCGACGCCGGTTGACCGCGCAGCCCCTCTGTTTCGTGAGTTAGCTCACAGTTTTTCGAGATCCGTGACGCGGGCTCCCGCGATGCTCGATCCTGCACGAAGCCATATGCAGGATTAATCTGCGATTGTGCCCGCAACAGCTCGACGCTCCGTGATCACCGGTGGCCCCTGCGTCACCTACCCGGACGTCCGTGCGGCTGCACGTGCATTCATCATTCCAACGTTCAGTGATACGGTCCTTGCACGATCAGATGCACGTGCATCTGATCGTTGCAAGCAACTCGGGGAAGGCTGGGAACTTCGATGCCGGAGATCCGAAACGGAATGATCGCGGGACAGCTACCCGAAGCGTCCTGGAGAAAGAGCGCGCACAGCGGCTCGGTGGGCAACTGCGTGGAGCTGGCCTCCCTGCTGGACGGTGACATCGCGGTCCGCAACTCCCGCTACCCGGACGGGCCCGCGCTCATCTACACCCGGGCGGAGATCGCGGCCTTCCTGTCCGGTGCCAAGGACGGCGAGTTCGACGACCTGATCGTCTGACCCCCGGCCCGCCCCCCGCAATCGACCAGCGCTCGCGCAGAACCCTCGGTGGCGTCATGAACGACATAACGGACGGCTTGCAGGCACTCATCGCCCGCGACTTCCACTTCGCGCACCCCCGCGACGCGAACGGCACCCTCATCGCCGTCGTCGGCATCCGGGTGCACCACGGCGTGATCGACATCGTGCAGCTCTACGGGGAGGACGAAGCCGACGCCGCCCGCATCCCGGGCGACGAGCCGGACGTCCTGTTCCCGAAGACCGTGCTGTGGCGCACCACCGGTTCCGCGGACGAAGTGGTCGAAGCGGCGCTGGCGCTGGCGGACCCCGACGAGGACCGCGCCGCCGCGAAAGGCTGCTGGGTACCCACCCGCGCGGGGCGTTCCACCTGGTTGGCCGCCTCCGCCTGACCCGGCCCGGCCAGGCGGCTGACGATCCACGGCCGCGGCAGTCCGCCCCACCCCGGCGGACCGCCGCGGCCGTTCGCGCATCCGGCGCCGGATCGACCGGCCCCGGCAGAACCGGCGCCGACCTGCCGAAACCGAACGCACGGCACCGGAAACGCACCGCGCCGAGCAACCCCGCGGCTCCCGGCACGTCCCACGGGACGAGGGACGCGCGCCCGATCTCGGCCTCCCGCAGGAGCGACCCCGGCCGATGGGCCGATCCGCCCACCTCGGCGGTCGGCGACGGTGGACGAGCAGGCCGGCCGGTACCGGGCGCCCACGACGAGGAGGAGGACCCCGTGTCCGCGACATGCCCGATGAGCAACGGCGCGATGATCGCCGACGGGATCAGCAAGGAATTCGGGACGGCTCGTCGACCGGTGCTGCACGACGTCACCCTGCGGGTCACCCCCGGGCGCTGCACCGCCGTGGTCGGACCCACCGGCTCCGGCAAGAGCGTGCTGCTGCGCTGCCTGGCCGGGCTGGAACGCCCCACCCGCGGGTCGGTGCGGATCGCGGGCACCGAGCTCACCGCGCTCGACGAAGGCGCCCGCACCGAGTTCCGCCGCACCCGGATCGGCGTCGTCTACCCGCAGGCGAACCTGCTGCCCCAGCTCGACGTGGCCGACAACCTGCTGCTGCCGCTGGACACCGCGGGCAGGCGCGCGGACCCGGAGCTGCTGCAGCGCGCGCTGGACGTGCTGGACGTGCGGGCGCTGCTGGAACGCGCCACCCCGTCGCTGACCCGTGCGGAGGAACTGCGCGTGGCGCTGGCCCGCACCGTGCTGCAGCAGGCCGACCTGCTGCTCGTGGACGAGCCGACCGCCGCGCTCGACGCCATCACCGGCAGGCACCACCTGCGGCTGCTGCGCCAGTGCAGCGCCGAGTTCGGGCTGCCCCTGGTGCTGTTCTCCGCCGACCCGTCCGTCGCCGGCTACGCCGACCGCGTCGTCGTCCTGCAGGACGGGCGCGTCGTGCAGGAGCGGGAGCGCCCCGCGGACTGCGGCTGCGAGTCCGCCGCGGCCGAGCACATCGCCTGATCCCGCGCGTCGCGCGGCCACGCCCGCGGCGGGTTCCGAGTGACCGGCGACACCGAGCGCGCCGGATGCGATCATGGTGCGCACGCGGTCGGCGCGCGACGACCGCCCTGCCCCACCGAACCCCGCGCACGGCGTCCCGGCCGCGGCCGCACCACGGGTGATCCCTCCCGATCCCCGGCGAGTGCCGAGCGGCGGGTCCTTCGAGCGCGCCCGACGAGAGCAGGTCGATGTCAGAACCGGAAGTCGAACCCGTCCGGGTCCGCGATCTGATCGTCCGGCCGCAGGGCTCGACGGTGCTGATCCTGCACTCCTCCGGCGGCGATGAGACCGAGCAGCGCGTGTTCGGCGCCGTGCCCGTCGCGGCGGGCGACGGCCTCGTGCTGGCCGCGGCCGAAGCCGTGCGCGCCGGCGGGTTCCGCGCCGCGCTGCGCCACGCCAGCAGGATGGCGGTCACCGCCGCGGCCCGCGCCAAGACCACCGGCTCCGATGCGCCGCGGCTGTGGCTGGCGATCTCCGGAGCGGGCCGGCTCGACGGCCGCGGCCGGTCCACCGCGCAGAAGCTGGCCCGCGAGTTCTCCGTCGAGGTGTACGCCCCGGACGGCCCGGTCACCTTCGTCGCGGGCGGCTCGATCTTCACCGGCGCCGACCACCACGGCTGGATCCGGTTCCCCGCGGGCGGCGGCGCAGGTGAGCTGCACAGCGCGCGCTACCCGCAGCCGCCGTGGGAGGCGCTGCTGCCCCGCGGCGCGGTGCACGACGGCGGGCTGCACGCCGAACCGGTCCCGGCGGGGCTGGCTGCCTCGGCGACCGCGGAGACCACCGCCGACGAGGTGTGGCACGCCGTCGCGGTGTCCGCGGAGCACCCGCGCATCGTGCTCGGCGGGCCGCGCGGACCGTCCATCGCGCCGCACCAGGTCGCGGCGCTGCTGCGGCGCTTCCCGCGCACGGTGCGGGACCGCATCCAGCTGGTGCCCGCGCACCCGGACCCCGCCTCCCCGCAGTGGCTCGGCAAGCTCGCCGCGCTCCTCGGGCACGACGTGGTGGCCGCCACCGGGCTGATCCGGCACGGCGTGCACGCCGAGTTCACCCTCGTCCCCGACCAGCGGGGCGGGCCGAGCTGGCTGCCGCTCGCGGCGCTGCTGCGGTACTCCCCCGACGGGCGGGTGGAACCGGTGCTGGCCGGGGCGCCGCCGCGCGGCTGGCTGCCCGCCGGGCCGCTGGTGTTCCGCTGGAGCGGGATGACCGATCCGCAGCCCACCCCGCACGAAGTGATCGCGAAGGTGGTGCCCGCGGGCATCGCGCTGCTGCCCGCGCCGCGCGCGGGCGTCCCCGGCGCCGCCGACCGGCTCTCGTTCGAACCGGACCGGCTGACCGTCGTGCTGGGCTGGCCGTGCACCCCGCTGCCGGAGGGGATGCCTGCGGCGCTGAACCGGCTGCTGTCCGGGCTGGACGCCGAGCAGCGGGCGCGGGTGCGGTTGCTGGTGCAGGGCATCGCGCCGGAGCCGATGCGCGAGCAGCTGCGCGGCGCGGCCGGGCCGCTGGCCGACCGGCTGCGGTTCCCGGCGGTGCTGCCCGCGGCGGCGGGGCTGGGTGATCCGGTGGCCGAGCCGGGCGATCCGGTGGCCGAGCCGGGTGATCCGGTGGCAGGTCCGGGCGATCCGGTCGCGGGTCCGGGCGATCCGGTGGCCGGGACGGGTGTCTCCACGGCAGCGCCGGGTGATCCGGCCGAGCCGGGTGCTCCGGTGTCGGCTCCGGCGGGCGAACCCGTCGTGGCACCCCGGTCCTCGGACGGACCGGCCGCGGCGCAGGGCTCGTCCGGTACCGGGACCGGTGCGGACGTGCCGGACGCGTCCGCAGCACCCGCCGGGCCTCCCGCCGACTCCGCCGAGCCCACCGGCTCGGGGACCACCGCTGCCGAAGCGCTGGGAACCCCGGCCGAGCCGTCGCCCGGAAAGGCCGGGCCCGAACCGGGCACTTCGGACGGTCCCGGTACCTCGGACGAGTCCCCGGGACCGGTGACGTCCTTGGCCACCAGGAAGATTCCGCTCACCGGCCTGCTCCCCGCCGACGCCGGGTTCCCGGTCGCGGTGCGCGCCGACACCGCGCAGGACGTCCCCCGGATGTCCGCCGAGGTGTCGATGACGCAGCTCGCCACCCCGTCCGCGCTGCCCAAGCGCCAGCCGGGCGCCTCTCCCCTGTCCCTGCGGTCGCGGGAGCGCAAGGCGCGGCTGTCCGCGGCCGCCGCGAAGCGGGCCGAGCAGCCCGAGCCGGTCCGGGTCACCCAGCTCGCCACGATCAGCGCGGCGCAGGTGCACCCGCCGGAACCGGACCCGGCGAACGTCCCCGTCGCCCCTGCGGACCGCACCACGCGGCTGTCGGTGGCCGCGCTGCGGTTGCCGCCGCGTCGCGCCGCGTCCGGGGAGCGCTCGGCGCTGGTGCCGGTGCCCGCGCTGCCGCAGTTCCTCGCCGAACGGCGCAGCAGCGAGCAGCAGCGCACCGCGTTCGCCCAGCGGGCGGGCACCGACTTCGAGAGCGGGCTGGCGGCGGTGCGCGCCGCGCTGGCCACCTCCGGCGAGGAGGTGCAACCGGAACCCGAAGCGGACCTGGTGGCCGCCCGGCTGTACCTGGGCGCCGGGGCGTTCGGCGCCGTGTCGGTGAACCGCGCGCTGCGCGGCGCGGGGCGGGACGAGTTCGGCGACCACGCGGTGTGCCTGATGTCCGGGCTGCGCCGGTTGCCGGTGCACGGCGGGCCGGTGTACCGGCTGCTGGAGCTGGACGTGCTGGACGTGTACGAGCCGGGGATGCCGGTGTCCGAGGCGGGTTTCCTCAGCGCCAGCACCGAACCGGTGCACGCCGCGGACCACGCGCAGGTGATGCTCTGGTCGCAGGACGCGCGCCGCACCGCGCCGCTGGGCGACACCACCGGGGAAGTCGTGTTCCCGGCCGGGGCCCGGTTCGCGGTGCTCGACGTGGACCGCGCGGCGGACGGGCCGGTGGTGCTGCTGCGCGAGCTCGGGCGGGCCGAGGAGCCCGGGGAAGCCCCGGATTCGGACGCCGAGCACCTGGAGCTGATGCGGCTGGCCCGCAAGCACCAGCGGGCCCAGCCCCGCACCCCCGCCGGGGATGCGCTGGCCCGGTTGGCCGAGCCGGTGGGCTTCGTCCCGGACGAGGTGCCGGAGCCCGCGGAGCACTAGCGGTCCACAACCGAGGGAAAACCTCCGACAACACCGGGGCGCCCGCCGCCGCAGCCCGGAGATCATCGCGGGCACCCCGGTGAACAGCGGGAACACGTTCGGGAACGGTCCGATGCCCGGGGGTGGGGACCGCTGCGGTGGGTCACCGGGGACGGTCGCCGACCGGTTCCGCGACGCCTGTTCGGTGTTAGTGTTCAACTGCAGTGCACACTTGGCGCAACCGCGGCCGGACTCACCGCGAACCGCTCGCCCGGTCCGAACGGCGCCGGAGACCCCGGAACCGCCGATCACCGCGCGGACGCGACGGATGCGCGGACGGCTCGTGGACCTCCGGGCGCGGAGAACGAGAGCGAAATCCATGTCTGACCTCGACGAATCCGGGACCGCACGGGTTCGCGACCTGGTCGTGCGAGCGCACGGCTCGACCGTGCTCGTCGTGCGCCGATCGGCTGCGGACGAGGAGAGCGCGGCGCTGGCGGGCACCGTGCCGGTCGGCCGCGGCGAAGGCCTCGTCCTCGTCTCCCCCGCCTCGGTGCAGGCCGGTGGTTTCCGCACCGCGCTGCGCAAGGCCTGCCGAGCCGCGGTGGCCGCCGCGGAGCTGACCCGGAACCCGGCCGAGCAGGCCCGGTTGTGGGTGGCGGTGCCGTCCTTCGGCGAGCGCGGCCGCGGCCGCCCGCAGGCGCAGAAGCTCGCCCGCGAGCTGGGCGCCGAGGTGCACGCCCCGAGCGGCCCGGTCCGGATCGTCGCGGGCGGCTGCGTGTACGCCGGGGACGAGGACCACCGGTGGATCCGGTTCACCGCGGACGGCCCCGGCGAGGCCCACGGCACCCGCTTCCCCCGCCCGGACTGGGAGGACCGGTTGCCGCGCGGCGCGGGCTACGACGGGACGCTGCACCTGCGCCCGGTGCCCGCGGGTCTCGCCGCCGCGCCGGACGGCGCGGAGCAGCTGCTGGAACCGGCCCGCTGGATTCCGATCGCGTCCGCCCGCCCGCGGCTGGTGGTCGGCGGCCGCGGTCTGCTGCCGCACCAGGTGGCGGCGCTGCTGCGGCGGTTCCCGGACGCGGTGCGGCTGCGGATGCAACTGGTGCCGCTGGACCAGTGGACCGCGTCCGGCGGGTGGCTCGCGGAGCTGTCCCGGACGCTGGGGCACGAGGTGGTGGCCACGATCGGCCCGCTGCAGCAGCTGGGCGGGCTGGAGGCCGCGCACCTGGTCGACGCGATCGGCGCGCCGACCTGGCGCCCGTTCGTGGCCGCGATGCGGTACGGCCCGGACGGCCGGATCGCCGCGGTGCAGGCGAACCTGGCACCGCGCGGCTGGGTGCCCGGCGCGCCGCTGCTGTACCGCTGGAGCGGTTCGCCGGAGGTGCAGCCGACGCCGCACGAGCTCATCGCGAAGGTGGTGCCTGCCGGGCTGGCCCTGGTGCCCGCGAGCAAGGTGGCGTCCGCGACCTCCGCGGACCGGCTGGCGTTCGAGGTGGACCGGTTGACGATCACGGTCGGCGTGCCGTGCACCCCGATGCCGGAGGGCGCGGCGCTCGCGTTGAACCGGGTGCTGAGCGGGCTGGACCGGGAGCAGCTGGCACGGGTGCGGATCCTGGTGCTCGGCGTCGCGGACCGGGCGGCGCGATCGGCGCTGTTGCAGGCGGCCGGGGAGCTGCGCGGCCGGGTCGCGTTCCCGAAGGTGCTCTCGGCGCCGCTGCGCGACGAGGAGCACGCGACGGTGCGGGTGCACCGCCAGGCCGCGGCGCCGGCGCCTGCCGCGGCGGAGACCGAGCGGACGCAGCGGGTGGAGCGCACCCAGGTGGTCCGGGCCGCGGACGTGGCGGCGGCCGCGGGTGCACCGGACGCCGTCCGCACGAGCGGTGCCCCCGCACCGGTCGCGGCGACGGCCGAGCCGGTCGCCGAGCAGACCACCGTCGTGCGCGCGGCCGACGTGGCGGCGGCCGCATCCACTCCCGCAGCCGAAGAGACCACGGTCGTACGCGCGGCGGACGTGGCAGCGGCCGCATCCGCACCCGTCGCCGAAGAGACCACCGTCGTGCGTGCCGCCGATGTGGCGGCAGCCGCATCCACTCCCGCAGCCGAAGAGACCACCGTCGTGCGCGCCGCGGACGTGGCAGCGGCCGCGGCAGCACCCGCGGAATCTCCCGCGGCACCAGCGGAATCCGCGACGGCGAACGCCGAGCCCACCGAGTCCGAAACCGCCCCGGCGACGGGGAACCCGACGGCCGCGGCACCGCCCGCGACGGCCGCCCCGCACATCACGATGTCCGGCGGCCCGGCCCCCGCCGCGGCGGCCGAAACGGTCCGGGTGGACGTCTCCACGCTCCGCGCGGCCATGGCGGCCGAAGCCGAGCCCGGACCGGCCGCGGCGGAACACGAGTCCACCGATCCCGGCGAATCCACCGCCCGAGCCAGCTGATCAGGAAGACCGCGCGCCCCACCGACGGCGGCACCGCCGAGCCGAGTCCTCCGCGCCGCCGTCGACGCGCGGCGCCCCTCGCCCGTCAGCGGCGGAGCCCCTGCGCAACGACCACCAGCGCAACCGCCGACACCGCAGCGGGTTCTCAGCCGTTCCCTCGCGAGGACGGCGTTTTCGCCTGTGGCGGAGCCACCGGTGGAATCGATCCCGCAGCGAGGAAGCCGCTGAGGTCCCGCCACCCGACCACTACACGACAGAAGCAGCGAAGCAGGCCGGGACTCAGACCAACGACGTGTCCAAGTCCTCCGCCTTGAGGATGGTGAGGTCGTCGGCGACCGCCGACACGTCCACCGCGAGCCGCGACGCCTGCCGGTCGGTCATGGCTTCGAACACGCGGCGCGCGGTGCGGCCGTTGCCGAAGGTGCCGTCCTTCGGGATGGCCTCGAAGTACTCGAGCAGCACGGTCACGGCGTCGTCGTCGAGCTTGTAGTCGTGCTTGCGGCACTGCGATTCGACGATGGTCACGAGTTCGTCCGGCGAGTAGTTCGCGAATTCGATGGTGCGGCTGAACCGGGATTCCATGCCGGGGTTGGCGCTGAGGAAGTCGCGCATCTCGTTGGAGTACCCGGCGGCGATGACCACGACGTCGTCGCGGTGGTCCTCCATCAGCTTCACCAGGGTATCGATGGCTTCGCGGCCGAAGTCGGGTCCGCTGCCGCCGCGACCGGAGCTGAGCGTGTAGGCCTCGTCGATGAACAGCACGCCACCGAGCGCGGTGTTGAACGCTTCGGTGGTCTTGATCGCGGTGCCACCGATGATCTGGGCGACGAGGTCGGCGCGCGCCACTTCGATGAGGTGGCCGGAGCGCAGCACGCCGAGTTCGGCGAGGACCTGGCCGTAGAGCCGGGCGACGGTGGTCTTGCCGGTGCCGGGAGCGCCGGCGAAGACGAGGTGGCGGGCCATCGGCGGCGCGGACAGCCCGGCGTCGACGCGGCGCTGCGCCATCTTGTTCAGGTTGACCAGCGAGGTCACTTCGCGCTTCACGCCGTCGAGGCCGACGAGCCGGTTGAGCTCGCCGAGCGGGTCGGAGCCGCTGGGCGCGCGGTCCCGCGCGGGCTGCGCCTGCTGGTCGGCGGGCTGCTGGTCGCCGGTGGCCGCCGCGGAGCTGCCGTAGGCGTCCTGGGCGCCGTTGCCACCGCTGATCAGGTTCTCGACGGTGATCTTCGCGCTGGGCTTGACCTGCCGGACGCCGCTGCCGCGGTTGTCGCGGACGGTGCAGCCGGACAGCTGCACGGTCTCCTCGGTCTCGAGGTGCACGCCGTCGGAGGCGCCGCCGGTGAACTCGGAGTCGGTGACGGAGCCGGAGGCGCCGTCGGCGAAGTGGCAGCCGACCTTCCCGCTGCCGTGCACCCGGCACTTGGTCAGGGTGAGGTCCGCGCCCGGGCCCGCGTGCACGCCGTACCCGGTGGATTCGGTGATGTCGCAGTTGGCCAGGGACAGCGCGGCGCCCTTCACCTCGACGCCGGAGCCGCCCGCGCGGCGGATGCTGAGGCCGCTGACGGCGGGCCGCGCCTCGCCGGTGACCTCGACGCCGGAGCCGCCGGTCTGGTCGATCTCGATGTTCTCCAGCCGCCCGCGGGCCCCGGTGTCCACCGCGATGGCGGCGCCGTCGCTGCCGACGACGCGGAGCCTGCGGAAGAACGGGTCCGAGCCGTCGTCGACGCGGATGCCGCCGCTGCAGGCGGAGACGTCGGTCTGGTCGAACTCGGGGACGCTGCGCTCGGTCACGCCGATGCCGATTCCGTCCACATCGGACACCTCGCAGCGGCTGATCTCGCCGGAGGCCCGGCCGGCGAAGTGCAGGCCGCGACCGCGGGCGCCCTGGACGCGGCAGCCGCGCATGATCGGCGCGCAGGACTCGGCGACGTAGATGCCCTCGGCTCCGGCGCGCTCGACCCGGCATTCCTCCAGCTGCACGGATTCGGAGCTGGCGAGGTAGAAGCCGATTCCCTTGCTGTCCACCACGTTCAGCCGGGTCGCGGTGAGCTGCGCGTGCTGCTCGACGGCGATGGCGGGCTTCGAGGTGCCCGCGACGGTGGTGTCCTCGACGGTGATCCGGCCGCGGCCGTTGAGGCAGATGCCGTTGCCCGCGGCCTCGCGCACGGCGCAGGCGCGGACGGTCAGCCCGCCGCCGTCGGCGACTACGACCGCGGAGGTGCCGAGCTCGAGCAGTTCGCAGGAGTCCAGCACGCCGCCCTGCGCGGAGGTGACCACGACGCCCGCGCCGACCTGGTTGCGCACCTTGCACTCGCGCATCAGCACGCTGCCGGTGTCCCTGGCGTAGATGGCGGCCCAGCCGCTGCCGCGGACCTCGCACTCGGTGAGGGTGAGCTGACCGGCGGTGGCGAGCACGGCCGGGTTCTCCCCGTCGATGGCGTCGATGGTGACGCCGGACAGCGCGGCGGAATCGGCGGCCAGCGCGACCGCGACCCCCTTGTGCGCCACGATCCGAACGGTCCCGGGACCGTCCTCAGCGGTGATGGTGATGGCCTTGGTCAGCACCAGGTTCTCGGTGTAGCGCCCGGGACCCACCACGATCACCGCACCCTCGGACGCGCTGTCCACGGCGTCTCCGATGCTCCGGTGCCCCTGGCCGGTGCCCTGGGTGACCATGATGACGTTCTGGCTCACGTTCCCGGTTCCTCCGTACTCACCGTGCGTGCGACCGACGCGTCCCCCGCCGAGAAGCGGCTCCTGGCCACTCCTGCGACGTGGCGGCGCCCGAGGCGATCAGGATCGCGAAGCGCTGCGGGCGCGTCCGCGATGACCGCGCGCCGGGTGGACCGGCGGTACCGCGGCCCGCTGCGGCGATCCGATTCAGTCATAACCGCCGACCGGTCGCCACGGCGGCTCGGGAGCCGGTGGGCCGCTGTTCCTGGGGACATCCTTCATGGGTGATCGCGGTGGGCGACACCCTGGTCACACGCTATCCGATCTCGGTTCGCAGCGATCCGCGGGCGGCCTCGTCCTCATCCGCGGCGAGGTGCGCGCGGAGGGCGTCCGCCGACAGCCGCATCGACGCGGGCGAGTTCGGGTTCAGCAGCAGGTCGACGCCGCTCTCCGGCAGCGCTCCGGCGATCTCGGCGGCGTGCGTGCCGCGCCAGTCGGCGGCGTCGACGCGGTCCCGGTGCACCGGAGCGGTGACCACGAGCACCGAGGCCACGCCGTCCGGGGAGCGGTCGAGGACGGCGACGCCGTCCTCGTCGAGCGCGATCTCCAGCGCGGTGTCCACCAGCACCGACAGCAGCGCTTCCGCGCCGTAGTCGTCGCGGACCATGATGCGCAGCACCGCGTCCACCGGGTCGCTGGGCGATTCCTCGCTCAGCGGCTGGTAAGCCGGGTTGGCCTGGAAGCGGCCCCAGGAACCGTCGATCCACATCGGCCAGCCGCCGAGCAGCACTTCGCGGGGCGGTTCGGCGCCCTCTTCCGGGGGCACCCACGCCGGGTCGGTGAGCATCATCCAGTCGGTCGGCGTGGTCTCCCGGTCCGGCACCGCCGGCGCGCCTGCCGTGAGGTCCTGCTCCGGGGTCGGCTCGCTCATCGGGACTCCTCGGCGGGATCGATCGGCCAGGCCAGCAGCCGCAACTGCTCCCCGGCGGCGGTGGGCAGGCCGGCGCGCGCGGAGGCGCGCTGCTCGGCGGACGGTTCCCGCGCGGAGCGCACGAATCCGGCCACCAGGCGCAGCGAACCGGGACTGCCCGGGTTGAACAGCACGTCGGTGCCCTCCGGGAGCAGGTCGGCGAGGCCGTCCACCCCGGTCCGCCACCAGGAACCGATCTGCTCCGAGGCCAACCGGTAGTGCGGCGAGGTCGCCACCAGCAGGCACGGCACGTCGTCGGGCGAGCGCACCACGAGCGGACCACCGCCGGGCCCGATCGCGACCTCCAGCTCGCTGTCGTGCAGCAGCAGCCGCAGCTGGTCCGGTTCGGCGCGGCGCGCGGTGAGCATCCGGAACAGCCCGTCGAGCGGGTCGGCGGGCGCGTCGGGATCGGTGGGCGCGTAGTCCGGGTTGGGGCGGAACCGGCCCAGCCCGCCGTCATCGGCCGTCGGCCACAGGCCCATGATCGCTTCGACGGGGGGCTCGGTCTCCGCGGCCGACGGCGCCCAGCCCGGGTCCATCAGCAGGTAGAAGCGGGACTCACCCGTGTCCGGCATGCCGCGATCTCCTCACTCCCCGCCGGGGATGCGCTGTGCGGGGTTGATCAGGATTCGAAGAGGTGCCGCAGCGCGCGGTGGGTGCTCACCGCGTCGAGCCGCTCGGGCAGCCCGCTCGCGCGGCGGATGTGCTCCAGGAAGTGCTCGTCGGGCGCGAGCCCGTGCTCCTCCAGGTAGTAGGTGACCGCGTCCGGCCACAGCCAGACGCCGTCGCCCCGGTAGCTGGTGGGCACGACCTGGCCGCGGTCCGGGTCGACCACGTCGTCCATCGCGGCACCGGTGCTCAGCAGCAGCTCGCCCGCGCGCAGGTAGGCCAGCGCCTCCTCGCGGTCGTCGGCTTCGAGCACCGGGTGGTCGCGGTCGAACTCGGGGCCGCGGTCCGGGTCGACGCGGTCGAAGACCCGCGCGATGCGCAGCTCCACCGGTTCGTCCCTGGCCCAGGTCAGGGTGCCGCGGCCGCGGGCGGCGCGCTGGTAGGCGGGCGCGTCCTGCTCCCCCACCACCTCGATCCGCGGCACGTCGGGGTGGTCGGCGAGCGCGCGGTGCAGTTCGCCGCTGAGCCGCGGCAGATCGGCCTCCGCGGCGGCGGTGACCACGTGCACCGGCAGCGGGGAGCCCTCGCCGCGCGACGGGCGGCGCCAGGCGGTCCAGAGGCCGAGCGCGGCCGGGTTCCGGGACAGCACCGCGGTGAGCGCGGCGGTCACCTCGGCGGTCCGCTCCGGGGCTTCGTCGGCGTCGAACAGCCACACCGAGGGCGGGGTCTCGTCGGCGATGGGGATGCCGGTGAACACGGCGGAGGCGGCGTCGTCGACGAGTTCGCTGAGCAGCCCGGCCTGGGCGATGGTCACCGAGACCTTGTCCGCCGCGAGCACCTCGCACACCGAGCCCGCGACCCGGCCGACGACTCCGGTGGACAGCACTTCCCGCATCGACGCGAGGAAGTCGTCCGGCACCCGTCCCGCCAAGTGCAGCAACAGGTCGTGCATTCGATCGGCAGTGGACACCGGGCGCACCTCTCTCTCCTGCGGAAGATGGTCCCACGGCCGCGCGCGGACCCCGGTCTTACCCCGATCGGAGGTTCCGGTGCGCGGCCAAACCCTCACGAACCGGCCGTTCCCGGCTCGGCGGATCCGGCAGTTCCAGCGGGTCCGGCAGGCCCGGCGCGTCCGGCAGGCCCGGCGGGCCCGGCGGCTCCAGCGGGCCCAGCCGGTCCAGCGGCTCCGGCGGGCTCGGCGGGTTCGGACTGCTCGTCGGCGAGCGCGTGGCGGAGCTCGTCGGCGCCGAGCCGCACCGAGGCCTCCCCGCCCGGGTTGAACAGCACGTCCACGCCCGCCACGGGCAGCAGCGCGACGAGCCGCTCCACCTCCATCTCCTGCCAGGACTCGACGGTGAGCCGGTGCGCGTGCGCCAGCGAGGTCAGCACCAGCACCGAGGGCACCCCGTCGGGGGCGCGGGTGACGATCGCCGAACCGTCCTCGTCCAGCGCGAGGCACACCAGCGCGCCGGGCAGCGAGGCGACGAACTCGTCGGCGGTGGCCTCCCCGCGGGCGGCGAGGCGCAGCCGCGCGTCCAGCGGGTCGGTCGGCAGGTCCGGGCTCGACGGCCGGTAGGCGTGGTTCGGGGCGAACCGCTCGGCGATGCCGCCGTCGTCGACGTACCAGGCGCCGACGATCGCCTCTTCCGGAACCGGGTCGTCGGGGTGTGCCGGCTCGTAGTTCGGGTCGATGAGCATCGCCCAGTGCTCGCCGGTGTCCTCCCGCGCGGCCTCGGCGCTGTCGGTGTCCGCCACGGCGGGGTCCTCTCGGTTCGTGGTCACGGTCGGCTCGCCCTGCTCCGGGCCGGTCCGGTCACGGCCGGGCGAACGGGGCCGGCGCGGTCGGCGCGGGCTCGGCGAGGACGTCCTTCAGCGCGGCGGCGACCACCCGCATCGACGCCGGGGCGCCCGGGTTCAGCAGCACGTCCACGCCCTCGGCGGGCAGCGAGGCGGCCAGGTCGGCGGCGCTGATCTCCTGCCAGCTCGGCACGTCCAGCGGCCGCGCGTGCACCGGGGACGTCGCCACCAGCACCGAGGGCACCCCGTCCGGGGCGGGCGCCACGATCGCGGCGCCGCGCCCGTCGAGGGCGATGCCGAACATCGCGTCCCGCATCGTCTCGATCGCGGCGCGTTCCGGCTGCTCCCCGCGCACCACCAGCTGCACGGCGGCGTCGACCGGGTCGGTCGGCGAGTCCTCGCGGGACGGCAGGTAGCCGGGGTTCGGCTGGAACGGTCCGACGGAACCGCCGTCCGCCAGCACCCAGGCGCCGACCACGGCCTCCGGCGGGGCGGGCTCGTCGTCGGATTCGGGCTGCCAGGCCGGGTCGACCAGCAGCACCCACTGGCGGTCCTCGCCGTCCGGCGGGGTCTCGTCTCGCATCAGGAGTCCTTCGATCGGGGTCGCCCCGCGACCCACCTTATCCGTGCCGTTGCGCGCCCGACCTGCTGCGCCCGCTCCCGGGCTAGCTCCCGGCGCCGCGCTTCTTGGCGATGTTCTGCATCCGGTTCTTGAAGGTGTTCTCCGGCATGAGCAGGTACTGCGCGATCGAGTTGATCGAGATCTTCTTCTCGTCCTCGTAGACCATCGCGTGCAGCACGTCCTCGAACGCCTCGGTGAACTTCACCTTCTTCGAGTCCAGCTTCTTCGGGTCGCGGCCCTCGTTCGCCGCGGCCCGCTTCTCGGCCTCCCACATGGCGCGGAACTCGGCGGGCATGGCGGTGTCGAGGCGGGACTCCGCGCCCTGGATGTTCTCGACGCGGTAGGCCAGCTTGCGGGTCGCACCGCCGCCGATCTTGTCCAGCTGCTTGTCCATCGCGATCGTGGTCATCCGGAGGCGCTCGGAGATCCGGGGCTTGAGCTCCGGGGTCTCGTCGAGCAGCTCCTTGATCTTGTGGCGCAGCGCGTCGGGGAACTCCAGCTTGAACTTGCCGCCGCGCGGCGGGCGGGCCTCGACCTCGCGCCAGAACGCCTCGCCCGCCGCGTGCTCCAGCTGCGGGGCGACGACGGCGTCGAAGTGGGCCTGCTCGCGCTGCTTGCGCACCGCGCTGGGCTCCTTGAGCTCGGGTGCCTCGGCGCCCGCCCGGTTGCCGATCCGCAGGTGCCGGGTGTGCGAGACCAGGTCGGTGATGGCCGCGTCGTCCTCGGCCTCGCTGCTGGACGGGGTGTCCACCATGCCCTGGATGTCGGAGTCCGGCGGGAACTCCAGCACCGGCTCGCCCTGGGCGTCGCGGGTCTTCTCCGGCACCGAGTAGCGCTGCTGCTCGCCGCCCTCGGCGCCGCGCTCGACGTCCTGCAGGCCGGGTGCGGAGTTCGCGGGCGCGGGACGGGTGTGCTTCGGCGCGGACATGTACATCACGCGTTCCGGGTCGCCCAGCCCGCGCCGCAGGTGGTCGCCGAGGTCCGGGCCGTTCGACTCGTCGTACCCGGCGAGGTGGCGCACCCCGGTCTCCAGCGACTCCCGGTAGTAGTGGTTGCCGCGGTCGTTGAACCGCAGGTCCAGGCCGACCTTGTCCCGGAAGTAGCGCAGCAGCGACCGGCACGGGTCGCAGGGGCGCTTGGTGCCGCGGATGTGAGTGGGGCCGCCCTGGGCGTCCGCGGTGATCCCCGCGTTCTGCAGCAGCTGGAGCAGCTTCTGCTCGGCGTGCATCTTGCCCACGCCCTCGCCGTCGTGCACCAGGTACGCGTAGCCAGCGTAATCGTCGTCGTCGGAGAGCAGCTGCGCCAGGTAGTCGCGGTAGGCCGGGTCGTTCGCCTTGTCGTTGGAGACGTCGACCAGGCGGATGTGCGAGGCCTCGCGCAGCGCCTGCAGCGTCTCGTTGTCCCGCTTGAACACTTCCTTCCCGGAACCGTCCACTTCCATCGCCCGGGTGTCGGGGGTGAGGCCCTCCCGCACCTTCAGCATGGCCTGCCGGTCGCGGCGCTGGCGCTCGATCTCGCGCAGCGCCTTGCCACCGGGCAGCTGGGCGGACTCGTCGGTGCCGTCGACGGTGCGGCGGCGCTTGCCGCTCGGGTCGTCGACGACGGAGGCGCGCTTGCCGGGGCCCTTCTTCGGCGGCGCGGCCGGGGGCGCCTCGCCGTCGCTGTCGGCACCGGCGCGGCCGGGTTCGCCGAAGTCCTGCTGCACCAGCCGCTGCAGGGCGTCGCTGCCGCCCAGGTCCGCGTCGCGGCCACCGCCGCCGAGCTCGTTCAGCACGTCGTGCAGCCGGAAGACGGACCGGTTGTAGTTGCTGGCGAAGACCAGGTGCCCGTTGTGCAGCATGGTCTGGAGCTCCTGCTCGGCGATCGCGGCCGGCGTCTTCCGCCCGTCCGCGGCCGGGGCGGTGTCCCCTTCCCGCGCGCGCTGCTCCGCGTCGACGACCGCGTTGAACATCTGCCGGTCGAGGTGCCGCAGGCTCTGCCCGGTCCGGTCGCCCTCGTAGCTGCGGGCGTAGCGGATCACCACGTCCTTGGTGACGCGGCCCCACTGCTTCTTGTTCTGCTTGCAGGTGCAGGCCTTGGCCGCCTTGTCGACCTCGGCGATGATCGCCTCCCGGCCGGGCCGCGGACCGCGGGGGGCGCTGGGGCCGCCGTCCTCGCCGAAGGACATCGAGTGCTCGGCGGGCGTGCGCTCGGGGCCGGCGGACGTCGAGCTCCGGCGGGGCTCGTCCTTCGAGCCGTGGCCGGCGAACGACGCCAGCTCGGCCGCCGAGTAGCGGGTTCCCTCGTGCAGCACGGTCTTCTCGGTGCCGTCGTCGAGCCTGCTGCTCACCCAGCCCTTGTTGTCCACGACGGACACGAGCGGCCTGCGCCCGGTGACCGTCAGGTCCAGCACGTCGCGGGCCGCGATGACCTCGTTGCGCACCGACATCGAGCGCAGTTCGCGCACCGCGGAGGAGAAGGTGCTGCCGCCGTCGCCGCCCGCCTTGCACACGGTCAGCAGGTAGGGGCTGTGCGGGTTCGCCCGGCGCATCTCCCGGAACTCGGGGGTCTGCGCGAGGGTGCGGACGTAGTCGGCGCCGCTGACCCGGACCTTGTGCTCGACGCCGTCCCGGTTCACCAGCACGCCGACGTGGTGTTCGCTGCCGTGCCCGCCGAGCATGTTCGGGCCCGCGTCCACGACCTTGCGCTGCCCGGTGGCCGGGTCGGTGACCTCGATCTTCGTCGGGGTCCACGGGGCGTCGACGAGCCGCCGATTCGGGTCGTGGGTGTCGAGCTTGCGCGGCTCGGACGCGGAGGTCTTGCTGAACTCCTCGTCCGGCCGGGTGCGGGCGACCTGCGGCATCGAGTCCGCCTGCTCGGCGAGGACCTTGAACGGGTTCACCACGAAGTTCGGCCTGCGGTCCGTGCCGGTGAAGTCGATGGCGGTGGTGCGGCCGCCGCCTTCGTCACCGGTGCGGTACCCGGCGCGGTGCACCTCGTGCGGGAAGAACTCGAACGGGTTGCCGTCCAGGTCGGTGCCGCGGATCGGGGCGTCGGCGTCCGGAATGTGCGAGCTGCGCGGCAGTTCCGATTCGAAGAACGCGATGTTCGCCACGTTGCCCGCCGAGTACCGACCGTGCGCGCTGCCGGTGCCGTCGGCGCGGGTCGTGGTGAACCCGGCGTTGTCGGCGGCGCCGAGGCGCCCGTCCGGCAGCTGGCCGACCTTGCCGCCGGTGGAGATGACGGAGCTCTGGAAGCCCTGCGCGGTGAGCCCCTCCACGACCTCGGCCGGAGCCACGTCGTCGGCGAGCAGCGCGAGGTGCGCGCCGCGGTTCAGGAACCCGTTCGCGGCGGGGATCTGCCCGATCACCGCGGCCAGCGCGTCGCCGCGCAGGAACGCGTGGCGCCCGCCGACCAGCGGGACCTGGAACCCGCGGTCGGTGTTCGCGACCTCGGCGTAGAACTTGGCGCCCTTCGGCAGCGCGGTCTCGTGGCCGGGCCGCTTCTCGTGCCCGGCGGCCTGCTCGACGGTCTCGCCCGGCATGGTGGCCACGACCCGGTCCGCGTCGCCGTCGAGCCGGAACTCCGGCCGCCCGAACGCGACACCGAGGCCGGATTCCCCGCTGGTCGGGCGGTAGCCGATCTGGTCGATGGGCAGCGTCACCGGCCTGCCCTGCTCGTCCTGCGCCCGCACCGACACGTTCGGGTTCAAGTACTCGGTGCTCAGCGGCACCGGCCCGGCGCCGCGGTGGTTGTGCCCGCCGCTGGAGATCTTCGAGCGGAACGGCAGCGTCTCCAGCTCTTCGTCGGAGTACCGGGTGTGCGGGTAGGAGTTCTGCACGATCTGGCCGTCGGCGGCGACGTAGGCGGACACCCAGCCCTTGTTGTTCGCGACGCCGATGGTGGCGCCCTTCCAGTCCTTGTCCTCCAGCTTGATCATGCTGATCGTGTCGGCACCGGTGAAGAAGCGGTTCGGCATGCTGAACCGCTTCGCCATCTCCATCATCTTCGGCAGCACCTTGGCGCCCTCGGCCCCGGCCTCGCAGACGGTCACCGCGAACTCCACGCCGGGGTTGGCGGCGTAGAGGTCCTGGAACTCCTTCTGCTGCACCAGCATGTAGATGAACGAGCTGCCGGGCAGCCACATCTCCAGCTGCTGGTCGCCCCGCTTGATGTGCATGGTCATCTCTTCGGCGTTGCCGTGCGAGCTCAGCAGCGCCGGGCCGGTCCGGACGGTCTTGACCTTGCCGGTCGTCACGTCCAGGACGTTCCGGCGTTCCAGCTGCCACGGCAGCGCCGCGAGCCGGGCCGTCGGGTCGTATTCCGGGGACAGCTTCGGCAGCCGGTGCACGAGCTTGTCGGAGATGCCCTCGCCGGGGCGGGTGCGCACGACCCGGGTGAAGCCGTCGAGGTCGGCGGCGATCGCCGCGTCGGTGCGGACCTCGTGCTTCTCGCCGACGAACGACAGGCCGTTGACGCGCCAGACCCCGCCGGCCCGCGTGGTGAACGCCTTCGGCCGCGCCTCGCTCGGCGTGATCCAGTACTCCTTCCAGTTCTTGTCCGTGACCTTGATGGCCTTGTCGTGGTCCGGGATGAACTCCGCGTTCGGCAGGTAGCGCTCGAAGAACTTGATGTTGCGGACGTTGCCCTTGGAGTACACGAACTTCGAGCTGCTGCTGCCCGGGCCGTAGCGGCTCCAGCCCTCGTTGCCCGCGACGCCGAACCGGCCGTCGGTGAGCTGGGTGACGTCGCCGCGCGGCCGCAGCACCTCGCCCTGGAAGCCCTCCTCGCGCAGCTGCGCCAGCACCCCGGACACCTTGGCGCGCGGCGAGCTCAGCACGACCACCGACAGCGGGACCGGGTCGCCCGCGGAGTTGCGCTCCCGGTTGAACGCGCGGAAGTCGTTGACGCGGGACACGATCGCGCCGAGCGTCTCCTGGCTGATCGTCACCGGCGTGCCGTCGCGGAGCCTGATCTCGTAGCCCTCGCCCGCGCGCGCCGCGTCCACGAAGAACGCGTTGCCGTCCAGCTGCACGTCCCCGGGACGCGTGGTGTGCGCCGCCGCGTCGACCACCCGCTCCCCCGGCAGCGTCGCCACGAACCGGTCGGAGGACTCGGTGAGCGAGTAACCGGTGCGGCGGAACGAGATGCCGCTGCTGTAGTCCCCGCTCGACGGCATGATCTCGTAGTCGATCTGGCTCAGCGGGATGCCGAGCTTGCGGCCGCGGTCGTCCCGCCCGAAGATCTTCGACCGCGGGTCGGAGAAGTCCGAGGCGATCGGGACGGTGGTGCCCGGCGTGGCGGCGTGGTCGTAGCCGCTGGACGCCGGGTAGTGCGAGCCGCTGCCGTAGCCCTGCGGGTACTGGTAGTGGCTGCCCCGGCCGTAGCCCTGCGGGTAGTAGTTGTCCGCGAACCGCATCGAGACGTCGAGGTCTGCGTCGGACGCGCGCCGCTCGCCCGGGAGGTGCTCCTCGGCGTCGAAGAACTCCTCGGAATCGGCGTCGCGGCCCGCGCGCTGCTCGGCGTCGCGGCCCGCGGACTCGGCGGCGTCGCGGCCCGCGGGCCGGTCGGAGTCGAGCCGTGCGGTCCGCTCGGACGCCGGGTCGCGCGGGGCGGTCTCCTCGCCATCGCGCGGGACGGACTCGTCGCCGTCGCGCGGCGCGGTCCTCTCGCCGTCGCGCGGCGCCGAACCGTCCTCGGCGTCGAAGAACTCGTCCGCGTCGGTGGTCGAGCCCTCGTCGTCCTTCTTCGGCGGTTCCAGGCCCATCGCGCGCAGCCCGTTCGCGTCGGTGCGCACGTAGACGGTGTCCTGCGCGGTGCGCGGCGTGCTCCACTCGGCGGGCGCCTCGCCCCGGTACTCGGGGGTGACGGTCCACTCGGTGCGCGCCTCGACGAGGTACACCTCGCCGTCGGAGAGCGTGATGTCCTCGGTCTTCTTCCCGCTGAGGGTCGCGGCGTCGGTGCGCTGCCAGCTCATCGCGGGCCCGCGGCCGAACACCTCGCCCATCTCGGTGATCGCGGTGCCCGGTTCCCAGCTCGATCCCGGCTTCGGCCGCGGGAACAGGGTGAGCGGCGCCGAGACCATCGCGGTGTTCCACATCGGACCCGCGGAGCGCTCGTCGCCCGCCGAACCGCGGGTGACCTCGGTCTTGTTGATCTCAAGCCCTTCCAGCGGCGTGTAGCCGGCGGGCGTGACCCGCGCCTGCTTCAGCTCCGCGTGGAAGGTCAGCGCGCTCAGCGGATGCCGCTGCCCGGCCGCGGTCCAGTGCCGCGCGTCGTGGTCCAGGCCCTCGATCCGGTAACCGGACTCCTCCAGCGCCGCGGGCAGGTGCGCCGACAGCGCCGAGGCGTTCGCCCCGGTGTTGATGGCCTGCCGGGCCGAGGTGGCCTCGGCGGGCACGGCGGGCGGGGTGCTCACGTGCTCGCCGGTCGGGACGCCGTCCACGACGTCGCGGACCAGCCCGGCGACCTGGCGGGCGCCGACCCGCGAGTAGTGCGCCTCCGGGAAGCCCGTCACCGGCTGGGATTCGCGCTCGCCCGGCTTGCTCTCGCCCTCCGGGTGGTAGCTGCGCACCGCGTCCGGGATCGGGTCGAGCCGCACGGTCGTGGTCTGCACGCCCGGCATCGCCCAGTCCACCAGGCCGCCGGTGAGCGAGCGGGCCGCGTGGTTGGCGTGCGAGGTCTTGCGGACCTCCAGCTCCAGTTCGATCGGGTGGCTGAACCGGGCGATGTCGCCGTTGGTGAACTGCGAGGTGGTGCGCTCGCGGACCGACTCCGCGGTGCGCTTGGTCGTCTCCGCCAGCGAACCGGTGGTCTGCGCGCCGGTGCCGACCGACCGCGCGATCTGCTGGTTCGTGTAGATCGGGCTGCGCACCGAGAAGTTCACGTTGTGCGAGCGGCTGGCCGAGGAGCTGCTGCCCTCCGTCGTGGTGGCCTTCGTCTGGTGGTTGTCCGACCAGCCCTCGTCGGTCCCGTCGAAGCGGCCCTCGCCGATCCGGGCGCGCAGTGCCAGCGTCACCCGGGACGACCCCAGCGGGCCGTCCACCGAGGTGGACCACTCCTTGCCGAGGCCCACCAGGTCCGGTAGCAGCCGCGCCACCCCGCTCGGCGAGACCTCGCCGAGCACCTGCTGGGCCAGCTCCTCGGACGCGACCCGGTGCCCGGCGCCGTAGGCGACGTGCCGCACGCCCTCCGCGATCCCGGAAGTGAGGAAGCGGGTGAAGCGGGCCAGGTCGGAGCGCGGCACCACGTCCGGGTCGACCTTGAGCAGCGCGTCCTTGATCTGGGCGACGAGGCGTTCGGTGACCTCGGGGCGCACGCTCGGGGAGGCGTGGCCGTCGAGGGTGATCGCGGGGGCGCGGCGGCTCTCGGCCGGGTCCTCGGTGCGGTTCTGCTCGTCCTCGGTGCGGTTCCGCTCGTCGTCGGTTCGGTTCTGCTCGTCCTCGGTCCGCGCCTGCTCGTCCTCGGTCCGCGCCTGCTCGCCCTCGGTCCGCGCCGCGGTGTCCGCCGGGGAGCGGGTGCCGTCCGCGCCGTCGCGCTCGCCGGTCGCGCCGTCCTCGTCCCGGGCGGCCCGGTCGGCCCCGTCCTCGCGGGCACCGCCGTCCTCGCGGGTCGCGGCCGCGTCCCGGCCGGACTCGGCGTTCGCACGGGCGTCGGCCTTCGCCTGCTCGTGCCCGGCGTCCCAGCCCGCGGGCAACCCGATCTGGTCGATCTCCGCGGCAGGCACCCACACCTGCACCGAATCCCGCCGGTGTGCCTCGGAGTGCTGCCAGTCGCCGACGCGGCGGCCGTCGTACGGGCCGGCGCCGGTGTGGTCGACGTCGCGGGCCGACAGCAGCGTCGTCGTGTCGAAGGTGACCAGGTAGGCCGGGCCGTCGTAGGTGGTCGTGGTCGTGTGCTCGTGCTCCTGCTTGAACGACTCGCCCTCGACGTCGTAGCGCGAGTAGCCGTAGCCGGTCTGCGGCAGCAGGTAGAACTTCTTGATCGGCGCCGCGCTGATCCGGCCGTTGCCGAACGTGTAGTCGTTGCGGGTGCGGTCCGCGCCGTGCCCGGTGGAGCCGGTGGTCTTGCCGATGAACGTCAACGTCATCTTCGTCGGTGGGCCCGAGACGCGCGGGTTGCTCAGCGCCACCTGCATCGCGGCGTCGCCGACCCGGTTGCGGAAGCTGAAGAACTCGCCCTCGGCGTAGCGGTGCACCGGCGTGCGGTAGGTGCCGGTCGTGACCCGGTCCAGGTTCACCGCGACCGAGTCCTCGCCGGTGAACGCGTGCACCTGCTGCTCGGCCACCTGCGCGCCCGCCGGGCTCTCGCCGAGCAGGTGGCCGGTGATGCGGCCGGCGCGACCGGGGGTCAGGTCCAAGCCGTGCACCGCGAAGTGGTCCGGCAGCGAGGCGGGCTTCCAGCCCTCGGGCCGCCGCGGGCTGTCGTGCCCGACCTGGTGGAACCCGCTGCCGCCCTCGGCGTCGGTGTCGGTGGTGAGCTCGGTGTCGGCGGTGCTGTCGGTGTCAGTGGACGTGTCGTCGGCGCTGTTGCGGTCGTCGGCGCTGTCCTGATCGGCGGCGCTGTCGCGGTCGGCAGCGCTGTCCCGATCGACGGCGGTGTCGCGGTCGGCGACCGTGCCCTGATCGACGGCGCCGTCGCGATCGGTGGCGCCGTCGCGGCCGAGGCCGGGCTCGGTGAGGCGGGTGCGGCCGCTGCGGTAGGTGGTGGCCTCGCCGCCGCGCACGGTGAAGGTCTCCGCGACGCCCTCGCCGTGCAGGGACACCTCGTAGTCGACCTGGCGCGAGTGCGAGCTGAACTTCGTGCCCGCCCAGCCGAAACCGCGGCCCTGCCCGCTGGAGGACTCCAGGGTGCGCTGCTCGCCGCCGAAGGAGCGGTTGTAGCCGCCGGTGAACTCGAGGGTCCGGTTGATCCGCGAGGAACCGACGCCCGCGCGCACCCCGGAGCTGCCGCCCGCGGTGGTGGCGCCGCGGACCGTCTCGGAGTGGTCGATGCGGCTCTTCTGCTGGAGTTCGCCGCGCAGCGTGGCCTCGCCCCAGCCGGAGCCGTCGGCGTTCCGGTCGGTGTCGGGCGTGTAGCGGCGGGCGGCGCTGCTGCCGTCGGCGCTCTCCGCGGCGCGCCCGGCGGGGGCGTCCACGTCGGTGACGGTGATCGTCGGGATCCCCGCCGGCTCGGCACCGTCGAGGTCGGCCCCATCGCGCTCGGCACCCGACGGCTCGCCACCGTCCCGGTCGATCGGCGGCTCCCCGTCCCAGGCCGTCCACGCGTGCTCGACCGGGTCGACGGCGCGGACCACGACGCGCAGGAAGTCGTCCGGGATCCCGGCCCGCGCGCTGTCGCCGCGGCCCAGCAGGAACGACATCCCGTCGCCGTTGAGCTCCGGCGAGTGCGCCAGCAGCCCGCGCGCGGACAGGAAGTGCGTCAGCGCCACCTCGTTGTCGGAGACGCGCACGTTCCGGCTCGTGCCCGCGAAGTCGCGCACCACGTCCGCCGGGAGCCGGTCCCGGACGGACTCCCGCAGCCGGTCGGCGTCGGGGAAGTGCGTCTCGGCGGCGCCGATCACCTTGTGCGGGGAGAACGGCGCTTCGTTCGCCTCGTCCGGGTGGCCGGCGTCCTCGGCGTCCTTCGCCGCGTCGGTCGCCGGGTCGTCGGCGAGCGTCCAGGTCGTCGCGCCCTCCGGCACGTGGTGGGTGCGCTCCAGCACCTGCCCGTCGTCGAAGCGGACGGTGATGTCGTAGTCGAGGTCGCTGGCGACGCCGTGCAGCCTGCCGCTGCCGAACCAGGTGGTCGCCGCGGTGTTCTCCGTGGTCAGCACCGACGAGCGGTCCTGGCCGCTGGAGCGGAACGCGCGCCCGTCGAAGCGCAGGTCCAGCCGGTCGCCGTGCACGTAGCTCGGCTGGTGCGTGTCCGGGTTGTCGAACAGGCTCCAGCTGAAGCCGAGGCCGAGACCGGCGTTCACGTTGAACGGCTGGGTGGAGCCGACGGTGTGCGAGGCCTCGTGCTTGTAGCCGCGGCCCTGCTCGGTGAGCATCGTCTTGCCGGGTTCCTCCGGCGCCTCTTCCGGCGCCGTGCGGAAGGAGTCCGCCGAGTCGCTGCCTGCCCGGGACGCGGTCTCCGGGTCCGGCTGCAGCGGGGCGGCGAACCCGCGGCCGCCGCTCTGGCGCAGCCGGATCTCGACCTGCGCGGTGCGGCGTCGCCCGGCGCTGTTGTGCGTCTCCAGCGCCTTGGTGATCGTCGTGCCGTCCAGCACGTCGTTGCCCAGGTGCGAGAGGTTCTTGCCGCCGCTGAGCTCCAGCAGGTCGTTGCGCACCGGCGAGTTGAGCGTGCCCGGCGAGTCCCGCCAGTCCGGGTGCTCGCCCACCACGTCGGTGAGCACGTCGAACAGCGCCGGGTCGCCGCGCACGAAGGTGGCGCGCGGGCCGCCGTTCGCCTTGGCCGCCGCCGGGTCCAGCTCGGTGAAGATCTCCGGCATGCTCAGCTCCGCGCCACCGGGCCGGCTGCCCGCGAGCACCGAGGTGTCGTCCGGGTACCGCACCACGACCTCGTGCACGAGGTCGTGGGTGCTGCCGGACCAGGTGTTCGGCGGCGTGTAGCTGGCGCTGTGCTCCAGCTCGGTGGTGTCGGAGTGCATCCAGGACGAGGTCGGGGTGGCGCCGCGGAAACCGACCGTCGGGTCGATGGTGCGGACCGGGAACCGGGTGCCCAGCGGCAGCGACAGGAAGTGGGTGAACCCGCCGTCGCGGCGCGGTGCGGAGGCCTTGGCGCCGGTGGTCTTGCCGTAGGCGCCGCCCGCGACGACGTCGGTGCCGTGCGCGAAGTCCTGCTTGCCCTCGGTCGGCGTGCCGGTGGCGTCCGGCGCGGTGTCGTCGGCGGTGCTGAGCCGCACGTGGACCTCGACGGCGGCCGCGCCGTGGCCGGACCGCAGCCGCAGGCCCTCGTGGGTGAGGGTCTTGAAGTCGTCCTTGAGCGCGATGTCGGAGAGGCCGTCGAGCAGCGCCTCGACCCGGTCCGCGGGCACGCCCGCGCCCTCCAGCTCGGCCCGCACGTCGTGGCGCACCGCGGTGCCGTCGATCTTGTCGGCGATGACCGCGTTGTGCCGCACCAGGTCCGCCACCAGCTGGGTGCGCTCGGTGCGGGGGCCCTGCAGCGGGGCGGTGCCGTCGATGTCGATCACGGCGTCGCCGGTGCGGTCGCTCGCCTGCTCGCGCCCCGGGGTGCCCGCGCGCTCGGTGCCGTCGAGGTCGCGCGGCAGCGCGCCGATCGGGGTCGGATCGGAGTCGGCGGCACGCAGGTGCGCCCGCGGGGGCGGGGTGGGCAGACCGGCCTCGGCCGGGTCGGTGCGCGGGGTGTCGCGCGCGGTCTCCCCCGCGAGTTCCGCGGTCTCGCGGGCGGGTTCGCCGACGCGGTCCTGCTCGCGGGTGGTGTCCTGGCCGGTGCGGGTGTCCGCCGATTCGGTCCGGGGGTGCTCCGACGCGATCTCCGCGGAGTCCTCGGTCCGCGCGCCCTCCGGCTCGGTCCGCGAGTTCTCGGGTTCGACGCGCGCGTTCTCCTGGTCCGGGCGGGAGTTCGCCACGTCGGTGCGCGAGGTCTCCGACTCCGCGCGGAGGCCTTCCGGCTCGGCGGGGTCGGCGTCGCTGCGGGTGGACTCGTCGCCCCGTTCGGTGCGGGCGGACTCGTCGCCCACGTCGCTGCGGGTCGACTCCTCGCCCGGTTCGGTGCGGGTCGACTCGGCACCGTCCCGGTCGGAGCGCGCGGCCTCCGGCTCCGGGTCGGAGGACCGGTCCGGCTCGGAGTCGGTGCCGTCCCGCTCCTCCCCGGCCGGGCCGTCGGCGTCCTCGGCGTCCTCCGGGTCCCGGGCGGGCGGTTCCCCGTCGGAGCCCTGGTCCGGTTCGTCGTCGTCGCGCGGCGGGCCGCCGTCGTCGGAGGACGTGCCCTCGTCCTCGTCCGGCAGCAGGCGCGGCGAGACCTCCGCCCACTTGTCCTCCGCCCAGCGGGCGAACGCCTCCCCGTCGAACCGGGTGGAGCCGTTGAACATCGGGTCGTGCATCACGAAGACCTGCGCACCGTCGTGCTCGGCGGCGCGCACGAAGACCCCGTGGCCGGTGGTGAAGACGACGGCGCCGTGGCGCTCGGCGATCCGCTGCCAGAAGTCGGCCCGGCCCTCGGCGGTGGCCAGGTGCCCGGCCAGCGGTGCCGATCCCCCGCGACCCGCGGTGTGCGCGTCGTGGCCGCCGAACGGCGAGGCGTCCGGTTCCAGCGCGAACTGGGTCCGCAGCGCCTGCGTGTAGGTGGCGGCGTCGACACCGGTGAGGCGGCGGCGGAGCCGGTCCACCACGGCCAGCGGCGCGGCGAGCACCCCGCTCAGCGCCCACTGGCCGGGGAACAGCTGCCGGGTCAGCACCGGCGGGGTGTCGCGCAGCGAGGCGCCGGAGAGCTTCTGCATGGTGCGCGACCACCGGTCGGTCAGCTCGGCCCACTCAGCGCGGTCGCCGTCTTCGCGGACCAGCCGCAGGGCGTCGGCCCGGAGCCCGGCGAAGGCCGCCTTCGACTCGTCGACGCGGCTGCGGACCATGTCCTCGTAGCTGCGCCCGGTCAGGTTCTCCCAGCGGGAACGCTGGTCCGGGTGCACCTTCGCGAGGTCGTGCAGCGTCGCGTCGGCGACCCCGCGGCCGACCTGCAGCAGCCCGGCCAGCGTCGGCACCGACGCCCGCACCTCGGAGTTGACCGCCGCGCTCAGGCAGGTGTTCAGGAACAGCTGCCGCTCGTTGCCGGTGGCGCCGAACCAGGAGTTCAGCAGCGCCTCCGGGTTCGCCAGCAGCACGCTGAACAGCGGCTCGGCCAGCGTCGCCTGCCGCGCGGGCGAGTTCAGCGCCAGCAGCCCGAGCCGGGCCAGCCGCGCCGGCATCGGCTCGTCGGCGCGGTAACCGATCTCGGTGAGCTCCTGGCCCGCGGTGCGCAGCGGGTCGAGGCCGACGCGCAGCGCCTGCTCGGCGTCGACGAGCAGCTGGTCCAGCCGGGACGGGGTGATCGGGCGCAGCGGTGCCCGGTCGGTCCGGCTGCGGGACAGCTCGGTGGTGTGCACCGGCACGGCCGTGGCGGCCAGCACCGCGTCCGCGACCAGCGAGCGCAGCTCCTGGCGGCGGGCGTCGTCGGGCAGCGCGTCGATCCGGGCACCGAGCCTGCTCAGCAGGTCCGGGGTGCCCGCGTTGAGGGCGTGCCGCTCCAGCGCGGCGGGGTCGCCGAAGGAGGTGAGCTCGGCGGCCCGGTCCCGCACCTGCTGCTCGGGCAGCGCGAGCTCCGTCGGCACGACCGCGTCGTAGCCGTGCTGGGCGTCCTCCGCCGGGGTGCGCGCCGGCTCGGCGTCCGGTTCGGTGCGCGGTTCGGTGCGCGGCGGCGGGTCGCCTTCGAGGCGGGTGAACGGCGAGACGTCCCGGGACTCCGCGCCACCGCCGTCGCGGGTGCGGCCGCGGCTCTCGTCGAACAGGTTCTCGGCGGCGGCTTCCAGCCCGGCCTGCACCCGCGAGTCGTAGCGCTCCCGCTGCGGCTCGTACGACTGCAACCACCGGGACGTCGGGTCGGTGCTGAGCGCGCGGTGCGGCTCCGGCCCCAGGTAGCGCTCGGCGAGCGCGGCCATGTCGGCGGCGAAGTCGGCGCCCGCCTGCGGGATGTCCGGCAGGTCGGCGTGCACCTCGGTGGGCGGCTCGCCGGGGGCGAACCGGACCAGCGGCTCGTGGCCCGGGTCGTGGCCCCGGTTGATCGTGTCGAAGATGGCCGCTTCGTAGGTGGCGCGGCGCGGGTTCCAGTAGCGGTGCGCCCCGTGCTGCACGCCCATCTTGCGGGCGATCAGCTCGCGCACCATCTCGTGGTAGCGGCCTTCCGGCAGCACCCGGCCGTCCTCGGCGGAGCGGATGTTGAACACGTCGTGGTCGCCCGCCACCGGCACGTCCCGGCTGGGCGAGCCGTCCTCGGCGAGACCGGAGTTGGTGCGCACCACGCCGTCCTCGACCCAGTACTGCTTCGCGAGGTCCTTCATGGTGCCGAACAGCTCGCGGTACTCGGTGAGGCGCTGCTTCGCGCGCTCCCGCAGGCCGGGGGCCTCCGCCTCGGTGACGTCCTCCGGCAGCGTCGGCTCGAAGAAGCCGACCGCGCCCAGGCCGTGCTCCGGCGCGCCGAGCCGCACGTCCAGCCGGTTGATCGTCTTCGCCTTGATCTCCAGCGGCTTCGGGTACGCGCCCTCCTTGAGCAGCCGCACCGAGTCCGGGTTCGTCGGGCGCACGTCGACGACCAGCTGGTGCTCTTCGACGAACTCCTGGAACAGGCGCTGGTTCTCGGTGGTGATGCCGTAGGTGTGCTCGATCGCGTCGTCGGTCAGGTCGGGCGTCGGGTGCGACGGGCGGGACCAGTCCTGGCTGATGCTCCGCGGGACCATCGAGCGGGAGCGCTCCGGCGGTGCGAGCCGCTCGCGTTCGCGGCCCCGCGGTTCGTCCTCGGTGCGCGAGCCGTCGCGGGAGGCCTGCTCGTCCCGGGAGCTCTCGCCGTCCCGGTTCTCCCCGCCGTCCCGGTTCTCCCCGCTGTTCCGGGGGGTCGCGTCGTCGCGGCCGTCCTCGCCGTCCCGCGAAGTCCCACCGCGCTGCGAGGTCTCGCCGTTCTGCGAGCCGTCGGTGTCCTCGACCTCCACGCGCGGCACGCCGACCGGCTCGGCGTCGCCGTCCGCGCGGCGGGCCACCGGGGCCGGTTCGAGCCAGACCTCGACCCGGGTCGGGCCCTCGCCGTCCACGAAGTGCGGGGTGCCGCCCATGCCGAGCGCGGTCCGGCGCAGCCGCTCCGCGTCCGGCAGGCCGTACTGCGCCAGCCGCAGCGAACGGTCCACTTCGGACATCATCGCGGAGAAGTCCTGCGCGGAGCGGATGCCGACCTCGCCGGTCACCCGGTAGCGGGCGACCACCGGGGTGCCCTCGTCGTGCGCCCGCACGACCTCCCTGGCCAGCGAGTACAGCTTCGCGCGCTCCGCGGGCGGCAACTGCCCGCCGTCGCGGGGCAGTTCCAGCCGCTGGTCCGGGGTGGTGCCGCTGAGGCCGGGGTCGCGGCGAGCGGCGGCCAGCTCGGCGTCGTAGTGCTGCTTCGCCTGCCACCAGGCGGTTTCCGCGGCCTGCTCGGCCTCGGTGGCGGCGCGGAACGCGAACTCCTCGTCGGGGCGGGCGACCAGTTCCCCGTCCACGTCCGGCCCGAACGGGTCGGCGGCGCGGCGGGCGGCGCGGGCCTCGGACCACTCGCGGTCGCGGGCGGCGAAGTCCTCGGTGGCGCGCACCAGCGACTCGGGCAGCAGGTCGCCGCGGTCCGCGCGGCGCAGCACGTAGCCGTTCCCCGGGGCGAACTCGGCGTCGACGACGGCGGTGCGCTTGGTGGTGAGCGTGCCGGTCGGTTCGGCGACGATGCGGAACTCGGCGCCGTGCGCCCACGCGCTGGTGATCGAGCTCTGCTCGGGGCGCGGCCCGGGCGCGGGCAGCTCGCCGCCACCGGTCGACCCGGCGCCCTGCTGCTCGTGCTCCGCACCGGCGGCGCCCAGCGGCTCCATCGCCAGCGCCCAGTCGCCGGTGGCGCCGAACGGGGTGCGGCCGTCGGCGTAGGTCGCCGAGTGCGGGGCCTGCGGCACGCCGGCCGCCACGATCGGCACCGCCGCGATCATGTTCCCGTTGCCGGTGGCCACTTCGGTGTGCGTGGAACCGGTGGAGGTCGTGCTGCCGCCCAGCTGGATGCGTCCGCTGGCGCCGACCAGCTCGCCGTCGCCCGGCACCTTCGGGTGCACGGTCAGCTTCACGCCCAGGTCCGGGGGCAGGTCCAGCGGCACGCCCTCCGCGGAGTCCCGGTGCGCGTCCAGCAGCGCGGCGAGCCTGCTCGGGGTGAGCTCGGCGCGCAGCAGCGTCCGGAGGTGCGGGTCCACGTCGACGCGGGCGCCTTCCAGCGCCTGCTCGGCGGCGCCGACCAGGCCCGCGGTGTCGCCGTCGAAGTCGATCACGCGGTACTGCGCGGGATCGGTGGGCAGCGCCTCCGGGTGCCCGGAGCCGCGCCACTCGGACAGCGCCTCCGGGGTGGCATCGGCGGCGGTGCGCGCGGTGACCACCGGCTTCCGGGAGCCGCCCTCGGGGGCGACCCGGGCGTCCTCGACGGCGCTGTGCGTGGTGACGGTGCGGGTGTCCGGGGCGGCCGCGACGCGCTCGCCGTGCCGCTCGATGCGGACGTCGAACAGCACCTCGGCCCGGTGCTCGGCGAGCGCGCCGCGCACCGACTCGGTGTGCTGGTGCTGGGTGGCCTCGTCCTGCTTGGACTCGCGGGTCTGCTTGAGCCACTCCAGGACGTGGATGCCGCCGAAGCCGAAGTTGCCGTACGGCGCGCCGTGCTTGGCGTTCGGGTCCGCCTCGGCCGAGTGCAGCGCCGACTCGTTCTGGAACATGCCCGCCGGCGCCATCATCGTCATGGCCTCGACGAGGACCCGGCTGAACTTGCGGGCGACGCTGGTGGTGAACGAGGACGAGGTGGCCTTGGACAGCTCGCCGTGCTTGATGCCGGTCAGCTCCGGTTCGCCGACCAGCGAGGCGTCCACCCGCAGCTCGAAGGTCTCGCCGCTGACCCGGAACTCCTGGCGGATCAACGAGGTCGCGCCGCCGTTGGCCAGGTCCTCCAGCGAGGCCTGCAGCTGCGACAGCGACCGCTCCACCTCGCGGTGGTTGTCGTGCGGCGTCTCCACCGAGGACGACGGCAGCAGCCGGTCCGCGTTCTCCTGGCCGACGGTGCGCACCAGCTGCTCGTACAGCGGCTGGATGCGGTCGCTGAGGTCGATCGCCTCGGTGACGCCCCCCGCCCAGCGCGGCGCGCCGAGCCGGACGCCGTCCGGCACCGCGCTGGTGCGGCCCGGCTCGGAGGAGCGGTCCGGCGGCGGGAGCTCCGGCGGGTCCTGCTCGGCCTGCTCGGCGGCGCGGCGCGCGTCCTCCTCGGCCTGCTTGATCCGGATCTCGTGCAGCTGCTCGTCGGTGACCAGCACCCGCACCGCGCCGGGCAGTTCGAAGCGCTCGGCGGCCGTGCCCGTCGGCTTCGGCTTCCGGAGGCGCCAGCGGTCCAGGTTGCCGCGGCGGATGGCCTCGGCGGCGACGGTGGTCTCCACCTTCGCGTTGATCAGGTGCATCCGGCGCGGTTCCTGCGCCAGCGCGCGTTCCGCGGAGACCTCGGTGCGGTGGCCGGTCTTCTTGCTGAAGCTGCCCATCCACAGGCTCAGCTCGTGCATGAACAGGCCGACGCCGTGCGCGGCCGTGCCCGGCGTGTGGTTCGAGGTCTCGCTGAACATGATCATCGCGGGTTCGACCGCGTTGGCGCCGGACCAGGTGCCGGTGACGTCCTGGCCGGAGGAGGTCGCCCCCGTCGTGGACTGCTTCGGCTGCTGCCACTGGGTTTCCACGACCTCGGGGTCGCGCAGCATGTAGGACACGGCCGCGGCGGCCTCGACGTCGGCGCGCCTGCGGTGCCAGCGGAACCCGTTGAGCTTGGTGCGCCTGCTGAACGCGCGCGGGTCGCCGCGCAGCGCCTCCACCGAGATCGCCTGGTCGATCAGGCCCGAGTTGTCGCCGTCGGCGAAGTGCCAGATCGGGTCGTTCGACGCCTTCGCCAGCATCGACCGCACCGAGTCGCGCACGTGCTCCAGCCCGTGGAAGGCCACGACCTGCAACCCGTCCAGCTTGCGGGAGGCGCCGCGGCGCAGCTCCGCGCTGCGGTTGAGCGAGACGTCGGGCAGCTCGGTCCGGTTCTCCGGGGCGACCTCCACCCGCAGCGGGCCGTGCGAGGCGGGCAGCTCCACCACCACGTCGACCGTGACGGTGCCGGGCTCGCGGCCCTCGGCGGCCGCCGACTCGTCGACGATCCGCAGGTCGTGCAGCTCGGGGGTGTCCAGGCCGCGGGAACCGAAGGTCACGCCGCGGACCAGCTCGTTCGCCCGCGACCAGTGCTGCCCGGTCGTGGTCAGCTTCACCGTCGCCGCGTAGCGCTGCATCGGCTCCGGCCGCACGTTGCCGGACCCGTCGAGGGTGCCGCCGCGGACGCCGCCGGTGGACCCGCCGGTGCGCTGCCCCACCTCGGTGCCCGTGGTGCGGGAGTAGCCGCCCTTGTGCTGGGTGGTGATCATCCCCGTGCCGTGCAGCGCCGTGTACAGCCGGGCGACGATGCCGCCGCCGAGGGACCAGCTGCGCGACTTGGCGTGCGAACCGGACTCGGACTCGGTGAGCGCCGCCGAGCTCGGCGTGCCCTCGGCGGGCCCGAGCGGGCGCAGTTCGCCCTGCAGCTCCGCCTTCACCTGGAACGAGGCGCGGTAGTCGTTGCCGCGGCCCGGTTCCGGCTGCAGGTCCAGGTGCAGCGGCCGGTCGGCGACCATGTCCGGTGCCCGGCGCACCAGCTGCTCCGGCGAGACGGCCTCGTGGATCTGCTCGCCGCGGGCCAGCTGCCGCTCGCCCTTGCCGCTGATGCCGTGCGCCAGCTTCGGGTCGTCGAACTCGGTGACGAAGGACGTGTCCCGCCACTTCCACCGGTGGTGGCCGGGCAGTTCCGCCGCCGAATCGCGCATGACCTTGCTGAGCAGTTCGCTCGCCGCGTTGTGGTCCAGCGCGGCGGAGGCGGCCGCGTCGGCGACCTCCTGCCTGCCGACCGGTGCGGTGGTGGTGCCGTCCGCGGTGATGCCCGCCGCGCCCGCGTCCTCCGGTCGCGCCAGCTGGTGGGCGTCCACCGCCTCGGCGAACGTGATCGGCGAGTCGCCGGGCTTGCGGACCTGCAGGTCGTAGACGGTGCGGTAGCGCACCACGTCGCCGGTGTGCGAGGTGCCCTGCTCGGATCCGGTGCTGCGGCCGTACTCCTGGCCGCGGCCGTGCCCGCCGCCGAGCGCCACGTTGACGCCCGCCGCGACCGACACCACGCCCACGTCGTAGCCCGGGCCCGCGGTGAGCGAGCCGCCGCCGTCGCGGGCGGTGGTGTTGGTGCTGCTGGTGCTGGAGCCCTCGGTGCGGACCTCCGCGTAGTGCGCGCCCTCGATGGTCTGCTCGTAGGCGACCTTGCGGGCGACCACCCGCATCTGCACCGCGCGGGTGTGACCGGGCAGCAGCCGCTTCAGCGGGTTGCCGCCGGGGAGCAGCGCGTCGGACTGGATCCAGCCGTGGCCCTTCGCCGCCTGCTCCGGGGTCACGGCCATCTCCGGCAGTCGCTGCTTCACGTTCGCCGAGCTGAGGAAGGAGCGCAGCGTGTTCTGCCCGTCCTTGCTCAGCTTGCCGAGGTGCGCGGCGACCTGCTCGACGATCCCGTCCTGGCGGCCGAACCGCCGCGGCAGCGACTTGCCCTGGTAGCGGCCGCGGGCGCTGCCGCGGACGTCGGCGTTCTCCACCACCGACGGCGGCAGCGCCGCGGGCACCGCCACCTCGCGGCCCTCGCCGCCGAGGCCGACCGGGACGCTCAGCTCCACGGCCACCGGGTCCATGCCCGGGCGCCTGCCGACGAACGTGGTCGGGCCGGTCGGGTCGCCCGCCGCGTCGAGGCGGGTGATCGTGAACGAGGCGGGCACCCGCTGGGCCGTCATGCCGCGGTAGCCGGACGCGCCGTCGGCGACCGTCTCCGGCAGCGCCACCGTCAGCCGGGTGCTCTGCGAGTTCTCCCGCGAGTTCGACCGGGAGAAGCCGACGTCGGTCGGCACGCTCACCGCACCGATGACGAACATGCCCGGGACCGTCGGCACGAAGAAGAACCAGCGCGACATCGGGGTGCGGCCGGTGCTGGTGGCCGCCTTGGAACCGGTGGAACCGCCGGTGGACGCCGCGTTCGAGCTCGCCGGAGCCTCCGACGGGGTGCGGCCCGACCAGTCCAGGTCGGAGCTGATGCGGAACCGCTCCTCGCCGATGGTCACGACCCGGCCGTCGCCGAGGAAGGAACCGAACTCGTTGCGCACCGCGTGGTTCAGCGCGTCGATCTCGCGCTGCTTCACCTTGCCGTCGAGCGAACCGGTCACCGCGGCGACGACCTGATCGGCGCCTTCGGTGCGGCTGAGCTGCACGCCCGCGCCGAGGCCGCGGCCGCGGGACAGGTAGCTCGGCAGGCCCAGCCAGCGGCGGCGGCGCGGCGGGGCGGACTCGTCGGTGCGGGCGGTGTCGTCCTCGGTGCGGGTGGGGTCGTCCTCGGTGCGGGTGGGGTCGTCCTCGGTGCGGGTGGGGTCGTCCTCGGTGCGGGTGGCCGGGTCCTCGTCGGTGCGGGACGCCGGGTCGTCCTCGGTGCGGGCGGTGTCCTCAACGCGGGTGGCGTCCTCACCGCGGGTGGTCGCGTCGTCGGTGCGCGCGCCCTCGTCGCGGACGGCGTCCTCGTCGCGGCCGGTGCGCTCCTGCTCGGCATCGCGCTGCCCGGAGTTCTCGTCGCGGGTGCTCTCGTCGCGGACGGTGCTCTCGTCCTGCCCGGCGCGGTCCGAGCCCTCTCCGGTGCGGTCCGCGGCGTCCTCGGTGCGGCGGGACTCCTGTCCGGTGCGCCCGCGCTCCTCCGCACCGCGGGTCGAGCTCTCCTCGGCCCGCGATGCGGGGCGCTCCGGGTCGGGCAGCGCGCTGGTCCGGGTGTCGACGGAGCGGTCGCGGGCGGTGCCGGACGGTCCGGCCTCGGAGTGCTCCGGCAGCGCGGAGGGCAGTGCCTCGGTCGGGCCCGCGCCGAACCGGCCGCCGCCGATGAGGCCTTCGGTGCGGTGGGTGCCGAGCTGGTCGGCGAGCTCGCGGGCCCGCGCGGTCGCCGCCTCCGGCCCCTTCTCGTGCAGGTCGCGGGCGACGATGGTGGTGACCTCGTCCATCAGCTCGCGCATCCGCGCCACGGGCGCCTTCGGGGAGTCCAGCGCGACCGGGACCTGGTGCAGCGGCTGCACGATGCGGCGGGCCTCGATGAACAGGGACTCGAAGGCCTGCTCGGTCATCTTGCCCAGCGCGTCGTGCGCCCGCTGCGCCTGCTCGCGCACCTCCCCCTGCGGGTCGGGGTCCTGCTCCGCCTGCTCGCGCACCTCGCCCTGCTGGTCGAGGTCCTGCTCCCGCGCCTTGCCCTGCGGGTCGGGGCCCTCGTCGGGTTCGGTGATGTCGGTCCGGGCGTCGTCGTCGGCGTCGGACCGGTAACCGGTGCTCGCGTCGGAGTCGGCGACGGAGTCCGAATCCGAGTCGGAGTCGGCCCGCGACTCGGAGTCCACATCGGACTCGTCGCGCGCCGCCGCGCCGTCCTCGACCGGAGCCGTTCCGTCCACATCGGACTCCGGGCGGGTGTCCGCGGCGGCCGGTTCGGGCTCCGCCGGGACCGGTTCGGGCTCCACCGGGAAGAGGAAGTCGTCCAGCGCGGTCCGCGGTTCCGCGGGCTCGGCCGGGGCGGCGTCCCGCTCCGACATCGGGGACGGCATCGGGTCCGGCGTGGGGATCGCGTCCGGGGTCGGCGCGGGCTCCGGCGTCGGGCTGGGGTCCGGGGTGCGCTGGCCGGCAGCGCCGTCCTCGGTGGTCGTGGCCTCGTCGGCGGGTTCCCGGATCTCCGGGACCGAGAGCGGCTCCGGCGGGGTCAGGCCCATCATGATCAGACCGGCCCGGTCGGTGTGCACGTAGACGCGGTCGCGGGCCTGCCGCGGCTCGCTCCAGGACTCGGGGGCGCCCGCCCGGTGCTCCGGCGTGATGGTCCAGTTCGCCATCGCGTTGACCAGGTAGGTCTCGCCCGCGGAGCGCTGCTCGGACTGGGCGTCCTTGAACTTGCCCTCGGCGGCCGAGGTGCGCTGCCACGAGTAGCTCGGGCCGGGCAGCGAGGCCTGCGGCGACTGGCGGTAGTTCGCGCCGGTCGCGTCCACGGCCTGCCGCGGGTCGGCCAGCGCGTCCAGCGCGACGCGACCGGTGAAGCCGAGGCCCGGCCCCTCCTTGTGCTGCTCCTTGATCGCGGTGGTCTCAGAGTCCTTCGTGGTGAGCCCGGCGTCGTCCCCGGTCGGCACCACGTGCGCGTCGTCCAGCTCCGCGGTGATCAGCACCGATTCCAGCGGGTGCGGGGTGCTGTCGGCGGCGTGGCCGTCGTGGTCGAGACCGCCGATGCGGTAGCCGTGGGCGCGCATCGCCGCGGGCAGGTGCGACGACAGCGCGCTGGTCGTGGTGCCGGTGAGCAGCCCGTGCCGGGTCCAGGTGGCGCGTTCCGGCACCGGCGGTGCCGCGTCGGGATCGGCACCCGGGGTGCCGTCCAGCAGGTCCTGCACGACGCGGTGCACGTCGTCGGAGTTGGCGACGACGTGGCTGACCTCGGGGAGCTCGTCGATCCGCTGCGGCTGGTGCTCGCCGAGGCCGAGCTCGCCCACCGGGACGCGGGTGCGGACCGCGTCGCGCAGCGTCGGCAGCGCCAGCGTCTCGCCGGTGCTCGCCGGGCTGCTCCGGTCCGCGAACCCGCCGGTGAGGGTGTTCGGGGTCCGGTTGGCGTGCGCGGTCTTGCGCACCTCCAGCCGCAGGTCCAGGTCGTGGCCGAAGGTCGCGAAGTCGCTCTTGGTGGAGTAGGTCCGGGTGTTGTCGGTGCTGTGCGTCTCGACGTGCTTGTCGCTGTCCTTCGAGGTCAGCCCGACCTGGCCGAGCAGCGCGCCGCGGCGGTGCAGTTCCTCGCCGCCGCCGCGCAGCAGCACCATCGGCTGCGCCTTGCGCTGGTGCCCGGTCTTGCCGGTCTCGGTGACCGAGGAGGTCGTCTTCGTCTCGTGCTTCTCGCTCCACCCGGATTCGACGCCGTCGAACCGCCCGGGGCCCTGCTCGCCCTTCAGCGTCAGCGAGACGTCGACGGTGCCGAGCGGACCGGGGACCGAGGCGGTCCAGTGCTTGCCGGGGCCGCGCAGGTCGGCCAGCAGCGCCTGCAGGCCGCCGGGGGTGACGTCGCGGGCGCTCTGCCGGTACACGTCCTGCCCGGCGCGGCGCTCGGCGTCGCCGAGGGCCAGCGAGGTGAGGTAGTCGCCGAACTGCCGCATCGCGCTGCGCGGCACGTCCTGCTGCGGCACCGCGGCGAGCACGTCCTTGATGCCGCTCAGCAGGTGCGCGGTGACCTCGGGGCGGACGGTGGCGGTGGTGTGGCCGTCGGCGTCGATGCCGGGAGCGGTGTACCCGGCGCCGTCGGCCGGTTCCGGCATCGGGCCGAGGCCGAGCCTGCCGATCTCGGAGGCGGGCACCCACAGCTGCACCGAGCCCGTCTTGTGCGCCTCCAGGTGCACGGCCGCGTCCGGCCGGTCCGGCTCGCCACCGCTGAGCAGCGTGCTGGTGTCGTAGCTGACCAGGTAGGCCGGGCCCTTGTAGGTGGTCGTGGTGGTGCGCTCGAACTCCCGGGCCTCGGACCGCCCGTGCGAGCCGGAGTCGGCCTGGCCGAGGCTGACGACCGGCGTCGCGGTCGAGGAGTCGCCGGAGCCGGGGTTGCCGAGGCGCGCGCGGCCGGTCCAGCCGCCGCCGGTGAAGGTCTCGGCGCCGTGCCCGGTGCTGCCGGTGACCTTGCGGGTGAAGGTGAGCTCGACCTGCTGCGGCGGGCCGTTGAGCCGCGCGTTGCTGAGCGCGGCGTGCAGCTTGACGTCGCCGATGCGCTGCTCGGAGGGGCGCAGCACGCCCTTCTCGTAGCGGTGCACCGAACCCTCGTACGCGCCGGTGGCCACGGCGTCGAAGTTGACCGCGACCTCCTCCGGCGAGACGAAGGAGTGCACCTGGTGCGCGGCGATGACCTTGTTGTCGCCGAAGCCGCCGAACACGTCCTCGGTGATCCGGTGCCCGTTGACCTCGGGCAGGTCGAGTCCGTGCACCACGAAGTGCTCGGGCAGCTCGGCGGGCTCCCAGCCCTCCGGCCTGCGCGGCGCGTCGTGCTCGACCCGCTGGTAGTGGGCGGCGAGGCCGACATCGCCGGTGCGCGCGGCGGGGTCGAGCAGCCCGCCCGCGTAGGTCGTGGCCTGCCCGCCTTCGACCATCCGCTCGGCGAGCACGCCTTCGGCGCCGAACACGGTCACCCGGTAGTCGACGAGCTCCGGGTGCGCGACGACGTCGCCGGACTTCCAGCCCCGTCCGCGGCCCAGCCCGCTCGCGGTGGTGAGGGTGACCTGCTCGGTGTCCGACTTGTCGTTGCGCTGCAGGTTCAGGTCGAGCCCGCCGAACCGGCCGAGCGCCGGGACCCGCCCGCGCACGCCGCCGCCGGCGCCGAGGGTCCGGCCGGTCTTGGCGCTGGTCTCGTGCTGCACGCCGGTGCTGCCGGTGAGGTCACCGCCGAGCGCGGCGTCCGGCACCGTCGTCGCGGTGGCCGGCGTGATCGGCGTCGTCGGCGAGGACGGCGGCGTCGACGCGAAGGTGCCGTAGCCGGATCCGGCGCGTGGCATGGTCTCCACCAGCACGCCCACCAGGTCGTCCGGGGTGCCGGTGGCGGCGTACCGGGCGCGGGTGAGCAGGAAGGAGGTGCCGGGGCCGTTGAGCGCGGCGGACCGGCTGCTGAAGCCGCTCTCGGAGACGGCGTCGGCGAGGACGGCGGCGTTCTCGGTGGCGTGCGCTTCGGCCGTCCGGCCCTCCGCGTCCTCGGGCGGCAGCACGCCTTCCGGCAGCATCTCGCGGAGCGCGGCGGCGACGCCGTCGACGTTCGGGTAGCGGGTCTCGGCGGCGCCGAGGACGCGCTGCGGCGGGAACGGGTCGCCGCCGGTGAACTCGGGCGCGGTGCCGTCCGGGCTATCCCCGCGCCAGGCGGTGGCACCGGCGGGCACGTGCACCGAGGTGTCCTCGACGGTGCCGTCGTCGAAGCGGATCCGCAGGTCGTAGGTGAGGTCGGCGGTGCCGACGTGCATCGGCCCCTTGCGCTCCCAGGCCAGTTCGGTGCGCAGGTCGTCGCCGCGGGTGGTGCCGTGCCCCTCGTGCGAGGTGAGCTTGCCCTGCACCGCGCCGCGCAGGTCGATCCGGTCGCCCGCGTTGTCGCCCCAGATGTTCTGGGTGAGCCGGACGCGGCCGCCGAGGTCCACCGGCTGCTGGACGGTGCGCTCGGTGGAGTGGCCGTCCTTGCGCCCGGCCTTGGTCGCGACCTTGCCGTCGAAGCCGTCGTCGGCGAGGTGCTCGCGGCTCGCACCGCGGCGGGCCTTCAGCTCGACGGTGGCGGTGCGGTCCTGCCCGGCGGAGTCGACGGTGCGCAGCTGCTCGACGAGGGTGCCGCCGGAGAGCAGGTCGACGTCGCGGCGGCTCAGCGAAGCGGTGGTGACCAGCCCGCGCAGGGTGCCGCGCAGCCGCGAGCCGATCTCGTCGGCCTTGCCCGCCCACTCCGGGTGCCGGTGCACGAGCTCGCGGGCGCGGTCGAACAGCGCGCGGTCGCCGCGCAGGCGGGTGGAGTCGCCGGGCCTCGGGGCGCCGAAGTCGGCCGTGCCGTCGGCGTCCTCGGCGGGCCGCAGGCCGTGCAGCGCGTCCGGGGTGCTGACGGTGACCGCGCCGGGCGAGGTGCCGCTGATCCGCACCGCGCCGTGCCCGTTGGTCAGCACGGTGGCGGTGTGCGTCATGTCGTGCAGGCTGCGGGTCCGCTTGCCGCCGGGTTCCGCGGTGGAGCCGTGCTGGACCTCGGAGCCGTCGGTGCTGCTCCAGCCGTGCTGCGGGGTGAGGCCGCGCAGGCTCAGCGCGGTCTGCATCGACGTCCCGGACAGCCACGGCAGCGGGATGCTGCCCCGGTAGGCGTAGCCGTCGTCGCGGACCGCGGGCGAGTCCGAGGTGTTCTTGACCTTGCCGAAGCCGCCGGAGGCGTTGTCGACCTTGTTCTCCTTGCCCTTCTTCGCGGGCGCGGTGGTCGGTGGGGCGGGGCGTCCTCCGGTGCTGTCGTCGTCGAGCCCGGCGCGGACGAGGACTTCGACGGCGTCCTCGCCGATGCCGGAGGAGACCACGAGGCCTTCGCCGTGCAGCGCGGTGAAGCCGTTCTTCAGCTCGGTGTCGGACAGGCCGTGCAGCACCTGGTCGGCACGTTCCGGCGGCACCGCGGCCTGCAGCATGGCCGAGCGCACGTCGGCGCGGATCGCGGTGCCGTCGAGCTGCTCGGCGCGGACCGCGTTGCGCGGCAGCAGTTCCTGGACCTGGTGGGTCCGCTCCAGCAGCGGCTCGGTCTCCGGCGCGGCGGTCGCGTCGGGCAGCGGGTAGCCCGGCTCGTCGACGGGGAGCGGCCGGTCCGGGATGGGGATGGTGAAGTCGCCGTTGGCGCCGGACGGGCGGCTGCCGTTCCCCGATTCGTCCCCGGATTCGGGCTCGGTGTTGGGCTCGGTGAGCGAACCGGCGTCGGACATCGCGGTGTCGTCGGGGCCGTCGACGAGGGCCTGCACCTGGTCCAGCGCGTCCTGGCCGAGTTCGCGGCGGATCACCTGGTCCAGGTCCTGGCCGGTGGCGCGCTGGAACTCGGCGCGGACCGCGTCCAGCCCGTCCTGGTTGCGGGAGAGCTCGGCGAACGCCGCCAGCAGCGACATCTGCCGGGTCGGCCCGTAGCGCGGCGCGGGGGTCTCGTCGAGGCCCTTCGGCAGCGGCCGCGGCTTCTGGTGCTCGGCCTCGGTCTGCGACAGCAGCCGCTCGGCCTGCTGCGCCAGCCGCACCGGGCCGGGTTGCAGCACGTCGGGCCGCACGCCCAGGTCGAAGCCGACCTGCTCGACGCGCCAGGCGTTGCGCGGCAGGAACAGCCGCTGCCTGCCGGTCATCAGCCCGTCGTCGTTGACGTACGAGTTGAACGGCCGGTGCGGTTCGCCGGTCATCGGGTCGATCGGCAGCTTCTGGTCGTCGAGGCTGAAGATCCGCCGATCGTCCTTCGGCAGCGCGCGCAGGTCGCCGGTCTTGCCCTTCTTCAGCGCGTGCATGTAGTTCAGCGGGAGGCCCAGGTGCGCGCCGATCCGCGTGTTGACCCGCGACGGCTCGTCGGTGACCTCCCACAGCTCGGTGCTCGGCTCGGCATCGCGCTTCGGGTGCAGTTCCGAGCTCAGGTGCGCCGACCGCCGGTCGTCGACGAACTGCAGGTCCACGAAGTACCGGGCCTCGCGGTTCATCCGGCTCGGGTGGAACACGTTCTCGACGCCCTGGACCGCCTTCTCCCGGAACTCGTCGAGCTCGGCGCGGACCTCGTCCAGCTTCTCCTGCGCCTCCTCGGCCTCCCGGCGGCGCACCTCGGCGGTGTCGCGGGACTTCTCGGCCTGCTCGCGGGCCTCCACCACCTCCGGCGGCGGGGTGTCGGAGTCGTCGTCCATCAGGTGCGCTTCGAGCTCGTCGGCGTCGGTCCGGTCGAGCTCGGCGATGTCCCTGGCCTCGTCGGCCTCCCGGCGGAAGCTGTCCGCGCGGTCCTGGTGCTGCTGCAGCAGCGGGTCGGTGTCCAGGTGGACCTTGACGGTGTAGACCGGCAGCTCCTTGCCGCGGAAGTCGCGGGTGCCGCTCATGTCGAACTTCGGCCGCGCCCGGTACTCGTCGGGAAGTCCCCAGAAGTGCCCGACCTCGTGCGCGACGCCGCTGCCGTCGTCCTTGACGTCCCAGTTGAGCTGGTCCATGGCGGTCTTGTCGGACAGCACCACGGTGCGGTGGGCCTGCGCCGGGTCGTCGACGAACTCGAGCCTGCCGTGGAACTGGTCGCCGCCGGGGAGCCGGAAGCCGGTGTTGTGGATCTCGTCGACGGAGCGCAGCGCGCGCTCCTTGAGGTCCTCGACGCGCTGCTGCTGGGTGGCGAGCTCCCGGGCGGCGTCGTCGGCCTTGGCGCGCTGCCGCTCCGCCCGCTTCTGGGCGGTGTCGGCCTGCGCCCGCGCCGAGCGGACCTGCGGGTCGTCCGGCCTGCCGCTGAGCTCCAGCAGGGTGGCGGCGTTGTCCAGGTCGGCCGCGCGCCGCTCTGCGCGGTCGGCGAGCGTCGAGCGCCGTCCGGCTTCCTGCCGGGGCTCGGCGAGCAGGCTCTCCGCGTTCAGGTGCGCCTTGAAGGTGCGGTGCTGCAGGGTCCGGCCGGGACTGACCTCGATGCGCTGCACGTCGTAGGTGATGTCGCCGGTCAGGAACTCGGCGTCCAGCGCCAGCGTCGGGCGGGCGTCGCTCGGCAGCGCCGTGCTGGCGGTGCTCGGGTCGGGCTTGGTGATCGTGCTGCTCAGCTGCAGGTCGAGCGACTCGGAGTTCACCGTCGCGTCCGGGATGGGCCGGAGCAGGTCCCGCCACTCGGCCGGTTCCAGCTTGTTCCACAGCGGGTCGAACCAGGAGGCGTGCTGCACCTCGGTGTGCCGCCACTCGGAGGAGGTGGCGGGCGGTTCGACACCGTCCTCCCAGTACTTGCCGTACTGCTCGGTCTCGATGCTGGTGATGAGCACCGTGTTCTCGTCGCGCACCGCGGTCACGGAGCCGATCCGCACGCCGAGGCTGCTGAGGGTGTGCCGCTGGGCGCCGCGGACCTCGGCGTCGAGCGCGTTCGCGGCGCGCCACAGCGCGGTGCGGAGGCGGCCCTGCGCTCCGGCGACCTGCTGCGTGCTGTCGCGGACCGCGTCGCCGAGGGCGTCCAGCGCGGCGCGGGTCTCGCCCTGCGGCAGCTCGTCGCGGACCGGGCCGACGGCGTCCGCGAGCTCGTGCAGCGGCAGCGCCGATTCGCGGGCGACGCGGACCGCCTCCAGCGCAGTGGTCAGCTCCGCGACGGGCCGTTCCGGTTGCAGCGCCTCCAGCTGCGCTTCCAGCGACCGGTGCAGGCCGTCGACGACCTGCTGGGTGCGCTGCGCACTCACCTCGGGACCGTGCGCCTCGGTGTGCCAGCCGTGCACCCGGATCTCGAAGGGCGCGCGCTCGCCGCGCGCGACCTCCAGCAGTTCGGTGGCCAGCGAGCGAGCGGACACGTCCCGCAGCTCCAGCGCGGCGTCCTGCGGCAGCCGGGCCGGGTCGGCGTCGTCGAAGTGGCCGACCCACTCGACCATCTCCTCCGGCGACTCGGACTCGACGGAGGTCGCCGGCTGGTCCGGGTCGAGGTCCATCGCCCCGGCCGGGCTCGGCGACTCGTAGCCGCCGGGAGTGGGCGCGTAGCCGGGGGTCGGAGCCGGCGAGCCGCCCCACGGCTCGGTGTCCGGGATCGACGCGGTGTCCGGCAGGGAGGCGGCGTTCGGCGTCTCGGCGCCCCCGGTCCAGCCCGGCGTGGGCGCGTAGCCGGGGGTCGGGGCGTCGCCGGTCCAGCCCGGGGTGGGCGCCGACTCGTAGACCGGGGAGTCGACGTCCATGTCGTCGGGGCTCGCGGCCGGGCGCGTGCGGGTGCGCCGGGTGGTCTCCGCCAGCGGTTCGGTGATCCGGCCCGGTTCGGGACGCGACGGCCGGTCGCCGTCGTGGCCGAACTCGGCGAGCGCCTCGCCCAGGTCGGCGAGGCCGCTGTGCTCGACGTCGTCCTCGGTGTGCTTCGTCCAGCCCTGCGGGTCGCGCTGGATGCGCACGATCCCGTCCGCGCCGGTGACCGGCCGCCCGGTGACGAGCCTGCCGTCCGGGGTCTGGAAGACGTGGCCCGCGGTGGTGATGACGCCTTCGCCGGTGGCCGCCACCAGGTCCGGCAGCCAGCCGAGCCTGCTGCCGCCGGAGACGGCGAGCACGCCGGGCACGGCCTGCCCGAAGTTGCGCTCGCTCGCCGAGTCGATGAACGCCTGCGGCTCCAGCACGCTGCCGTTCCACAGCGTGATCCGCTGGTCCGGGCGCACCGGTGCGGACAGCACGTCCACCGATTCGTACATCGACGAGAGGTTGCGGGCCCGCGCGACCGCGCTGCGCACCGAGGTGCCCGGCGCCGGGTACAGCAGGCCGCCGTGCGGGAGCCCGACCGTCTGCGTGCGGTGGTCGACGTCGTTGGTACCGGTGTTCTCCCACTCGCGGGTGACCGCGAACAGCTGCACCGCCTGCTCCCGGGCCTCCGGGCTCATCGGCAGCAGCGCCAGCAGGTCGGCGAGCTCGGGCAGTCCGGCGGGCGCGTGGCCGAGCAGCTTCGGCTCGGTCATCAGCGCGTCCAGCACGCGGTCGATGCGCGGGTCCTTCGCGGCCAGCAGCATCGCGGCGCTGATCTCGGCGTGCGCCTGCGTCTCGCCCGCGTCGAGGGTGCCGGCCCAGAACCGGAACTCGTGCCGGTCCGAGTCGCTGCCGGTGATGTGCTGGAAGTTGAGCCCTTCCTCCCGCGTCCGGTTCAGCCCGGTGACGTCGGCCGCGTTGGTGACCCGGGACGGGTCCGCGGGGAGCGGGCCGGGGCCGACCATCGTCAGCAGGCGCTGCTTCAGCCCGCCCGGGTGGTTGCCGAGGTGGTAGAGGACCGACTCGAAGCCCTTCTGGATGCGGGCCAGCCGGACGTGCTCGGTCGGGGTCAGCTGCTCGGTGAAGCTGATGTTGACGTGCCCGCCGGTGTTCGCCGCGGAACCCTCGTGGGCGCGCACCAGGCCGGTCAGCTCGGCGACGTCGTGCCAGGTCCCGGAGTCCACGCCGGGCCGCAGGATCGGCGACACCAGTTCGAAGCCCTGGATGTGCGCGCCTTCTTCGACCAGCGACCACTTGCCCGCCTCGCGCGCTTCGGCGACCCGCGGGTCGCGCGCGGCCAGCAACTCCCCGGGGACGGTGTCGTCCGGCAGGAACCCGGTGTCGCGCAGTTCCTGGGTGAGGCCGGTCAGCTGCGCGTCGAACACCGGGTCCGGGTCGCCGACCTGCCGCAGGTAGGTGGTGGCGTCGTCGTCCATCGCCCGCAGGCCCTGCACGGTGCGCTCGTACTGCACCTCCAGCTCGAAGCCGAGGCGGACGTCGGGCCGGGAACTGGCCCCGCCCGGGACGCCGTTCACGTGGAAGGTGATCGGGTTGAGGCCGTTGTCGGCGTCGAGGCGCGCCCGCTCGTAGCCGCCGCGCAGCTCGTCGGCGGCGACCTGGCGGATCTGCTGCGCGTGCTGCTCGGCCTGCTCGGCGGCGGCGCGCAGCCCGTGCAGCGGGACGCCGCTGAGCGAGGGCGCTTCGGCGGCGCGCACGACCTGCGCGAACCGCTGGAGCTGGTCGGGGGTGAAGCGGTGCGCGCTGCTGCTCAGGTGCCTGCGCATCAGGTCGGCGGCGGCGCGCAGCCGCGCGGCCGGGCCCTGGCTCTCGGCGAGGCGCGGTTCCTGGAATTCCGGCGAGTGCGCCGGGACCTCGCCGATGTGCTGGCCCAGCACTTCGGCGTGGCGGCTCCGCAGGCCCGCGTTGCCCTCGGCGTCCGGGACGCCCATCAGGCTGCCCGCGGCGTCCGGTTCGACCGGCAGGCCCAGCATCGAGCCGATGGCGCGCAGCCGGTTCGGGTCGCCGAACTTCCACGAGGTCTGGTCACCGCGGCCGGTGGCGTCCAGCACCACCGAGTGGTGCGGCTCCTCGCCGGCTCCCGCGCGCAGCACCCGCACCCGGAGCACGTCGCCGTTGGGCAGCACCACGTTCGGCCGGTTGAACCGCCGGTCCACGTCGTGCACCATCCGCGCCCAGTCCGCGTCGGCGGCGGTGCGCGGCAGCGAGGTCTGCTGCCGGATGCGCACGGTGGCCTCGCTGACCAGCACGCCGTCCGAGGACACGGCCCGGCGCACCTCGAACGCGGAGCGCTCCACGACGTCGGTGTCGGGCTGCTCGCGGATGCGGCCGCGCTGCTGCACCGGCGCGGCGTCGAGCCGGGCGCGCAGGTCCGGCGAGATGCCGGAGCGCTCGGTGCCGGATTCCAGCAGGTGCGGGTCGATGCGCGCCGCCGGGGGCGGGGGTGTCTGCTGCGGCGCCTGCTGCGCCTGCTGTTCGGCGTCGCCGTCGGGCCGGGTGGCGGCCTCGGGCGCGGACATCTCCACATCGCCCTGCCCGAACCCGTCGTCGAGCATCCGCAGCAGCTCGGGGTCGGCGGGCGGCAGGTCGCCGAGCGCGGCGAACGGGTCGCCCGCGGCGAAGGTGCCGTGCGAAGCGGCGGTGAAGTCGAGCCCCGGCATCTGGTCGCCCTGCGGCGCGTTCCCGGTGCCGTCCGGGTTGCCGAGGTCGCCGAGCTCACCGAACGAGGTGAAGTCGAAGCCGCTGAAGTCGACGCTGTCGAAGTCGATGGCGTTGAAGTCGATGGCGTTGAAGTCGACCGGGTTCTCGGCGCCGGTCAGGTCCAGCTCGCCCTGGCCGTGGGCCGCGCCGTCCCCGATCTCGTTCGCCCCGAGGGCGTTCGTGCCGAGCCAGGGGTTCGAGAAGTCGAACGTCCCGTCCTGGAACAGGTCGCCGCCGAGCGAACCGAGGTCGAGGTCGAGGTCGGTGCCGGGTTCGGCGAACGGGTCGGGCGCGGTGTCGAGGAAGTCCTCGAAATCGACGAGTTCCCGCGAGCGGCCGCTCAGGTAGCGCTCGGCGCGCGTCGCGTCCACGCCGTCGAGGCGCTCCTGGAGCCGCTGGTCGAGCGACGGAGTCCCGTCCGAGCCGAAGCGCTCCCGCACCGCTTCGATGCCCGCATCGTTGCCGATCAGGATGCGCAGCTGGGCGAGCACCTCGCCCGCGTCCACCTGGGGCCTGCTCAGCAGGAAGTCGAGGCGGCGAGCGACCCGCTCCGGGCCCGGGACCATCACGTCGGGGCGCGCACCGGCTTCGTGGGCCAGCTGCTCCATCCGCCACAGGTGCCGCGGCAGCACCGAGCCGAGGTTCTGGCCCATCAGCCCGTCGTCGTCGATGTAGCGGTTGCGGCGCACGTGCGGTTCGCCGGTGCTGATGTCCCGCGGCAGCGGCTGGTCCGCGCGGTTGAACACCAAGCGGTTGTCGACCGGCTGCTGCCGCAGGTCACCGGTGTCGCCGGAGCGCAGCGCGGAGACGAACTCCGGCGTCAGCCCGAGGTGCGCCGCGACGCGACCCGCCGCCTGCTCGGCGCTGTCCGAGGGGCGCCAGCGCGCCGCGTCCACGGCGGTGACGTCGTCCGCGTCGGTGAGGGTGAGCAGCTGGTTGTAGCCGCCGTGCTCGACGAATTCGACCTCGACCGCGTAGCGGCGGTCGGGCTTCATCCGGCTCGGGTCGAACAGCTCGCGGACGCCCTGCTCGGCGCGTTCGCGCAGTTCGCGGATCTCCTGGTCGGCGGAGTCGACCCGCCGCCGGGCCGCGTCGGCTTCGGTGCGGAGGCGCTCGGCCTCCTGCCGCGACGCGGCCACCTGCCGGTCGAGGGCCGCGGCGTCGAACATCGGCTCGCCGCCCTCGTCGACCTGGCTGTTGAGGGAGGTTCGACGCTCCTCGTCGATGGCGGCGACGCGCTCCGCCGACTCCGCCTTCCGCTCCGCTTCCTCGGCGATCCGCTCGCGCTGCTCGGTGAACCGCACCGAATCCACGTAGGCCCGGACCTTGTACTCCGGGATCGGCTTCCCCTCGAACTCCCGGGAGCCCAGTTCGTAGCTGCGCGGCGAGGAGTACTCGTCGGCCAGGCCGAAGGTGTGGAACTGCTCGTGCTGACCGACCCGGCCGGTCATGTTGACGTCCCAGTGGGTCTGGTTCGCCCGGATGTTCTCGCCGATCCGCACGATCTGGAGCGCCGACGCCGGGTCCGAGGCGAATTCCATCCGCGCGTGGAACTGGTCTCCCGAGATCGCCATCCGGGAGCCCTGGAACGGGTGCGAGGCCACCGATTCGCGGACCCGTTCCTTCAGGTCTTCGACCCGCTGCTCCTGGCGGGCGAGTTCCGCGTTGGACTCGTCCGCCTTCGCCCGCAGCCCGTCGAGTTCCGCGGCCCGCGCACGCACCTGTTCCTGCGCGGCCTCGGCTTCGGTGACGAGCGAGGTGCCCTCGAAGAGCTTCGCGAAGATCTCGGCGCTCGCCAGCTCGTCCTGCGCCGCCCGGACCTGGCGCAGGTCGTGGTCGACGCGCCCGCGCTGCGGCGCGAGGAACGCGGTCGTGTCGAGGTAGGGGCGAGCGGTCCACTCCTGCACGAACCGACCGGGCTCGATCTCGATGCGCTGGTACTCGAACCGGACGGGCCCGGCGAAGAAGTTGGGCGCGCCGCGCGTCGCCATGGTGGGGGCGGGTGCTTCGTACTCGACGACGCCGTCCGGGATCGGCCTGCGCAGGTTCTCCCACGCGGACGGTTCGAAGTCGCCCCACAGCGGGTCGAACCAGCCGGCTCGGGTCGCCGTGGAGTGCTGCCAGGAGCGGTCCGCGGCGGCGGGCTCGCTCGCGCCCTCGCCCCACTGCGCGCCGCGGTCCGGGATCGGAGCCGTCTCCACCGCGACCGAGTCGAACAGCGCGATCTCGTTCCGCACCACGCGCGGCACGCCGAGGTCGCGCAACGTGCGCCGCTCGGCGACCGGGACGTCCCGCTGGGCCGCGGCCAGCTCGGCTTCCAGCGCGGCGGTGAGCCTGGTCTGGATGTCCCTGGTCCGCGCGGCGCTGCCGAGGGTCTGGGCTTCCTTGGCCCGCTCGACGTTGCCGTCCAGGACCTCCGGTTCGGAGGTGAGGCTGGCGATGTGGATTTCGAAGGGCTCGCGCGTCCCGTCGGCCACCTCCAGCAGCTCGCGGGCGAGCGTCGGTGCGAGCTCCGCGTGCAGCGGGCGGAACGCCTCGTCGGAGATCGCGCCGGTGCCGTCCGGTTCCGCGGCCCAGCGGGGCACGGGCAGGGCCGCGTCGGAGAAGGCGTTGGCGAGCTGCTGGTCGACGTCGCCCGGCAGTCGCAGCTCGTCGAGCTCGGTGCTGCCGGCCCAGTCGAAGTCGAAGTGCGAATCCGCTTCGGTGAACTGGTTCCAGAAGTCGTCGCCGAGCGCGTTCAGCGCGTCATCGGTGAACAGGTCCGCCGGGGCGAGCCCGCTGAACAGGCCGTCCGCGGCCGGGGAGCGCTCCGGCGCCGCCTGCGGGCGGGTCGGCTGCTGCTGGTAGTCCGGGTCGATCTCGCCTTCGGCGTCCTCGTCGGAGCGGTAGAGGTCGTCGGACATGTCGACGTCGGAGTCCGCGTCCCGGTCCGAGGCGAACTCGGAGTCGGTCACGCCCTCGGCGTCGGCGTCGTCGTCGCTGCGCGAGCCCTCGGACTCGGCGTCGGACATGTCGACGTCGGAGTCCTCGTCGCGGTTCGAGGCGAACTCGGAGTCGGTCACGCCCCCGGCGTCCTGATCGGTGCGCAGCGCCTCCGCCAGGTCGGCTTCGCCGGTGGCGCGGGACTGGCCGTCCTCCAGCAGCACCCAGCCGCGCGGGTCCGGTTCGAAGCGGATGGTGCCGTCCTGGGCGCGGACGACCTCGCGGACCGCCAGCAGCCTGCCGTCCGGGGTCAGCGCCACCTTCGCCGCGGCGTAGACGGTGTTGTCCACGGTCAGGTCGCCGACCCAGTCGGATTCCAGGTCCTCCGCGAACGGGTCCGGGCCCTCGTGCGTCACGTCCGGGTCCGGCTGCAGCACCCCGGAGATGGCCAGCACGATCGGGTTCTCGCCGCCGATGCCGCGTTCCTTCAGCGAGGAGACGAACCCGGTGCCGTCCACCGGTTCGCCGTCCCACAGCTGCACCATGTCCGGGTCGTCCGGGGCGAGGGTGGCGAGCACCAGGTCGGTGTCCGGCAGGTTCGGCAGCCGCCGCGCCACCTCGATCGCGGAGGTGAGCGAGTTGCGCGGGTTCGGGAAGTACAGCCCGCCGCCGGGCAGCGTGATGCTCTGCGCGCGGTCGTAGCTGTCGTTCGACCCGTCCAGGGTCCAGGGCTCGGTGCGCGCGAACAGCTGGACGGCCTGCGCCTCGGATTCGGGGCTCAGCGGCAGCAGCTCCAGCAGTTCCTGCAGCTGCGCCAGGTCGGCCTTGCCGTGGTTGAGCAGCGCGGGCCTGGACATCAGCTCGTCGAGGCGGGCGTGGATCGTCGGGTCCTGCGCGGCGGCGACCATCGCGGCGGTGAGCTCGGCGCGCACCTGCCACTCGGCTTCGTCGAGGCTGCCCGCCCAGAACCGCATCTCCACGCGGTCGCTCGCCGAGCCCTCGATGTTGCGGAAGTTGACGGCGTCGTACTTCGCCTGCCGCTGCGCGCCCCGGTTGAGCGCGTGCAGGTCGCCGACCCCGGACACCGTGGCCGGGTCGACCGGCAGCGGGTTCGGGCCCACGTAGTCGAGGCTGCGGTCGCCGCTGCCGTCGGTGTGGTTGCCGAGGCGGAACAGCACCGACTCGAAGCCCTTGGTCAGCTGCGCCAGCCGCACGTACTGCTGCGGGGTGAGTTGCTCGGCGAAGCTCAGGTTGACGTGCCCGCCGGTGCCACGAGCGCTGCCGCCGTGGTCCCGGGCCATCCCGAGCACGTCGGCGAGCCCGGGCCAGACGGCCGCGTCGTCGCCGGGCCGCAGGATCGGCGAGATCAGCTCGACGCCGGCGGGGAAGGACGCCTCGTCGGCCATCGCCCAGCCGTGGGCGTCGTTGGCCCGCTTGACGATGTCGCCGCCCTGCTGGGGCAGCGGGAACCCAGCACCGTCCTGCTGGGTGTGGCCGCCGTCCTTGAGGTCGGTGAACAGCTCGCGGACGGAGTTCTCGAACCCGGCTTCGGGAAGGCTGAACTCGACCTCGAAGCCGAGCTTGACGCCGGGCCGGCTGGTCACGCCGCCGGGCACGCCGCCTTCGTGGAAGACGATCGGGGCGCCGCCCTCGTCGGCGCGGGCCTGCGCCTCCTCGTGCAGCCGCTCCAGCCGGGCGGTGCGGTCGGCGCGGACCTCGCCGAGCAGGACGCGGGCGTCCACGTCGAAGGCCCGCAGTTCGTCCGGGGTGGCGCGCGGCAGGTCGTCGCTGCGCAGCGCCTGCTGCCAGGTCTGGAGCCGTTCCCTGGCCTGGTCGAACCGCGGCTCGCCGACCGGGGCGGCGTCGAGGTTGCGCTGCAGCGAGCCGAGGGTGCGCCGCGCCCGGTCCACCAGCGGGGCGATCTCGGGCGGCAGCACCGGTGCCGGGTCGTCGCCCATGACGAGGCCGCGGTCGCCGCCGGGCTGCGGTTCGGCGGCAGGCGGTTCGGCGGCGTGGCCCGGGCCGTCCTGCGGCTGGTCGAGGCCCAGCTTGCGCTGCATCACCTGGATGGCCTCGCCCAGGTCCGCGCGTCCCGTCTGGTCCGGCGGGGTCATCCCGTCGCCGACGTAGTCGCCGTGCATCAGCCAGCCCCGCGGGTCCGGCGCCATCCGCAACCGGCCGTCCGGGCTCTGCGTGACCACGCCCGCGACGAGCCTGCCGTCGGGCAGCCGCAGCACGTGCGAGGCGGTCAGCACCGCCTCGTCCTGGAAGTTCGCCGGTTCGAAGAGGTCCCGGAACCACGGCGCCCGGTCGACGCCCGAGATGGCCAGCACGATGCCGTCCCGCGCACCGAACCGGCGCGAGGCCATCGTCTCGATCAGCTCCGGCCCGGAGAGGAACCGGCCGTTCCACAGCACCAGTCCCCTGCCGTGCGGGTCGAGTTCACCCAGCACGAGGTCGACGTCGGGGTAGGGCTGCTGGTCCCGGGCAGCCCGGACCGCGGCCTCGACGGAGTGCCGCGGCGTCGGGAACATCAGCCCGCCGTCCGGGCCGCTGACGGTGACGATCCGCTGGTGGGAGTCGTTCTCGCCGGTGTGGCGCCAGGCGTCGTTGAGCGCGAACAGCTCGACGGCCTGCCGCTGCGACTCCGGGCTCATCGGCAGCAGTTCCAGGAACTCCACCAGGTCCGGCAGCGCGGCACCGGTGTTCCGGCCGACGAGCTTGGGCGTGTTCTGCAGCGCGTCGAGCCGCGGCTGGATCGACGGGTCCTTCGCGGCCGCCAGCATCGCGGCGCTGAGCTCCACGTGCGCCTGCCACACGCTCGCCTTCGTGCTGCCCGACCAGAACCGGAACTCCACCCGGTCACCGGGGCCGCCCTCGACGTGCTGGAAGTTGATCGCGTCGTAGCGGTCCCGGCTCAGCGCCTGGACGTGCTCGGGGGTGGTGACCTTCGCCGGGTCCGCGGGGATCGGGTTCGGGCCGACCATGTGCATCGCGCGCTGCCCGCCGCCGGGGTAGTTGCCGAGGCGGTACAGCACGGCTTCGAAGCTCTTGGCCAGCTGCGCGAGCCGCACGTGCTCGCGGGGCGTCAGCGGCTCGTCGAAGCTCATGTTGACGTGGCCGCCGGTGCTGTCGGCGTTGCCGTCGACCGCTTCGACGTCGCGCAGGATCGAGTCGAGGTCGGCCCACATCTCCGGCTGCCGGTCCTGCCGCAGGATCGGCGAGACCAGCTCGGCGCCGTAGTCGTGGGCGGTCTCGCTGACCATGGCCCACTTGCCCCGGGAATGCAGCTCGCCGACGAGCGGCTGGTTCGGGTGCGGCAGCACGGCCAGCACGTTCGACTCGAGTTCGGAGGAGTCGCTGGACCGCGAGGATCCGCCGTCCGAGTAGGAATCCGAGTCGGAATCGGAGTCCAGGTCCATCGGCGACGCCGGACGCTCCGGGGCGGGCGAGTCGGCGACCGGGTGCCATTCGGAATGCCCGGCGTCCTCCAGCCGGGTGCCCAGTTGGGTGACCTTCGCGGTGGCGCCCGCGTTGTCGGTGCCGAGGAACTTGAACTCGACTTCGAGGCCGACCTTGACCCCGGGCCGGGAGCTCGCCCCGCCGGGCACGCCGTCGCGGTGGAAGCTCGGTTCGCGGGCGCCGTCGGCGCGCGCCTGCTCGGCGCCGCGGAAGAGCTCGCCGATTTCGCGGACGCGCGCTTCGCGGACCTGCGCGGCCAGCTCGCGCGCGGAGCTCTCGAAGCTGCGCAGCGCCGAGTCGGACAGGGCGTTGAGCGATTCCAGCGAGTTCGTCCACCCGGCGACCTGCCGACGGGCGTCCGCCATCGCCTCCGGCGGCAGCGCGTTCAGGTTCCGCTGGGCCTCGGTGACCAGCCCCACCAGCGAGTCCAGCCTGCCGGGTGCCTCGTCGAGCATCCGGACGCTGCGCCCGTCCTCCGGCACCGGCAGCTCGGCGGACTCGGGGTCGCCGGGGCCGCGGGAACCGTCCGGATCGCCGAGGCGGGAGACGTCGGACGAACCGAGCAGCTGGGTGGCGCCGCTCTCGAAGATCTCGGGCCTGCCGTGCGGGACGTACTGCTCGCCGACGTGGTCGGACAGCAGCGAGTGCAGCCCGGCGCCGACCGAGCCGTCGGCGTCGCCGAGGCGGCAGCTCAGCCACAGCAGGTTCGTGCCCTGCGTCCACTCCGGGCCGGGCCGGCCCGCGCTGAGCAGCAGCCTGCTCATCTGGTCCTGGTCCAGGCGGTGCAGCTCGCCGCTCTTGTCCCGGACGGTGAAGCGGCCGTCGCTGAAGTGCGGCGCCACCACGTAGTTGTCGGCGTCGGCGGGCGCGCCGTAGAGCCGGGCCGCGTTCTCGCCCGCCCCGGCCTCGAAGGCGTGCCGCATGATCTCGGCTTCCGCGTCGCTGCGCGGGAAGCCGACGCCGATCGCCTCGCCGTCCTTGCCCGCGGGCAGCGGCACGAACTCCACGTCGGCGAAGGTGAGGTCCTTGCCGCGACCGGGGGCCGGGTCCCCGGTGCGGTCGCCGCCCATCTCCATGCCGGACTCGGCGTCGGAGTCCGCGTTCGGGTCGTAGCGGCCGTCGTTGTAGAGCGCGTCGACCGCCGAGGTCATCTCGGACTCGCCGGTGGACCAGGACTCCCTGCCGCGGTGGTGCACCGTCCACCCGGCGGGGTCGGGCTGGAAGGTCAGCGCGCCGTCCGGGCCGGGCACCATCCGGCCCGCGTGCAGGCCGCCGTCCGGCGTGCGGACCACACCGCTCTCGGTGGCCAGCACCGGCTGCGAGGACTCCTCGACCAGTGCGGCCAGCACCGGGGAGCGCCCGGCACCGGACGCGGCGAACACGACGGGCTGCTCCATGCCGATGCCGCGGCGGGTGGCGATGCCCTCGACGAAGGCTTCGGGGGTTGCGGTACCGCCGCCCCACAGCGCGACGTGCGAGCCGTCCGGCGTCAGGTCGGCCACGACCAGGCCCGCCCCGTCCGGCAACCCGACGGCGCGGGCGCCGGAGACGGCGTCCGGCGTCGGAGTGTTCGGGCCGGGGAAGTACATCCCGCCGCCGCCGAGGCTGATCGACTCGGAGCGCAGGACCGGGTCGTTGGTGCCGGTGTTGCGCCACGGCTCGGTCGCGGCGAACAGCTGCACCGCCTGCCGCTGCGATTCCTCGCTCATCGGCAGCATTTCCAGCAGGTTCAGCAGGTCCGGCAGCTCCGCGGACCCGCGGCCCAGCAGCTGCGGGTCGGCCATCAGCCGGTCCAGCCGCGGCTGCAGCGACGAGTCCTGGGCGGCGGCCAGCATCGCGGCGCTCAGCTCGGTGCGGACCTGCCAGTACGCCGGGTCGGTGCTGCCGGACCAGAGGCGGAACTCCACGCGGTCCTGGGGCGTGCCCTCCACGTGCAAGAAGTTGATCGCGTCTTCGCGACCCCAGTTGAGCTCCTGGACGTCGGCGACGGTGAGGTCCGCGCTCGGGCGCGCGGGCAGCGGGTTCGGACCGACCTCGTGGGTCTCGCGGTGCGCGCCGCCACCCGGGTAGTTGCCGAGCCGGTACAGCACCGCCTCGTGCGCCTTCATCAGCTGCGCGAGCCGGTGGTACTCGGCGGGCGTCATGGGCCGGTCGAAGCTCAGGTTCACGTGCCCGCCGGTGCGGCCGGCATCGCCCTGCGCCCGGTTGACGGTGTCGAGCAGCGCGCCGAGCTCCGGCCAGGCGGTGCTGCCCTGCTCGCCGGGGCGCAGGATCGGCGACACCAGCTCGACGGCCTGCTCGTCCGACGGTTCCTCGGCCAGCGCCCACTTGCCCGCGTCGTTCGAGATCCCGGTCTCGCCCTTGTCCACCATGGACGGTGTGGCGAGCATCCCCTGCCGGTGCAGGGCGTCGCCGAGGGCACCGACGCGGGCGTCGAAGTTCTCGCCGTGGAACTGGAACTCGACTTCCAGCCCGACCCGCAGGTCGGGTCGCGCGGAGGCGCCGCCCGCGATGCCCTGCGGGTGGAACTCGACCGGCGAGGCCCCGGACTGCGCGGTGGCCTGCGCCTGCTGGAACTGCTGGGTGAGGCCGCGGGCCCGCACGCCGCGGATGTTCTGCAGCAGCTGCTCGGCCTGGCCGACCCGCTCGCGCAGCCGGTCCAGGTCGACCTGGGAGAACGCACTGGTGTCCAAGCCCTGGGCCCAGGCGGCGGCCCGCTGGCGCAGCTGCGGGAGCACCCCGTTCGGCAGCGCCTCCGGCGGGAGCACGGCGAGGTGCCGCTGCAACTGCGGCACGGCGCCCTGCAACCGGTCGACCAGCTGGGTGCGCTCGTCGACGTGCGGCGCGCCGAAGTCCGGCATCGCCACGTCCTCGTCGCCCATGACGAGGCGGCGCTCCCCGTCGGGGGCGGTGGTGCCGTCCTCCCGCGCGGTCGAGCCGTTCGCCGAACCGTCCGGCCGCCGGGAGTTCTCCGCCGCGACCGAGGCGACGGCCGCGTCGAGGTCGGCGTGCCCGGTGGGCCGGGTGGCGCCGCCCTTCTCGTGCAGCACCCAACCGTCCGCGGAGGGGCGGTGTCGCAGTGAACCGTCCTGGTCGACGACCTGGTCCACGACCCGCAGCCCGCCGTCCGGCCCCTGCACCACGGTCGAGTCGGTGGTGAGCACCGGGACGTCGAGCCGGTTCACCAGCTGCGGCAGCCAGCCGCCCTTGCCGCCGCCCGCGCCGAGCGCGAACACCGCGGGGCCGCCACCGCCGAGCCGCCGGAGCCTGCTCTCGACGAGGTCGCCGAACTCCTTCGGCGGCATCGTCCCGCCGTCCCACAGCTTCAGCCCGGCCCCGCCCGGCGCCTGCTCGGCGACGACCAGGTCCGCGCCCTCGGGGACGGTGGTCCGCCGCGCGGCGGAGACGGCGTCGGCGATCGAGGTGCCGGGGGCCGGGAACCGGAGCCCGCCGTGCGGGGTGCCGATGGTCTGCGCGCGCACCCGCTCGTCGTTGGCGCCGGTGTCCCGCCACGTCTCGGTGGCGGCGAACAGCTGCACCGCCTGCTGCTGCGCGGTCTCGCTCATCGGCAGCAGTTCCAGCAGGTCCACCAGGTCCGGCAGGTCCGTCGAACCGCGGCCGAGCAGCTGCGGCTCCGCCATCAGCTCGTCCAGCCGGGCGTGGATCGACGGGTCCTTCGCGGCGGCCAGCATCGCCAGGCTCAGCTCGGTGCGCGCCTGCCAGACCGCCGGATCGGTGCTGCCGGACCAGAACCGGAACTCGACGCGGTCACCGGGGCCGCCGTCGACGTTGCGGTAGCTGACCCCTTCCTCCCGCTCCTGGTTGAGGCGGCGGACGTCGGCGTAGGTGAGGTCGGCGCGCGGGTCGATCGGCAGCGGGTTCGGGCCGACCTGGAAGGTGTTGCGGTGCCCGACGTCGCCGGGGTGGTTGCCGAGCCGGTACAGGGTGGCCTCGAAGGCCTTGGTGAGCTGCGCCAGCCGCACGTACTCGGACGGCGTGAGGACCTGGTCGCGGAAGCTGACGTTGATGTGCCCGCCGGTCTTCGCGCCCGCTTCGCCGCCGTGCTCCTGGACGGTCTCCAGCATGTCCTGGAGGTCCATCCACGGGTCGGCGCCGTCCTCACCGGTGCGGAGGATCGGCGACACGAGCTCGATGCCGTGGTCCACGTCGGGCTCGTCGACCATCGCCCACTTGTCCATGGCGTGGGCTTCGAAGGTGTCGGTCTTGCCGCCGACCCGGTGGTCGAGCAGCACGTCCTGCTCCAGCAGCGACATGCCGAGTTCGCCGACCTTGCCGTCGAAGTCGCCGCCCTTGAACTCCACTTCGACCTCGAAGCCGACCTGCGCGTCGGGCCGGGCGGACTGGCCGCCTTCGACGCCGAACACGTGGAACTCGATCGGCGGCTCGCCGTCGCGGACGTCGGCGCGGGCCTGCTCGAACTGCCGGGTGAGGTGGGCGACGCGCTGGGTGCGCACGTTGCGCAGCAGCCGGGACGCCTCGTCCAGCCGCGGCCGCAGCTGCTCCACATCGGCGGCGGCGAAGGTGCCCTGGCGCGCGGAGTCGATCCACAGCTCGGCGCGCTCGCGCAGCCGCGGCACCGAGTCCGGGGGCAGCGCGTCGAGGTGCCTGCGGACCTGGTCGACGGTGTCGTTCAGCGCGGAGGTCAGCTCCGCGTGCTCGCGGCTCGGTGCGAGGACGTCGTCGCCGCCCATGACCACGCTGCGCCCGCGGCCCGGCATGATCAGGCCGTCGTCGTCCGAGTCGGAGTCGTCGTCCCGGCGGGACGTGTCGGAGCCGCCGTCCCGCCGCTCGAACTCCACTTCGGCGAACGCGTTCGGGTCCCACTGCACGGCCTGCTGCTGCTCGAACGCGTGGGCCGCCACGAAGTCCTGGCGGGAGTACAGCGCGTTCGGGTGCTCGTCCGCGAAGTCGGCCAGCGCGCGGAGCCGCTCCTGGCGGGGGCCGTCCGGGATGCGCATCTCGTCGGCCAGCCGCAGCAGCGCGTCCGCGTCGGGCCGGGACCGGAACGGTTCCGGTTCGGCGAGCCGGTCCAGGGCCGTGACGAGGTCGAGGTCCCGCCGGCTCGGCCGGTCGAAGCCGTACAGGGCGTGCGCCCGATCCGCGGCCCGCACCGGGTCCGCCCAGTGCGACTCGGTGAGGGCGACGCCGACGGACGCGTCGTCGCGCGTCACCGCGGGGCGGACGAACTCGCCGAGCCGCTGCTGCCAGCCGGTCTGCGAGACCACGAACCGGTGGCGCACGGCCTCCGGAACCGGCACCTCGGAGATCGTTCCGCGATCGAGGGTGCTCCGCGTGTTCGCCGAGTCCGGCCGCGAAGTGGGCGGCGGGCGGTGCCAGCTGGTCGTGGTGATCGACCGCACCTGCTGCGCCAGGTCCGGCCGCTCGGCGATGAACTGCAGCGCGCCGGCCAGGACCAGCTCCGGGTCGCGGTGCCGGTTCAGCAGCGGGGCCAGCCGGGTGAGGCGCAGGTCGCCGTCGCGGTTGTGCAGGTCCCGCACCAGGGTCTGCACGGCGCGCTTGGCCAGGTCGACCGCGGCTTCCGGGCCGTCGAGCCGCGCGGGGCCGTCCGCCCGCGCCGGGGAGGTCGAGCCGTCCTGCATCCAGCTGCCCGCCGACTTGACGGAGACCGCCCCGATCCGGGGCAGGTCCGCCAGGCCGTCGTACCCGAGCTTCCCGGTGGCGCGCACGAGCTGGTCCGGGCCGGTGCGCTGCATCACCGAGTTGCGGCGCACGTGCAGCATGCCCGCCCCGAAGGCCTGCGTGGTCAGCGCGCCGTTCAGGTCCGCGTTGAGCTTCGACTGCTCCTCGCCGAGCGCGTCCCGCATGGAGTCGAGCAGCACGTCGGCCACGGGGTGGTTCCGCGGCATCCCGTACGCGGCGTTGTCGAACGGCGCCGCCTGGTCCGAGAGGCGCGCCCAGCCTTCGGGGGTGTCGAGCAGTTCCCGCTCGGCGCGCGCGAGGTCCCGCACGTGGTTGTCGCCGTCGCTGTAGAACCCGCCCAGCGCGCGCAGGAGCTCGACGCGGCCGATGTCGCTGCCGGTGGCCCAGCCTTCGCCGGTGAGCCGCTGCGTCCCGTCCCGGAAGTACGGGTCGAGGACCATCGGGTTGTCCGCGTGGAAGAACTCGTTGATGTTGACGAGCTTGACGCCGTTGTCCCGCGCCCAGTCCAGCATCTCGCGAGCACCGGCGTGCGGGTCCGGCGATCCGTCGGTGGGCGGCTCGCTCGCACGCGCGGCGTCGAAGTCCGCACGCGGTACGTCGGTCCACAGCACCGAGGTCCCGTCGTAGCGGGACGCCGCGGAACCGAAGTTCTGGAACACCTCGGCCGAACGCGTCGCCGCCTGCACCGGACTCCCCATCCAGATGCTGTGCAGCAGCTTCGGCAGCTCCAACGTCTCCGGCAGCGGCGTCACGTCACCGGGCGCCCAGCGGTTCCGCGCTTCGGCGGACGGCCGCGAGGTGATCACCTGGTCCGGGCGGCTCGCCAGCCCGTCGGAGGTGAGGCGGGCGGTCGGCGCGTCGTGCGCCAGGTCCATCGCGTCGAGCAACGACGACAGCTTGTCGGCACCCAGGCCCGGAATGTCCAGCCCTTGCAGGAACTCCGGCGTCGGCTCGGGGCTCAGCAGGCCGAACAGGTCCTCGCCCAGCAGCGGCGCCGGTTCGCTCGGGTGGTCCACCAGCGCGCCGTCGAGCTCGGCGCGGATGTGCTCCACCTCGGCCTGGGCGTCCGCGGCGCTGCGCGCGATCGGGCCGGGGGCGACGTCCTCGCCGCCCATGACCACGCTGCGCTCGGGAGGCCGCTGGAACAGGCCCTCGTTCTCGGAGTCCGAGTCCTCGTCCCGGCGGGACGGACCGTCCGCGGCGTCCCGCCGCAGCGGCGCCTGGAAGAACCCGTCGTCGGATTCGACGTCGGAGTCGCGCCTGCGCGGGTCGAAGGTGTCCGAGCCCAGCCGCTCGCCGCCGAACCGCTCGGAACCGAGCAGCGGGCCGTCGAACCGGTCGGAGCTCAGCAGTTGCGGCTCGTCGCCGAACCGGCCGGAACCCAGCAACGGCGGCTCATCGCCGAAGCGACCGGAGCCCAACTGCTCCGCGTCGTCACCGAACCGGCCCGAACCCAGCAGGGGCGCGTCGTCGCCGAACCGGCCCGAACCGAGCCGCGGGCCGCCGAAGCTCTGCGATCCCAGCAGCGGGCCGTCGGTGACCGGGCTCAGCGTGGACAGCGGGTCCCGGCCGAGCGTGTTCAGCACCTGGGCGATCGAGGTGTCCGGGCGCCCCGTCGGGCGCATCTGGAACAGGCCACCGCCGGGCGAGTCCGGGGAGTCCGGCGAGTCGGGTTCCGAACGCCCGCGCCACCCGTCGAAGCTGGGTTCCACGAACACCGGCGACGCGAGGCTGCGCGGCGCGCGCAGGAAGTCCTGGCGGGTGAGCAGCGCGTCCGGGTTCCGCTCGGCGAAGTCGAGCAGGTTCCCGAGCCGGTCCCGGTTCGAGCCCGCCGGGATGTCGACCTCGTCGGCGAGCCGCAGCAGCGCGTCCTCGCCGGGCCGCGGCTGGAACGGCTCGGGCTCGGCGAGCCGGTCCAGGGCGTTGATGTGGTCGAGCTGCTGCTGCGTCGGCCGGTCCAGGCCGTAGAGCTCCCCGGCCCGCGCCGCGCTCTCGCCCGGGTCCGTCCAGCCGGATTCGGCGTGCGCGGTGAAGTCCGCGTCCGCGCCGTCGCGGACGACGGCGGGCCGGATGAACTCGGCGATGCGCTGCTGCCAGCCGGTCTGGGAGACGACGAACCGGTCGCGCACGGCCTCCGGGACGGGCACCTCGTTGAACTCGCCGCGGTCCCAGCCGGTGGTGGTGATCGACTGCACCCGCTGCGCCAGGTCCGGCTGCTCGGCGATGAACTTCAGGGCGCCGGCCAGCACGAGTTCCGGGTCGGTGTGCTTGTCCAGCAACGATTCCAGCCGCACCAGCCGCAGGTCGCCGTCGCGGTTGTTCATGTCCCGCACCAGGGTCTGCACCGTGTGCTTCGCCAGGTCGGCGGCGGCCTCCGGGCCGGACAGCTTCGCGTCGGGCCGCGAGCCGCCCGGCAGCCAGCTCGCCGCGGACTCCACGTGCACCGAGGGGATCTGCGGGAAGCCGTGGATGCCCTGGTAGCCGAGCTCGCCGGCGAGGCGGAACAGCGCGTCCGGCCCGGTGCGCATCATCAGCGAGTTCCGCCGGACGCGCATGACGTTCTGGTCGAACATCTCCTTGTGCGCGGTCATGGCGAAGTCCTGGTAGAGCTTCGCCTGCTCCTCGCCGAGCGCCGTCTCCATCGACCGCAGCATCGAGTCGGCCACCGGGTGGTTCCGCGGCATCCCGTACGCGGCGTTGTCGACCTTCCCGGTCTGGTCGGAGAGCCGCGCCCAGCCTTCGGGGGTGTCGAGCAGTTCCCGCTCGGCGCGCGCGAGGTCCCGCACGTGGTTGTCGCCGTCGCTGTAGAAACCACCGAGGGCGCGCAGGATCTCGATCCGGCTGATGTCGCTGCCCGCGGCGTACCCGGCGCCGGTGAGGCGGCCGCTCTCGCTGCGGAAGTACGGGTCGAGCACCATCGAGTTCTCCTGGTGGAAGAACTCGTTGATGTTGACGAGCTTGATCCCGTTGTCCCGCGCCCAGTCCAGCATCTCGCGAGTACCCGCGTGCGGGTCCGGGGAACCGTCCGCCGGCGGCTCGCTCGCCCGGGCCGCGTCGAAGTCGGCACGCGGAACATCCGTCCACAGCACCGAAGTCCCGTCGTAGCGGGACGCCGCGGAACCGAAGTTCTCGAACACCTCCGCCGACCGCGTCGCCGCCTGCACCGGACTCCCCATCCAGATGCTGTGCAGCAGCTTCGGCAATTCCAGGGTCTCCGGCAGCGGCGTCACCTCGCCCGGCGCCCAGCCGTTCCGCGCCTCTTCCGACGGACGGGAGGTGATCACCTGGTCCGGACGGCTCGCCAGCCCGTCCGACGTCAGCCGGGCGGTCGGCGCGTCGTGCGTCAGGTCCATCGCGTCGAACAGCGACGACAACTTGTCGGTGCCCAACGCCGGGATGTCCAGCCCCTGCAGGAAATCCGGAGTCGGATCCGGGCTCAGCAGGCCGAACAGGTCCTCGCCCAGCAGCGGCGCCGTCTCGTCGGCGCGCCCGGCGCGCGCGTCGGCCAGCTCGGACACGATGCCGTCGACCGCGGCCGGGTCGTGCGCCGCGCTGCGCGCGCCGGGGCCCTGCGCCTCGCCCGCGTCGTGCGGTGCGGCCGCGTCGTCCGGTGCACCGGAATCGTGCGGCGCGCCTGCGGTGTCGCCGTGGTCCGGCACGGCGAAGTGGTCGTCGATGCTGGTGCGCGGCGAGGCTTCCCCGCCCATGACGACGCCCGCCGGGGCGTGCTCGGGCTGCGCGGGCCGGGTGACCTGGGCGATCGCGTGCCCGAGGTCGAACTGCCCGGTCGGGCGGGAACCCTCCGGCCGGTGCTCCACCCAGCCGGCCGGGTCCGGGCCCGGGCGCATCCGGCCGTCCGCGCCGACCTGCATGGTGGCCGCGACCAGGTGGCCTTCCGGGCCGAGCAGCGGATTGCCCGCGGTCAGCACCGGCTTGCCGAGCTGGCCGAAGTGCTGCACCAGCTCGGGGAACCACGGCGCGTCGGCGACCCCGGAGATGGCCATCGCGACCGCGTTCCGGTCCCCCATCCGCCGGTGGCTCATCGTGTCGATGAGGTCGTTGCCGGCGAGGGTCTCCCCGTTCCACAGCTTCAGATCACCGGTGGCGGGGTCCAGGGTGCCCATCACCAGGTCGGTGTCCGGGTGCGGCTGCACGGTCCGCGCCACCTTGACGGCGGAGTCGATGGTGTTGCCGTCGTGCGGGAAGAACAGCCCGCCGTCGGGCAGGCCCACCGTCTGCGAGCGCCAGTGGATGTCGTTGCCGCCGGTGTCCTCCCACGGGTCGGTGAGCGCGAACAGGTGCACCGCCTGCTCCTGCGCGGCCGGGCTCAGCGGCAGCACTTCCAGCAGGTTCATCAGGTCCGGCAGCGCGGAACCGCCGCCGACGCCGAGCAGCTCCGGTTCCCGCATCATCTCGTCGAGCCGGGTCTGGATCGACGGGTCCTTCGCCGCCGCCAGCATCGCGGCGCTGAGCTCCACGTGCGCCTGCCACACGCTCGCCTTCGTGCTGCCCGACCAGAACCGGAACTCCACCCGGTCCGCGGGACCGCCGGTCACGTGCCGGAAGCTGACCGCGTCGTACTTGTCCCGGCTCAGCGAACGGACGTCCGACGGGCTGGTGACCTTGGACGCGTCCGGCGGGATCGGGTTCGGGCCGACCATGTGCAGCGCGCGCTGGTTCGGGCCCATCGGGTAGTTGCCGAGCCGGTACATCACGGACTCGAACGACTTGGTCAGCTGCGCCAGCCGGTGGTACTCGCGGGCGTTGAGCGGCTGGTCGAAGCTGATGTTGACGTGACCGCCGGTGCTGTCGGCGGTGCCGCCGTGCTCCTGCACCGAGTCGAGCACCGCCTCGACGTCCAGCCACATGTCCGGCCGCTGGTCCAGCCGCAGGATCGGCGAGATGACCTCGACGCCGTTCTCGTGGGCGACCTCGTCGACCATCGCCCACTTGCCGCGGGAGTGCAGCTCCGCCGACGGGACCCGGTCGGGGGTGAGCAGCGGGGTGTCCGGGCTCCACTCCAGGAAGCCGCCCGCGTTGAGCTTCATGCCGAGGTCGGAGACCTTGGCGCCGAACAGCTCGCGGTCCGCCTCGGGGAGCTGGAACTCCAGCTCCAGCCCCACCTTCACGCCGGGCCGCGAGCTGATGCCGCCGGGCACGCCGTCCTCGTGGAACGGGGGTTCCTCGACGCCGTCGGCGATCCGGTCCGACGCCGTGTCGTGCTGCTCCAGCAGCTGCTCGTAGCGGGTCTCCCGGATCTCGCTCGCGAGGTCCCGCGCGGTCTGGTCGAAGGAGCGCAGCGCGTCCGGGCCCAGCGAGGTGACCTGGCCGTCCGCCCACGCCTGGCGCCAGGCGGCGACCTGGGCGCGGGCCTCCGGCAGCGCGTCCGGCGGCAGCGCCGCCAGGTGTCGCTGCGCGGCGGCCACCGAGTCCCGCGCGGAGCCGAGCAGCCTGCGCTGCTCCGGGTCGGCGGGCGGGGGCGTGCCGCCCATCTCGACGCCGTGGCCCGGGGTGGTGTCCAGATCCCCGTAGCTCGGCGGGTCCGCCTCGTTCGGCCCGAAGCGGGTGATGTCGCCGGTGCCGCGCAGGTTCACGCCGCCGCTCTCCAGCAGCTCCGGCTTGCCGCTGGGCGCGTACTGCTCCCCGACCTGGTCGGACAGCAGCGAGTGCAGGCCTTGGCCGACTCCGGAGTGCTCCGGCGAACCGAGGTTGCAGCTCAGCCACAGCAGGTTCGTGCCCTGCGTCCACTGCGGACCGGGCCGACCGGCGCTGAGCAGCAGCTTGCTCATCTGCTCGTGGTCGAGGCGGTGCAGCGCGCCGTCGTGGTCCCGGACGGTGAAGTGGCCGTCCTTGAAGTGCGGCGCCACGAAGTAGTTCTTGCCGTCCGCGGGCGCGCCGTACAGCTGCGCGGCCCGGTCCCCGGCGCCCGCCTCGAACGCGTGCCGCATCGTCTCGGCCTCGACGTCGGAGCGGGGGAAGCCGACGCCGATCGCCTCGCCGTCCTTGCCCGCGGGCAGCGGCACGAACTCCACGTCGGCGAAGGTGAGGTCCTTGCCGGTCCCCTGCGGCTGCACCGCGTCCAGCGGGTGCCCGCCCATCTCCACCGGGTCCGGGCTCGGGTGCCCCGGGTTCTCGATGCGGGTGGGCATGCCGACTTCGCCGTAGTGGACGTACGGGTCGTCGTGGTCGACGTTGAGCAGCTCGTGGGCGTGGTCGGGCAGCTCGTGGTTCTTCGGCTGCCCGTAGTCGTGGCGGGCGAAGGTGACGCCCTCGATCATCGGACCGAAGGTCGGGTGCTCGGCCAGGAAGGTGATCGCCGAGTTCCAGATCAGGTCCGGGTCCGGGTGGGTGTTGACCACGTCGCCGACCTCGGTGAGCAGCAGCTCGCCGGGCCGGTTGTGCAGGCCGCGCACCAGGGTCTGGACGACGTTCTGGGTGAACCGCTCGGTCGCCGCCGCGTCCCACACCCGCGGGTGCGGCGCGGGCGCCGGGTACATCCAGGTCCCGGCGCTGCGCACGTCGACGTCCTTGAGCCCGGGCAGGTCGATGGAGTCCCGGTAGCCCAGGGACCGGGCGAACTCGTCGAGGTTCTCCGGCCCGCTGCGCTGCCGGATCGAGTTGCGCCGCATCGCGAGCATCGGGTCGTTGAAGGCCTCCGGACCGGCGTCCCGCAGCCGGGAGTCCACCACCTCGGAGTACGGCTTCTCGTACTGCCGGATCATGGTGTCCAGGTAGGACCGCATCGCCGGGTGCTGCCGCGGGGCCGCGACCACCGAGTTGCTGGCGAAACCCCGCTCGGTGTCGATGTGGAGGGCGAACCCCTCGGGGCTGGTGAGCGCCACGTCGAACACGCTCTGCGGGTTCCGCAGCGCGCTGTCGCCGTCCACGTAGACGCCGCCGAACTCGTGGATGATCGCCGGCCGGGCGATGTCGCTGGCGCCCGCGCTGCCGGCCTGGGTCATCTTGGCCCGCTCGCTCGCGATGAACTCGTGGCCGGGCAGCGGGCTCTCCGCGTTGGAGACCTCGTCCAGGTTGACCAGCTTCACGTCGTGCTGCCGCGCCCAGTCGAGCATGTCGCGGACCTGCGCGAGCGGGTGGTCGGCGGCCATCGGGCCGGTGTGCGCGTCGGCCGCCTCGAACTGCGAGCGCGGCACGTCCGTCCACAGCACCGTGTCCAGCTGACCGGCGTGCGCGTCGGCGGACTCGCCGATGCCCTCCCGGTGGATGCCGTGCCTGCCCGTGCCGGACAGCGGGCCGCCCAGCCAGACGTGGTGCGCCAGCCGCGGCATCTCCAGCGTCTCCGGCAGCGGCACCGGAGGACGCGGCGCCCACCGGGCCCGCTGCGTCGGCGAGCGGTGCGAGGTGATCACCGAACCGGGCTCGGGGGCCAGCGCGTCCGGCGCCATCTCGGCGTGCGTCGGGCGGCCCTCCGGGCGCGCCATGTCCAGCGCCCGGAACAGGCTGGTGGTGCGGTCCGCGGGCAGGTTCGAGTAGTCGTGCCCGGTGAGGAACTCGGGCGCCGCTTCGGGAGCGCGCCGCCCGAACACGTCCGGGCCGAGCAGTTCGGTGCGCGGTTCCGGCTCGCGGCCGCTGCGGGAGTGCTCGGCGGCGGCGTCGTTGAGCGCGTCGACCACCGCGCGGTGCGGGGCGACCGGCTCGCCGCCCATCTGCACCCGGCGCTCGGGGGCCGGGCGGGACGAGCCGTCCTGGTCGGTGGGGGGCACCCCGTCCGAGTCGGTGGAGCGGCTGGGCAGCGAGTCCAGTTCGACCTCGTCGAGCGGGCCGACCTCGTCCAGGGTGCCGAGGTTGTGCGCGGCGTCCTGCTGCGCGATGTCCCGCTCGGAGAAGCCCAGCATCCGGCGCCACTGCTGGGCTTCCGGGTCGTGGGCGAAGTCGAAGCTGTCCTGGGTGCCGCTCCGGTCCCGGCCGCGCCGCGGCGAGTCCTCGCCGCCGCGGGTGGTGGCGTCGTCGCGGCGGTTCGACTCGTCCCCGCGGTTCGACTCCTCGCCGCGGTTCGAGTCCTCGTCCCGGCGGTTCGAGTCCTCCCCGCGGCGGTTCGACTCCTCGCCCGGGTTCGCGTCGTCCCCGCGGTTCGCACCGTCGCCGCTCCGCCCGGAGTTCTCCCCCGGCGGCGTCGGGACCGCTGCGGGCGGTCCGGCGAGGTCGCCGCGGGTGCCGCGCGGCGGCAGGTCGCTGAGCTCGATCTCCTCCGGGATGCGCGGCAACGCGGGCCCGTGCGTGCGCGAGGTGCTGGGCCGCCCGTAGTTGATGACGTCTTCCCAGCCGCTGAGCAGGTCGTCGGCGACCGAGGCACGGCGGATCGGCGGCAGCCGGTACTGCGAGCCCGGGTCGGCGGCCCGCTCGGCGCGGTCCTGCGCGGCATGGCGCTCGCTGATCCGGGCTTCCTCGCGGATGCGCGCGTCGCGCTCGTGCTCGGCCTGGGTCAGCTGGTCCCAGGTGCGCTTGGCCTTCGAGTACTCGGACCGGGCGTGGGACTCGGCCTCCTGCGCCTTGGCGACCGCCTCGGTCTCGCCGGTGCGGCTGGGGCCGGCGAAGCCGTCGGCCTCCAGCGCGCCCTTGAGGGCCTTGTCCGCCTTGGACCACTCCTCGCCCTTGGTGGCGAGATCCTTGGTGGCCTGGATGAGGTCCGGGGAGATCGCGTGCCCGGTGCGCGCGGTCGCGTCGTCGTCCCACAGCCGGGAGACGAAGGCGTCGCGGAAACCGACGCTGCGGCCGCCGACCTTGGGCTCGCCGAACTGGAACGCGCCGCCGGTCTCGCGGGCGATGACGCGGAACTCCAGGCCGCTCAGCAGCGCCCTGGTGACGGTCTCCTCGTTGTGGATGATCTTGTCGGAGATCGGCATCCGCGCCGCGTCCTCCGAGTGCAGTTCCCCGCTCTGCAGCAGCTTGGCGGGGTCGCGCGAGGACAGCGCCACCAGGTCGCGCGCCGCGTAGCCGGAGTTCTGGCCGAACGCGTAGGGGCTCTTGTCCGCGGGCTGGGTGTTGCCGCCCCAGCCCCACGGCTCGGTGGTGCGCAGCTCCGTGGTGTGCCCGGACTCGACCTCGGAGGTCCGCTCGTCCTTCGGCTTGGTCTTGCCCTCGAACTTCACCGAGCCGCTGGTGCTCGCGAACTTCGGGGTCTCCGGCACGCGGGCGTGGAACTCCAGCGTCCGGTTCAGGTCCGGCATCGGCACCGTGAAGACGCCGTCTAGCTGGTCGGGCAGCCGCGAGCGCAGCTGCGCCACGGTGATCGCGATCGCCAGCGCGCTGTCGACGTCCCGCGGGATCTCGGCCCCGGAGTCGGTCAGCGCGCCGCGCCCCGCCTGGACGAGTTCGTCGATGTCGCCGAAGAAGTGCTCGCCCCAGTGCGCGTCGGCGGTGGGCAGCGTGAACTTGCCCTCGCCGCGCCAGGCGTTCAGCGCGTCCGAGGTCATCTGCTCGGCGGCCAGCGTCGAGCGGTGGCTCAGCTGCCCGTAGCGGGTGCCGTCCGGCAGCGGCAGCGCCTCCTCGGCCAGCTTGGTCACCGTGACCGGCCGGTCCACCGAGATCGCGTGCGTGGCCGGACCGTCGCCGTGCGCGACCTGGAGGTTCAGCCGCAGCCGGCCGCCGTGCTCGGCGACGGGGCCGCTGGTCTCCGCGGACCGCTCGTGCCCGACCTCGTCCTTGTTGGTCAGCTGCTGGGTGCGGTTGCCCCAGCGCGCCTGCGGGGTGATGCCGACGCCCGCCGCGCCCAGCCCGGTGTGCTCGGTCTGCCTGGCCTGCGGGTCGCTCGGCGGGATCTCGGTGCCGCGCACGCCGAGCCGACCGGCGAACATCGTGGTCAGCAGCGTCCGGCCGCTGGTGCGGACCTTCTCCAGGGCGGTGCTGGCGAGGTTGGTGACCTTGAGCTTCTCGACGTGCCGGATCGAACCCGGGCCGTGGTCGGGCAGGAAGTCGGCTTCCAGGTTGAACCGGTAGGTGTTGCCCTTGAACCGGCGCTCGTAGCGCAGCGTGGTCCGCTCGCCGCCGTTGAGCGCCTGCTCCACCGAGTTGTTGATGTCGGTGAGCAGCGCCTGCAGCGACGCGTGGTTGTTCCGCGGGTTGCCCGCGGAGGTGTCGGGCAGCAGCGCCGCGGCGACGTCCTCGCCGAGCTCCCGGCTCAGGTTCTCCCGGATCTCGCCGAGCTGGTTCGCCAGGTCGACCGGGTCGATGATGCCGCCGAGGCCGAAGGACGGCCGCACCGCGCGGTTCGGGTCCAGGCTCGGCGGCAGCGTCAGCGACGCGTCCGGGCGGGACTTGGTGGACGTGGTGCTGTGCTCGCCCGCCGAGGAGCCGGACGAGTCGGAGGTCGTGTCGTCGGCGGGGTCGTTCCGCCGCGCCCGGTCGCCGGTGGCCGGATCCGAACCGGGCGGCGTCGACGACGCGGGATCGCCGCCGCGCTCCCCGCCGAGGCCGGGGCTGATCTCGTCCAGCTGGTCCTTGGTCAGCCACACCAGCTGCGACTCCGGCAGCTCCACGTACTGCCCGCGGCGGCGCGGTTCGGGCCGGGAGAACAGCTCCAGCTGGTCGAAGTTCCCCTTGTAGGTGGCCTCCGCGACCATGCCGGCGTGCACCTTGACCCGCGCCAGGTACACCTTCTCCGGCGCGGTCTCGACGGTGAGCTTCTGCCCGCTCTCCAGCGAACGCGAGGTCTCCGCGCCCATCGACTGGGTGTAGGGCTGCACGTTGATGACGCCGACGCCGAGCCCGTCCACGTCGTGCGTGCCGGTCTTGACGCCCTGCCCGAACGGGCCGGTGAACACCGCGCCCACGTAGCCGCCGTGGTTCACGCTCCAACCGGTGGTGCGCCCCGCGTTGGCCTTGCCGGTGAGCTCCCGGGTGGCCTGCTCGTACTCGCTGCGGGTGATCGGGCTTGCGGTGTCGAGCACCGGCTTGAACGAGGTGCCCATCTCGACGGCCAGGTCGCGCCGCGCCCGCGTGTAGGAGATCGAGGTGGTGCGCGGCCTGCTGAACAGCCGCGGATCGCCCTCGATGCGGTCCGCCCCGAGCATGTGCGCGATCGGGCTGGTGATCTCCGGGACGGGGAACCGGACGATCGGGTCGTTGCGGGTGACCTGGCTGAGCAGGTCGGTCGCCATCTGGCGCAGGATCTTGCCGCCGGTGAACCCGACCAGCTGGGCGCCGTCGAGCGTGCGGCTCCCGCCAGGGGGCATCTGGTGCGGCGCGGGCGGGGAGCCGATCTGCTCGACCTGCGCGTTCGGTGCGCCCTCCTCGAAGTGCGTCACCGCCAGCGGGTCCTCCTCGCTGACGAGGCTCTCCGGCACCACGAAGCGGGCGTCGACCCGCTTGGTGATCGGCTCGGCGGCGTGCGGGTTCGGCTTCTGCCTGGACCGCTCGTTCGAGGTCAGGTCGACCGGGAAGTCGCTGGTCAGCTCCTGGAACACCGGCACGTGCCTGCCGGGGCGCTGCGGGCGGATGCGGCGCATCCCCTCGCTCGGCCGCTTGTACGAGAGGACCTCGGCCTTGAAGTCGAGGTCCGCGCGGAACGAGCGCAGCCGGTCGTCGGTGAGCTTGCCGTCCGGGGCGATGCTGCCACCGCGCTTGCGCTCGACGGCGGTCTCCCGGCCGAACTCGAAGCCCCGCCTGCGGGTCCGGTTGCCCTCGGCGCGGTAGCCGCCGTTGAGCACGTAGGACCCGATGCCCAGCGAGGCGTACAGCCGGGCCTGGACGCCGCCGATGAGGCCGCGCTTGCGGAACCGGCTGCTCTTCACCGTGGTCTCGTCGGTGACCTTCCGGCTGGTGTTGAGCGCGCCGTCGCTCTTCGACTTCCCGTCCTCGGCGCCGTCCTTCGCGCCGTCCCGGGAACCGCTGCCGTCCTTCGCACCGCCGTCCTTCGCGCCGCTGCCGGAGTCCTCCCCGGAACGCCCGCCGGTGCCCTCCGGCGTCGCGTCGCCGTCCAGCCGGGCGCCCCCGAAGGACTCGCCCCCGGACCGGACCGGTTCGCCGTCGCGGATGTTGCTGGTCTCCATCGACAGCCGCACGACGGAGACGTAGTCGTTCAGCAGCGATTCCCGCTTCAGCGGCAGGTGCAGCGCCCCGTCGACCATGTGCGGGACGAGCTGCTTGACGACCTCCTCGTCGGCGAGGATGTCGGCGAGGTTGCGCCCGCGCTTGAGCACGTCGGCGATCTTCGCCGACAGGCCCTTCGCGAAGGCCTGGTCGTCGAACTGCCGGATGAACATGTTCTGGTCCAGCCGCACCCGCCCGCGCAGCGGGATGTCCCGCAGCAGGTCCGCCAGCCCGTTGTACAGATCGCGCCCGACGGGCAGGTCGGTGAGCCTGCCGATGAACGCGTGGCCGTTCTCGACCGACTCCGGCAGGAAGTGGGTGCGCTCGGCACCGGAGCGGAAGGTCTCCGGGCGGTGCGCGTCGGCCAGCGGGGTCCCGTCGAACAGCCCGGCCTCGGCCGCCTTGCCGCGGTCGCCGAGCATGTCGGCGGCGACGATGCCGTCCAGCGTGACCGGCTCGCCGCCGAGCTTGCGGACCTGCATCTTGTAGCCGAGCTGGTACCGGGCGGCCTCACCCGTGGTGTCGACGGTGTGGGTGACCTCGGTGGAGCGGTTGATGCTCTGCTCGTTGGCCCGGCCGATGTTGAACCCGGCGTTCGGTCCCGCCACGACCCGGAACGGGCCCGCGACGACACCGGGGCCCGCGATCGCGTTGAGCCCGCCGGAGCGGTCCGTCTTGCGGACGTCCTTGCTGCCGAACGTGGCGGTCTGCGAATCGGAGTGCGTCACGTCCGCGTGCTCGTGGCCGACCTTGATCCAGGTCGCCACCGCCCGCATCTCGATCTTCGTGCCGGGGTGGGAGCGGAACAGCGAGAGCTTGCGGCCCTTGTAGATCTCGCCGGACTGCACCCACCCCGCCTCGGGGTGCGCACCTTCGAAGACCGTCATCTCCGGCAACCGCTCGGTGATGCCGTCCTTGTGCAGGAACTCCTGCAGAGCGGGTCTGCCGTGCGCGTCGACGGAGGTCTCGTCCCGGAATCTCTTGCCCAGGATCTGCTGCACCTGGGTGAAGAACGAACCGGCGAACGGGCCGGTGTGGATGGTGACGCCGATCGGCGCCGAGTCCCGGACGGCGCGGCTGCCCGCCTCGCCGAGCTCGCCCAGCTCGTGCACGCCCTGCTCGGCCAGCTTCACCTGGCGCCGCTGGTTCAGCGACTGGTGGAAGGTGTCCAGGTGCGCGTGCGAGTCCGCGAGCACGTTGCCGATGGAGCGGCCGTTGGAGAGCCCGATCGGCACCCGCAGCGCCACGTCCGCCGTCTCCGAGACGCTGTGCTGTTCCAGCGTGCGGTTCGCGGTCGGGCCGACGACGTCGCGTCCGACGCCGGGCGGGGTCACGACCTGGTTCTTGCTGTCGCGCAGCGAGAACTCGAACTTCATCGGCACTTCGACGTCGTGCAGTTCCTTGATGGCGTACTTGTGGCCGCTGCCGTACTTCTGGCTCTGCTCCGACAGGTGCGTCTCGGAGAAGCCGCCGGGCACGGTCGGGTTCACGTACACGTAGACGCCGGGCACCGAGGTGGTCGCCAGCTGCGGGGAGAACGCCTTGTCCCGGGATTCGCTGCTGGTGTGCGAGGTGGACTTCTCGGTCTTGGTGCTCGCCTTGATGGACTCGTCGGAGGGCTTCACCGACTTCATCTCGTCGAACTGCGGGGTGGCCTTGACCAGCAGCTCGTAGAACTTGCCGCCCTTGCGGACGGTGAACGTGTCGCCGGAGCCGACCAGGCTGTGCACCGCGTTGTCCACGCGGCGCTGGACGATGCCGGTGTCCTCCCACTTGCCCTTGCCGCCGGGCAGCAGGCTGTTGAGGTGGGCGACCACGTCGGGACCGCTGAACTCCAGCGTCCGGGTGTCCTGCGGCAGGTTCGCGCGACGGGTGGCGCCGATCTGCTCGATCGGGCCGAGGGACTGGCCGCGGCGCACGTAGTCCGGCAGCGCCTCCCGGATCTCCCGGACCGGCTTCGGGGTCTTCTTCGCCTCGTCCTCGGCGTCCTTCTTCGCCTGCTCCGAGTCCTTCGCGCCGTCGTCGTCGGACCGCTTGCCGTCCTCGCCGCGATCGGATCCGCGCCCGTCCTCGGCGTCGTCCCCGCGCTTGCCGGACCCGTCGACGTCGTCGGTGCCGCGGTTGCGGCTCTCGCCGTCCTTCGGGCTGCCCGGGACCTCGTCGAACGCACCGCGCCGCGGACTGTCCACAGGGGACATCGGCGGGGTGTCCGAGTCGGGCCGGCCGGTCCGCGCGGCCTGTTCGCCGCCCAGCGACTCCTTCTCGTGCACGTAGCGCTGGACGAGCTCGTCCGCGCGCCCGTGCTCGCCCTTCGCGATCCGCGCCGCGACGGCTTCCCACAGGACGGTCGGCACCTTGCCGGGGATCTCACCGGCCCGGCTGAGCAGGACGGCCGCGGTGTCCAGCAGTTCGCGGGTGCGGCCCGCGGCGAGCTTGCTGTAGGAGCGGGCGGCGGACTCCAGGTCCTCGGACAGCGGGACGTCCCTGGCGAACGAGGTGCCCGCCGCCGCGTCGCCCTCGGTGGTCGCGGTGCGCTGCGCGGGCGGATCGCCGCCCATCACCAGCGAACGACCGCCCTGCGGGCCCAGGCCCACCACGACCTCGTCCGGGGCCGGGATGCGCAGCGGCGTCCCGTCCTGCTGGGCGGGGCCGTTCAGCCTGCCGCCCTGCGGCGCGCGCGGCGCATCCGGGATCGGCGCGGGCACCAGGTCGGGATCGGTGAGCAGCGCGGCGAACACCGGCGGCAGCGGCGGGTCCTGCCTGCCGCCCTCGCGGGTGTGCGAGGTGCCGGTGGAGCCGGGGCGCGAGGTGGTCGAGGCGGTGCGCTGGTCGGGCGCGGTGACGTTGAGCCCGCGCTCCCCGTCCTGGGTGCGGGTGGAGTCCTGGCCGCGGTTGGTGTCCTGGCCGCGGTTGGTGTCCTGGCTGCGGTTCGGGCTGCTGCTCTCGGTGGCCGGGCCGCGGGAGTCGCCGCCGCGGGTAGCGGTCTGGTCGCCGCCGCGCGCCTGGCCCGGGTCCTGCTGCGAGGTGACGTTCGGGCGCCCGCCGGGCTGCTGGCCCGGCTGGTTCGACGTGGTCTGGCCGGGGTTCGCCTGGTTCGGGTTCGCCTGGTTCTGCGTGCTCTGGTTGGCGCCCTGGTTCGGCGTCGTCTGGTTGCCGGTCTGGTTCGGCGTCGTCTGATTCGGCGTCGTCTGATTCGGCGTCGACTGGTTCGGCGTCGACTGGTTCGGCGTCGTGGACGCGACCGGGTCGGCGCGCTCCGCGTCCGCGTCGCGAGCGGGCAGCTCGTCCTGCGCGCGGGTCGGCTGCTCGTCCTGCGCGCGGGTCGGCTGCTCGTCCTCCACGCGGGTCGGCTCGGCGTCCTCGGGGCGGGCGTCCTCGGTGCGGCCGGACTGCTCGGTGGAGCCGTCGGAGCGGGTGGCGCCGGTCTCCGGCTCGGCGGTGGTGTCCGGGCGGCCCGCGGATTCGGTGCGCGGCGCGGGCTCGGACCGGGACTCGGTGACGGGGTCCGCTTCCGGGTCGGCGGTGGTGTCGGGACGCTGCTCGCTCGTCGGGTTCGCGGCGGTGGAATCCGGTTCGCCGCTGGTGCGCGCGGCGGGTGCGGCGGCGTCCTGCCTGCCTCCGGTGACCGTGCCGGACTGCGGAGCGCGCGTCTCGCCACCCGCCTGCGGGGTGGTGGCCGCCCCGCGCCCCGGCTGGTTGGTCGCCTGGTTGCCGGGCTGGCCGCCCGACTGGTGCTGGCCCTGCACCGGGGCAGGCGCGGCGGAGTCCTCGCGCTGGTCCCGGCCGGATTCCGCTTCGTCCGCGCGGGAATCCGGGGTGCGTTCGGATTCCGGCCGGTCGGATTCGGTGAGCTCGGCCGAGTCGTCCCGGGACTGCGCGGGATCGGTGGTCGACTCGTCGTCCCGGGAGCCCTGCTCCTCGCGGGAGTTCGATTCGTCCCGCGAAGCCTGCTCCTCGCGGGAACCCGACTCGTCCCGGGAGCTCTGCGATTCCTCGCGCGAGGACGGGGATTCCTCCCGCGAAGTCTGTGCATCGTCACGCAACGACTGCGACTCGTCGCGCGAGTTCTGGACGTCGTCGCGGAACCCGGAGTCGGCCCGGTCCCCGCCGACGTCCTGCCGGTCGGAGCCGCCGATCTCGTTCGACCGGCCGTCGGTGTTGCTCGGCCCGCCGTCCGCGTCGGTCGACGAGGTCGTGCCGTCCGAGCCGATGACCGTCGAGCCGTTCGGGTTCGTGGTCGAGGTCTGGTTCGGACCGCCCTGCGTCCCGGTCCGGTCGCCGCCCGGGGTGCTCTGCGACTGCCCGGGGCCGGTGGCCGCGGTCGACGGGTTGGTCGACGAGGTCTGCCCGCCCGCGGTGCTGGTCTGCCCGCCGGTGGTGCCGGTCTGCCCGCCCGTCGTGCTGGTGCTCGGGCTGCCGGTGCTGGTCGTGCTCGGACCGGTGGCCGTCGTGCCGGGCCCCGTGGCCGTCGAGTTCGGACCGGTGGCGGTCGAGTTCGGGCCCGTCGCGGTCGTGTTCGGCCCGGTCGCCGTGGTGTTCGGTCCCGTGGCCGTCGTGCCCGGCCCCGTCGCGGTCGTGCCAGGACCCGTAGCGGTGGTTCCGGGACCGGTGGCGGTCGTGCCCGGACCGGTGACGGTCGTGCCCGGGCCGGTGGCGGTCGTGCCCGGGCCGGTGGCGGTCGTGCCCGGACCGGTGGCGGTCGTGCCCGGACCGGTAGCGGTCGTGCCCGGGCCGGTGGCCGTGGTTCCGGGTCCGGTCGCCGTCGTGCTCGGACCGCCGGTGGCGGCCGTGCTCGGACCGCTCGTGCTGGAGGACGTCGTGCTGGAGGACGTCGTGCTGGAGGACGTCGTGCTGGAGCTCGGCGCGGACGACGTGGTGGAACCCGAGGTGCTCGTGCCCGCCGTCGAGTTCGCCGCGCCCCCGACCTGCCCGCCGGAGGTGCTCTGCGACTGCCCGAATCCGCCGTGCGCGACGGCCTGGCCCTGGTTGGACGAGGAGGAGTCGTTGGACTGCGAGGTCGACTGCGACCCGGTCGAATCGGAGCCGCCGGTCGAGGAGGACTGGCCGGACCCGCTGCTGTGCGAGGTCGAGGTCCCGGAGCTCTCCGAGGACGTGCCGCCGTCGGCCGAGCCGATCCCGGTCGACTCGGTGGCCACCGGCACGGAGTTCCCGAACACCGAGCCGATGTTCGTGCCGCCGTGGCTCACGTCCCGCGAGGAGGACTCCTGCTGCCCCGCGCTGTCCCGGTTCGAGTCCACCAGGCTGTCGCGCGAGCCCGCGGAATCCGACTGCCCGGACCCGGTGTTCGTCGAGGAGGACTGCCCGCTGGAGTCGGACCGGCCGCTGGAGTCGGACTGACCGCTCGAATCGGAGCGACCGCTGGAATCCGTCCGACCAGCCGAATCGGACTGCCCGCTGGAATCGGACCGGCCGCTGGAGTCGGACCGGCCACTCGAATCCGACTGACCGCTGGAGTCGGACCGGCCACTCGAATCCGACCGACCGCTCGAATCCGACTGCCCGCTCGAATCGTGGCCGCCCTGCCCGGCGCCCGCGGTCCCCTCGCCGTTGGCCTCCGCGTACGACGGCGGGCCCTGGGTCGCCTCCTCGTAGCTCGGCGGCCCGTCGCTGGAGGTGTTCGTCGAGGACTCGCCGTCCCGCGCCCCGCCGGTGCCCTTCTTGTCGCCCGTGGCGTCGCCGCCGGACTTGTCGCCGCCGATCTCGCCCGGGCTGGGGATCTTCAGGTCGCCGGGGCCCTTGACCTCGCTGATCGTCGGCGTGCCCGCACCGGCCTTGCCACCGCCACCGGTCGTGCCGCCGAGACCGCCCTTGGCGAAGGCGCCGAACATGCCGTCCGAGGCCACGCCGTGCTTGTCGTCGGTGGCGATGTAGACCAGCGGGTTGCTCGCCGCGACCGAGACGATCTGCAGCGCGCCGTCCGCGAAGCGCCCGAACGCCACCTGCCCCCGGGTGAACTTCTTCTCCGGGATCTGCTCCTTGGGGCCCCGCAGCTTGTTCGCGTTCGTGATGTTCTTGTTGATGTTGACCATCACGTCGTCGAGGTTCTTCGCGATGCCGCGCACCGCCCCGGCGGCGACACCGGAGGCCGCACCACCGATCGCGCCACCGATGACCATGCCCTTGATCGACTCGGTGTTGATGTTGTCGCGGTAGCCGGCGGCCTTCTGGATGCCCTGGATGCCCGCGTCCAGACCGCCCATCACGCCGGCACCGAACGCCGCACCACCGGCCGGGTACTTGCCCAGCTGCCAGGCCTGCGAACCGGCCGCCTTCGCCCCGGCCTTCCAGCCGCCCGCCTTGACGGCCTGCGGGATGCGGCCGAGCTGCTTGACGATGTTCTGCGCGATCTGCTTGATCAGTTCCCGCAGCAGCGCGGTGATGCCCACCCGCGCAGCGGCGAGCACCGCCGGGACCATGAACGCGCCGAACAGCGAGGCGATCAGCGAGATGACCGTCGCCAGCGTCATCGCGGTCATCGCGATGAACATGATCTTGTTCTTCTGGATGTCCGCGGCCGCGTCGTGGGCCTTGCTGGCCAGGTCGCGCGCGACGGCGGACTGCTCGCGCAGGTAGCCGGGCAGATCGGACTTCACGTACCGGACGGTCTCGTCGGAGGTGTCGCCGTCCAGGGCGGCGTCGATGTCACCGCCGGCCGACTCCATCTTGGCGGCCATCTCGTCGGTGCGGTCGGCGTAGCGCTCCAACGCGGCGTGCATCGCGTTGAGGCCGCCTTCGCTGCCCTCGGGCCACTCCATGCCGAGGGTGATCTTGAAGAACTTCTGGAGTTTGTCGGGCAGCTCGGTGGTCTCGTACTTGCTCACCGGCTCCCCCTCTCCAGATTCGAACCCGGACGCCCTGTCGCGCCCGGGTGTTCAACTCACGTCTTCGCGGCCCTCGTCTCCCAGCAGAGAGGTCGCACGGTTCCCGGCACCGAGATCAGGACTCGTAACCGGTGTTCTCGACGTTCCGGCGGTTCTGCTCGTCCACCTCGACGAACTCGTCCACCGCTTCGTCGAGCGAGCCGGTCAGCTCGTTGACGCCATCGAGGATGCCCTTGGAGCCCTCCTTGATGTTCTTCTCGGGCTCCTTGTAGTTCTCCTCGAACGCCTTGCCGACGTCGTCCTTGCCCCAGCAGCCGTAGAGCTCCTCCAGCTCGGCAGTGAGCTCGTCGAAGGCGGCGGACATCTCGTCGTGCGCCGTCTTGATCCGCTGGTTGGCGTCCCGCATCCCGTCGGGGTCGAGGTAGAAGTCGTCAGCCATCCTGGCCACCCTTCTCCGTACGGGAATTCTTTCCGGGGCGCTCGTCGTCGTCGACGATGCCGTCCAGCATCGGGGCCAGCAGCGCGTCGATCACGCTGCTGGGGTCCACCTTACCCGCGGCGATGCCCGCTAGATCAATTCCCGGCAGTGCATCGGATCCCATGAGGTCCGTCATCTTCGCCATCGCCTGCGCGCGGCCCTGCTGGAGCGTCTCCACGATCACGTGGGCCAGCTGCGCCGGGGCCATGCTCCGGTACTTCGTGCCGTTGAACTTCAGCTCGGACAGCTCGCCGCTGCCGTCGAAGGTCATCTCCAGCGAACGGTCCTTGGCCTGGACCGTCGTCGTCTCGTTCTCGCGGACCTCGCCGATCTCGGCGAGCTTGCGCTGTTCCTGCTCCAGCGCGGCCATCGCCGCTTCGAGGTCCTGGAAGGCGCCGCCACCGCGGTTCATCTCGGTCATCGAATCTTCCGCTCCTCCCGGAGACCATTGATGATCTCGTCGATCTGGGCGTTCGCGTCGCCCACCGGCTTCTCCTTCGGCTCCGGACCGTCCTCTTCGGACCGCGACCGGCGACCGACCGCGCCGAGCACGCCGTTGCCGTCGTCCCAGGAATCCCGGTCCGCCGGAACGGGGACGTTCGGCTGCCGCTCCTGCTGCTGGCGGTCCTGGCCCGCGCCCGCGCCGCCCATCATGCCCATCGGGCCGTGCATCGGTCCGGTCCCCTGGCCCGTTCCGCCGGGCACACCGCCGCCGGTTCCGGGCAGCGCTCCGGAGAACTCCCCGCCCGGGCGCGGCAACGTCGGCGTACCGCCGGGGGTGCGCACCTGGCCGAGGTCCAGCGCGGAGGACGGCGTGCTGCGCGGCCCGCCGCTGGTCGTGCTGTGCGCACCGGACGAACCGGCGTCCAGCGGCCCGGCGGTCGCCGACTTCGACACCGGCTGACCGGGCTGGTTGCCGCCACCCGGCGGGTTCCCACCGCCCGGCGGGTTCGAGCCCGTCGGGTCCGGGGCCCCGGCCGTCACGTGACCGGGCGCGTGCGAGCCCGGCGAGTTCGACGGCAGCGTGCCCGCCGCCGTCGCGCCCGCGGCCGCGCTCGCGGTCGCCGTCGCGGTGAGGTGGCCCGGCGCGTGGGACTGCACGAACGGCGCGTCCGCGGTGGACTCCTTGTGCTCCTCCACCGGGGAGCTCATGGTGCTGATCTGCTCCTGGCCGGAGGACGTGCCCTCCTGGCTGGAGGTCTGCGGCCGCTTCTCCTTCTTCGTCGCGGTCGGCTCGGTCCCGCCGGTGGCCGAGTTCGCCGCCATCCGCTTGCCCAGGACCTGCGGCGAACCCTCCTGGACGCTGCCGGAGCGGGCGGCCGAGGCCATCCGCCAGCCGCCACCGCCCGACGTCGTGGAACCGCCGCCACCGCCGATGCCCGCGGGCGACTGCCCGAGCACCGCGGGAGCACCCTTCGCCGAAGCCGCCAGCCACGGGGCCGCGTTCCCGGACCGCTCCCCCGCGCCGTCGCCGCCGCCGAAGCCGCCGGTCCCGCCGCCCGCGGTCGATCCGTCGCCGGAGCCGCCGCCGATACCGGCCGGGCTGCCGTAGGTGCGCGCCATCGTGCCGACGGCGCCGCCGCCTTCACCCGAACCCGGCGCGTAGCCGGCGTCCATCGCGTGCGGCGTGCCGTCCGGTCCGTAGTAGACGGCGCCGGAGTACTGCCCGCCGCTGCCGGACTGCCCGCCTTCGGCGCCCTCGGCCGTGATCTGGTCCACCGGCTTGCTGCCCGGGCCGGTGCCCGGCAGCGGGGTGAACCCGCCCGCCGCGTCGCCGTAGGAGGTCGCCAGGTCGCGCAGGATCTGGCGAGCCTGCTCGGTGCGGTCTTCGTCGGCCTTCCCGGCCTCCTCCGCCGGGGCGTCGCTCTGCTCCGCCCGCTGCTGCTGGAGGTCCCGCAGCCGCTGCTGCGAGGCCGCCAGCGAGTCGGCGGCGCGGCGCAGCATCGCCGCGTAGCCCGGCTGCTGCATCGCCTGCAGCACCGCTTCGTTCTTCGCCGCCAAGTGCTCGGCCGCCTGCGCGGCCTGGTCCATCGACAGCCCCGACAGGCCGACCTCCAGCCTGCGCATGGTGCCGCGCAGGCCGTCGATCAGCTGCCGGAGCCCCGCCGTGGCGCGATCGAACTCGTCGGCGCGCTGGTAGTACAGCTCCGGATCGCGTTCGTTGATCATCTGGGCCAGCTGGTCGAAGTTCAGCTGGTCCAGGTTCGACGGGATGGGTGTGCTGGTGGGCACGAGATCAGCTCCGTCCGAGCACCGATGGCGGGTTGTCCTTGTCCTCGTCCCAGACGCCGTCGTCCGCCTTCATCCAGATCTGCGGCTCCCGCTCCTGGTTCTGCTGCCCGGCGGCACCGGCGCCCGCGCCCATGCCACCGCCGCCCATCGGCATGCCGCCCATCGGCATGCCGCCGGCGCCCGCACCGCCCGCGGCACCGCCGCCGGCACCGCCCGCGGCACCAGCCGCGGCCGCTGCACCGGCACCGGCACCGCCCGGCGCGGCCAGGCCCTGCTTGGCCGCCACGTCGAACTGGGCGCTCGGGCTGTCGCCGCCACCGTAGCCGCCACCGCCGTAGCCGCCGCCCCCGCCGCCGCCGGAGCCGAGGCTGGAGATCGCGTCGTCCGCGGCGGCCTTCGCGGCACCGCCGCCGCCACCGCCGCCGAGGAAGTCGTCCAGTTCGGACCCACCGCCACCGCCGCCGCCGGTACCGCCGGAGGCGAGACCGTCGATCGCGTCGTCCGCGGCCTTCTTCGCGTCCTCCATGGCCTGCTGCTGCGCCGGGGAGTCCCCGTCCTGGCCGAGCTTGTCGATCGCGTCGGACGCGGCCTGCTTGGCCTCCTCAGCGCTCGGCGGGGTGCCGTCCTGGCTGAGCCCGCCGATGGCGTCGTTGGCCGCCTGCTGCGCTTCCTGCAAGCGCTGCTGCGCGGCCGGGTCGGCGCTCTTGGTGGTCAGGTCGCCGATGGCGTCCGAGGTCGCCTGGCGGGCCTGGGCGTCGTCGATCGGGCCGCCGGAGTCGGACGGGCTCGCCAGCTCGTTGATCGCGTCGTCCGCGGCCTTCTTCGCGTCCTCCATGGCCTGCTGCTGCGCCGGGGAGTCGCCGTCCTGGCCGAGCGCGTCGATCGCCTCGTCCGCGGCCTGCTTCGCCTCCTCGGCGGTCGGCTGACCGCCGTCCTTGCTGAGCTCGTCGATCGCGTCGCTCGCGGCCTGCTGCGCGTCTTCCATGCGCTGCTGGGCGGCCGGGTCCTGGGTGCCCTTGGCGAGGTCGCCGATCGCGTCGGAGGCCGCCGTCTTGGCCTGGCCCCCGTCCACCGGGGTGTCCTTCACCGCGAGGTCGTCGATGGCTCCGTCGGCCGCCTTCTTGGCGTCCTCCATCGCCTGCTGCACCTCGGGGGAGTCGCCGTCCTGGCCGAGCGCGTCGATCGCCTCGTCCGCGGCCTGCTTCGCCTCTTCCGCGGTCGGCTGGCCGCCGTCCTTGGTGAGCTCGTCGATCGCGTCGTTCGCCGCCTGCTTGGCGTCGTCCAGGCGTTCCTGGGCCTCGGGGCTCTCGGTCTCGCTCTTGAGGTCGTCGATCGCGTCGCCCGCGGCCTTCTTCGCCTCGCCGCCGTCGAGCTTCTCGTCGGCACCGCCCGGGCCGTCGGACTCGGTGTTCGGTCCGCCGCTGCCGGAGAGCGAGTCGATGGCGTCGTCGGCCGCCTTCTTGGCGTCCTCCATCGCCTGCTTCTGCTCGGGGCTGTCGCCGTCCTGGCCGAGCTCGTCGATGGCGTCGGACGCGGCCTTCTTCGCCTCTTCGGCGCTGGGCTGGCCGCCGTCCTTGCTCAGGTCGTCGATCGCGTCGTTCGCGGCCTTCTTGGCGTCGTCCAGGCGCTGCTGGGTCTCCGGGCTCTGGCCCTCGCTCTTGAGGTCGTCGATCGCGTCGCCCGCGGCCTTCTTGGCCTCGCCGGTGTCGACGCCCTCGCCGGCGCCGCCGCCGGAGCCTTCGCTGCCGGGGCCGCCGGACTCGGTCTCGGGACCGCCTTCGCCGCCGCCCGCGAGCGAGTCGATGGCGTCGTTCGCGGCCTTCTTCGCGTCCTCGAGGCCCTTGTCGCGCTGGCTGTCGCTGCCGCTCTTGCCACCGCCGGAACCGGTGCTGCCGCCGCCGGAGCCCATGCCGCCCGGCATGCCGCCGACGCCGCCACCGGTGTCTTCACCGGCGCCTTCGCCCCCGCCGGCACCTTCGCCGCCACCGGCGCCCAGTTCGTCGATCGCGTCGCCCGCGGCCTTCTTCGCGTCCTCGGTGGCCTGCTGGTAGTCGTCGCCCTGGCCTTCACCGGCACCGCCGGTGTCCCCGGCACCCCCGGTGTCCCCGGCGCCTTCACCACCGGCACCTTCACCACCGGCGCCTTCGCCTTCACCGCCGCCGGCACCCGGGCCGTCGGAAGTGAGGCCGTCGATGGCGTCGTTCGCGGCGCTCTTCGCGTCCTGCAGGCCCTTGTCGTAGTCCTCGGAGCCCTTGCCGGAGCCCTCGCCCGAGCCCTCGCCGGACCCTTCGCCGGAGCCCTCGCCCGAACCTTCGCCGGAGCCCTCGCCCGAGCCCTCGCCCGAACCTTCGCCCTCCCCGGTCAGCTCGTCGATGGCGTCGTCGGCCTCGTCCTTGGCGTCCTTCTCCTCGTCGGAGGTGTCGTCCTCGTCGTCGCCGGAGCCGCTGGAGTCCTCGTCGTCGCCGGAACCGCTCGAGTCCTCGTCGTCCCCGGAGCCGCTCGAGTCCTCGTCGTCCTTCGAGTCCTTGTCGTCCTTGTCGTCCTTGTCGTCATCGCCCTTGCCCTCGTCACCGCCGGTGTTCTCCGCGGCGGGGCTCAGCGCGATGTGCAGCGGGCTCAGGTCGGAGCCGCGCGAGCTGTACTGGTTCGTGAGGTTCGTCAGCAGAACCTTGAGCTCCTTGAGGAGGTTGTCCTCGCTGACGTCGACCGCTTCCTGGACCTTGCTGTCGAACTCGGACTGGCTGAGCTCGGTGGAGACGGCCTCGATCTTCTCGATCGCGGTCTTGCGGCGCTCGTGCTCGTTGTCGAGCGCCTCCCACCAGCGGTGCGCGTAGTCCTGGATGGCGTGACCGATGTTGCCGACGGTGGTGGCGTAGGCCTGGTTCGTCAGCGTGTTGTAGAGGTCTTCGCTCTCCTTGAACAGATCCGTCGCGTACTTGTTGAACTCGTCGCCCGCGACGCCCTGCATGTGGTCCTGCAGGGCCTTGATCTGCTTGTTGAAGCCTTCGTTGATCTCACCGAGCCGCTCGGTCGCCTTCTTGAAGGCGGCCTCCAGCTCGTACCAGGCTTCGGCGGTCTTGTTGCTGCTCAGACTCGCATGATCGCCGGTGGCCCCTCCGTTGTGCGTGAGGTCCCAGGTGGCGGCGTCGATCTCTTCCCAGTTGGAGTAGTTGTCGACTGCCATGGGAGGGGCGGAGGCGCTGTAGACGCCAACCACGTTTTCGGCTTTGTCCGCCATCGGGAATGGTCCTCACAGAATGAAGCGGCCCACCGGCCGATCGAATGACTAACGGGATCTGGGTCTGCTGCCCTGCACCACGATCAGGCGGGCAGGGTGTCGTTGTAGCCGTCGCCGTCCGAGGCGTTGTCCTCCGGCTTGATGTCCGGGTCCTCCGAGAAGTTGTGCTGCTCGGCCTCGGTGCCCTTGTCCAGGGAGGAGATCGCCGTGTCGATGTGACCGCGCATGTCGGCGACCTCGGCCTTGATCTTGTCGGCGTTCTCGCCGTCGGCGTTCTCGAAGTCGTTCGCGATCGCGGTGAGATCGGTCTTCATGTTGTCGAAGATGTTCTTCAACCGCTCGGCGTGCGCGACCAGGCCGTTGCGGCGGTCGTCGACGATCCGCTCCAGCCACTGCGCGGTCTCGAAGTGACCGGCGTTGGGCCAGTGCGCCTTCAGCTCTTGGAAGGCCGCCATGTCCTCGGTCAGCTTGCCGATCTCGTTGGCAGCGTTCTTGATGTCATCCGGGGAGAAAGCGGTGGTGTCCGCCATGACCATCCCTACTTACGTGGTGTCGTCAGCATCGAACGTGGCCGCGGAGAGCGGCGAGGGGAGAAGAGCGATGCCGGGCCGAATCGCGTGACCGGCCCGGCTACCGCAACGGCGCCCGGCACCGGTCAGCTGTAGGCGCTCATGCGCTTGCCACCGGAGCGGTCGGTGTCCTGCATGTTCGTCGTACCGGTCTGGACGTTCTGCTTCTGCTGCTCGATGTACTGGGCGAAACCGTCCAGCCGGCCGCGCAGCCGCTCCGCCGAGGCGTTGTAGCCGGTGGCGGACTGGCCCTGCCAACCCTTCTCCTGCAGGTTGGTGGCGTCCTTGATGAGCTCGCTGGCGCGCTCGTTGACGAACTCCAGGCCCTGCTTCAGGAAGTTCTGGGCCTCTTCGAGTGCGCCATAGTCATAAGTCTTGGGGCTGGTCATCTCTGCTGCTCCTCAGTGCGAGATTGCGGATGTTCGGGTGCGCGAAGCGCGATCAGCCGATGAAGTTCTCGATCGGCGTGTTGCTGATCGGCTTGACGTTGCTCTGGTCCTGCTCGGTCTGCTCACCGGCGGTCGAGCGCATGTCCTGCGACATCGCCTGGAGGTCGGCCAGCACGGAGTCCTTCAGGCGGGTGAGGTCCTGCTCGTACTGGTCGACGAGCATCTTGGTCATCTCGTTCGGGCTGCGCTGCCCGACGCCGTCGAGCTGGCTGCGCAGCTGGGTCAGCTGCTGCTCGATCTCTTCGCGGGCGGTGTCGTGCCGACCGGCGACCTGCTGGATTTCCGCTTCGTCAAAAAGTGCGCCGTCAATAGCCACTTGTGCCTCCGTTTGGCATTCGCCGCGGCGGCCCGCCGCAGTTCTCGTGCTCTGTGGATATCGGGTCTAACCCGGATACCAATCTAGATCTCTTCCCGGCTCGCGCGACCCACGAGTGGTCTTGACCGCGTCAAGCTAGGGACTCCCCTCATCAAGGTTTCATGATCAGGAACTCGGGGACTGGACCTGCGTGGCGGCAGCCGTGCTCAGCACCGGTCCGTTGGGCAGCAGCGCGAGCAGGTCCGTGGGCACCTGCATCACGGAATCCTCGGAGTAGCCCAGGGATTTCAGCACGTTGGCGTCCGCCAGCGGGTACTTCGTGCCCACGTCGGTGACGAGGTACGCGGTGCCCGGCGCCGCACCCGGCGCGGGCAGGTCCCTGGCCAGCACGCCACCGCCCGCCGGGACGACGATGCGGTCCGCCACGGTGCCCGCGATGTGCTGCGCGGTGTCCACCGCGCCCGCGTTCACCCGGGAGGTCGGCTGCAGCTCCAGGGTCACCTTCATGTTGCCGGAGGCCGAGGACGCGTAGCGCACGCACGGCTGCGAATCCGCGGGCGGGATCACGGTTTCCGGCACCACACCGGGGAATCCGGTCACCAGGTCCGGGCCCTGCGAGGTCGGCACCCCGGAGATCGCGGACGGGCCCGCCTGGATCGGCGCCACCTGCATGCCCGGGTAGGCGTCCCGAGTGGACGGTGCCGCGAACAGCAGGGCCGCGCTCATCCGGTTCAGCGGCGTCACGCCGTCTTGCCGCACCAGGTAGAACTGGCTGGAGTCGATGGCCGGATTGCGCACCTCGTAGACCTGGCCGACGCGGCTGGGCTTGCCGTCGATCATCGGACCGGTCTGCCCCGCGCCGGGGGTGTCCTGGACCGCCAGGTCGCGGCCCGCCGGGATCGGGTTCAGCCAGGTCGCCGGGACCTCCAGCGGCGCGGTGTCGCCGTAGCCGAGCGCGTCCACCACCGCCGGGCTGGTGACCCGGTACCGCTTGCCCTCCCAGATCAGCTGCAGCGCGCCGTCCGGGGTGCGCACCAGCAGGCCCTGCCCGTGCGTGGCCGCGGTGCCCGCCTGCGCGTCGACCATCAGCGTGATCGTCGGGTTGCCGACCATCTGGTTCGGCGGCAGCGGCTGCACGCACACCGTCCACGGCGTGACCCGCAGCGTCTCCGCGGTGGGGATCGAATCGGGGGCGTTCGGGATGCCGATCGGCTGGCCGACCGGGGTGCCCGCCATCGACTCCCGCGACACCGAGGACACCGTGCCGCCGGTGTTGCCGGAGGCCAGCTTCGCCGAGGAGTAGTTCAGCGCCGGGTGCAGCTGCCCGTCCAGGTACACGAACTGGGCGCCGGTCTCCTTGTCCATCACGATCGAACCGGCCTGCTTCCAGGAGGTGTTCCCCCCGGGCAGGAACAGGCCGAGGATGCCGAAGACCGCCATCAGCAGCGCCGCGACGATCACGCCGAACATGGTGCCGTTCTTCACCCGGCGGTTCGGCGATTCCAGCGCGTCCGGGCGGCCGTGCGTGACCGCGGCGACGAGCCTGCCGACCACGAAGAAGTACGCCTGGACCTGATCCTTGCGTGACTGCATCAGCCGGCCAGCCCTCGCATCTTCGCGTACACGTGCAGGAGTTGGAGCAGCAGCGGCAGCACCGCCACCGCCGTCAGGGATTCGAAGATGTCCACCGCGCGGCCCCAGTACGGGCGCAGCCGCCGGTTCGGCAGGAACTCGGAGAGCACCAGCAGCAGCGCGCCCACGGCCAGCGAGGGCAGCCACACCGCGAGGATCGCGACCAGCGGCCCGGCCCAGGTCACCACCAGCAGCGTGCAGGTGGCGAAGCCGACGGCGGCCGGGACGACCAGCGCCCAGCGCTGGATCGCGCCGTCCGGGTGCCGGGAGCGCAGGAACAGCAGCAGCGAGACCACCGCGCCGAACACCACGGTCCACACGTCGGCCTCGCCGACCAGCGCACCCAGCATCATGAAGCTGAGCGCGGCCCCGACGCCGACGTGCAGCGCCCGCGAGTAGCCCACGGTGACCGCACCGCGCTCCACCACGATCTGCTGCGCGACCGGCTCGATGTCCTCGGTGAGCTCGGACGGCGTCGTCGGCAGCAGCGGCAGCGTGAGCCCGGAGAGCCGGAACGACAGGGACGGGATGAACACGCTCAGCACGACCGTGACCACGAGGCCGATCGACGCGGCCTGCTGCCCGGAGGCCGGGCTCACCGAGGCGATCAGCGCCGGGATCCCGACCAGGAGCGTGAAGGTGATGGCGGTGGTGAACAGCAGCGCGGAGTCCGCGACGCCCAGCAGCCCCACGACGAGCGCGATCAGCGCACCCGCCGCCGCGCAGCTGATCATCATCGGCACCGTCGCCACCGGGTCCAGCGCGAGCAGCAGCAGCACGCCGGTGAGCGCCGAGTAGCAGACCGCGACACCCGTGATGACCGTCGCCAGCACCGGGTTCGCGGCGCCGCGCGCCACCAGGGTCGCGACGGCCAGCAGCAGCGCGGTCATGCCGCCCGCGATGGGCGCCTCCACCGCGACCTCGGTCCCGGCCAGCAGCAGCGGGAAGCCGAGCAGCAGCGTCGCCAGCCCCAGCACCCGCAGCAGCCAGCGCGTCCGGGCGGGACGCCAGCGTCCCGCGTGGTTCTGCACCTGCTCGCCGACGCCGTCGACGAGGTCGTCGTAGTCGATCGGTTCCAGCTGGTCCGCCCTAGGGCGGAGGTAGATCGTCTCGCCGTCGAGCAGACCTAGTTCGGCGATCGTCCGGTCTTCGTCCAGCGGCGCCTCGCCGACGCGCTGGGCGACCCAGCCTTCGTGATCAGCGCCCTGTTCGACCCATTCGGCGCCGAACTGGGGCAGGACGGCGGGAAGCAGGTCGGCCAGCGGCACTTCGGCAGGGAGGGCGACGTCGGTCGACTTCTTGCCGAGGACGAAACGTAGCCTCCCCGAGTCTGTTGTGCGATGCTGGACCTGCTCTTCCGAAATCGCCATGGGTGCCCGGGGTCCTTTCCTGCCAGGTTGAGAGACCGCGACCCGGTCAGCAACGTAACGCTTGCGGGCCCAGACGTTACTGATCAGTCCGTCCCCGCGGACATCCAGGGGATTCCACTCACCAAAGGGAGAGCACGTGAGCACGGTGCTGTTCGCTCGGCGTTCTCGCCGACCGAAACCGACCTCACCGAGCGAGGAGATTGAGATCCAGGAACCGCCCGCGGTTCCGGAGAACACCGGTGGCGGGATCAGCTCCGTCATGATGTACGCCCCGATGGGGCTCGGCTCGCTGGCCATGGTCATGATGTTCGTGCGCCCGGGGTCGGGGGTGCTGTCCTACATCGGCGGCGGGATCATGATGTGCTCCGCCGTCGGCATGATCCTCGTGCAGCTGCTGCGGAGTTCGGTCAACCACAAGCAGAAGCTGCACGGGTTCCGCCGCGACTACATCCGGTACCTGGGGCAGTTGCGCCGCCAGGTGCGCAAGGCGCTCACCGGCCAGCAGAAGGCGGCCCGCTGGATCCACCCGGACCCGCGGTCGCTGTGGTCGCTGGCGCTGGGCTACCGGCTGTGGGAACGGCGTCCCGCCCACGACGACTTCGGCGAAGTCCGGATCGGGCTCGGCAAGCAGCGCTCCGCGACGAAGCTGGTCCCGCCGGACAGCAAGCCGATCGAAGACCTGGAGCCGCTGTCCGCGCACGCGCTGCGCCGGTTCCTGCGCGCCTACACGACGTTGTCGAACGCGCCGATCGCGGTGTACCTGCGCGGGTTCAGCCAAATCCGGTTCCGCGGCGACGAGGAGGCGGTGCGCGGCCTGTCCCGCGCCATGCTCGCCCAGCTCGTCACCGGGCACGCCCCCGGCGAAGTGCGGATCGCGCTGTGCGCGAGCGAGCAGCGCCGCGAGGACTGGGACTGGCTGAAGTGGTTGCCGCACAACCAGGGCGACTCCCGCGACGCCGCCGGTTCGCGCCGCCTCGTCGGCGAGACCATGACCGAGGTCGAGGACCTGCTCGGCGGCGGGGACTTCACCTCCCGGCCCCGCTTCGAGGCCGACACCCCGGTCACCCCGAACGAACCGCTCGTCGTCATCGTGCTCGACGGCGTGCAGCTGCCCACCGACCACCGCGCCGGTGAGGAGGGCTACCGCAACACCGTGGTCCTCGACGTCGGCGAATCCCTGCCGTGGCAGTCGAAAGCGGACGCGCTGTTCCTGGAGGTCGAACCGGAGCAGGTCAGCACGGTCACCTTCGACCGGCTCGGCAAACCCGCGGGCAGCCCGTTGTGCCGCCCCGACTCGCTGAGCACCATCGGCGTCGCCGCCCTCGCCCGCACCCTGGCCCGCTACCGGGTCGGCGAAGCGGTCGCCGAGAGCGACGAGCCGCTCGCGGGCGATTACGAGCTCGCCGGCCTCCTCGGCCTCGGCGACGTGCGCACCTTCTCCCCCGCCAAGTACCGGCGCGAGCGGATGACCGCGAAGCGCAGGCTGCGGGTGCCGATCGGCATCGCCTCCAACGGTTCCCCGCTGGAACTGGACATCAAGGAGTCCGCCGAGGACGGTTCCGGCCCGCACGGCCTGTGCATCGGCGCCACCGGTTCCGGCAAGAGCGAGCTGCTGCGGACCCTCGTCGCGGCGCTCGCCACCACGCACACCTCCGAAGAGCTCAACTTCGTGCTCGTCGACTTCAAGGGCGGTGCGGCGTTCCTCGGCTTCGACCAGCTGCCGCACACTTCCGCGGTCATCACCAACCTCGTCGACGAGCTCGAACTCGTCGACCGGATGCAGGACGCCCTGACCGGCGAGATGAACCGGCGCCAGGAGCACCTGCGCGCCTCCGGCAACTACGCGTCGCGGCGCGACTACGAAGCGGCGCGCCAGCAGGGCGTGCAGCTGGAACCGATGCCCGCGCTGTTCATCGTCGTCGACGAGTTCAGCGAGATGCTCTCCAGCAAGCCCGAGTTCGTCGACGTGTTCGCGATGATCGGCCGGTTGGGCCGGAGCCTCGGCGTGCACCTGCTGCTCGCCTCGCAGCGGCTCGACGAAGGCCGCATCCACAAGATCGAGACGCACCTGTCGTACAAGATCGGTCTGCGCACGTTCTCCGCGATGGAGTCCCGCTCCATCCTCGGCGTGCCCGACGCCTACGAGCTGCCCAGCGGCCCCGGCAACGGCTACCTGCGACCCGACACCACCACGCTGACCCGGTTCAAGGGCGCGTTCGTCTCCGGGACCTACCGGATGAAGCGCCAGCGCAGCACCCGCGCCGAAGCCGAGCAGCAGGTCGTGGCGTTCGGCACCGACTACATCGAACCCGCGAAGCTGCCCGAACCGGAACCCGAACCGGAACCGGACGCCGACGAGCCGACGCAGACCGTCCTCGACGTGCTCATCGAACGGCTCCGCGACATCGGCCCGCGGGCGCACCAGGTGTGGCTGCCGCCGCTGAAGAAGTCCCCCACCCTCGACCAGCTGCTGCCGCCGCTGGTGGACCACCCGGTGCTCGGGCCGCGTCCGGTGGGCGACCTGCAGACCGCGAACCTGCACGTGCCGGTCGGCCTCATCGACCTGCCCGCGCAGCAGCGCCGCGAACTGCTCACCGCCGACCTCAGCGGCAGCCGCGGCAACGCGGCCGTCGTCGGCGGCCCGCAGACCGGCAAGAGCACCATGCTGCGCACCATGATCAGCGCCCTGGCGCTGACGCACAGCGCGGCCGAAGTGCAGTTCTACTGCCTGGACTTCGGTGGCACCCTGGCCTCGCTGGGCAAGATGCCGCACGTCGGCAGCCTCGCGAACCGCCTCGACAAGGACCGCGTCACCCGCACCGTCCTGGAGGTCACCAACCTGCTCGCCAAGCGGGAGACCCTGTTCGCCGAGCACAACATCGACTCGATGGCCACCTACCGCAAGGCGCGGCGGGCCGGCCGGTTCACCGACCTGGACCCCTACGGCGACGTGTTCCTCGTCGTCGACGGGTGGTACACGATCCGGCAGGACTTCGAGGAGCTCGAAGACCGGTTCACCGAACTCGCCGCGCGCGGGCTCAGCTTCGGCATCCACCTGCTCATCGCCACCAACCGGTGGGCGGAGATGCGGCCGTGGCTGCGGGACGTGCTCGGCACCCGGTTCGAGCTGCGGCTCGGCGACCCGGTCGACTCCGAGGTCAACAGCAGGCTCGCGGCGACCGTGCCCAACATCCCCGGGCGCGGCATCACCACCGACCGGCTGCACTTCCTCGCGGCGCTGCCGCGCATCGACGGCGACCCCAGCAGCGATGACGTCGCCGACGCCACCACCGAGCTGTCCGAATCGCTGGCCCTGCCCGAAGCGCCCGTCGCGCCGCGGGTGCGGATGCTGCCGATGTCGCTCACGGTGGACGAGCTCCCGGCGCCGACCCGGCCCGGTGGGGACAAGGAACTGCGGATGCCGCTGGGCATCGAGGACACCGGCCTCAACGTGCAGTGGTACGACTTCGACACCACCCCGCACCTGCTCATCTACGGGGACGCGGAGTCCGGCAAGACCAGCGTGCTGCGGCACATCGCCCGGTCCATCGCCGCGACCTACGGCCCCAACGAAGCCCGGATCATGTTCGGCGACTTCCGCCGCGAACTGCACGACTCGGTCCCGGCCGAGCACCAGATCGAGTACGCCGTCGGGGCGGACGCGCTGGGCACCTCCATCGCGAACGCGGCGCGCGGCCTGGAGAAGCGGATCCCCGGACCGGAGATCCCGCCGAGCAGGCTGCCGAAGCGCGACTGGTGGAACGGCGGACGGCTGTTCATCATCATCGACGACTTCGAGCTCGCCGAAGGCGGCATGGGCGCGGGCATCCTGCAACCGCTGAACTCGCTGGTGCCGCACGGCGCCGACGTCGGCGTGCACCTGATCCTCGCGCGCAGCACCTCCGGCGGCAGCCGCTCGATGAGCAACCAGGTCATCCGGCGGATGTGGGAGCTCGGCACGCCGGCGATGCTGCTGTCCTGCCCGAAGGACGAACGGTTCCTCGGCAACCTCAAGCCGCGGACGCTGCCCCCGGGGCGGGCGCAGTACATCAACCGCCGCCGCACGGTCCGGTTGGTGCAGACACCCCTGGTCCCAGGAGCGCAGAAGGCCCGGGACTGAGGTTTTTCCGCCGCCTGCCCTGGTATTCGGGGCGGGTGGCGGAACCTCAGCTGTTCCCTCGCTGCGGGATCGATTTCACAGGTGGCTCCGCCACATGAGAAATCGCTGTCCTCGCGAGGAACCAGCTGAGAACCCGCGGCGGTGCAAGCTGCTCTGGTGGTCGTCGGCTCAGCGGCTCCGCCGCTGACCGGCTGAGGACGAGCCCGCCGTTTCGGACTTCGGTGGAGTGCCGGTGGTGTCGGTGGCCGCTCATCGGCGGCTGTGCCGACGGCAGTGCCGGCGGGCGGAGCGGATGTGGGGACGGCCCGCTCGATCGAGGTGTTCTCGGTCGGGCGGGCCGTTCTTCGTCGGCGGGTGGGGCTACTTGGCTTCGGCGGGTTCGGCGGGGGCCTCTTCCGCGGCGTCCTCGGGCTTGTCCTTGGTGACCACGCGCATCGTGCGCGGCGCCTGCCAGCCGCGGCGGTGGCCGGAGGTGGACAGCCGCACCGTGAGCACCGCCAGCGCCACCCCGACCGCGGCCAGCACGGTGAACAGCACCGCCAGCATCGGGCCGATCTCGTCCGGCGGCACCCGGTAGGCCGCGGCGGGCGACGGCGGCACCACGATCGCGCCGTCCGTGCCCTCGCCGCTCACCACCGAGGTCACCGCGGCCGTCACGTTCACCGTCCCCCAGCCCAGCGCCGGGTCCGGCATCTCGGTCGGCGGGTGGCTCGCGGTGATCTCCATCCGCTGCTTGATCTGGGCGGCGGTCAGGTGCGGGTGGTAGGCGCGGATCAGCGCCGCCGTCCCGGCCACGAACGGCGCCGCGTAGCTGGTGCCGCTGCCCTGCCAGTGCCCCGGCCCGTGCGGGCCGATGCTGATCACGTCGACGCCGGGGGCGACGACGGACAGGAACGGGCCGGTCTGCGAGAAGTTCGCGTGCGCCCCGGAGACGTCGACCGCGCCCACCGCGATCACGCCCGGGTACGAGGCCGGGTAGGTGACCGGGTCGCCCTCCTGCGCCCCGTTCGCCGCGGACGCCACCACCACCACGTCCCGATCGGCCGCGTAGCGGACCGCGTCCGCCAGCGCCTGGTTCGGGAAGTTCGTGCTCGCCGACACGTTGATCACGTCGGCGCCCAGGTCCACCGAACTCCGGATGCCCTGCGCCAGCGCCTCCGGCGCGAAGGTGTCGCCGGTCTCCTCCTCCAGGCCGGTCGCGACCCGCACCGGCAGGATCGTGGCGTCCGGGGCGATCCCGGCGAATCCCGTGCCAGGGGTCGGATCCGCGGCGATGATGCCCGCCACGAACGTGCCGTGCCCGAAGCAGTCGTCGTCCGCGCTCCCGGACTCGCCGGGGATCACGTTCCGCCCCGGCAGCACCGAACCCGGCGCGGCCAGCTGCGGTGTGTCGGCGTCCACCCCGGTGTCCACCACCGCGACCGTCACCCCGGCACCGCGGGTCAGGTCCCAGACCTGGTCCGGCGCGAGGATCTGCTGCGCCCACGGCTCCGCCGGGTAGGGCGTGGTGGGCGGCTGGATGCACGGCTGCTCGCCGGTCGGCATCGACGGGATCGACGACTGCGCCGCGGCGGGCGCGGCCGAAGCGGCGACGATGCCGGTCGCCAGCAGCAGGGCCGCCGCCGAGCGCACCGAGCTCCGCGTCACGGGTGTCCCACCTGTCCTCCTGTGGTGATGAGCGTGTCCCGCCGCTCCTCCTGCGGAGCGCCCGCGGTCGCCAGGTCCGTCTCGACCATCGTTCCGGTCAGCCGCGACATGGCGTCCGAGTCTTCGAGCATCCGCAACGTGCCGCGCTGGCGGCGGGCCAGGGCGCGGTCCAGCTTGCTCAGCGCCGCGAGGTCGCGCTCGTCCAGCTCGGTGCTGGTGGCCCGCTCGTCCGGGGCCATCTCTCGGAACAGCACCGCCATCTTCGGCGGTGCGATGGCGTCCTCGTCCCGTTCCTCGGCCTCGTCCTCGTTCTCCTGCGCGTCGAGGTCGCGCACCGCGAGCGTCTTGAACCGGGTGCCCGCCAGGAACACCACCTCGTCCATCGGCCGGTTCAGCGCGAGCTCCGAGGTGCGGCGAGCCCGGTGCGGCCAGATCAGCACGTCGACCATCGCGCCCGGCACCGTCACGTCCAGGTTCATGCTGGCGCTGAGGAAACCGGGCTCCACGAACAGCGTGCCGGGCGTGGAGTTCTCCTCCGCCGTGCCCTTGAGCACGCTCTGCCGCAGCACCGGCCGCCGGTGCGTCGGCAACCGCCGGATGCCCGAGACCAGGCACGGCAGGTGCCCGTCCAGCTCCGGCTGCACACCGCCGCGGAGGGCCTCGTTGACCTGCTCCGCACCGCCCTCGCCGCGGCCCAGGTACAGGCACACCGCGACGAAGTCGGCCTTCGCGCCGGCCGAATCGTCCTGGCGCAACGAGGGCCAGGAGGCCATCGCCGCGTTCACCGTCGCCAGCGCGTCGGAGAAGGACGGCCCGGCGGCCGTGGTGAACCGGCTCTGCTCGCCGCCGCTGCTCGACTTGTCGCGCAGGTCGCGCGGGGTGAGCGGCGCGGCCGACTCGCCGGGCTCGGCCTGCTCGGCCTCGTCCTCCGCCGCCTCGTCCTCGGCGAGCTCGGCATCCTCGGGCTCGGCGTCCTCGACGACCGGTTCGGGTTCGAGCTGCGCGTCCGGCGCGGACTCCACCTGCGGCGGGCCCGATTCGACCGACGGGCGGCCGGACTCGACCACCGGGCGCGAGAAGTCCACTTCGGACTCGGGTTGCGGTTCCAGTGCCGGTTCCCGCTCCGCCACCGGCGGCGCCTCCGGGGCGCCAAGTGGGGCCGCGGGCGGGGCGGCGGGCGGTTGTTCGGCGGGCACCGGGGGTTCCGGCTGCTCGTCGGGCACCCGGTCGGCGGGCGGTTCCGACGCGGCCGGCTCCGAGATCGGCACGTCCTGCAGCGGTTCGTCCACAGTGGACCGGTGCGGCATCCCGGACATGGTCGGCACCGGGGCGGCGGAGACGGTGGCGATCGGGGCGGCGACCGGCGCGGCGGGCTTCCAGTCGAGCTGCTCGTCGGCCTCGTCCCCCTCGGCGATCCCGCCGGCCTCGGCGGCCGGTTCGCCCGCGTCCGGCCGCCCGGCGCCCGGCTCCCCGCCGGGAGCCGCGGAACCGGGCTGTGCGGCGGAATCCGGCGCGGCGGCCGGGTTCGGTGCGACGGCACCCGGCGGCCCCGCGACGCCCGGCGGCACCGCGACACCCGGCGGCACCGCGGGAGCTGCGGCACCCGGCGGAACGGCGACACCCGGAGGTACGGCGGCACCCGGCGGCACGGCGGCATCCGGCGGAACGGCGGCACCCGCGGCTCCGGCCGGGAGTTCGGCGGCCTCCTGCTCGGCATCCCGCTCGACGGGGCGCCCGTTGCTGCTCACCGGAACGCCGAACGGTTCCGCGAGCGCGTGCAGCTCGGCGTTCGGGCCTTGGTCCAGCGGACCCCACACCCGGATGAGCGCGGTGCGGCGGCGCTTCTCGTCGAGCGACGCCAGCAGGTGGCGCAGCCCGCCGAGCACGTCCTCGGACAGCGCGCCGTCCGCCGGGACCAGGTGCAGCACCCAGCGCGCGGGGTCGAACGCACCCGCGGCGGCCAGCGAGACCACCAGCGGCGCGCCCTGCTCATCGCGCAGCGCGAGCCCGGACGGCACGACCTCGGCGAACACCGTCGGACCCTGCGCCGGGCGGTAGGTGCGCTGGCCGCAGCGCTGCCAGCCCGCGGGCGGCTCGGCGATGTCCACGACCTGCTGGTCCCCGGCGCCTGCGGGCTGGCGCAGCGCGCTGACGAACGGGCGGAAGACCTCGTCGCCCGCCTCGTCCAGCACGGCGGCCACCGGCTGGCGGCGCGGCCCGTCGGCGAACTCCGCGCCGGTGCTGAACACCACCGGGCGGGACAACCGGGCGGAGAGCTCCACCAGCCACTCGTGCCGGGCGGCCGCGGCGGCCACCGGGATCAGGACGACGGAGGCGCGGACGAACTCGGGCAGCGCCTGCAGCAGCTGCGCGACCTCGGCGGGCGCGGGCAGCGGCCGACCGGCGAGCAGCACCTTCGGCACCTTGCCGCTGACCGGAACCCGCGCCGCGGCCCGCCGCACCTCCGCCCAAGAACTGCGCGGATCGCGCACCAGCAGCCCGGCCGGAACCGGGTCCACCAGCAGCTGCGGGTTCGCGACGGGCTGGATCGGGACCCAGCGCTCCCACGCCGGGATCGGGTACCGGGTGCTGAACAGCCACGGCCTGCTGCCGGGCCGGAACAGGTACCAGCCGGTGCCGCCGCTGACGCGGCCCGCGTGCACGGTGGTGCCGGACTCGCCGGAGACGGCGCCGTCCGGTGCGACCACGTCGAGTTCCAGGTCGACGGCCAGCTTCGTCAGGTCGTCCGCACGACCGGCGAGCCCGCTGACGCCGAGCCACAGCACGTGCGGCACGGCCGCGGCGGCGCGCAGCAGCGGCCGCAGCAGTCCCGGCAGCGCCGGGAGCAGCTCGGGATCGGCGCAGGCACCGCGCGACGCGGACAGGAACAGCTCGTTCGCCGCGGACGGCAGGTGGGCCAAGAAGGCGCGCTCAGCCGGATCTTCGCCCTCGCAGCGGACGAGGACGTGCGCCCCGCACCATTCGGCGACCAGCGGGCCGAGCGACGGTCTTGCCGAACCTTGCTGCATCTCCACTCCCGTCGAGCACATCGGTACGCGACTCGATGCGACACCTCAGCGATCGAGTATCGCGGCGACCACCGGACCACCTTGTCAGGGGTATCCGGAGCTGTGGGTTCCAGGGGGATTCCCTCACCTGCGCTCCCACGAGGCGGGAAACGCCACCCACACATGCGTTTCCGCTGATGGGACCGCCCGCGACGGCGGACCCGCACCACCCGGGACCAGCCACGGCGGTCCCGCGCGGGCACCGATCGGAGGGTCGCGGCGGACCGGATCGGAACGAAACGGGCAATATCGGTGGATCACCCGAAGTCACCGGTGAGCATCGCGGCGGCCAGTTCCACCCGCGACCGGTAGCCGATGCGGGCGAACATCCGGGTGAGCCTGCCCTCGACGCTCTTCTCCGTCGTGGCGAACACCGTCGCCAGCTGCCGGTTGCTGAGGCCCTCGGCGACCAGCACCGCGAGCAGCCGCTCGTTCTCCGAGGTCGTCGCGGCGCGGTCCGGCACCGGCACGCCGTTCTGCCGCATCACGTGTCGCAGCCGCGCGCGCAGCAGCAGCGCGTCCAGCCCGCCCGCCAGCCGGTACGCCTCGGGCAGCAGCTCGGCGGGGCGGTGGCCGCCCGCGGCGAGCTTGCTGAAGGTCACCGCCATCTCGTACGGCTCGCCCCGCTCCCGCGCCAGGTCGACGGCGGCCGCGGCGGCGGACTCGTCGGATTCCAGCCGGGCCCTGGTCAGCAGGAGCGCCAGCTCGGCGCGGCCGGTGCCGAGCCGCGCCGCGACCTCCGCCAGCCGGTGCAGCGCGCCCGCGGCCTCGTCGAAGCTGCCGGAGGTGTGCGCCCGGTGCGCGAGCTCGGCCAGCACCACGTCGGTGCCGAAGGTGAACCCGGCCTCGTCGGCCCGGACGATCGCCGTCCGCAGGTGCTCGTGCGACTGGTGCAGTTCACCGAGCACGTGGCTCGCCAGCGATTCGGTGAAGTCGAAGAGGTAGCCGAACGGACCGTCCTTGCCGATCTCCACCAGCCGCCGCGCCCGGCTGAGCATCCCGGAGTCGATGTGCACCTGGGCCGCCAGCGCGTGCATGGTCGCCCACGCGAACGGCCGCACCCCGTGCACCGGCGAGGACATGCAGCGGCGGGCGATGTCCATGGCGCTGGTCCACTCGCCGCGGGCGTGGTGCAGCAGGAACCGGTCGGGCAGCACGAGCCGGTCTTCGGTGAGACCGCCGCGCTCCATCACCTGCCGCGCTTCGCGCGCCTCGCCGAGCGCCAGCAGCAGGTCCACGTGGTGCCGGATCGCCTCCACCCACTGCGAGTGCGGTTCCGCGCCGCGCGGGACCTCGGCGAGCGCGGTGCCGAAGCGGCGCAGTTCGGCGACGTCGCCCTGCATCACGGCGGATCCGGTGCGGTAGATGTCGACCTGCTGCACCAGCACCGGTTCGGCCGCGGCCAGTTCGGTCGAGTGCTCGTCGAGCAGCCGCTCCCCGCCCAGCCAGTCGCCGAGCCAGCCGGTGGCGAACGCGCGCGCCACGATCCGCTGCGCGGCACCACCCGGGACCGCCTGCTCGCCCTGCGCGATGCGCCGGAGCTCGTCGTGCTCGCCGATCGCGGCCAGCACCATGAGGTAGGCGAGCACGGTGCCCGGCAGGATCTGCGGGGACAGCTCGCCCGCGTGGTGGCGCACCAGCAGCCGGGAGCTGCGCAGCACCTCGGGCAGGTCGTTGCGCACCAGGCAGGCGATCACGTGCCTGCGCAGCGCCTCGATCCGCAGCACCGGGTCGTCGACCCGCTCCACGACGGCCCGCAGCCAGCGGGAGGCGTCGACGTTCGGGTCCAGCAGCCGGTTCCCCGCGTGCGCCATCAGCTCTTCGCCCGCGCGGCGCCCGTCCACCAGGGTTCCGGCGTCGGCCATCCGGTCCGGCAGGTAGGCCGGGTCGGCGACCTGCGCGGCACCGGCCCAGATCGCGGTGACGGCGGCGGCGGCGAGCTTGCGGTGCTCGTAGGGGCCGAGGGCGCGTTGCAGCGCGGTGGCGAGCAGCGGGACGCGGAACCGCCAGCCCGCGCCGTCCGGGGCGAGCAGGCGTTGCTGCACCAGTGCTTCCAGCGCCTCGCGCACCTCCCGCTCGGCGAGGCCGAGCGCCGCGGCCAGCACGTCGACCGCGTGCGGGCCGAGCGGGGCGAGCAGGCTCATCGCCTTCGCGATCGACCAGGCGGCGTCCCCGGCCTCGCGGACCTGGGCGAGCAGCGCGCCGTCCACCGGCAGCTCGGGTCCGAGCTTGCGCAACAGGTAGGCGTGCTGGTCGACGACGACGAGCGCGTCGGCCCGGCGGTAGGCGTCGATCGCGGCGAGCAACATCGCGGGCCTGCCACGTGCGATGTCGTACAACTCATCGATCAGGTGAACATTGGGTTTCGCGCCGATGGAACGGGCGATGAATTGTCCGCTCTCAGTTCTGGAGAACGGGCGAATCGGCAGTGCTCGCAGTAGTCCTTGCGCCGACAATCGATTCCACAGCGGTTCCAGCGGCGCGGCGTCCGGATCGGCGCGCGCGGCCAGCAGCACCGAGAACCGGGCGCCCGCCATCCTCCTGGCCAGCGGTTCCAGCACCGCCGCCGTGCCGTGGTCGAGCCACTGCGCTTCGTCCACCAGCACCACGACCGGCAGCAGGTGCCGCACCACGTTGCGGATGGACAGCGCGACCTGCTCGACGGCGACGCGCAGCGAGTCCGAGCCGGCCCCGCGGCTGAGCTTGGCGACCAATCCCAGCAGCGCAGCGCGTTCCTGGTCCGGCGGAGCGGATCGGTCCACTTCGGACAGCAGGCGGTAGAGCGCGCCGTACGGGGTGCGCTTGTCCTGCTTCGACGCGGTCAGCCGCAGCACCCGGCAGCCGTCGGCTTCGAGGCGCCTGCCCGCGGCGGCCAGCACCGCGCTGCCGCCCGCGCCCGGCTCGCCCACGAGCAGCGCGAGGGGAGGGCTGCCGGGACCGCCGACGGTGGCGGCCTGGTCCAGCAGTCCTTCGCGGAACATCGGTTCCGCGCCCGGCTCGCCGATCGACGATGATGCGGCTGAGGTGTGTACCGCCACGGTGACTCCCTCCGCACGGCTCGATCGCTGCCCTGAGCCACTGGTAACGGTGTGCTATACATTCACCATAATGGGCGACACCTTTACTAGCGCGATAGCGAGAGTTAAGGAATATTGGTCACTAAGCGTGTTCGATGGCGAGCGCTTGATCCTCTGCTAGTGCAAAAGTATCAAAACCCCTCGACGATGTAGCACCACCACACCAGGTGAAGCGGAGAGGACCCCATGGCGCGGGAACGCTCGACGTTGTCCGGCAGACGAGACCAGTGGACCGAGGTCGATGAGGCCTGCCGCACCGCCGGCGGGACGTTGGTGCTGGTGCACGGCGGTCCCGGCGAGGGCAAGACCACCCTGCTGGAGTCGCTGGCCGAGAGCTGGCGCGGCGACGACGCCACCGTGTGCTACATCACCGTCGACCCGGCCACCGGCACCCCGCAGGTGATCGACTCGCTGCTGGACGCCGCCCGCCAGCAGCTGGAGTCCAGCTGGCACGCCGTGCTGCTCGACGCGCTCGCCACCGCCACCCGCATCCGCGCCGACCTGGAGCAGGCCCCGCAGTCCTCCGCGCTGCCGCTGGTGCACGAGCTCGCGCGCGTCTTCGGCGTCGCCGCCGAGCAGGGCCGGACGATCATCGTGGTCGACGACGCGGACCGCGGCGACGACACCACCGGCTCGATCATCTCGCTGCTGGCGCAGCGGCTGCGGGCCGTCGGGTGCGCGGTGGTCGTCTCCTCCGGCTCCGGACCTCGCGCCGTCGCAGGGGAATCCCGGCTCACCTCGTTCGCCGACAAGATCATCGACCTGCAACCGCTGGACGAGCAGGAGTTCGACGCGCTGCTCAAGCGCTGGTGCGCCGCCCACGGCCGGACCCGGCTCGACCCCACCGTCCCGGAGGCGCTGCGCGCCGCGCTCGGGCCGCTGCGCGGGAACCCCGCCACCATCTTGTCCACATTGGACGATCTGCTGGCCTGGAACCGGCTGGTGCTCATCGACCAGCACTTCTGCCTGTCCCCGCTGGACGAGCCGATCTCGCTGCCCGAATCGCACCACCTGGTCCGCGCCGTCGTCGCCGACGGGGACGACACCGAACGGCTCGCCGTGCTCCTCGCGCTGCAGGACGAGGTGTCGGTGGACGAGCTGCCGATGCTCACCGCCGCCGCCGCGATCAGCCTGGACGGCGCGGGCCGCGGACTGGATTCCCTGGTGGAGGAAGGCATCCTGGAGATCGGCGAGCACGGCAGGCTGCGGTTCGCGGTGCCCGCGCTGACCGCCGCGCTGCGCCGCCGCTCCGGGGCCGAACGCGCCCGCGCGCTGCACACCGCGCTGGCCCGGCAGATGCTCGCCAAGCTGGAGCGCAACGGGCAGGTCGACCGCACCCGGCTGGCCACCCACCTGGTGCACATCGGCGAGAGCCTCGACGGGGAGGCCGCCGCCACCCGGGTGCTCATCGAAGAGGCCGACCGGATGTCCGGCGCCGACCCCGAAGTCGCCGCCGCCTGGTACAAGGCCGCGCTGCGCCAGCTCTCCGACGACGACGACCGGTGGCCGCCGCTGCTGGAGGAACTGCTGCGGCTGCGCGCCAGCCTCGGCCAGTACGACGAGCTCACCAAGGACCTCGGGCTGCTGGTGCCCGCGCTGATCGCCGGGTCCAACCAGGACGACCAGGCCAAGCCGCTGCGCCGCACCCTGCTGGTGGCGGTCGGGTTGTGCTGGCTCACCACGCTGCTGCAGGACGAGCAGTCCGCGCAGGTGCAGGAACCGGCCCGGCTGCTCAAGGCCCTCACCGGCGGCGCCGTCTTCGACGCCGAGCTGCAGGAGTTCGCCGCCGCCGTCCGCTGCGGCCGGTTCGACGAGGCCGCCGGCCGGTTCAACGCGCTGTTCGCCGGCGACGGCGACCGCGAAGCCGAACCGAAGGACCTGCCGGAACTGCCCGAGGTGCTGATGCTGCTGCACGCGGCCAGCGGCGACGCGGACACCTTCCAGCGCGCCTGGGCGCTGTGGCGGGACCGCACGCAGCACCCCGTCGACCACGCGCACGACCTGCTGCGCGAGGCCGGGGCGATGACCGACCACGCCACCGCCCTGGAGATCGTGCTCGGCGACGGCTACCGGCTGCCCTCGCGCGGCAGCGTCCTGTACTACCAGGAGATCCTGCGCGCGTTCCGCACCGGCGAATGGGACGTGGCGCTGTCCGCGGCGCGCCGGATGGAGGCCGAGCTGTCCCCGCAGCGGCGCACCCCGGCCCGGTTCCTCGCCCGCGCCCTCGCCGCCGAGATCTGCGCGTCCCGCGGCGAGCACCGGCGCGCCGAGGAATGGCTGCAGGACACGCCCCGGCACCTGGCGGGCGGGCACGTGCTGTCCTGGGCCCGGCTCGGCGTCGCCTACCGGGCGGGCGACCGGGACGAGGCGCTGCGGGTCGCGCGCGCCGACTACGAGCAGCTCCGGGACGGCGGCGGCTCCCCCGCCGGGCTGGAGCACCTGCTGCACCGCCTGGTCGCGCTGCACCACCGGGAAGGCCACGTGCAGGCCGCGACCGAGCTGTTCGACGAACTGGTCGCGCTGGACGCGCGGCTGCGCTCCGGCACCAGTTCCGCCGCGGTGCTGATGGCCCGCGCCCAGCTGCACGGCACCACCGAACCCGCCACCCGCGCCCTGGAGATCGCCCACCGCCGCGGAGACGTCCCGCAACTGGCGGTGCTGCACATGCTGCTCGCCGAGCTCGGGGACGAACCGAAGGGCTCGCTGTACGAGGCGCACTCGATCGCCCGCAGGCTCGGCTGGACCGAACTGCGCCACGCCGCGCAGGACCTGATGCGCCGCCGCGGCATCGCTCCGCCGCGCACCCGCAGCAAGCAGCAGCTCATCTCCAGCACCGAGAGCCGCATCGTGCGGCTGGTCAGCGACGGCTACACCAACCGGCAGATCGCGATGGCCATCCAGGTCAGCGAGAAGACGGTGGAGAGCAGGCTGACCCGGCTGTTCGCCCGCACCGGCTGCCGGTCCCGGGTCGAGCTGGCCACGGCCTCGCTGGAGGGCAGGCTCGCGGAGAAGACCGCGGTCGGCTGATCAGCGCGGGCGCCCGATCACCGGGCGAGCTGCTCCCGGATCAGGCGCAGCACCCCGTCGGACTCGGCGTTGAGGTAGAAGTGCCCGCCGGGGAACGGGTGGAAGCGGAACCCGCCGGAGGTGTGCGCGACCCAGTCGCGGGCCTCGTCCTCGGAGACCTTCGGGTCGTCGACGCCGAGCAGCACGTGCAGCGGGCAGTGCAGCGGCGGTCCCGGCCGGTACGCGTAGGTCTCGGCGATCCGGTAGTCGGCGCGCAGCGCGGGCAGCGCGAGCCGCATCAGTTCCTGGCTCTCCAGCGCCGCCGACTCGGTGCCGTCCAGTTCCCGCAGCGCCTGCAGGAACTCGTCGTCCGGCAGCGCGTGCACGCCTTCGTCGCGGGTGCGGGCCGGCGCGGTGCGGCCGGAGGCGAACAGCGCGCGCGGCTGCACGCCCGACGCCTCCAGCAGCCGGGCGACCTCGAAGGCCACGCTGGCGCCCATGCTGTGCCCGAACAGCGCGAGCGGCTCCGCGCGCCACGGTTCGAGCTGCGCGAACACCTGCTCGGCCAGTTCCTGCACGCTCTCCGCGCACGGCTCGGTGCGGCGGTCCTGCCTGCCCGGGTACTGCACGGCGAGCACCTCGATCGCCGGTGCCAGCCGCTTCGCCACCGAGAAGTAGTAGGAGGCGGCGCCGCCCGCGTGCGGGAAGCACACCAGCCGCGCGGTCGCCTCCGGGGCGGGCTGGAACCGCCGGATCCACTTGGCGGTGTCCGTCTTGCTCCCGGTCATCGAATCCTCCGCGCGTTCACAGGGTGCGGCGGCGACGCTACCAACCGGGCGGTCGCGGTCGGCGATCACGCGGTGCTCATGGGCTCGCGGGCGGCGGTCGGCAGCTCCGCCGCGTCGCCGGTCGGCCAGGCCAGCGGGTCGGGGCCGAGCCCGGCGAGCTCGGTGATCTGCAGCGCCGCCCACGGCGAGATGTCCGCGCTGCCGTCCCGCACGCCGTCGACGAGCCCGGTCCACGGCACCCAGCGGGTGTCGTCCACCTCGGCGGGGTTCGGCGCGGGCACGGGCTCGGCGATCGCCCGGAACACCGGGCACATCTCGTTCTCCACCACGCCGTTGCCCATCACCGCGCGGTAGCGGAAGCGGGGCAGCACCAGCTCGATGTGGTCCAGGTGCAGCCCGAGCTCCTCGCCGAGCCTGCGCAGCACCGCGTCGTGCGGGGTCTCGCCGGGCGCGGGGTGCCCGCAGCAGGTGTTGGTCCACACGCCGGGCCAGGTGCGCTTGCCCAGCGCGCGGCGGGTGAGCATCAGCTCGCCGCGCTCGTTGAACAGGTAGCAGGAGAAGGCCAGGTGCAGCGGGGTGTCCTCGTGGTGCACCGTCGCCTTGTCCGCGGTGCCCGCGGCCCGACCTCCCTCGTCGAGCAGAACCACTCGCTCCATGTCCCTCGTCCTCCCATTCGCGGTCCTGCCCGTTCCCGGGCGCGACAATCGATCATGCACGGTTCCGGGGCACGCCTCCACCCCGTGCGGCGGATGGACCACGCACAGTCACTCCTCCGGGTGGTTCGGCGACCGCCGGGTGCCCGCACAGCGTGCCTCGGCGGGCGGTGCGGCGCCTCGACCGAACGGCCGCACCTGCCGGCCGGTCACGGCTCGGGCAGGCAGCGGGCCGCGGCGGCCGCCTTCAGCAGCATCTCGGCGTGCTCGGCTTCGGGGTCCGAGTCGAGCACCACCGCCCCGCCCGCGCCGATCCGCCAGCTCCCGCCGTGGCGCACCGCGGTCCGGATGACCACCGAGAGGTCGGCGTCCCCGGTCAGGCTCAGGTAGCCCAGGGCGCCGGAGTAGACCCCGCGCGCCCGGTCCTCCAGCTCGTCGATGAGCTCCATGGTGCGGCGCTTGGGCGCGCCGGTCATCGAACCCGCGGGGAAGCAGGCGCGCACGCAGTCCACCGCGCTGCGCCCGTCCCGCAGCTCGCCGCGCACCGTGGAGACCAGCTGGTGGACCGTGCGGTAGCTCTCCACGTCCATCAGCACCGGCACGTGCACCGACCCCGGCGCGCACACCCGTCCGAGATCGTTGCGCAGCAGATCGACGATCATGAGGTTCTCGGCGCGGGACTTCGGGTCGGCCGCGAGCCCGGCGCGCAGCTCGGCGTCCCGCTCCGGGGTGTCGCCGCGCGGTGCGGTGCCCTTGATCGGCTTGGCCTCGGCGGTGCCGCCGGAGATCTTCAGGAACCGCTCCGGCGAGGAACCGGCGATCTCCACGTCGCCGCAGCGCAGGAAAGCCCCGTACGGCGCGGGGTTCAGGGCGCGCAGCCGCCGGTAAGCGTCGAACGCGTCGCCGTCGGCGGGCAGCGCGGCGCCGGTGGTCAGGCAGATCTCGTAGCTCTCCCCCGCCAGCAGCTGCTCCCGGCACTCGGCCACGGCCCGCAGGTAGTCGTCCCGGGACCGCTCCAGCAGCGGCTGCGCGTCGGTGATGCCGCGGTGCCCGGCGAGCGGGTCGGGCGGGGCGGGCAGCTCGGCCAGCGCGGTCGCGGTGTCCGCGAGCCACCGCTCGGCGTCCCGTCCGGTGCCTGCGCCGGTGCTGAGCGCGACGAGGTGGGCGCGGCCGAGCTCGTGGTCCACGGCGAGGAACCGGTCCGCGAACAACCAGCAGGCGTCCGGCGTGTCCGCGCGGTGCCGGGCGTCGCCGCCGCACTCGGCCTTCAGCTCGTACCCGAAGTAGCCGACGTAGCCGCCGACGAAGTCGAACGGCAGCTCCGGCGCCCGCACCCGGCGCCGCGCCAGCTCCGCGTCCAGCCGGTCGAAGATCGACGGCTCGTCGCCGGTGCGGTGCCGGACGGTCTCGGCCAGCGGGCCCGACCCGTCGCCGAGGAACGAGAACCGGGACGTGCCCGGCAGCACCTGCGCGCTGTCCAGCCAGAACGCGTCCGGGGACGTGGCGAACAACCGGGCGAACGCGGCCTCCGCGTCGACCGCGGGGAGTTCGCGGACGTGCGCCCGGTAGTCGACCTCCGGCGCGGCGCGGCGGACCGTCGCGCGGGCGGGCGCGGGCGGGCAGCTCGCGGGTCGCGCCAGGTCGCGGAAGTTGGCCAGCAGCCGGGCGCCGAGCTCGGTGGCCACCGACTCGGGGTGGAACTGCACGCCCCAGCGCGGCAGCGTGCGGTGCCGCAGCGCCATCAGCACCCCGTCCTCGGCCCAGGCCAGCGGTTCGAGCTGCGGCGGCAGCGGCTCGGCCACGCACAGCGAGTGGTAGCGCACGGCCGCGAACTCGGCGGGCATCCCCGCGAACAGCGGATCACCGCGGTGCTCGACGCGGCTGCGGAACCCGTGCCGGGCCTGCGGGGCGCGCACCACGTCGGCGCCTTCGGACACCGCGATGCCCTGGTGCCCGAGGCACACGCCCAGGATCGGCAGCTCCGCCTTGCACAGCACGTCCCGGCACAGCCCGAAGTCCCGCGGCCGCCGCGGATCGCCCGCGCCCGGCGACAGCACGATCGCGTCGAACTCCTCCAACCGGAGGTCGCCCACCTCGGCGGCGTCGTGCGCCACCACCTCCGGTTCCCGCCCGTTGACCTCGGTGAGCAGGTGGAACAGGTTGTAGGTGTACGAGTCGTGGTTGTCGATCAGCAGCGTCCGCACCCGGACATACTCCCCCGCGCGCGTCCACCGCCGGAGGGCCGTCGACATCATCCGGTGGCCGATCGCACAGCGCGACGGGCAGACTCGTTCGAGTGAGCGACATCAGAACCGCGCTGTTCGACGAGGACTACTGGGACCGGGCCGACGAGGTGGAGCGCGCCCTGCGCGAGCAGGCGCCCGTGCACCGCGCGATCCCCGGGGACGGGCTGCCGATCTGGGTGATCGGGCGGTTCGCCGACGCCCGCGCCGCGCTCAACGATCCACGGCTGGCCAAGGATTCGGACCGGCTCAACGACGTCATCCGGAGCAAGCGGGATCCGGCGCTCGGCGATCAGCTGTCCGGGCTGTTCTCCAAGCACATGCTCAACTCCGACCCGCCCGACCACACCCGGCTGCGCAAGCTGCTGGCGCGGGACTTCACCGTCCGCCGCATCGCGGCGCTGCGGCCGCGGGTGGTGGAGCTGGTCACCGGGCTGCTCGACGCGCTGCCGCGGGACGAGCCGGTCGACCTGATCGAGCACTTCGCGTTCCCGCTGCCGATCACGGTGATCTGCGAGCTGATGGGCATCCCGGAAGGCGACCGCTCCCGGTTCCGCGACTGGACCGCCGCGCTGCTGACCCCGGCGGAACGGGGGCAGAGCCTCGGCGCGTCCCGCGAGATGGCCGCGTTCTTCCACGAGCTGTTCGCGGCGAAGCGCGCCGAACCCGGGGCGGACCTGCTCTCCGCGCTGATCACCGCCTCCGCCGAGGAGGACCGGCTCACCGAGGAGGAACTGCTCGCCACCGCGTTCCTGCTGATCGTGGCCGGGCACGAGACGACGGTGAACCTGGTCGGCAACGGGGTGCGCTGGCTGCTGGCGGACCCCGCGAAGTGGGCGGAGCTGCGCGAGCGGCCCGAGCTGCTGCCCGGCGCGGTGGAGGAGGTGCTGCGCTACGACGGGCCGCTGCGGATGTCCACGCACCGGTTCACCACCGAGGACGTGCCGATCGGCGGCGTGACCATCCCGGCGGGCGAGCTCGTCATGATCAACCTGTCGTCGGCGAACCGGGACGGCGCGCAGTTCGAGCGGGCCGACGAGCTCGACCTGGAGCGCTCCCGGACCGGGCACCTCGCGTTCGGCCACGGGTTGCACCACTGCCTCGGCGCGCCGCTCGCGCGGCTGGAGGGCGAGGTGGCCTTCCAGGAGATCACCCGCCGCTTCCCGGACGCCCGGCTCGCCGTCGGCGGGAGCGAACTGCGCCGCAGCCGCGGGCTGATCATGAACGGCTTCCGGGCGCTGCCGGTGGTGCTCGGCTGAACCGCGGCCGGGAGCCCGGAGTCGCGGGCTCCCGGCCGTGATCCGTTCCCAGGACGGCCGATCAGGTGATGAATGCACATCACCTGATCCGACGAGCACGTCGCTGCTAACATCGATCGCGCCGAAATGACCGGGGAATTCGGATCGGCGGACCAGGAGAACTCGAATTCCGGAACCGCACGTCCGATGGTTCGACACGAAGGGGGAATCGCGTGCCGACGTCCGCGGAAGGCGATTTCGGCAGCACGAGTTCCGCGGCCCCGCGCGTGCGCTGATCCGCGCACTGATTCCCGCCGGAGTCGGCACACCGGCGGCCGACATCCCTGATCACCTGCGGTGTTCCGCACACCGGCGCGGCGGTGCGGCACACCCGCGCTCGCCGGTGCCGATTCCCGGCGAGCGCCGCACCACCACCGGAAGAGGAATTCCATGTGCCGCACCACCGCCATCGCACTGGCCGCGCTCGCATTCTCCGCGCTGCCCCTTGGAAACGCCGTCGCCGATTCCAAGGACGACTCCGGATACGCGGTGGAGCTCACCGTCGTCGGGAATTCCGCCGGGTACGACGTGTTCGCCGACGGAAAGATCTACTCCGGGTACATCACCCTGACCGGGCCGGGCTGGCAGCACCGCGGATCCACTCGGCTGAATCCGCACACCGAAGTGCACGACCGGACCGGCGCCGGGCAGGTGTGCGCGGAGCTCACCGCGGTGTTCTCGGACGGCTTCGAACAGCCCGTCGCCGAGGACTGCGAGCAGGTGGACTGACGGCGCGACCACCCGGGCCTTCCGGACCGCGCCACGGGTGAGCCCGCCCGCACGCACCAGGTGAATGGCCCACTCGACCAACAGCACTGGTCCGATGGGCCATTCACCTGATCGCCCGGCCTGGGCAACCCCGCGGCGCGTTCCGGCGTTGTCCGCGCATGAGGACTACTGGGGAATCCGCCGCGCGGCGCGCGGCGTGGATCGGCGCGGCCGCGGTCGCGCTGCTGGTGGGGACGGCGCCGCAGGCGTTCGCGGCGACCTGGGTGGACGAGCCGCTGCCGCCGCGGGACACCTTCGCGGAGCTCACCGCCGCCGCGGACGGCGACGGCACCACCTGGGCGTTCGGCGGCTCGAACGGGGCGATCCCGGCGCAGAACAGCCTCGCCTACCTGCGCGATCAGCAGGGCTGGCGGGAGGTTCCGGTGCCGCAGGTCGGCCGGATCGAGGACGCCGCGGTCGTCGCCGCCGACGACGTGTGGGCGGTCGGCGTGCACCCGAAGTACGGCTTCGGGGCCTCGGTGCACTGGGACGGCCGCACCTGGACCGAGGTGACCTACGCCCCCGTCGCCGACCGCATCGGCACGCGCAGCGTCGCCGCGTTCGGGCCGCGGGACGTGTGGATCGCCGGGCACGCCTTCGACGACTCCGCCGGGACCGGGCGCGGCGTGGTGCAGCGCTGGGACGGCGCGGCCTGGCAGGACGTGCCGGTGCCGCAGCGGGACGGCACCTGGGCGTTCAGCGACATCGGCGGCACCGCACCCGACGACCTGTGGGCCGTCGGCAACGGCAGCGGCTTCCGGGGGCAGGGCCTCGCGATGCACTGGGACGGCACCGCGTGGACGGAGGTCCCGGTGCCGGAGGTGCCGCTCGGCGAGTACGAGTCGGTGGCGCTCACCCAGGTGCAGGCGCTCGCCGCCGACGACGTGTGGGCGACCGGCGACATCAACGACGCCTCCGGCGGTGCGCTGGTCTCCGAATCGCTGCTGCTGCACTGGGACGGCACCGCGTGGAGCAGGGTCGAGTCGCCGCAGGACACCGGCGGCCGCGGCGACCTGGTCCGCACCGGCGGTGAGCTGTGGTCGCTGGGCGAGCGCCTGCTGCACTGGGACGGCGCGCGGTGGACCGAAGAACTGGGGCCGCCGACCGGAGTGCCCGCGGCCGGCGCCGAACTGGCCGACGGGCGGCTGCTGACCGCGGGCGGTTTCGGGCGCTACCCCGGGATGCACAAGCCGTTCATCTCGATCCGGCAGGGCTGATCGCGGGCGCGGCCGCGGGAGGAGCAAGGCCTTTCGTCCCGGCGACGGGGGCCGTTGTCCTCTCACCCGCGCGCCCGCGTCCGGGCACGCTCGAGCACACGCCCGCATCGAGCCGGGAGGAGGAGCCGATGCACCGACACGAGCAACGCAGGCTCACCGAGATCGAGAACCGGCTCACCGCCGACGACCCCGAGCTCGCCGCCACCTTCTCCCAAGCCGACCTGCACCCGGCAGGCCCGGGCAGAGCGCGGCTGGTGCTGGGCGCGGGGACCGGGCTGCTCGCCGCGACCTGCCTGCTGATCAACGATGCCGCCGGTTTCGCCCTGTGCACCACGCTGTCCGCGCTCCTGCTCACCACCCGCAGCTGGCACGTCTGGTCCGATTGAGCGGGTGATCGCGTTCGCCTGAACCGCACCGGGCGGCGACGTACGATCACCTCCCGTGCACCCCTACCCCGCGCAGCCGCCGATCCTGGTCACCATCGGCGACATCGCCTGCACCCAGCACGAAGTGATCACCCCGGCCGGGCGCTTCCCGATCGGGGGCACCACGTGGTCGTTCACCGACCTGAGCCGCACGACGCGGGGCATCCCGACCTGGGCGATCGTCTGCGCGATCGTGTTCGCGTTCTTCTGCCTGCTCGGCCTGCTGTTCCTGCTCGCGAAGGAGGACCGCACCGACGGCTGGGTGCAGGTGGTCGTGCACGGGCCCGGGCTGGCGCACCAGGTGCACGTCCCGGTGAACTCGCCGTTCGCCGTGGCCGACCTCGGCAACCGCGTCACCTACGCCCGGAACCTCTCCTTCCAGGCTTGATCGGCGCGAGGGGGCGCTCCGAGCTCGTCGGAGCGCCCGCCGCGCGTCAGACCCGGTCGAGGTCGGACTTCTTCACGTAGACCCAGCGGTGGTTGTACGAGACCGGGACGTAGGTCTCGGAACCGTTGATCACGGTGTGGTTCGTCGGATCGTCGAGCTCGTCGTAGGTGACGTGGTAGTCGATCGCCTTGGTCTCCTCCCCCGTCACGTACACCTGACCGGCCGGGATCTCGTACGGCAGCGGTTCGAGCTCCTGCGCCTCGATGCCCTCCGGGTAGTCGCCCGGCGCGGGCAGCGCCCGCCCGTAGGTGGGGATGCCGTCGCGGGCGGGGGTGGCGAGCTCGGCGTCGTCGGCCGGCGCGGTGTTGGTGCCGTCCGGGTCCTTCAGCCAGGCCTTCTCGCCGTCGAACCAGATGGCGAGCCAGTCGCCGCGGCGTTCGGCGACGGCGTACTGCCTGCCGACGGTGGCCTTGGCGCTCCAGTCCTCGATGCGGGTGGTGCCCGCTTCGCCATCCGGGTGCAGCGCCGGGTTGCTCAGCAGCGGCGCATCGGCGCGCGGTTCGGTGCGCAGGTACAGGAAGTTCGCGGGCTGCTCGGGCAGCACCTCGCACTCCTCGTCCGGCGGGCAGCTGACGACCTCGGGGCGGTTGGTGTCGAACCGCGGGAAGATGGTGACGACGTCGTCACCGCCCTCGTCGTCGTCCAGCGGCGCGTCCATCAGGTTCATGTAGTGCGCCCAGTCCCAGAACGGGCCCGGGTCGTAGTGCTCCTGCCCGGCCTTGGCGGGCTTCTCCGCGGTGACCTCGTCGTGGCCGAGGACGTGCGCGCGGTCCAGCGGGATGTCGTACTCGTCCGCGAGGTACCGGACGAGCTTCGCCGAGGCGCGGTACATCGGTTCCGTGTACCAGGTGCCGCCCTCCGCGGCCCAGCCCTCGTGCTCGATGCCGATGGAGCGGATGTTGCGGTCCCAGCTGCCCGCGTGCCACGGCATGTCCTTCGTGGGCACCATCTGCGTGATCTGCCCGTCGGAGGAGCGGATCACGTAGTGCGAGGCGGCGCCGTGCGTCGGGTTCTGGAACGCGGCGATCGTCGACTGGTACGACACCTCGGTGTCGTGCAGGACGATCGAGTCGATCTTCACGTCCTCCGGGCGGTTCGCGGTGTCGTAGTTGCCGTACCCGCCTGCGGGGTTCTCCGGGTCGGTGGGCTGGTAGGCCGCGGGCAGGTAGCGGCAGTCCAGCTCCTCCGGGCATTCCGCCTTCGGCTGGTCCTCGTCCGCCGCGGGGGCGGCCTTGAGCCGGGCCGCGGAGAGGTCGCGGTCCGGTTCCGGCTCGGCGACCTTCGCGAACGCGAGGCGCTGGCCGCTGGACGTGGTGCGGGCGCGGCCCTGGCCGAGCACGTCGTAGACGTCGTCGGCGAAGGACTGCGCGCCGTCGGCCTGCGGATCACCGCTGAACTCGGCCACCGCCGGGTACCAGTCGTCGATCTCCGCGGGCGCGTCGCCGTCGAGCTCCTCGGCGCGGTGCGCGAGCAGCGCGGCACCGGCCCGGATGTTCTGCACGACGTCCGACTTCACCTGCTCCGGATCGGTGTCCGTGAGCTCGGCGGCTTCGGTGAGGGCGTGCAGGGACGGCTCGTCGGCGTAGCGGACGAGCTTGGGGTGCTGCTCGCGGAGCTGCTCCGCGTCGATCTCGACGAGGTGCATCGGGCCGTACCCGCCGGCCTTGCTCTGCTCGCCGTGGTGGTCCTCCCACCTGGTGAGCTGGAAGGACACCGCCATCAGCAGCTGTTCCGGCACGCCGAACTCGGCGGCGGCGGACTCGTAGGCGCGCTGCTGGACGGTGTCGGGGCGTTCCGGGGTCGCTGCGAAGGCGGGGGTCGCCGCGAAGGCGGGGGCCGCTGCGCTCGCCAGCAGGCCCGTCACCCCCGTCAGCACCGCGAACGCGCGGGGCAGGCGACCAGCCCGCGCCGCACCTCCCTTGAAGGACGTTCTCATGTGGACCTACCCGTGTCTCTGGCGATCGCGCGCGGCGATCCGGCGGCTCGCGCGTGGGGAGCTGCGCGGCGGCGCAGCGGACGTCGATGCCCGGTGCCGCGCGGCGGAATGTCGCTTCCTCGCACGAGTGGGTGAATCTTAACGACCACCGCGGCGGGCGGAGCTGAGCCGAAAGGGCGAGCGGGGATACCCGCACGAACGAGTTTTCCGCACGACCTCGGCAACCTCGCCCCGGACCGCACGTCCTACGGCATGAGAAGCGCACGGCGACCGTGCGAAATCCGAGAAGGGGGAAACACCATGTCGCTCACCAAGACCCGCAAGATCGGTGCCGCCGCCGCGCTGTTCAGCGGGGCGCTGCTGCTCGTCGGCTGCGGCCAGGCCACCGGCGCCGCGCCGTCCGGGGCGTCGAACGCGGCCGTGCAGCAGGGCGGCGGGTCCACTGAGGACATCTCCGCTTCCCCCTGCGCCGCGGCGGACTACAAGGTCGACCTGATCCCGCAGCCCGGGCGCCCCGGCGTGAACCTGCTGGCCGTCACGAACGAATCGGACCAGACCTGCCCGGTCTCGGGCTGGGTGGAGCTGACGCCGCAGGACATGAGCGGTTCGCCGATCGAGGGCGTGCCGACCGAGAACGTCGAGATCCCGGGCGGTCGCACCGAGATCTCGCTGGAGCCGGGCCGCACCGCGTTCGCGGGCGTGCACTTCGAGCTCGGCGACAAGAACGAGGTGCGGGCCGCCACCGGTTTCCGGGCGAGCTTCTCCGACACCTCCGGTGACGTGAACGTGAACATCGAGAGCGGCGACGCCGAATACCTCGAGTTCCCCATCGAGTCGATGCAGGTCGGCACGCTGCAGCCGTCGGCGCAGGGCGTCACCTTCTGATCTGATCCGGTGCTCCCCGGAGCGGTCCCCGCGAATTCCGCAGCCCGATCCGCCTCGCGCGGAGCGGTCGGCGTCGCCCGAGAACGGCGCCGGGCGGGATCGCGGTGCGGAACCCCCGTCGCGGTGCGGCGGGGGTTCCGCGCGTCTCGCGGCGGTCCGCTCCCCCGTCACCCGGAAGCACGATCTTCGCGGGCGCCGGTTCCGGCGCCGGCGCGCTCACCTGCCGGGATAGGCGCCGGTTATCCGGCGATAAGCGCGATCGCGTGGACGATCAGCGCGGCGCGGGTGGACGGTCGAGGGGTACGCACCCCTCGAGGAAGCGGAGCTCGTCCGATGGCCAAGATTCTCTGCGTGTTGTACCCGGACCCGGTGGACGGCTACCCGGAGTCGTTCCCCCGGGACGGACTCCCGGAGCTGGAGCGGTACCCGAACGGGCAGGCGCTGCCGACACCGGAGGAGGTCGACTTCACGCCGGGTGCGCTGCTGGGCAGCGTCTCCGGTGAACTGGGCCTGCGGGAGTTCCTCGAAGCGCAGGGCCACACCCTGGTCGTCACCTCCGACAAGGAGGGCCCGGACTCGGAGTTCGACCGGGAGCTGCCCGACGCGGACGTGGTGATCTCGCAGCCGTTCTGGCCCGCCTACCTGACCGCGGAGCGCATCGCGCGGGCGCCGAAGCTGAAGCTGGCGGTGACCGCGGGCATCGGCTCCGACCACGTGGACCTGGACGCGGCGGTCGCGCACGGCATCACGGTCGCGGAGGTGACGTTCAGCAACAGCATCAGCGTCGCCGAGCACGTGGTGATGATGATCCTGTCGCAGGTGCGGAACTACCTGCCGTCGCACCGGATCGTGCGGGACGGCGGCTGGAACATCGCCGACGCGGTGTCCCGCGCCTACGACCTGGAGGGCATGCACGTCGGCACCGTCGCGGCCGGCCGCATCGGGCTGGCGGTGCTGCGCAGGCTCGCGCCGTTCGACGTGCGCCTGCACTACACCGACCGGCACCGGCTGCCGGAGGAGGTGGAGCGGGAGCTGAACCTGACGTTCCACCCGAGCGCCGCGGACATGGTGCCGCACTGCGACGTGGTCACGATCAACGCGCCGCTGCACCCGGAGACCGAGGGGCTGTTCGGCGACGAGCTGCTGTCCACGATGAAGCGCGGCACCTTCCTGATCAACACGGCGCGGGCCCGGATCACCGACCGGGACGCGATCGTGCGGGCGCTGGAGAGCGGGCGGCTCGCCGGGTACGCGGGGGACGTCTGGTACCCGCAGCCCGCGCCCGCCGACCACCCGTGGCGGACGATGCCGCACCAGGGGATGACGCCGCACACCTCGGGTTCCACGCTCAGCGCGCAGGCCCGCTACGCGGCGGGCACCCGGGAGATCCTGGAGTCCTGGCTGGCGGAGCGGCCGCTGCGGGACGAGTACCTGATCGTCGACGGCGGGAAGCTCGCCGGAGCCGGAGCCCACGCCTACTCCACCAGCGGCTGACCCACCAGGTGAGTGGCCCACCCGCCCAGCGTGGCTGACCGAACGGGCCACCCACCTGCAAAACCCCACCAGGTGAGTGGCCCACCCGCCCGGCACGGCTGGGCGAACGGGTCACTCACCTGCGGGAGTTCGGGAGCGGGTGGGGCGCCCGAGCCGGGTGGTCGGGTGGGTGGGGGCGGTCAGCCGGGCCGCAGGCCGGTCAGGCGTCGAAGCCGAGGCGGTGGTTGATCTCGGCGAAGTGGGCGGTCATCGCCGCGCGCGCTGCGGCGGAGTCCCCGGCGCGCAGCGCGTCGACGATCGCGGCGTGCAGCCGCACCGTCTCGGCCCGCTCGGCGGGTCCGGGCGCGCTGAGCGCGTCGTGCGCGGTGCGGTAGGCGTCCCAGAACACGTCGACGAGCTGCCCGATCAGCGGGTTGTCCACCCGCGCGTACAGCAGCCGGTGGAACTCGCGGTCGGTCTCCGGGTCGAGCTCGGTCTCGCCCATCGCGGTGCACAGCGCGTCCAACCTGTCCAAAGTGGACTCGTCGAGCGTCCCCGCGAGGCGGCCGGCGACGCCGACCTCGATCAGCTCCCGCACCTCGATGAGGTTGCGCAGCCCCGCCAGGCCGTCCCCGCCCGCGACGGCGCGGAACGCCAGCGACGGCGACAGCACGTGCAGCGAGGCTTCCCCCACGACGGTGCCGTGCCCGTGCCGGACGTCGACGATGCCGAGGGCGCGCAGCGAGCGCACCGCCTCCCGCACGCTGTTCCGCGACACCCCGAGCAGTTCGATCAGCTCCAGCTCGGTCGGCATCGGATCACCGGGGCCCAGCCCGCGCTCGTGGATCAGCTCCAGCACCCGCTCGGGCAGCGGATCCAGCGCCGGGCGGCGGGCCGCGCCGATCGCCACGTCTGTCATCGGTTCTCCGCCTCGCACTGGTGTCGCGGGGTTTACACGCCGTGGGTCGCACTCTACAGTCCGATCGACCAAGACGTCCAACGTCTGACGTCCTACGTCCGCACAGCGAGGTGCGGCACGTCCGGAGCTCGCAGCCGACCCTGCCGACGCCGCTACCCCCGCGCGGACCGGGCCCGACGACGAGCGCTCGTGAACCGAGGTGACCCATGCGCCGCGCCACCCCCACCGCAGATCCGCCCAGCGCGCCCGCGCCCTGGTACCGGCAGCTGGACCGCGCGCAGTGGAAGGCGTTCGCGGCCGCCTGGATCGGCTATCTGCTGGACGGCTTCGACTTCGTGCTGATCACGCTGGTGCTCACCGAGGTGAAGGCGGAATTCGGGCTCACCACCGTGCAAGCGGCCACGCTCGTGTCGGCCGCGTTCATCTCGCGGTGGATCGGCGGGCTCACCCTCGGCGCGCTCGCCGACCGGTTCGGCCGCAAGTCCGCGATGATCGCCAGCATCGTGCTGTTCTCCGTCGGCACGCTGATCTGCGGGCTCGCCCCCACCTTCGGCGTGCTGTTCGCCGCCCGGCTCGTCGTCGGCCTCGGCATGGCGGGCGAGTACGGGGCCAGCTCCACCTACGTCATCGAGTCCTGGCCGACGTCGATGCGGAACAAGGCCAGCGGATTCCTCATCTCCGGCTACTCCATCGGCACCGTCGTCGCCGCGCAGGCCTACAGCCTCATCGTGCCGAACTTCGGCTGGCGCGCCCTGTTCTGGATCGGGCTGCTGCCGATCCTGCTGGCCGTCTGGCTGCGCCGCAGCCTCCCCGAATCCCGGGACTGGTCGCAGGCCGCCGCGCGGCAGGACGCGACCCCGTCGGTCATCGGCATCCTGTTCACCGGGCGCCGCGCGGTGCTCAACGCGGTGAGCGGGGTCGTGGCGCTCGGCGCGCTCATCGCGATCTTCACGCAGGCCGTCGGATCGGGCTGGCTGATCGCGGTGCTGGGCCTGCTCACCGCCGCCGTGTTCGCGTCCTACATGGTGCAGTTCACCGGGCCGCGCTGGCCGACCGGCATCACCGTGCTGGTCATCGTGTTCACCGCGTTCCTGTACTCGTGGCCGATCCAGTCGCTGCTGCCGACGTACCTGAAGACCGACCTCGGCTACAGCGCCACCGACACCGGGAACGTGCTGTTCTTCGCCGGACTCGGCGCCGCGGTCGGCTGCTGCGTCGCCGGGTTCACCGGGGACCGGCTGGGCACCCGGCGGGCCTACTGGATCAGCCTGCTCGTCTCGCAGGTCGTGATCTTCCCGGTGTTCGCGGTCGGCGGCAGCAGCCTGCTCGCGCTGGGTGCGCTGCTGTTCGTGCAGCAGGTGTTCGGCCAGGGCATCGCCGGACTGCTGCCGAAGTGGATCGGCGGCTACTTCGACGTGCGGCACCGGGCCGCCGCGCTCGGGTTCAGCTACAACGTCGGCTCGCTCGGCGGCGCGGTCGCCCCGGCGCTCGGGGCCGCGCTCGGCGGCAGCCTCAGCCTGGGGACCGCGCTGGCCGTGCTGTCGTTCGGCCTGACCTTCGTGGTGCTGATCCTCATCGCCGTCGACGCCCCGTCCCGGATGCAGCGGTGGCTGCGCCCGGACGCGGTGTGGACCACGGACGCGGTCGACGGCAGCGAACTCCGCGCCGCGTCCTGAACCGGGGCTCGGCCCGCGTCCCGAACCGAGAAATCGAAGGAGAGACATGGATTCCCGCATCCGCGGCGGCGTCGTCCCGCCGGTGTGCACCCCGCTCACCCCCGACCTGGAGGTGGACACCGGTTCGCTGGAACGGCTCCTGGAGCACCTGCTGGCGGCCGGGGTGGACGGCATCTTCGCGCTCGGCTCCACCGGCGAGATGGCGTACCTGACCGACGCGCAGCGCGAGCAGGTGCTGCGCACCACCGCGGCCGTCGTCTCCGGGCGCGTCCCGGTGCTGGCCGGGGTCATCGACACCACCACCGCGCGGGTGCGCGAGCACGTGCGCGCCGCGGAACGCGCCGGGTGCGACGCGGTGGTGGCGACCGCGCCGTTCTACACCCGCACCCACCCGGCGGAGATCGCGCACCACTTCCGGCTGCTCGCCGAGGACACCGCACTCCCGCTGCTGGCCTACGACATCCCGGTGTCGGTGCACTCGAAGCTGAGCGCGGCGACGCTGCTGGAGCTCGCGGCGGACGGCGTGCTGGCCGGGGTGAAGGACTCCAGCGGGGACGACGCGGGACTGCGCGGGCTGCTGGTGGAGCGCGCGGATCGCGGCCTGGAGTCGTTCCGGGTGTTCACCGGCTCGGAGCTGACGGTGGACACCAACCTGCGGATGGGCGCGGACGGCGTGGTGCCGGGACTGGGCAACGTGGACCCGGACGGCTACGTGCGGCTGCACCGCGCCTGCGCCGCGGGCGACTGGGACGCGGCGCAGGCCGAGCAGGAACGGCTGTTCCGGCTGTTCGCGCTGACCTCGGTGGGCGATCCGGCGCGGATCGGGGCGAGCTCCGCCGCGCTGGGCGCGTTCAAGGCGGCGCTGCACCTGCGCGGCGTCATCGACCACCCGGTGACGGCGCCGCCGCAGCTGCCGCTGACCGAGGACGAGGTGGCCGGCGTGCGGCTGCGGCTGGACGCGGCGGGCCTGCTGTGACCTGCGTGGTGGGCGTCGACATCGGCGGCACCGGCATCGTCGCGGGCCTGGTCGCCGCGGACGGCACCATCGAGTCCCGGGCCGCGGTGCCGACGCCTGCGGCGGACGGCCCGGCGGCGGTGCTCGACGCGGTCGCGGCGGCGGTGTCCCGGCTCGGCGGCGGGTTCGCGGCCGCCGGGGTGGGCAGCGCCGGGGTCGTCGACCGCGAGTCGGGCGTGGTGCGCTCGGCGACGGACTCGATCAGCGGCTGGGCGGGCACCGAGCTGCGCGCGGAAGTGGCCGCACGGCTGGGAGTTCCGGTCGTCGTGGACAACGACGTGCACGCGCACGCGCTCGGCGAGCTGTGGACGGGCGCGGCCGCGGGCCGGCGGCACGTGCTGTTCGCCGCGGTCGGCACCGGCATCGGCGGTTCGCTGGTGGTCGACGGGCGCCCGCACCGCGGCGCGCACGCGGTGGCCGGGCACCTCGGGCACCTGCCGGTGCCCGCGGCGGCGGGACGACCGTGCCCGTGCGGCGGCTCCGGCCACGTGGAGGGCGTCGGCAGCGGGCCCGCGCTGCTCGCCGCGTACCGGGCACGCGGCGGGGCGGCGACGACCCTGCCGGAGGTCGCGGCGCTCGCCGAGACCGGCGACGCGCTCGCCGCGGCGGTGCTGGCCGACGGCGCGACCGCGCTCGGGCAGGCCTTGGGCGGCCTGGTGAACGCGGTCGACCCGGAACTGGTGCTCATCGGCGGTGGCGTCGCCGCGTGCGGTCCGTCCTGGTGGCGGCCGCTGCGCAACGCGGTGACGGCGGAGGTGCTGCCCGCGGTGCGCGGGATCCCGGTGCTGCCGGGCGAGCTCGGAGGCGACGCGGCGGTGCTCGGCGCCGCCCGGATGGCGTGGGAGGAACTGCGGTGAACGTGCTGGAACGGTTGCGGGGACGGCTGATCGTGTCCTGCCAGGCCTATCCCGGGGAGCCGCTGCGCGACCCGGATTCGATGCGGCGGATGGCGCTGGCCGCGCTGCACGGCGGGGCGGCGGGCATCCGGGCGCAGGGCTTGGACGACCTGCGCTCGATCCGCGAATCGGTGGACGTGCCGCTGATCGGGCTGTGGAAGGACGGCGCGACCGGCGTGTACATCACCCCGACCGCGGACCACGCGGTGGCGGTGGCCGGGACGGGCGCGGACGTGGTCGCCTTCGACGGCACGGACCGGGCGCGCCCGGACGGGCGGCCGCTGGCGGAGACGATCACGGCGATCCACGCGGCCGGGCGGCTCGCGATGGCCGACGTGTCCACTGTGGACGAAGGAGTGCGGGCGGCGGAGCTGGGCGCGGACGTCGTCGGCAGCACGCTGTCCGGCTACACCGGCACGGGCCCGAAACCGACCGGACCCGACCTGGACCTGGTCGAGGAGCTGGTCGCGGCGCTGCCGGTCCCGGTCATCGCCGAAGGCCGCATCCACACGCCGCAGCAGGCCGCCGCGGCGATCGCCCGCGGCGCGCACGCGGTGGTCGTCGGCACCGCCATCACGCACCCCACCACGATCACAGGCTGGTTCGCGGCCGCCCTGCCCGGGTGACTTCGCGGCGCAGCGGTCCCGCTCGCTCGCCCGGCCGCTGACCGCCCGATCGACCGGCACCGCAGCGGGTTCTCGCGGCGTCGTCTCCAGCGGCGGAGCCGCCGGTCACGACGATCCCGCAGCGAGGAACCCGCCGAGGCTCCGCAACGCCCGCGCACCGGGGACCGAGCGGCGATCACGCCTCGCGGAGGGTGCGGGGGCCGAGGCGGTACCAGAGCACCGGCCCCACGAGGGGCAGCGCCAGGGCCAGCAGACCCCACAGCAGCTTGCGGCCGCCGTCGAGTTCCGGCTGCACGAGGATGTCGGCGAGCGCGAACAGGAAGCACAGCGCGGTCAGCAGGAGCGCGCCCTGCCACAGCGCGGGCACGCCCAGGTGGTCGAGCAGGTGGGACATGGTTCTCGGCTCCGTTCCCGGTGGGTCCACCGTCGTCGGTGATCACCGTCGCAGCCGGGGCGGGGCCTGGTCGTCAGCCGATCGGCCTCGGTGCGTGTCCGGAAGTCGATGCCCGGTGGCCGGGCGGCCGGTCCGTCTGTCGGCCGGTCCGCCGGGCGGCTTGTCGCGGTTCGCTTCTCCGCCGGGCGGTTCGCCTCTCCGCCGGGCCGCCTGTGGCGGTTCGCCTGTCCACCGGACGTCGCCTGTCGGCCAGGCCGCCTGTCGCGGTTCGCCTGTCCACCGGGTGGTCCGCCTGCCGGCCGGTCCGCCTATCCGCCGGGCGGCTTGTCCACCATGCCGTGTGTCGGCGTCCGCCTGCCCGCCGGGCGATCCGCCGGCCGGCCCGCCCGTCCGCCAGTCGGTCTGCCAGCCGTTCTGCCTACCGGCCGGGAGACCCGAGTGCCGCGGGCCCGGGCGATTCACCCCGGCCGGTCGGTGCCGGGCCGGGACGGGACGCGGGGCGTCAGTGGGCGTAGCGCCTGCGGGCGTCGGAGCGGCCGACGACGAACCACAGCAGGCTGCCCAGGAAGGGCGCGATGAAGGCGAGCACGATCCACACCAGCTTCATGCCCCCGCTGAGCCCGGAGCCGAGGATGCTGATCAGCGCGGCGATGAACAGGAACACGAACGCCGCGGCCACCAGCAGCATCCCGCCTGCCATGGCGAAGCCGAAGATCTGCTCGGTGCCGTTCGCCGCTGCCATCGACTGCTGTGCGACCAGGGACATCATCGAAGTGCTCCGTTCTGAGGAAGTGGCCGGTGGCGTCCGCCGCCGACGTGAACCACTTTCGCAGTTTCCGGCTTCTTCGCACGTCGGAAGATCGGTCGGAGCCGGCTTGGCCGAAAGGCCTACGCCCGCACCTCCGCGGCGGCCGAACGGTTCGACGGCGGTCGCCCGCCCTCGCGCCGCGCGCCCGGCCTGCCGACGACGAACCACAGCGCGCCGCCCAGGAACGGTGCGCCGCACACCACGACCAGCCACACCAGCCGCAGCCCGAAGCCGGCCCGGGAGGTCGCGATGCTCGCCACCACGGTGGTCATGAGGATCGCGTAGCCGATCAGGACCAGCATCGAGAACGCCGCGACCGGGTCGAAGTGCGGCAGGTCGTTCATCGGGGCTCCCTCCCTCGCGGTGTCCGGCGGCGTCCCCACCGGCCCGCTTCCACGGTTCCCCGATCTCCGGCCGCCCGCCTCGCCGGCCGGGCCGGACTCCCCGAACCGATCAGCCGAGGCACCCCGCCTGACCCGGCCGAACAGCCGAGCCGCCCCCGACGCGGAGCGGGTCGGCCGCGGCGAGGTCAGGTCTGGTCGTGTTCGGCGACGGTCCAGGCTCGGGCCTGGTCGCTGAGGGTGATGCCGAGGCCGGGGCGATGGGACAGGTGCATCCGGCCGTCGGCGATCTCGAGGTGTTCGTCGAACAGCGGGTCGAGCCATTCGAAGTGCTCCACCCACGGTTCGTGCGGGTAGGCGGCCGCCAGGTGCACGTGGATCTCCATCGCGAAGTGCGGTGCCAGCTGGAGGTTCCGATGTTCGGCGAGGGCCATCACCTTGAGGAACCGGGTGATGCCGCCGATGCGCGGCGCATCGGGCTGCACGATGTCGGCGCCGCCGAGCCGGATCAGCTCGGCGTGCTCGGCGACGCTGGTGAGCATCTCGCCGGTGGCGATGGACGTGTCGAACGCCGCCGCGAGGCCCGCGTGGCCCTCCGCGTCGTAGGCGTCGAGCGGTTCTTCGATCCACACCAGGTCCATCGGCTCCAGCGCGCGGCACATGCGGCGCGCGGCCGGCCGGTCCCACTGCTGGTTCGCGTCGACCATGAGCGCGACCCGGTCGCCGATCTCCTCCCGCACCGCGGAGACGCGGGCCAGGTCGGTGCGGCCGTCCGGGTGCCCGACCTTCAGCTTGATGCCGCCGATGCCGTTCCCGACGGACTCCGCGGCGCGCTCCACGACCTCCTCCACCGGCGAGTGCAGGAAACCTCCCGAGGTGTTGTAGCAGCGCACCGAGTCGCGGTGCGCGCCGAGCAGCTTCGCCAGCGGTAGCCCGGCGCGCTTCGCCTTCAGGTCCCACAGCGCCACGTCGAACGCGGCGATCGCCTGCACCGACAGCCCGCTGCGCCCCACCGAGGCGCCCGCCCACACCAGCTTGTCCCAGATCTTGCCGATGTCGCTGGGATCTTCGCCGATCAGCGCCGGCGCGATCTCGCGGGCGTGCGCGAACTGGCCGGGGCCGCCCGCCCGCTTCGAGTAGCCGAATCCGATGCCTTCGCAACCGGATTCGGTGCTGATCTCGGCGAACAGCATCGCGACCTCGGTCATCGGGCGCTGCCTGCCGGTGAGGACCTTCGCGTCGCTGATCGGCGTGGCCAGCGGCAACGTCACCGAGGAGATCTTGACGCGGCTGATCCGGTCGACGGTGGCGGACTGGGGCATCGGACGAACTCCCTCGTGTGCGGGCGGATTCCCTCGTGTGAGGGGTGGATTCCCTCGTGTGCGGGCGGATTCCCCTGTGTGAGGGGTCCCCTCGTGTGGGGGCGGATTCCCCCTTGTGGGGGCGGATTCCCCCGTGTGCGGGCGGATCCCCCCGTGTCGGGGGCGGATTCCGGCCGATCGGGTTCAGGACTCGAAGTGGATGCGCTTGATCGGGCCCATCACGGCGAACCCGACGAGCGCGAGCAGCCCGTGGGCGGCGACGAACCAGAGGGCGGTGGTGAACGAACCGGTGGCCTGCACGGTGTAGCCGATGACGATGGGCGTCACGATGCCCGCCGCGTTGCCGAAGGCGTTCATCGTCGACGCCACGAAGCTCGACGCCTGCGGCGGCGCGATGTCGGTGGTGATCGCCCAGCCCAGCGAGCCGACGCCCTTCCCGAAGAACGCCAGCGTCATCAGCGCCACGATCAGCACGCTGCTGTCGGTCAGGTTGCACAGCCCGATGCTGGTGGCCAGCAGCATCCCGAACACCGACGGCACCTTCCGGGCCGCGGTCAGCGAGAAACCGCGCCGCAGCATCGCATCGGACAGGAAACCGCCGAGCAGTCCGCCGCCGAACCCGCACAGCGCGGGCAGCGCCGCCACGAAACCCACCTCCAGCAGCGACAACCCGCGCCCCTGCACCAGGTACACCGGGAACCAGGTGATGAAGAAGTAGGTCAGCGCGTTCACCGCGTACTGCGAGAGGTACACGCCCCACAGCGCGCGGGCCGCGAAGATCTGCCGGAAGGTCGCCGCGTTCAGCGGGGCCCGCTCCTGCACCCGTTGCGCGTCACCGCTCTTCGGGGCGTCCAGGTCGACGAGGCCGCCACCGGAGCTGATCTTCTCGAACTCGGCCTCGGACACCCGGGGGTGGTCGCGCGGCGAGTCCATCCAGCGCAGCCACAGCGCGGCGAGCGCGAGCCCGAGCACGCCGAGCAGCACGAACACCCAGCGCCAGCCGAACTGGTGGGTGATCCACCCCATCACCGGGGCGAACAGGGCGGTGGCGAAGTACTGCGCGGAGTTGAAGACCGCCGTGGCGCGGCCGCGTTCCGCGGTGGGGAACCAGGCGGTGGCGACCCGCGCGTTCGCCGGGAACGCGGGCGATTCGAACGCGCCCAGCAGCAGCCGCAGCGCGAAGATCGTCGTCACCGCGATCAGCACCGGGGTGGTGACCAGGCCGACGGCGCTGACCGCGAGCGTCACCAGCGTCCACAGCACCAGGCTCCACGCATAGACCCGGCGGGCGCCGAACCGGTCCAGCAGCATCCCGCCCGGCAGCTGCGCCACCACGTACGCCCAGCTGAACGCGGAGAACACGTAGCCGAGCTGCACGGTGCTGAAGCCCAGTTCCTCCTGCACGCTGCTGCCGGTGATGGACAGGCTGCTGCGGTCGGCGTAGTTCACCACGGTGATCGTGAAGATCAGCGCCAGCACCAGGTAGCGGGTGGGGATGCGCGGCCCCGCCGTTCTCCCGGCCGCCGGTTCGATGTCGGACATCGTCGTCCTCCCGGAGGGGAAAGCGGACCGGTAGTCCCGGAGCGGCACCACCGGGGTTCCCGATCGCGAAGTGCCAGCAGACTAGGGGCGCGTGATCATGCGTCGCCAACACCGATTCGGCATCATCCGATGCCGAAAAGGAATCGGAATTCCGCTCGGATCAACGCCGGCCGCCGATCGGAGCAATCTCCGGGACCGGCTCGGCGGAATCCGATTCATCCCGAAATTGCCCGATTGGACCGTTCCGGTGATCGATCTGGAAACATTCGCGAGAATCGTGTGATGATTTCCGCGAAGCCGCTCAGGCTTCCACCGGCGATCCGTGGGGGAACGCCGGACTGGGGTCCAACAGAAAATCGAGGAACAGCGGATGCACATCGCGAAGAAGGCGGCCGCCGCCGTCGCGCTGACCGGCGCCGTCCTGGGAACCGCACTGGTGGGAGGCGGCACGGCCGCCGCGGTCCCGAACGAATCGGACGGCGTCATCACCATTCTGGGAACCTGCGGGGACAAGTTCTCCCCTTCGGTCGGCGGGGGCGCTGCCGGGTGGACCATCACCTGCGGCGGCGGAAAGGTCCGGGTGCAGGGCTGGGTCAAGGACACCAAGGCGGACGGCAAGGCCGCCGAGGTGTACGGCACCTGGGGCAACGGGGACAGCTTCGGCACCGTCCGGGCCGGCGGGAACGGCACCACGAAGAAGTTCGACAAGTCGCATTCCGGATCGAAGGTGAGCCTCTACCTGCGGGTCATCTGATCCGCTGATCCGCCGCCCGACGAATCGATTCGCACGAGAATCGAACGGGCGGAAATCAGAATCGAAAACCGGGGGCACGCGCGGCGCGCGGAAGAATTGCGCCGCGCGTGTCGCCGCGCGCCCGGGGAATTCCGAACGGCGGTCGAGTCCCGGGAAGTGCGCACCGGCCCACGCCGTAGCCTTCCCCGGAGGAAGCGGACGGGCGGAGGGATCGGCGATCAGCACTCGGTGCCCCACGGGCGAGCACGAGCACCACGACGTCTACGAGGCGCAATGCCCGTGCCGGCCGGTGCTGGACCTGCTGGCGAACAAGTGGTCCGCGCTGGCGATCGGCGCCCTGGAGGCGGGACCGCACCGGTTCGGCGCCTTGCAGCGGCGGTTGCAGGGAGTGAGCCCGAAGGTGCTCACCCAGACGTTGCGCCGCCTGGAGACGACGGGCCTGGTGTCGCGGACCGTGTACCCGGAGGTCCCGCTGCACGTCGAGTACGAGCTCACCGAGCTGGGCCGCAGCGCCGCCGTCCCGCTCAACGCCCTGCGCTCCTGGGTCGAGGACCACCTGCACGACCTGTCCCACTAGGACACCGCTCACCGCAGGTCGGCACCCCGTCGCCGATCGGCGCGGGAGGTTCCGGGGTGCGCTGACCCCGGCGCTCACCCCGGCGCCCGCGCACGTCGCCCACCGGCCGGCCCGTCCGGGCCCCGCTCCCGCGAGATCGCTCGCGCCCGCTCCCGCGCCGATGCGAGCCGTTCGGCCGCCCGCGAACCCGCCCGGCCGCGGGCTGTTGACTGCGCCACACCGCGGCCATATTGTTCCGATTCGCAATTTGATACAAAACCTGACTTGCGGGAGCGCACATGACGATCACCGGCGATCGTTGCCCCGGCGGACTCGCCGCCGAGCGCGAACAGCGGCGGACTCCGTGCTGACGCGCGGCGGACTCGCCGCCCGGATCACCGCCGCGGCCGCCGGACTCGTCCTGGTCACCGCAGGCGCGGCCTCGGCGTGGGACACCGCCCGCTCCGGTGCGGGCCCCCGCGACAAGCTCAAGATCGTGGCCCCGGCCGCGCCCGGCGGCGGCTGGGACACCACCGCCCGCGAGCTCCAGCACGCCGCGCAGGAGAACGACCTCACCGGCACCGCCGAAGTGCTCAACATCGAGGGCGCGGGCGGCACCATCGGGCTCGCCCGCACCCTGAACCAGCCCGGCGACCCGAACACGCTGCTGCTCACCGGCACGACGATGCTCGGCGCGATCGAGATCAACGGCTCCCCCACCCGCGTAGCGGACACCACGCCCATCGCCCGGATCACCGAGGACTACGACGCGATCGTGGTGCCCGCGGACTCGCCGCTGCGCACCGTGCACGACCTCGTGGACCAGTGGCGGCGCGACTCCGGTGGGGTCGTCGTAGGCGGCGGCTCCATCGGCAGCCTGGACCACCTGCTGGCCGGGTCGGCGGCGGCCGAAGCAGGAGTGGGGCCCGCGGGGCTGAACTACATCGCCTACTCCGGCGGCGGCGAGATGGTCGCCGCGCTGCTCGGCGACCACCTCGACGTCGGCGTCGCCAACACCGACGAGATCAGCGACCAGGTCGCCGCGGGAGAGCTGCGGGTGCTCGGCGTCTCCGCGCCGCAGCGCACCGCCGACCTGCCGGACGCGCCGACGCTGCGCGAAGCGGGCATCGACATCGTGCTGTCGAACTGGCGCGGGCTCGTCGCCGCACCCGGCATCACCGCCGAGCAGGCCGCGGACATGCGCGCGTTCGCCCGCGAGCTCACCGCCACCCCGCAGTGGCGGGACGCGCTGCGGCGCAACGGCTGGCTGGACGGGTTCCAGGACGGGCCCGCGTTCGACCGCACCCTCGCGGCGGAGACCGACCGGATCCGCGAGATCACCGAGGAGCTGGGGCTCGCATGACCACCACGGACACCACCACCACTGGACGCGGCGCCGACCGGCTGCTCGCCGGGATCGTGCTCCTGCTCGGCGGCTTCCTCGTCGTCGGAGGACTTCGGTTACCGCTGCCGCTCAACGTCGGCTACCTCGGCCCGCAGTGGTTCCCGATCGCCGTCGGCGCGCTGCTGGTCGTGCTGTCCGGCGCGCTGCTGCGCGGCGCGGGCCGGAAGGCCGAACCACCGGAGCGGACCGATCTGCGCGCGTTCCTGCTCGTCGTCGCCACCCTCGCCGCGCACCTCGTGCTGCTGGTGCTGCTCGGCTGGATCCCGGCGGGCACCGCGCTGTTCTGGGGCGTCGCGCGGGCGCTCGGCAGCGGGCGCGCCCTGTTCGACCTCGGCGTGGCGGCGGTGTTCGCCTGCGCCGTCCAGTTCGCCTTCACCGCCGGTCTCGGCGTCGCGCTGCCGGTCGGTCTGCTCGCGGAGGTGCTGTGATGGACGCCTGGACCCTGCTGCTCGGCGGCTTCGCCGACGCGCTGTCCCCGGGGAACCTGCTGCTGTGCCTGGTCGGCGTGGTGCTCGGCACCGCCGTCGGCGTGCTGCCCGGGCTGGGCAGCTCGATGGCAGTGGCGATGCTGATCCCGCTGACGTTCCGGCTGGACCCGACCGGGGCGTTCATCATGCTGGCCGGGGTGTACTTCGGCGGGCAGTTCGGCGGGGCCACCACCGCGATCCTGCTCAACACGCCCGGCCAGTCCTCCTCGATGGCCACTGCGTTCGAGGGCTTCCTGATGGCCCGCGCCGGGCGCGCCCCGCAGGCGCTGGCGACCTCGGTGCTCGGGTCGTTCGTCGGCGGCACCATCGCCTGCGTCGCGGTGGTGTTCTGCGCGCCGTACCTGGTGGACTTCGCGCTGCGGTTCGGGCCCGCCGAGTACTTCGCGCTCGCGCTGTTCGCGTTCGCCGCCACCGCCGCGGTCGTCGCCGATTCCGCGGTGCGCGGGTTGACCGCACTGGGGCTGGGCCTCGCGCTGGGGAGCGTCGGCATCGACGCGCAGACCGGGGTGGCGCGCTACACCCTCGGCGCCGACGCGCTGCTCGACGGGGTGAGCGTCGTCGTGGTCACGGTCGGGATGCTCGCCATCGGCGAAGTGCTGCACGTCGCCGCCCGCGGCCCCGGCACCCAGCGGTTGCAGGACGTCGGCTCCGGGCGGCCCTGGTTGAGCCGCCGGGACCTGCGGCGTTCGTTCCTGCCGTGGCTGCGCGGCACCGCCGTCGGACTGCCGTTCGGCGCGATCCCCGCGGGCGGCTCGGAGATCCCCACGTTCCTGTCCCTCGGGCTGGAGCGGCGGCTGGCCCGCCGCCGGGGCGACTCCGAGTTCGGGCGCGGCGCCATCGAGGGCGTCGCCGCACCCGAGGCATCGAACAACTCGACCACCGCGGTGTCGCTGGTGCCGCTGCTCGGCCTGGGCCTGCCGACCTCCGCGACCGCGGCGATCATGCTCGGCGCGTTCCAGCAGTACGGGATGCAGCCGGGGCCGCTGCTGTTCGAGAAGGAGGGCGACCTCGTCTGGGCGCTGCTGGCGAGCCTGTTCATCGGCAACGTGCTGCTGCTGGTGCTGAACCTCCCGTTCGCCCCGGTGTGGGCGAAGCTGCTGAGCATCCCGCAGCACTACCTGTACGCGGCGATCGCCGTGTTCGCGACGCTCGGCGCCTACTCCGCGAAGCTGGCGATCTCGGACGTGGTGCTGGTCTACCTGGTCGGCTTGCTCAGCTTCCTGTTGCGGCGCACCGGGGTTCCGCTCGCGCCGGTGCTGATCGGCGTGATCCTCGGGCCGCTCGCCGAACGCGAACTGCGTCGGGCGATGGCCCTCGGGCAGGGGGACGTGCTGGTGCTGCTGGACGGCCCGATCGCGGTCGGCCTGTACTCGGTGCTGGCAGTGACCCTGGTGGTGGCGCTCGGGATGCGCTGGAGGGCCGCGGCGCGTGGGTGACGGCGAGCCGGTGCCCGCCGTTTAGCATCGCCTCGACGACGACCGCGGCGAGGAGATCATGGCCCCCACCATCGAGATGCAGGTCATCGACCTGATCCGGCGTTCCGGCCTGGAGCGGGGCGCGCACGTGCGCGAGCAGTGGGCGGCCGATTCGCTGGGCCTCTCCCGGTCGCCGGTGCGCAAGGCGCTGTCCGCCCTCGCCGAGCTGGGCCTGGTGACCCGGCAGCCGAACCGCGGCTACTTCCTCAACCGCTCGGCGGCGGAGCTGGCGCACGTGGACCTCTCGGCGGGCGACGCCGTGGAGGACGCCTACTTCCGCATCGGTGACGACCACCTCAGCGGCCGGTTCTCCGGCGAGTTCACCACCGCCGAGGTGTGCCGCCGGTACGGCCTCACCGCGCGGGAGGCCGACCGGGTCCTGCTGCGGATGGAGCGGGAGGACCTGATCCGGCGCAGACCCGGCCGCGGCTGGGCGTTCCAGCACCTGCTGACCACGGCGGAGGCGCACGACCAGAGCTACCGGTTCCGCATGATCGTGGAGCCGGCGGCGGTGCTGGAACCCGGGTTCGCCGTGGACGCCGAGAAGTTCGCGCTGCACCGCGAGCAGCAGCGGGCCCTGCTGCACGGGGACGCGCTGCTGCTGCCGCGCGGTGAGCTGTTCCGGGTGAACGCGGAGTTCCACGAGATGGTGGTGGGGTGTGCGGCGAACGCGTACCTGCTGGACGCGGTCAGCCGGGTCAACCGGGTGCGCAGGCTCGTCGAGTACCGGCACCAGACGGACCGGCAGCGGTTGGTCCGGCAGGCGCGGGAGCACCTGGAGCTGCTGGACCTGCTGGAGGCCGGGGACCGCGAGGCGGCGTCCCGGTTCCTGCGCGGCCACCTCGACGAGGTGCGCGCGGTGAAGACGCGGTTGCCGGGAACTCGCTGAACCATTTTGTTTTTCTTCGCGTATTCGTACAATCAACACCATGGTCGGAACCGCTGAACTCACCGTCGGCGAGCGCACGCACCGGTACGTCCCGCTGCGGGAGATCGCCTCCGAGGCGGAGCTGGCCGCGCTGCCGCACGCCATCCGCGTGCTGCTGGAGAACGTGGCCCGCCGGGCACCCGCCGCGCTGCCCGCCGTGCTGCGCCGGGCGCGGGACCGCACCGGCGACTGCGAAGTCCCGGTGCACCCGAACCGGATCATGCTGCACGACACCACCTGCCTGCCCGCGCTCGCCGACTTCGCCGGCATGCGCGACGGGATCGCCGAACTCGGCGGCGACCCGGAGCTGCTGCAGCCCGCGATCCCGGTGGACCTCACCGTCGACCACTCGGTCATCACCGAGGAGTACGGCACCGCCGACGCGGCGGAGCGAAACCTGCTCATCGACTTCCGGCGCAACCGGGAGCGCTACGAGTTCATCAAGTGGGCCGAGGGCAGCGTGCGGAACTTCCGCGTCGTGCCACCGGGAACCGGCATCATCCACCAGGTCAACATGGAATCCCTCGCGCGCGTGGTGTGGGCGGACGAATCCGGCGACGTGCCCGTCCTGCACCCCGACCTGCTGGTGGCCACCGACAGCCACACCCCGATGATCAACTCGATCGGGGTGGTCGGCTGGGGCGTCGGCGGGCTGCAGGCGCAGGCGGCGATGCTCGGCGAGCCCGTCGTCATCCCGTTCCCCACCGTCGTCGGCGTGCGGCTGCTGGGCCGGCTCCGCAGCGGGGTCACCGCGACCGACCTGGCGCTGACCGCGACCGAGGTGCTGCGGGCGCACGGCGTCATCGACAAGTTCGTCGAGTTCTTCGGCCCCGGCGCCGCCGACCTCGGCTGGGCGGACCGCGCCGCGGTGGCGAACATGGCGCCCGAGTACGGCGCCACCTGCGCGTACTTCCCGTTCGACCGGCAGGCGCTGGACTACCTCGAACTCACCGGCCGCGATGCCGAGCACCGGGCCGTGGTGGCGGCGTACCTGCGGGCGCAGGGGCTGTTCCGCACCGGCGCGGAACCCGACCCGGTCTACGACGAGCTGCTCACGCTCGACCTGGACGCGGTGGAACTGAGCGTCGCCGGCCCCCGGCTGCCGCACGCGCGGCTCCCGTTGTCCCAGGTGCCCGCCGCCTTCCGCGCCGCCGCCGGGGAGCAGGAACCCGCCGTGGGCGCCTTCGACGAGCCGGTCCCGGCGGGCGGCATCGCCATCGCCTCCATCACCAGCTGCACCAACACGGCGAACCCGGCGCTGATGGTGCAGGCCGGGTTGCTGGCGCGGCGGGCCGCCGAACGCGGGCTGCGCGCCAAGCCGTGGGTGAAGACCTCGCTGTCACCGGGTTCCCGGGTCGTCAGCGACTACCTCGACGCGGCCGGGCTGCTGGCCGCACTCGGCGACACCGGGTTCCACGTCGCCGGGTTCGGCTGCATGACCTGCATCGGGAACTCGGGGCCGCTGCACCCGGTGGTGGACGAGCTGGTCGACGACGGGTTCGCGGCGACCGCGGTGCTCTCCGGCAACCGCAACTTCGCCGGGCGGGTCAACCCGAAGATCGGCCACTCGTTCCTGGCGTCCCCGCCGCTGGTCGTCGCCTACGCGCTGGCCGGATCGGTGCTGCACGACTTCGAGTCCGAACCGCTCGGGCACGACCGGGACGGAGCTCCGGTGCACCTCGCCGACCTGTGGCCCTCCGACGACGAAGTGCACCGGGTCGTCGCGGAATCGGTGCGGCCCGAGATGTTCCGCGCCAACACCGACCGGCTCCGCGACGGCACCGCGCACTGGCGGGAACTGGGCGCCCCCGGCGGCACCCGGTTCCCGTGGGACCCCGGATCGACCTACATCCGCCGGCCGCCGTACGTGGCGGGCCTGCCTCGGGAGCCGCGCGGGGAGCTCGGGTTCGCCGGGGGCCGCGTGCTGCTGCTGCTCGGCGACGACGTCACCACCGACCACATCTCCCCCGCAGGAGCCATCCCCGCCGACAGCGCAGCGGGCCGGTACCTGCGGGAGCGCGGCACCCCGCCGCACGACCTGAACCAGTACTCCACCCGGCGCAGCAACCACGAGGTGATGCTGCGCGGGGCGTTCACCAACCGGGCGGTGGTGAACCGGCTGCTGCCGGAGTCGGAGGCGGGGACGGGTGCCCGTGCGCTCGACGCGGCCGGGCGACCGGCTTCCGCGCACGACGCCGCGCTGTCCTGCCGCGCGGCCGGAATTCCGCTGATCGTCGTCGCGGGCCGGAACTACGGCGCCGGATCCAGCCGGGACTGGGCGGCGAAGGCGCAGGCGCTGCTGGGCGTGCGCGCGGTGCTCGCCGAGAACTTCGAGCGCATCCACCGCAGCAACCTGATCGGCATGGGCGTGCTGCCGCTGCTGTTCGAGCCAGGCGAATCCGCCGCCGACCACGGGTTCGGCGCCACCGACGAGCTCGCCCTGACGGTGCCGGCGGAGCTGGTGCCGGGCTTGAACCGGCTCCACTTGGCGATCACCCGGCGGGACGGGGCGGTGCGCTCGCTCACCGTGCTGCTGCGGATGGATTCGGACAGCGAGATCGCCTACCTGCGACACGGCGGCACCCTCCCCTACGTGATCCGCCGGGCACTGCCGCGGGGGTGAGCGCTCGCCGCACGTCTCCTTCGGCTACGCCGACGAGTCCGATCCGGCGAACGCGCTGCGGATGCCCCGCGCCGCGCTCGCCGAGATCACCCGGTTCCACCGCTGACACCAGCCGACACCGCTGACGCCGGCCAACACCACCGCCGACACCGCTGACGCCGCAGACACCGCGATCTGCGCCGAACCGATGGAACATCCGGCGCGGAACCGGCAAGATCACCTGGATGGACGAGGACACGACCGCGGCCCGCCCGCCGCGGAAGCGGTGGCGCCGCGCGCTCGCGGGCGTGCTGATCGCGTGCGCCGCGCTGCTGCTGGCCGGCGGGACCGCGTTCGGCGTCGGCTACCTGGTGTGGCCCATCCCGGACCCGGTCGAGATCGCGGCCCGCACCGATCAGTCGGTGCTGATCGCGCACTCCGACGGCACCGAGCTGACCCGGATCGTGCCGTCCTCGGGGAACCGGACCATGGTCGACGACCTGCGCGCGGAGGTGTCGGAGCCGATGCGCAACGCGACCCTCGCCGCCGAGGACATCTCGTTCTACCGCAACAGCGGGTTCGACCCGATCGGCATCCTGCGGGCCGCGTGGTCGCAGGTCACCGGGGGCGTCGGCGGCGGCTCCACGCTCACCCAGCAGTACGTCAAGCTCGCCACCGGCGCCGACGAGCACAGCTACACGCGCAAGTTCAAGGAGGTCGTGCTCGCGGTCAAGGTGACCAACGAGCTGCCCAAGGACGAGATCCTGCAGGCCTACCTGAACACCGCCTACTACGGCCGCGGCGCGTACGGGGTGCACGCGGCGGCCGACGCGTACTTCGGCAAGCGGCCCGCCGACCTGGACCCGAGCGAATCGGCGCTGCTGGCCGGGATGGTGCAGCGCCCGACGGAGAACGACCCCGCCTACGACCCGGAGCAGGGCCGGGCCCGCTGGGAGTACGTCGCCGGGCAGCTGCGCGGGCACGACCTGGTCGACGAGGCGCAGGGCGCGGCGATGCGGATGCCCGCCACCCGGGAGCGCTTCGCCTGGCGCGGCGAATCGCTGTCCGGCACCACCTACGAGATCCGCCAGCAGGTGCTGGAGGAGGCCGAGCGGGCGGGCTTCACCGAGGACACCTTGCAGCGCGGCGGCTACTCGGTCGTCACCACCATCGACTCCGTCGCGCAGCGCTCGGCGGAGGAGGCCGTCGCCGAGGTGACCGCCCGTGCGCCGGGATCGCACGCGGCGCTGGTCGCGATCGAGCCCGGCACCGGCGAGGTGCGCGCCTACCACAGCGGCACCGCGGCACCGGGCGGCTACGACTGGGCCGCGGCACCGCAGTACCCGGGCACGGCGTTCGAACCGTTCGTGCCGTTCCTGCGGCCCCCGCCGCCGCGGGTCGCGCAGGTGGCGCCCTGCGAACGGGAGTGCACCGGCGCGCAGGAACAGGTCGAGCAGACCGCGGCGCGACTCGGCTTCGACACCGGCGCGTGGCGGTCCGGCCCGGACTTCTTCGAGCGGCTGGAGGCGGGCGAGCAGCCGGTCAGCGCCGTCGACGTCGCGCACGCCTACGCGACGATCGCCGCGAACGGGCAGGAGCGGAAGCCGCGGATGCTGGGCGAGATCCGGGACAAGGAGGGCCGGGTGGTGCTGTCCGCCGAGTCCGCACCGCGACCCGCGTTCGCCGCGGACGCCGCCGACTCGGCGGCGCTCGCGGACGAGATCGCCGGTGCCCAGTGGCCGGGGTCGGCGGACCGGCGCGGATCGGCGCGCCAAGTGGTGGAGCGCGGCTGGTACCACTCGATGACGGCGTGGACGAACGGGTTCAACCCGTGGCTGTCGACCTCGGTGGTGCTCAGCGCCGCGGACGAGCAGAACCGGCAGCGGCCGCTGGTCGGCACGGACGGGCGCCCGTTGGACGGGACGAACGCGACCGACGACATCTGGCGCCTGTTCGACCTGGGCCGCGTCACCGGTGTCGCCGACGCACCCCCGACAGATCAGTAGACCGGTCGTCTAGAATAGAGATCGGCCGGACGGGGAACCCCGGACGCGGGCCCCGCCCGACCGAACCGCAGCCGACGTGGAAAGCAGCTCATGAAGGTCTTGATCGTCCTCACCTCGCACGACCGCCTCGGCGACACCGGGAACCAGACCGGTTTCTGGCTGGAAGAGCTCGCCGCGCCCTACTACCGCCTGCAGGACGCCGGCGCCGAACTGGTGCTCGCCTCCCCGCAAGGCGGCGCACCCCCGCTCGACCCGAACAGCAGTGCACCCGACGCGCAGACCGACGCGACCCGGCGCTTCGAAGCCGATCCGCAGGCGACCGCCGCGCTCGCCGCCACGGTCCGGTTGGACTCGGTGTCCGCCGACGACTTCGACGCCGTCTTCTACCCCGGCGGGCACGGCCCGCTCTGGGACCTCGCCGAGGACCAGCACTCGATCCGGCTGATCCAGGACGTGCTGGGCGCCGGGAAACCGGTCGCGCTCGTCTGCCACGCCCCCGGCGTGCTGCGGCACGTCGTGAACCCGGACGGTTCCCCGCTGGTGCGCGGCAAGCGCGTCACCGGGTTCACCGACTCCGAGGAGGCCGCGGTGCAGCTCACCGAGGTCGTGCCGTTCCTGGTGGAGGACGAGCTGAAGTCCCTCGGCGGCGACTTCTCGCAGGGCCCGGACTGGTCGTCCTACGTGCTGCGCGACGGCCTGCTCATCACCGGCCAGAACCCCGCTTCCTCGGCCGCGGCCGCCGACGAGCTGCTCGCACTGCTCTCCTGACCGGAGACCGTTCCAGCGGCTGGGTAACCTTGGCGCCATGACCAGGAAGGACACCCGCACCGCGCTGCTGGACGCCGCGCAGCGGATCTTCGCGAACAAGGGCTACGCGGCGGTGGGCATCAAGGAGGTGCTCACCGAGGTGGGCGTGCCGAAGGGGTCCTTCTACCACTACTTCGGGTCGAAGGACTCCTTCGGCGAGGCCGTGCTCGACAAGTACTTCGCGGAGTACCTGGCCGAGGTGGACCGGATGCTCGCCGAACCCGGCGCGGACTGGGCGACGCGGCTGCTGCGCTACTGGGACTCCTGGCACGACACCCAGGGCCTGGACGACTGCCAGGGGCGGTGCCTGGCGGTGAAGCTCGGCGCGGAGGTCGCCGACCTGTCCGAGCCGATGCGGCGCTCGCTGCAGGCGGGCACGACCGCGGTGATCGACCGGCTGGAGATCGCGATCACCGGCGGCCGGGAGGACGGATCGCTGGCGCCGCAGGGCGAATCCCGCGCGCTCGCCGAAGCCCTGTACGAGCTGTGGCTCGGCGCCAGCGTGCTCGCGAAGGTCCGCCGCGAGCTCGTCCCGCTGGACGGCGCCCGCGCGGTGACCCGCACCCTGCTCGGCCTCCGGCCGTGAGGCGGCTGGTCCGCGGCCCGCCGTCCGCCGGCCCGACTCCGCCGTCCACGGCCCGCCGTCCGCGGACTCCTGGCCTACGCCCGCGAGCCCGCAAGCCCGCAAGCCCGCAAGCCCGCAAGCCCGCAAGCCCGCAAGCCCGCAAGCCCGCAAGCCCGCAAGGAAGTCCCCTACCCCACCACCGCGCGCAGCGCCGCCTCCAGCCGGTCCACGCCCTCGTGCAGGTCGGCGTCCGCGATGGTCAGCGGCGGCGCGATGCGGAAGATCCCGCCCATGCCGGGCAGCTGCACGATGTTCACGTGCAGCCCCCGCTCCAGGCAGGCGGCGGTGACGGCGCGGCCGAGGTCGTCGGCCGGGGTCTTGCTCGCCTTGTCCGTCACCAGCTCGATGCCCTGCAGCAGGCCGCGACCGCGCACGTCCCCCACCACCTCGTACCGGTCCTGCAGGTCCAGCAGCCGGGACCGCAGCTCCTTGCCGAGCAGCGCGGCCCGGGACACCAGGTCGTCGCGCTCCAGCACGTCGAGCACGGCCAGCGCCACCGAGGCGGCGAGCGGATCGGACACGTGGGTGGTGAAGAACAGGAATCCCCGCTCGTGGCAGGACTCCTCGATCTCCGGCGAGGTCAGCACCGCGGCGACCGGGATGCCCGCGCCGAGCGTCTTCGACAGCGTCAGCAGGTCCGGCACCACGCCGTCGCGTTCGAACGCGTACATCGTGCCGGTGCGGCCGAGGCCGGTCTGCGCCTCGTCGAGGACCAGCAGCATGCCGCGCCGGTCGCAGTGCTCGCGCAGCTTCGCCAGGTAGCCCGCGGGGAGTTCGATGATGCCGCCGGAGGACAGGATCGGTTCCACCACGCAGGCGGCGAAGTTCCCGGTGGACTGCTGATCGACGAGCCGGAAGCCGTAGTCCAGTTCGGACTCCCAGTCGTAGGAGCCGTCGGCGTGCCGGAACGGCGAGCGGTAGGCGTCCGGGGTCGGCAGCGTCAGGTTCCCGGGCACCGGCGGCCCGTACCCGCGGCGGCCCGCGGAGAACGTGGCGGCCGCGGCACCGGAGGTCATGCCGTGCCAGGAGCGGTCGAAAGCGACGACCTCGTAGCCGCCGGTGTGCAGCTTCGCCATCTTGATGGCGGCCTCGTTGGACTCGGCGCCGGTGCTCAGCAGCAGCATCCGCTCCAGCGGGTCCGGCAGCGTCGCGGCGAGCCGCTTGCCGAGCTCCACGACCGGCCTGCTCAGCATTCCCGAGTAGAGGTGGCCGAGGTTCGCGACCGCCTCCCCCGCCGCGCGCACCACGTCCGGGTGCGCGTGGCCGAGCAGCGCGCTCATCTGCCCGGACGTGAAGTCCAGGATGGCGTTCCCGTCCGAGTCGTGGACGTGCGCGCCCTCGGCCCGCTCGATGATCCGCGGGGTGAAGGGCCCGCCGTACCTGACGAGGTGGTCGGCGGCGAACCGCCAGAAGTCCTGGTCGTCCACTGTCCGCTCCCGGCTCGGCGCCACGTGTGCGACGCCGAGCCTAACGATCGGTGGCGGGACGGCAAGGGTGCTAGCCGCGCGGCTTGAGCGGTTTGCGCCCGACTCCCGCCCAGATCCCGGACTGCTCGGGGTGCTCGAACCCGAGGTCCTTGGTGTGGTTGGGGCTGCGGTCCTCCGGGTGCCACTCGGACGTCCAGGCCATGCCCGGTTCCATCAGCTCGAAGTCGCCGAGCAGGCCTTCGATGTCCTTGCGGGGCCGCCAGATCACCGGGCTGGAGGAGCGGTCGTACATGGCCTTGATGCCCGCGAGCTTGTCCTCCATCTCCGGCAGCACCCCGTCGTCGGTGATGTGCGAGATCACGAGGTACGAGCCGGGCGGCACCAACTCGCGGTAGCGGGCGACGACCTGCTCGGAGACGTCGGTGCCGTCGGGTCCGAACTGCTGGACGTGCAGGACCGCGATGAGCAGCACCGCGATCGGCTTCTCCAGGTCCAGCACGCCGGTTTCGAGCGCGCGCTGCCACAGCTTGTCCGGGTTGCGCAGGTCCGCGTTGACGGCGGCGTGCCGGTTCGGGTCGCCGTGCTTGTCCAGCAGCACCTTGGAGTGCGCGACGGCGACCGGCTCGTTGTCGATGTAGACGACGCGCGAGTCCGGTTCGATCTCCTCGGCCACCGAGTGCGTGTTGCCCATCGTCGGCACGCCGGATCCGATGTCGATGAACTGGTGCACGCCGTGCGCGACCAGCCGCCGCACCGCGCGGTGCAGGAACAGCCGGTTGCTGATCGCGATCGGGCGCAGCAGCGGGTACTTGTCGATGACGCTGCGCCCGAAGGCGCGGTCGATGGCCCAGTTCGCGTCGCCGCCGAGGTACCAGTCGTACACCCGGGCCACGCTGGGCTTGGTCAAGTCCGCGGTTTGCGGTGGGTACGGGTCCTTGCCCGAGACGCTCATACGTGTGATCTTCCTGCCGCCGCCGAGAAGCCGTCCGCACACTGTAGTACTCCGCGTGCACGCTGTGATCCACGCGCGGTCACCGGACCGCTCCAGCGCGGAACCACCCCTCGGGGACCAGGAGAGAAGCCCGGAACTCCCCCACCCGACACGCCGAACCCCGCCCGGCCGCGCGGGCCGGGCGGGCGACGGCACCGCAGGCACCCCGGAAGAACCCGACGGGTCGTGCCGTCTTCCTGTCCGCGGCGAAGCCGCTGATCGGCGACCACGCAAGACACCGGCACCGCCGCGGGTTCTCAGCGGTTCCCTCGCGAGGACAGCGATTTCTCCTGTGGCGGAGCCACCGGTGAAATCGATCCCGCAGCGAGGGAACCGCTGAGGTTCCGCCACCTGCCCCCCTGGCAAGAGGAGCCGAGAATCCTTCAGCAGCCCTTGATCATTTTTTGGATGGAGCCGGAGAGCCCGTGGTTGAACTCCTTGCTGCTCTTCTTCCCCGCCGGCATCGACAGGCACTCCAGCCAGGTGTTCTCCGCGTCGGCGAGCTGCACGCTGACCTTGGCGGTGGTGGAGCAGTGGTTGTTGTAGTAGACGCGGGTGTTGATGGTGCCGGTCGACCAGGACAGGTTCGCCTTGCCGCCGGTGCAGCTGACCGAGTAGGTGTGGTCGGCCTTCGTGGTCGCGTCGGGCGCGGCGGAGGCGGGTGCGACGAGCAGCGCCATGCAGGCGGCGGTGCCCGCGGTCGCTCCGGCGATGCGGCGGAATGCCTTCGAGTTCATGCGAGTTCCTCCCAGTGCGCGGCCGGGTTCGTCGGCCCGGCCATCGGTTTCACCGTGCGGCGCTCACCCCCGGAGCACCGCACGCCGATGACGTTAGGGAGTGCTCGCGGCCGGTTTCCAGCCAACTTTGACCAAAGCCGCCGCGGCCCGGCCGAAGCTTTGTGCGCTTCGCCCCGAACAATGCGCACAATGCGTTGACCTGTGAGGACGGGCCGTCGAGGAAGTCGCGCGAACATGCGGAGGCCCCCGCCTCGCTGAGCGCTCGGGTGCGCTGGCGCTGCGGGGGCCGGGCGGCGGTGCCGCCTCATTCGCCGTGCTCGATGCCCTTCCCGGTCGGGCCGACGGTGCCGTGCCCGGTGGAGCGGCCCGGTTGTGCCGGGGCGTCCGGGGTCACCGGCGAGCCGGTGCGCTTGTGCTCGGACACCTCCGGCATCTGCTCCTGCGACCCGCCCGAGGGCGTGGCGCCCCGCTCCAGGTCGTCGAGGCGGCTCGTGAGCAACGTGATCACCGGGGCCCGTGCGGCGTGGTCGCGCTCGTGGTCCAGCAACGACCGGATCTCGTCCTCGTCCAGCGCGCGCATCCGGTGGCGCAACGTCCCCAACGGCAGTTCGTCGTAGTCGGGCAGCGGGAGTTCCTGCTGTGCCAAGGCCTCCTCCTCACTTCTCGCGGCGTCGCTTCGGCTCGGGTGCGGATCAGGCCGGGACGACCGGCACCACCCAGCCGTCGTCGGCGGTGGTCCAGTCGGCTCGGCGGGTCCAGCCGGCTTCGCCGAGCGCCTCGTCCGCCTGTTCCGGGCGGGAGATCTCGGCCGGGAGCGCGAGCCTCGTCACCGGGGACCCCCGGTCGTCCCGCACGATGATCTCCGGGGCTCCGCCCGCGTTGGTGATGAAGTGCGCGTTGTCGGCCATGTGCCGCGGGCCTCCTCGTCTCGGTCCTTCGACTCTTCCCGTCGCGGTACCCACCCGGGCGAGATCTCACTCATCGGACCGGGGCGGCGCCGGTCAGGCGACGAGTTCGGCGGTGCGGGCGGGCGCCGCGGGGAGGTCGACTTCGACGCGGAGGCCGCCGCCGTCGAGCGGGTGCGCGACGGCCGTCCCGCCGTGCGCTTCGGCGACGGCGCGGACCACGGAGAGCCCCAGGCCGGATCCGCGCGGGCGCTGCACCCGGTCCAGGTGCAGCCGCCGGAACGGTTCGAACAGCAGCGACTCGTCCGCGGGCTCGATCACCGCTCCGCTGTTGGCGACGGTCAGCGAGGCCCGCCCGCCCGCGGTGCCGGTGCGCAGTTCGATCCAGCCGCCCGGCACGTTGTGCAGGCACGCGTTGTCCACCAGGTTGCGCACCAGCTGGCCCAGCAGCACCGGGTCGCCCGGCACCACCGCCGGTGCCCGCTCGGCGCGCACCGCGAGCCCACCCGCGGCCCGGGAGTCGAGCACGTCCCCGGTCAGCCGGGCCAGGTCGACGGGCTGCTGCTTGTCGCGGAGGGTCTCGGTGTTCTGCGCGAGCGCGAGCAGCCCGGTGAGCAGCGCTTCCTGCCTGGCCGTGTTCTCCAGGACCTTCCCGGCCAGGCGCAGCGCGTCGGGACTGGCGCCGGGCCGGGCCTGGGCGACCTCGGCGAGGGTGCGGGCGGTGGCGACCGGAGTGCGCAGTTCGTGCGCGGCGTTCGCGATGAACCGGCTCTGGCTGGTGAACGAGCTCTCCAGCCGCACCAGCATGTGGTCGAAGGTGTCGGCCAGCCGCTTCACCTCGTCGGACGGCCCGTCCAGGCCGATCCGCACGGCGAGGTCCTGCTCGGCGGCGCGCCGCGCGGTCTCGGTGATCAGGTGCACGGGGCGCAGCGCGCGCACCGCCATGATCCGGCCGAGGACCGCGGCCAGCGCCACGAACACCACGAGCCCGGCGAGACCGGCCAGCAGCAGCGCCGTGGTGGCGTCCGCGCGCACCTCGATGACCTCGGGGTCGATCGGGGGTGGCGGCGGGTTCGGGTCGTCCGCCGACACGGCGGGCACGGCTTCCATCACCTCGTCCGGCAGCTGCCACCAGGCGAGCGCGAGCGTGCCCGCGAGCAGCAGTGCGCCGATGACCGCGGTCAGCGCCGTGTAGGTGATCGTCAGCCGGGTCGCGAGAGTTCTGCCGGTCTTCACGGTATCCGGTATCCCGATTTCGGGACGGTTTCGATGACGGCGGGGTCGGCGAGCTTGCGGCGCAGCCCGGACAGCGTCACCCGCACCACGTTGGTGAACGGGTTGATGTTCTCGTCCCACGCGCGTTCCAGGAGGTCTTCGGCGGACACGACGGTGCCGTCGGCGCGCAGCAGTTCTTCCAGGACCGCGAATTCCTTGTGCGACAGGGACAGCGGGCGCCCTTCGCGGGTGGCTTCGCGGCGGCCGAGGTCGAGCCGGACTCCCGAGCGCTCCAGCACGGGCGGGCTCGCTGGGCGGCTGCGCCTGCCGAGCGCCCGCACCCGGGCGACGAGCTCGGCGAACGCGAACGGCTTCGCCAGGTAGTCGTCGGCGCCGAGCTCCAGCCCGGACACGCGGTCCGGCACCTCCGCCGCAGCGGTGAGCAGCAGCACCCGGGTGTCGGCGCCGCTCGCGACGATCCGGCGGCACACCGTGTCGCCGTGCACGGCGGGCAGGTCCCGATCCAGCACCACCACGTCGTACTCGTTGACGGCGCAGCGCTCCAGCGCCGCGGCCCCGTCGTGCACGATGTCGACCGCGAGCGAGGCGTCGCGCAGCCCTTCCGCCACCGCGTCGGCGAGCAGGCCGTCGTCCTCCACCACCAGGACTCTCATGGCGGTTGTCTACCACAGTGGACGATGCGAATTCGGTTGCGCGGCAAGGTAAGGAAAACGTAAGCGCCGCGCTGCGCGTGGACTTACGGCTCGCTCCGTAGCTTCCTCGCCGTGGCCGGAACCCCGGCTGCGGAAGCTAACGAGGAGAGAACCATGCAGCTGTCCCGCACCTTCGGCACCGCGGCGATCGCGGCGCTGGCCGCCGCCGGTCTGCTCTCCGGCGCGGGAGCCGCACTGGCCGACGCGCCGGTTCCGCCGCCGGTGGAGATCTGCCACGGCGAAAGCGTTCCCGGCGACCCGGGCGCCCCCGGCACCTTGGGCGACAGCGTCCCCGGCGACCCGGGCGTGCCCGGCGACGGCGTGCCCTGCGTGCCGACCGAGCCCTCCGAGGACCCGAACGAGAGCGTCCCCGGCCAGCCCGCCGAAGACCCCGTCGAGAGCGTCCCCGGCCAGCCCGGTGGCGCCCCGGTGGAGACCGTTCCGGGCCAGCCCTCCGAAGACCCGGTCGAAAGCGTCCCCGGCGCCCCCGGCGCTCCGGCCCAGCGCTGACGTTCGGCGCGAGAACGCCCCACCGACTCGTCTCGGTGGGGCGTTCTCGCACGTCCGGCGAAAGACCTCTCGCGCCCCGGGACGCGGGTGGCCGGGTGCGGCGACCGGTGGTCCCGCGGCCCCACCCGGGCACCACCGGCTCCGCTCCCGCGGCCACCCGCGGCAGGTCACTCGGCGGGCGCGCCCTCGACCGGCCGGGCGGGAACCGCGTCCGAACCGGGCTCCACCGGTTGTGCGGGTGCGGCATCCTGGACGGGCTGGGCCGGCACGACGTCCTGGCCCGGCTGGACCGGCTGCGCGGGCGGCACGTCCTGCGCGGGCGGCACGTCTTCAGCGGGCGGCACGTCCTCGGCGGGCGGCACGTCCTCGGCGGGCGGCACCTCGTGGACGGGCTGAGCGGGCACGGCGTCCCGGCCGGGTTCCACCGGGTGGGCGGGCGCGCAGCCGACGATCTCGTCCGAGGCACCGTCGACGAGCTTCGCGGGCTCGACGACCAGGTCGGGCCGATCCCGGTCCAGCGGTGTGGCCGGCGCGCACTCGACCGGGCGGCCCGGCTCGTCGGAGGTCCCGGCGAACGCGACGGCACCGCCCGCGCCGCCGAGCACGACGGCGAGGCCCGCGGCCGCGACGACGACCTTCTTGCGGATGGACTTCATGAGAACTTCCCTTCCCTGCGGGAGAACCGCCCGGTGGGCGGGACCGCGGCGGGGTGCCGCGCTCGGAACCCATCTAGCCAGGGCGGGGTTGTGGCGGGCGTCTGGCCGGCGCCATACGGCCGCCATATGCGCGGTCGCGGATCATGTGCACGCCCCGGCGCGCGGGGTGCGCAGTGGCGGGAGGTTCTTCGGTGCGGGTGCTGGTCGTGGAGGACGAGGAGTTCCTCGCCGAGGCGGTGCGCTCCGGCTTGCAGAAGGAGGGCATGGCCGTGGACATCGCGGGCGACGGCCGCACCGCGCTGGAGAACGTGGCGGTGCACGACTACGACGTGCTGGTGCTGGACCGCGACCTCCCCGGCGTGCACGGCGACGAGGTGTGCAGGCAGGTGGTGGCCGAGCACCCGGAGTGCCGAGTCCTGATGCTCACCGCGGCGGGCAGGCTCGCCGACAAGGTGGACGGGCTGCACCTGGGCGCGGACGACTACCTGGTGAAACCGTTCGACTTCCCGGAGCTGGTGGCCCGGCTGCACGCCCTGCGGCGGCGCGCCGCCCCGGCTCGGCCGCCGGTGCTGACCTTCGCCGACCTGCGGCTCGATCCGGCGCGGCGGGAGGCGCACCGCGGGCTGCGGCCGCTGCGGTTGACCCGCAAGGAGTTCGCGGTGCTGGAGCTGCTGCTGCGCGCGGACGGCGCGGTGCTCAGCGCCGAGCACCTGCTGGAGAAGGCGTGGGACGAGCACGCGGACCCGTTCACGAACGCGGTGCGCATCACCGTGTCCACGTTGCGCCGCAAGCTCGGCGATCCGCCGGTGCTGCGCACCTCGACGGGCGTCGGCTACTTCCTGGGGGCTCCGGCGTGAGCGTGTCGGCGGCGCTGCGGCCCGCCCGGTCGTCGATCCGGGTGCGGTTGATGCTGCTGCTGGGCGGTGCGGTGCTGGCCTGCGGGGTGCTGCTGCTGGTGATGGTGTACGCGTTGATGCGGTACCTGCCGGACTACGTGCCACCCGCGCTGCCGCTGCCGCGGGCGGACGCGCTGCCCGGGGTCGAGGTCCGGCCCGCGCTGACGACCTCGATCGCCACCAGGAACGACTTCCTGGACGTGCTGCTGCAGGTGTCGGGGGTGGCGCTGGCGGGACTGGCGCTGGTGGCGTTCGTGGTCGGCTGGTTCATCGCGGGCCGCATCCTGGCGCCGGTGCACCGGATCGCGTCGACGGCGCGCACGGTGGCGGGCGACAACCTGCGGGAGCGCATCCGGTTGGGCGGGCGCCGCGACGAGTTCACCGAGCTCGCGGACACCATCGACACGATGCTGGACCGGTTGCACGGCAGCTTCGAGGCTCAGCAGCGGTTCGCGGCGAACGCCTCGCACGAGCTGCGCACCCCGCTGGCGACGACCCGCACCATGCTGCAGGTGGCGCTGGCGCATCCCGAGGACCACGAGCTGGCGGTGCTGGGGCCGAAGCTGCTCGCCACCAACGAGCGCAGCATCACGACGGTGGAGTCGTTGCTGGCGCTGTCCCGGGCCGATCACGGCATCTCCGATCCGCGGCCGGTCGACCTGGACGTGGTGGCCGAGGGCGCGCTGGAGCAGGTGCGCGCGGAGGCCGCCGCGGCCGGGGTGGAGGTGCGCGGCGAGCTGCGCCCGGCCCGGGTGGACGGGGACCGGGACCTGCTGCACCACCTGCTGCTGAACCTGCTGCAGAACGCGGTGCGGCACAACCACCGCGGCGGCGGCGCCCGGCTGTCCGTCGAGGCCGCCGACGGCGCGGTGACGATCACCGCCGCGAACACCGGCGAGGACCTCACCGCCGCGGACCCCGGTGAGCTGTTCGAGGCGTTCCGCAGGCATCGCGGCCGCACCGGCAACCGCGGGCACGGGCTCGGGCTCACCCTGGTCCGCGCGATCGCGCACTCCCACGGCGGGACGGCGGGTGCCGGCGCGAACCCCGGTGGTGGTCTCACCGTCACCGTCCGGCTCCCGCACCAACGCCCCGCAACGACCAAAACCGAGTCCACAGCGGACTGACCTCCGCTCCCGCCGGCACCTCGCTCTCCCACCCCGAAGGCCCCACCATGAGAGGTGAATGGCCCACCCGCCCAACGGGGCTGGGCGAACGGGACACTCACCTGGTCGACTCGGCAGGTCCCAGCGGCAGGTGAGTGGGCCACTCGCCCCACGACATCGGCGAACGGGACACCCACCCGCCCAACCTGGCACGACCCGGCGACAGGTGAATGGCCCACCCGCCCAACGGGGCTGGGCGAACGGGACACTCACCTGGTCGACTCGGCGGGTCCCGGCGGCAGGTGAGTGGGCCACTCGCCCAGTGGGGTCGGGCGGGTGGGGCGTTCACCTGGTGGGGTCGAGGGACGGTGCCAGGCGGGCGAGGGCGTCGGCCGTCCGGCCGCCGGGTTCCGGCGCGTAGACGACGAGCTGCTGGCCGGGCGCCCCGCGCACGTCGAACGCCTGGTACGTCAGCTCCAGCAGACCGGCTTCGGGGTGGTGGAACCGCTTGTGCGCCACCGATTTCCCGCCTGCCGTGTTGCGCGCCCACAGCCGCCGGAACTCCGCGCTGCGCTCCGCCAGCTCGGCGATCACCTCGTGCAGCCGGGCGTCGCCGGGTCCGCGGCCGAGCGCCAGCCGGAGGTTCCCGGCGGTCACGGCCGCCGCGCCCGGCCAGTCCGAGTAGAACTCGGCCGCGTGCGGGTCGAGGAACGTCAGCAGCGCGAAGTTGTCGAGCCGCGCGAATCCCGAGTGCACGGCCCGCGCGAGGTCGTTCAGCGCGAGCACGTCGAGGGCGTCGCTGAGCACGACCGCCGGAGTGCCCGTCCACGCGTCCAGCAGGGCCCGCAGTTCGGGCGCGACGTCGGCCCGCGGCGACCCCACCGGGGCGGCACCGCCCGCGAGGGCGCGCAGGTGCCCGGTCTCATCCGGGTTCAGCCCGAGCGCGCCCGACAGGGCATCGACGACCTGCGGCGACGGATGCCGCTCCCGTCCTTGTTCGAGCCGGGTGTAGTAGTTGGCGCTCACCCCGGCGAGCACCGCGACCTCTTCCCGCCGCAGGCCGGGCACCTTCCGCGGCCCGCCGGGGGCGAGGTGCCGCGCGTCGGCGGTGGCGCGGCCGCGGGCCGCGCGCAGGAAGCCGCCGAGCGCGGTGGGACGGGTGGCGGTCACGTCCCGGAGCTTACGGCGGACGGGCGGTCCGCGGCGGGGGTGCAGCGCTCCCACCCGCGTTCCGCACTGCCGCAGCGGGCCCCCGGCCTCGCAGGATCGGTGCCGGGCGGTCGACCGGCCGCCCCGCTCGGATCAGCTCGGGTCAGCACGGATCAGCTCGGGTCAACTCGGAAGGCGGCGGATGTCACCCGTTCCCAGCACGTTGCGCGTCGTCGAGGACGGCCCGGTCGCCCGGGTCACGTTCGACCACGCCCCCATCAACCTGTTCGACCCGGCGATGATCGAGGACCTGCGGGCCCTGGTCACGCGGCTGGCGGCCCGTCCCGACCTGGGCGTGGTCGTGTTCGACAGCGCCGACCCGGACTTCTTCGTCGGGCACGCGGACCTGAACCTGTTCCTGGACCCGGTCGAGTCGGTGCCGCCGAAGCCGACGCGGCTCACCGCGCTGCAGCAGCTGTTCGAGGACCTGCGGGCGTTGCCGCAGGCGACGATCGCGGTGGTCGCGGGGCGCACGTCCGGTGCCGGTCCGGAGATCGTCACCTCGTGCGACATGGCGTTCGCGGTGCGCGGCGCGGCGGTGTTCAGCCACTTGGAGGTGGCGCTCGGGTTGTTGCCGGGCGCCACGGGCACGCAGCGGTTGCCGAAGCTGCTCGGCCGATCGCGGGCGCTGGAGGTGATCCTCGGCTGCGACGAGTTCGACGCGGACCTCGCGGCGAGCTACGGGCTGGTGAACCGCGCCCTGGACGCGGCCGAGGCCGGGCCGTTCGTGGAGCGGCTCGTCGGCAGGCTCGCCACGTTCGCCCCGGCCGCGATCGCGCAGGCCAAGTCCGCGGTCGCGGCGGCGGAGCTGCCCACCCCGCTGGGCCTGCTGGAGGAGGCGCACGCCGCGAACCACCTGCTGGTCGGCGGCGAGGCGCAGCGCCGGATGCGCCGGTTCCTCGACCTCGGCGGCCAGCGGCCGGAGTTCGAGCGGCACGGCCTCGCGGAGGCGCTGACCCGCCTCGCCGAGTGACCCGCCGACGTGCGCGCCGGACCCGCGCCCGCGGTGGGCGGCCGGGTCCGGCGGCGGCGGACCGGATCAGCGCTGCGGGCCAGATCAGCGCTGCGGGCCGAGTCCGGCGGCGGGGCGTCGCCGCGGCGGGCGTTCTCGACGAGGTCCGATACCGGGTCCGTGGTGGGCGCGGGCACGCCGGGCTCCGGCACCAGCGAGTCGGTGTCGATGCTGACGACCACGCTGCGCGCGCCGTCCGGGCTGCCCCCGTTGCAGGTCGTGAAGCCGCCCGGCGATCGGGGTCGACCGCGAGGCTCCGACCCGGCGGTGCTTTCTCCGGGTGGTGCCGAAGCTCGGCGGGCCGCGCGGTCGAACCGGGCGCGGGCCTCCCGCGCGTCGCCGGTGGCGGACGAGCCCGCAGCGGGAATCCCGCCGCGCCAACGATTCACCCGACCGGAGATCCCGTCGCACCCCGATTCCGGGAGAACGAACCCGGAACCGGTCAGCTCTTCTTCCGGGCGGCGGCCGCGACCAGCACGGTGCCGACGGCGAACGCGGCGCCCAGCGCACCCCAGCCGAGCAGCGCGCCACGCAGCACGACGACGGTCATGAACGGCGGTCCGACGGCGAACTGCACGGCCTGCCCGAAGTCGAAAGCGCCGAGGTAGGCGCCCATCGACCGCTCCGGCGCGAGCCGGTACGAGAGCTCGAACGCGGACACCGAGTGCATGTTCTCCCCCACCGTCATCAGCACGACGGCCAGCACCGCGACGAGCAGCACCACGTCCGCGGACGCGTTCTCCGCGCCGAAGAAGCAGCCCGTGGCGACCAGCAGCGGCACCAGCGCGCGGATGGCGGTGCGGCGCGCGGCCGGGATCGTGCGGGTCCACCGGGTCAGCGGCACCTGCAACCCGACGGTGAGCACGGTGTTGATCGCCAGCAGCGGACCGACCCAGCCGTCGGCCAGCGGGGTCCGCGTGATGATCCACAGCGGCAGCAGGGTGAACAGCACCGAGTCGTGCAGCAGCAGGATCGCGTTGCCCGCCACCAACGTCAGGTAGCGCGGGTCCTTCAGCACGGCCTTGCGCCGTTCGGGCGATTCGACCGCGGGTTCCGCGGGTTCCGCGGACACCGGCAGCGGGCCGCTGCCGCGCCGGATGAGCAGCCGCACGACGGCCAGCAGCACCGCGAACGACGCCGCGTTGATCGCGAACCCGGTGAAGTAGGCGGTGTCCGTGCCGATGGAGACGACGACGCCGCCGAGCAGCAGGCCCGCGCTCATCCCGATGTTGCGGGCGGTGCGCAGCACGGCCATCGCGCGGCTGCGGTTCTCGGGGCTCTCGGACTGGAGCAGGAACAGCTGCTGCACGGGCGTGCTGGCCCGGTCGGCCAGGCCGAGCACGCACAGCAGCACCGCGTACGCCCAGAACGAGGACACGAACGGGAAAGCCGCGTAGCCGACGGCGCGCACCAGCAGCAGGAACGTCCACACCCCACCGGCGCCGATCCGGTCGGACAACCAGCCCGCGGGCCCCGGCGAGGCGAGCGCGATCAAGTTCGCGACGCCGACGACCACACCGACCTGCACGGGGTCGATCCCCAGCCGCACCACCACGTACACCGGGATGAGCACCAGGAACAACCCGGTCCCCAGCGCATCCACCAGCCCGCCGCCGGCCAGGACCAGGCCCCGGCGGCTCCCTCGGGCGACATGCGTCAACTGCACGACGAAACCTCTCGATACCGCGATCCCCGCGCCGGGAACCGGGGCGGGCCGCGCCCTCTCGGGGCAGACGTGCATGCTGCCAGTCCCCCGTCGCGGCCCGGAATCCGGGCGGTGCGCGGCGCGAGCGGCGGACCGGACTCCACCGAACGCCCCGCACCGAGCGACGCGACATCCGGCGGCCGGGCGGATCAGCGCGCGTAACGACCCGACTCGATGGCGGCGAGGAACTCGTGCCACCGGGCGCCGTCGACGGCCAGGTACCCGGCCGCGCGGTCCTTCGTGTCCCGGACCGCGGCGCCGGACTCGAACCGCCCGACCTCGACGCAGTTGGAAACCTGGTGCGAACGGCTGAACTTCCGCCAGTTCGTGGGCGTCACGTTCATGGGATCTCACCTCCCAGGTCACTAGCCGGGACGACGGCGAGCTTCGCCGAGCACGGTCAGCGCGAGTAGCGGCCGGACTTGACCGCGGTGAGGAACTCGTTCCAGCGGACGTGGTCGGTGGTGAAGTACCCGGCGGCGCGGTCCTTGGTGTCCCGCACGCCAACGACGGCCGGGGTGACCGCCACCTCGACGCAGTAACCTCCGGAGTTCGACTGGGACGACTTGCGCCACTTCGCGTCGTGAAGATCCACTGCTAGCCCTTCTCGTGTCTGCACTGGTGGGCGTCCCGAATGGAGGTCACCCGTTCCAGTGTCGCAGGCACGGGAAGTGCATGGGATCGCACTTCGTCGAAGACGTATCGGAGCGCAGTGACGTCTTCGGCCCGGTCGATGATGTGCCCGCCGAGCGGGGTGTCGAGAAAGCCGATCGACTCGTCCTCCGGCTGGTCGAAGGCCAGCACGACGAACGATCCGCTAGGAGAGGCATGCGCTCCCGCCTCGAACGGAAGCAGCTGCACGATGACGTTGGGTTGTTCGCACAGTTCGAGAACTTGTTGCAGCTGTTCAGCCATGACCGAGTGACTCCCCACGACTCGGTGCAACGCGGACTCGCTGATCACCGCGCGGAGGTACATGGGGGAATCACCGGTGAGGCGTTTCCGACGCTCAACGCGTGCTTTCACGCGTCGAGCTATGTCCTGCGGATTCGTCGTGTACCGCCCTGCCCGGTGAATTTCATAGGCGTAGCGCTCGGTTTGCAGCGGCCCCGGGATCAGGTCGAGTTCGAAGCACGCCGCCTCCGTCGCGAACGACTCGAAGTCGACGAACGGTGCGAACCACTCGGGCACGCGGTAGGACTCCCACCAGCCGCGTTCCTCGGTGTGCAGCCGAGTTTCCTCCAGCTGGGAACGCACTTCGGCGGGCGCGCCGTAGCGCTCCACCAGCAGGTCGAGCTCGGCCTTCTTGACCTTGGACCGGCCCGCTTCGAGGTGCCGGATCTTGGATTCGGAGCAGCCGAGCGCCCGGCTCGCTTCCCCGACGTCGCAGCCGGACTGCTTGCGCAGCTTGACGAGCCAAGAACCTAGTTGCCTGCGGCGAGCTGTCGACATGGACCAAGCCTAACGATCATGCGCACACCAGGTGGATCACCCGAAAAGGGATCTTGCTCAATGATTCTGTCAGCAATAGATTCTGACAGTGTCAGCCACTGAATCAATCCTGAACTTGCATCGGAGGTGGGCGATGGATGTTCCGATCTGGGCCGCGTCGTGTGGTCCGGTGGATTCGCGGTGGCACGTGGTGTGGCGGTCCGACGGTGGTGCGTTGCCCGCGTGGTGCGGGGCGTTCGTGTACGGGCCGGTGCACCTGCGGCGCGGCGCCTGCCCGGAGGGCACGTTCGACCGGGATGCCTGCCGGGAGTGCGCGGCGGTGTCCGATGGTTGACCGGCATTTCTGGCGTCCTGGTGGGGATGTCGTGCGGCACGCGTTCCGGGGTCGTCGTTGGTGTGGTGAGCCGAGTGCGGTCGCGGTGTGCGGTGCCGGGGTGGAGCTGGCCGCGGATCCGTCCGAACAGGACTGGGTGGTGGCGCCGACCTGCACCGGCTGCAACGAGCTGCTGCGCGCTGAACTCCCGAGACCCGAGCCAGGACTGTTCGGCTGAAGACTCCCGGGGCGGACGGGCCCCCTCTCCCCGTCCCGTTCCCGTCCCGGGCGGCCTCCCGCAGGTCGCGGCGCCGGAAACCCCGACCCGGCCCGCACGCGGGAGGCGGAGCGGGGGCGCGCCACTCCGGCGCGCCCCCGCTCACCACCAGGTGAATGGCCCATCAGCCCAACGAAAATGGGCGAATGGGCCACTCACCCGACACGAACCGGCACCCATCCACCAGGTGAATGGCCCACCCGCCCAACCAGAGTGGGCGAATGGGCTATTCACCTGTGGTGGGTGGTGTGGGTGGCTACGAAATCGTCCACTGTGGTGGGTCGGGATTCCCAGCCGAGCGAGCCGGCCAGGCGGAAGAGCTGCGGCAGGCGGTGCGGGGCGGTGTCGGTGAAGACCTCGGCGGGCGCGCCGTCGGCGACCAGCTCGCCGTCGGTGAGCAGCAGCACCCGGTCGAAGTTCTCCACGCAGAAGTCCATGTCGTGCGTGGTGGCGATGACGGTCCGCCCCCACGCCGCGAGGTCCGCGATGATCGCGCTGAGCACGTCCAGCGCGAACGCGTCCTGACCGGTGGTCGGCTCGTCCAGCACCACCACCGGGGTGTTCATGGCCAGCACCGAGGCGATCGCCACCAGCTTCCGCTGCGCGGGCGCCAAGTGGTACGGGTGCGCGTCGGCGACGTCGGTGAGCCCGGTCGCGGCCAGCGCGGCCGCCACCTGCGCCTCCACCTGGCGCGCCGGGTGCCCCAGGTTCCGCGGCCCGAAGCGGACCTCGGCGGCGACGGTCCGCGCGTGCAGCTGGTCCGCGGGGTTCTGGAACACGAACCCGACCCGCGCCGCGAGCGCCGCGATCGGCTGCTCGGCGGTGTCCAGGTCACCGACCAGCACGCGGCCCGCGGTCGGCCGGGCCAACCCGTTGAAGTGCTGCACGAACGTCGTCTTGCCCGCGCCGTTGGGACCGATGACCGCGACCCGCTCGCCCTGGCGCACGGTCGTGGAGATCCCGCGCAGCGCGGTCACGTGCTCGTCGTACTCGTGGGTCAGTGACTCGACCCGGATGTCCACCCGCACGGCGGGGCCTCCTCGACACGTCGTTCCGCCCGGTGCCACCGAAATTCGGGGTCGGGCATTCGGGGTTGGGGCATTCGGGACTGTGAGCGCTCGGGGTGGGGAGCACTCGGGGTGGGGAGCACTCGGGGTTGCGAGTACTCAGGGTTGGGAGCACTCAGGGCTGGGGCATTCAAGGCTGGGAGCACTCAGAATTCGGGCATCCAGGGTTGGGCGCACTCATGCCGGGAGCACTCGGGCCAGGGGCGTTCGGAGCCAAGGGCGTACGGGGCAGGGGCGTACAGACCGGGGATTCGGACCGGGGATTCGGGCCGGGAAACGGGAGCCGGCAGTTCAGGGCCAGGGGCGTACGGACCGGGATTCGGAACCGGGCAACGGGAGCCGCCTGTTCAGAGCCGGGGCGCGTTCGGATCCAGGGCATCGGCGGTCATCGGGGACTGATCGGCTCGGGCGCGGCGAACCCGGCCGCGGCCTCCTCGAACAGCACCGGCAGCGGCCGGTCCGCAGGCCACGCGCCGCGTTCGGCGGCGAGCCGGGCCGCCCGGGTGTAGCGGGTGGCGGACACGCCGAAACCGGCCAGCCGCTCGTCGGTGAACACCTCCTGCGGGGTGCCGTCCAGGGCGATCGCGCCGTCGGCGAACACCAGCACCCGGTCCGCCAGCTCGACCAGCCCGGTCACCCGGTGCTCCACCAGCACCACGGTGATCCCGGACGCGCGCAGCGCCGCCAGCGCGCCGAACACGAGCGCGGCGCTCGCCGGATCGAGCTGCGAGGTCGGTTCGTCCAGCACCACCACCCGCGGCCGCATCACCAGCACCGCGCCGATCGCCACCAGCTGCTGCTGGCCACCGGAGAGCGCGAACGGGGAGCGGTCGGCGAGGTGCGCGATGCCGAGCTCGGCGAGCACCGCGTCGATCCGGCGCACCATCTCGTCCCGCGGCACCCCGAGGTTCTCCAGGCCGAACGCCAGCTCCTCGCGGACGGTGAACTTGGCGCCGGACATCTGGTTGAACGGGTCCTGCACCACCAGGCCCACCTCGGTGACGACCTCGGCGAGCGGGGTGGTGGCCACCGCTCTGCCCGCCACCCGCACCGTTCCGGTCAGCGCGCCGCCGGTGACGTGCGGGACCATGCCCGCGACCGCCGCCGCGAAGGTGGACTTGCCCGCGCCGCCCGCGCCCACCACGCCGCAGACCTGGCCCTCCGGCACGGTCAGGGTGATGCCGCGCAGCGCGACCCCGGTGCTCTCCGGGTAGGTGAAGCGGACGTCCTCGAACTCGATCACCGGGCCACTCCGACGACGTTGGCGACGACGGCGGCCACCGCGACCACCGCCATGAGCACCCGCGCCGCCCGCTGCGCCGGGGAATCGGCGAGGGCGAGCAGCGCGGTCCGGCGGTGGGCGGCGCCGAACGCGCGCGCCTCCATCGCCACGGCACGCGCTTCCAGGTCGGCCAGCGAACCCAGCAGCAGCGGCCCCACCAGCGGCAGCAGCGCGCGCAGCCGCCGCCGCAACCCGGTGGTGTCCAGGCCGCGGGCCTGCTGGGCGCGCAGCACGTTCCGCGCGCGGGTGCGGAACGCGGGCACGATCTGCAGCGTCGCCGACACCACGTAGCTCGTCTTCGGCGACAGGCCGCGCTCGACCATCGCGCTCATCAACGCGCCCGGGTGCGTGGTGAGCAGCAGGAACAGGAACGCGCCGAGCATCGCCACCAGCCGCAGCGCGGTGAGCGCCGCGAACGACAGCCCCTCGGCCGTGACCGACACCGGCCCGAACTCGGCGAGCACCGTGGTGCCCTCCGGGAAGAACAGGCCCTGCAGCAGGAACACCGCGAGGACCGGCGGCGCGGCGAACAGCGGCAGCAGCCGCGCGTAGCCGCGCCCCACCCCCGCGACCAGCACGGCGGGCACCAGCACCAGCAGCACCAGCAGCAGCGGTGCCCAGAACACCGGCAGCGCGAACGCCGCGGTCGTCACGGTCAGGGCCAGCGCCAGCTTCGTCACCGGGTTGAGCCGGTGCACCGGAGAACCGCCCTCTTGGAAGAACAGCGCCGCGCTCACGCACCCACCTCCAGCCGGTCCCGGCCGAACACGCGGTGCTCCCGGGCGAACGGGAACCGCTGGCGCAGCCGGGCGGGCAGCGCGGACAGCACCGCGTAGGCCAGCAGGCACACCACCACCTTGTCCAGCGGATCGGCGATGAGCCCGTTGATGGTGGCGGCCTCCACCATGCTGCTGCCGTAGGCCTGCAAGGTCCCGATCACCACCGACTGCCCCAGCTGCCCGCTGGCGTTGCCGAACACGAACGCGGTGGTCGGCGCGGACACCATCCCGGCGACCACCCCGATCACCACTCCGGCGATGACGACCGTCGGCACCCGGCGGAACAGGCCGAACCGGGCGAACAGGCCCACCAGCATGCCGACGGACGCGGCGGTGACCGCGTACGGCAGCGAACCCGGGTTGATCGTCATGCCGACCGTGATGCTCGACAGCGCCCCGCAGGCCGCACCCGCGGCGGGCCCGGCGAGCGCCCCGACGAGCACGGTGCCGATCGAGTCCAGGTGCACCGGCAGCCCGCTGATCCGCACCACCTGGCCGATCACGATGTTGAGCGTGATGGCCACCGGGAACAGCGTCACCGTCGACGTCGAGAGCCGCGCCATGGCACCGCTGACGACCAGCAGCGACCCGAGCAGGTAGCCGACGAGCGCGAGCAGCGCCGCCGAGCCGCCGACGCCGTGCTCCGACGTCGGCCGCAGCGCGATCAGGTAGGCGTAGGTCAGCACCACCACGGCGGCGCCGAGTCCGATGCGCGTCCGCGGCGACAGCCGGACCGGCGGGGCGAAGCGGGTCGCGGTCATGCGCCGGCACGGCCTTCCTGCCACAGCACCGGGCAGAACTCGGGGTCGGCGTAGTCGGGCACGCCGTCGGCGGTGCGGCGCACCAGCTCGTCGTGCTTGTAGGTGGTCTGCCTGCTGTCGGTGGCCAGCCGGTGGTCCCGGTAGGCGTTCGAGCCGTCCTGCAGGTGCATCGAGATGGCCCGGCGCGGCCGGTCGCCGAGGTTCGGCCCGCTGCCGTGGTAGAGGCGGCAGTGGTGGAAGGTCATGTGCCCCTGGGGGATCGTCATCGGCAGCTTGACCACCTCGGCGCCGTTGCGCCGGGACGCCTCGGTGAGCAGGTGCTCGCGCTGCTGGTCGCCTTCGACGGCGGCGTGCCCCCGGCGGCTGTCCCAGCCGCGGAACTCCGACCACCGGTGGCTGCCGTCGACCACGGTGAGGGTGCCGAGGGTCTCGTCGCAGTGGTGGAACGGGATGAACGCGGTGATCAGGTCCTCGGAGCTGCAGGACGCCCAGTAGTACTTGTCGAAGTGCCAGGGCACGATGTTCGACTTCTCGTCGGGTTGCGGTGGCTTGTAGATGAGCGTGGCCTGGAACATCCGGATCAGGTCGACCTGCGCGAGCCGCGCCGCGGTGGCCGCGATCTCGGGTTTGCGCAGGATCTCGGCGATCGCGTCGCTCTCGTAGTGGATGTAGTCGTTGTTGCGCTGCACGTCGCCGTCGGCGGGCGTCCAGTAGGACAGCTTCGCCGGGTGGTGCGGCAGTTCCCGGTCGCGTTCGCCCGCGTAGTAGCGCTCGCTGGCCTCGACGAGGGTGCCGACCTCGTCGTCGGTGAGCAGCTTCGGGGACAGGTACCAGCCGTGTTCTGCGTAGAACCGCACGTCCTCGGCGGAGGGCAGCAGCGCCGGGTCCGGGGCGGGCGGGGAGGTGGTGTCGGGCACGGTCTCTCCTCTCGGGTGGCGCGGGACGGAGCCGTTCTGGGCGGTCCCGGACGGTTTCCGGGCGGCCCCGGTGCCTGCGCGCGCTCGCGGGCTGCCGATCAGCGGTTCCCGGTCCGGACTCGCGGGTTCGACGACGGGCCGCGGTCTCCGCACCCGGTGGGAGGCAGTCCGGCGTCGAATTGACCCTGCTGGTCCGCCTGAACTGCGAAGATGATCACGAGGAGCGAAGCTAGCACGGCTCAAATATGTGCCGCAAGCAATCTTCACGGCATTTTAATTGCCGGAGCAACAATGTCGGCACCACTTCCACCGGATGATCAGCAGTACTGATATCGGTCACATCACGGCGCGATCAGCGAGAACTGCCACAAATTGAGCCGCGTGACCATAGGACTGATTTTCACAGTGTTCACAACCAGCCCATCGCACCAGGCCCGACCTGTCTGCTGCGCCCGTTTCGCCCGGTAGTCACGGTGCGTGCGACCGCAATGAACTGCTTGCACGGCATGAGAATCCTGGTAATCTCACCAGTGCTCGGGTGCTGGAATCGAGACCAGCCGGGGTTCATCCCATCGGCCCGAGCACATCAGTTCGTGCACGTAATCTCCGATCCCTCCTCCTTGTGGCTGAATGGCGAAACAACCATTCTCGCCACAATGCCCGCGCCCCCGACCGGCGGTTTTCCCGCCGTGCCGACGGGTGCGGACAGGCGTGCGGAGGGTCCACCACGGCCTCGAGTGGAGCACAGTGCCTGAATTCGATTCCTTCGCCGACGCTTACACCAGCGGCCTCCGCGAGGTCCTCGACGGCGGAGCCTCCGTCCCCTCGGTGCGCGACCCGCACTCCAAGGCATCGGACTTCGGCCAGAAGGACCGCCCGTACCGAGAACTGATCGCGCACTCCTTCCGCGTCCGCGACCCCAGGAAGTCGCTCGCGATCAGCTCGGCGCTGCCGGTCAACCTCCCGTACTGCTTCGGCCTGCTCGCCTGGTCGCTGGACGGGCGCAACGACGTCGACACCCCCGCGCACTACCGGCGCGGCGCGCACGAGTACTCCGACGACCAGCACACGCTCAGCGGCGCCTTCGGCCACCGGCTCATCACCGCCGCGGGCGGTGACCAGGTCGGCGCCATCGTCGAACGCATCCGGCAGGACCCGGCGCACCGCCGCACCTTCGGCCTGGTCCTCGAACCCGCCGACAACTTCCGCCGTTCCCGCGAATACCCGTGCGCGGTGGGCGTGCAGCTGTTCCTGCGCGAGGACCGGCTGACCTGGCTCACCGTGATGCGCGCGCAGCAGGCCCTCACCGTGCTGCCCTACGACGGCTTCCTGTTCATGCTGATGCACCAGTGGGCGGCCGCGCTGCTCGGCGTCGAACCGGGCCCCTACATCCACCAGTCCGGCACGTTCCACTTCTACGACAACGAGATCGACCTCGCCCGCTCCGTCACCGCGGGAACCGTCACCTCGGGTTCGCTGCCCGCGCTGCCGGACACCCCGGAGGCCGCGCAGGCCGCGGTGCGCGAGCTCGTCGACGTCGAACGCGGCGTCCGCGAGGCCGCCGCCGCGGGCGACACCGCCGCCCTGGACCGGTTCGCCGACACCAAGGCCGAAGCCGAATTCGCCGACGTGGCCCGCGCGTGCCTGACCACCTTCGCCTACCGCAAGCTCGGCGACTCCGCCACGACGGTGGACTCCCCCGCCGCGACGGCCGAGGTGCGCGACCTGATCACCGCGCTGTGACCGCTCCGGCCCGAACCGCCGAGGGGAGTCCGAAGTGGACGTAGTCGTGCGCGAACCGCTGGTGCAGCGACCGGAACCCGCCGAACCGGACCCCGGTCTCGTCGACCGGCTGCACCGGCGCCGCACCGAGTTCACCGCAGCGGGCGGCGACCGGGAGGCGGCGCTGCGCTTCCCGGTGCTGGCCTCGCTGGTGCCGGTGGCGACCAACCGGGGCGGCGAGGTCGCCTACCCCGGCGACCCGATGTGCCTGTACTCCGCCCTGATCAGCACCGTCGAACGGTCCGTGCACCGGCGCGCGACCGGGCCGTCCCCCGAACCGGACGTGGACGACGTCTACCCGGACTGGGGCCACTACCCGGACGTCGCCTACCGGCGGGCCCGATCCGGACCGCGCACCGGGCTGGCCGCGGAGAACTCCACCACCGACGGCAAGATCTTCGACCCGCGGATCTGGGATGCGAGCGCGCGCAGCTCGTTCCTCGCCCAGCTGCGCGCGCTGCGGCCGAAGGTGCTGCTGCTCAGCTCGGTGTCCGCGGGCCACCGGTACGCGCTGGAGATGGCGGCGGTGGCGAAGCGGGAAGTGCCCGACTGCCTGGTGGTGCTCGGCGGCAGGCACGCCGACGAGACCATCCGGGAGGAACGCGGCTCCGGCCTCCTCCAGCTGTCCTGGAGCAGCACCGTCGAGGTGCAGCGCGACGGGCGCAGCGACCGGGTGGTGGACTTCGTCGTCGCCGGGGACGGGGCACCGCTGCTCGACCTGCTGATGCAGGCGATCGGGCTGGTGTCCGAACCGGGCTTCGGCCCGACCGACGTCGACGCGGTGATGGACGCGCTGGCACCGCTGGCCGCCACCCGCGCCGACCTGGCCGGGGTCGGCACCATCGTCGGCTTCGGCGCCCGCGACGCGCTGCTGCAACCGGTTCGCGGCCGGGCGCTGAGCCGGTCCGAACTGCCGTCGCCGTACGAGGCCTTCTCCATCCGGGCCCGCTTCGGCGTGTTCGAGCAGGCCGGTTCCTCGCCGCACGGCAGCCGGACCGCGCACATGATGACCTTGGACGCCTGCCCGTTCAAGTGCACCTTCTGCTCGGAGAGCAGCGCCATGAAGCGGCTCCCCACCCGGTTCGCGATCACCGAATCGCAGGAGGTGGCACGCCGGGTGCGCACCCTCGCCGACTGGGGCGCGGAGGCCGTGTTCTTCGACGACCCCGTGTTCTGGGGCGGCAACTGGACGGCCATCAACGAGTTCTGCCGGGACCTGCTCGAACTCGCCGCAACCCACCGCCCGCTGCGACGGCTGGAGTGGGGCGCGCAGCTGACCGTGGACGTGGTGCTGAACAAGGCCAAGCGGGACGAGGTCGCCGCCGGGCTCGACCTGATGCGCGAAGCCGGGTGCACCTACATCTACATCGGCATCGAATCGATGTCCGAACAGGTGATGAAGCACGTCAAGAAGAACCTGCTGCGCCGCAACCCGGAACCGTGGGTCGGCAAGGTCCGCGCCGCGCTGGAGACGATCCGCGACCACGGCATCCGGGTCGGCAGCTCCGTGCTGTTCGGCCTCGACGGGGAGGACCGGGACACCATCGCCGAGACCATCGAGCAGATCGGGCTGCTCATCGACGACGACCTGCTGATCATGGCGAGCCCGAACATCCTCACCTACCACCCGGGCACCGGCGTCGCCCGCGAGCACGGGCAGGACAAGCTCGACTACCACTCCCGCAAGGAGAACACCCCGCCGTACACGTTCTTCGAGGAGGCCTACCCCGAGGTGGTGTCGAAGCTGCTCACCGAGGACGACATCTGGTACATCCACGAAGCCGCGGAACGCCGCTGGGGCAACGTCCGCAACAGCGCCATCGACGAGAGCGGCGTTTCTGTCGGGTGATCTGCGTAGCGGGTCCGGTAGCGGAACCTCAGCGGCCTTCTCGCTGCCCTCTTTGCCGGTGTGATCGCGATTTCTCACGTATGCCATACACAGCGAAATCGCCGTCCTCGCGAGAAGGCCGCTGAGAACCCGCCGATGGTCACCTTACTCAAGCTGGTCGCTGCTCAGCGGCTCCGCCGCTGACAGGACACAGACCAAGAACACGCTGCAAGAACGCCTGACGACCGGGAGGAATACGCGATGCTGGAACAGACCCTGAACCCGCCGCTGGAAGTGGACCGCGGCAGCTACTGGGCGCCCTACTTCACCTACTTCCCCGCCATGTCCCGCTACCTGCCCACCGGCAGGTACGCGCGGGAGGTGCGGCCGCGGGCGTGCGTGCTCGGCGCCTCGGACGGGAAGTTCGCGCTGCCGCTGCTGCGCGCCGGCTGGGAGGTCGTCGGGGTGGAGACCGACGAGCTGTTCCTCGACGGCGGCGAGCTCGACCTCGTCGACGGCAAGCACGAGGTGGTGGGGCTGCGCAAGCGGCTCGCCGACGAAGGGCTGGAAGACCGCTGCACCATCGTCGAGCAGGACTACATGACGCTGCCCGCGAACGGCGACTTCCAGTTCGTGATGGGCAGCGGGCTGTGGTCCATGCCGCCGAACCGGCACCACACGCTGCAGGCGCTGTTCGACCAGGCGATGGGCATGGTCGCACCGGGCGGCATCTTCTTCGCGGACTGGCTGATCGGGCTCAACCCGGAGGAGCGGGCCTGCGGCTACTACCCGGGCCTGGCGGAGATGGAGCGGATCGTCGCCCGCGACGGCTGGGAGGTCTTCGAGAACGCGGACCTCGGCATCTACGGCGAGAGCCACCTCGGCTTCGAGCAGTGGCACTACCACCGCTACGCCGCCATCGTCGCGCACCGCTTCCACGCACCGGCGGCCGGATGACCACCGCACCACCGCGCCGGGTGTGGGTGCTCGGCGGCTCGGCGAGCGGGAAGACGACGTTCGCCGCGGAGTTCGCGTCCACCGCCGGTGCCCGGCACGTGGAGTTGGACCGGTTGTACTGGCAGCGGGACTGGACGCCCCAGCCGGCGGAGGAGTTCCGCGCGGAGCTCGCGGAACTGCTGCGCTCGCCGAGCTGGGTGGTGGACGGGCAGTACGCGGCGGCGGTGGATTCCTTCGCCGCCGCGGCGGACTGCGTCGTGTGGCTCGACCCGCCGCTGCGGGTGTCCTGGCCGCGGCTGCTGCGCCGCACCCTCACCCGGTACGTGCGGCAGGAGGAGCTGTGGGCGTCCGGCAACCGGGAGACGTTCACCAGCGTCGTCGGCCCGCGGTCGATCCTGTGGTTCGCGCTGCGGCTGCGCGGCCGCATCCGGGACACCAACCGGGGCCTGTTCGCGCGGCTCGACGGCACCGGCCCGGTGCTGGTGCGCAGCCGCACCGCCGATCCGGCCGCGCTGGCCAGGCGGATCGGGCGGGGCGATGCCGGCTGAACCGGTCGTCGAGGCGGTCGCCACCGACCTCGACGGCACCCTGCTGCGCTCGGACGGCTCGCTGTCCGAGCGGTCCGCGCGCGCCCTGCGGGCCGCGGCGCACGTCGTGCACCTGGTGTACGCCACCGCCCGTCCGCTGCGGAGCGCCCGCGAGGTGCTCCGCGACGTGGGCGCCGCGGGCGACCTGATCTGCTCCAACGGGGCGGTGGTCGCCGACGTCGCGACCGGCCGGGTGCTGCGCACCGCCGCGATGCCCGCCGAGCTCGCCGCCGCCGCGGTCGCCGAGCTGACCCGCCGCTGCCCGGAGGCGAGGTGGGCGCTGGACCGGGTCGAGGACCGGGTGCTGTCCCCGGACTGGCCGGACGTGCTGGCCAGCGCCACCGCGCGGGTGCGGCGGGCCGCGGTCGTGCCGGCGGACTCCGGCGTGCTGTGCCTGATGGTCGTCGGCTGCCCGCCCGAGATCGGCCGGGACGTGGCCGCCGGGCTGGGCATCGGCTGCACCTCCTCGACCGCCGGACTGCTGGAGTTCTCCGCGCCCGGCGCGGACAAGAGCACCGCGCTGCGCTGGGTGCTCGCCCGGCGCGGCACCACGCCGGACCGGGCCACCTGCTTCGGCGACGCCCCCAACGACCTCGGCATGTTCGCGGTCGCGGGCACCGCCGTCGCCGTCGCCGGAGCCGCACCCGACGTGCTGCGCGCCGCCGACCTGATCATCGCCGGGAACGACGAGGACGGCGTCGCGGCCCATCTGGAAGAGTTGACGACCCACCACCGCCGCACCGCAGAAGGACGACCGATGAAGCTGACCGCCTACCACCGCGCCGACGACGTTCCGGGGCAGGCGTGGGATTCCCTCCGCGAGCGGGGCACCACCTACTCGGCGTCGGGCTGGCTGGGCGTGCGCGAGGAGGAGCTGCCCGCCACCGGCGCGGCCCGCCACCTCATCGCCACCGACGACGACGGACCGGTGGCCGGGCTGGAGACCTACGCGTTCACCGAACCGCCGCACCGCCTCTACGCCCCGACCTTCCTGCTGGACGGCATCGTCGACGAGCAACGGGCGCAGGCCTACGAGCGGGAACCGTACGTGCTCGGCGCGGGCTGGTCGGAGTTCCGCGGCCAGCTGCCGGTGCGCCCCGGGCTGCCCGCCGCCGACCGCGCCGAAGCCGTCGAGGCGCTCACCGCCGACACCCTGACCTGGGCGGTGGACCGCGGCGCGCACCTGCTCGGCTACCTGTTCCTGCCGCTGGACCAGGCGCTGGAGGTCGCCCGCGCGCACGAGGACGCCGAACCGGTCGTGGTGCTGCAGGACGTGGAGAACGTGCTGCGCACCGACTGGTCCTTCGACGACTACCTCGCCCACCTGCCGCGCAACCGCCGCACCCGGGTGCGCCGCGAGCTGCGCGAGTTCGCCGAGAGCGGCCGCACCATCCGCGAGGTGGAGCTGGCCGAGGTGGTCGACGTGATCGCCCCGCTGAACAACGCGCTCATGCAGAAGTACGGCCACACCTGGTACAGCCTCGACCGGGCGCTGGAGGTGTACGACCGGCAGGCCCGGCACCTGTCCGCGGACAGCTCGGTGCTGCTCGTCGAGGACGAGGGCAGGCCGGCCGCGTTCGCGCTGCGCTACCGGCGCGGCGACGAGATCTTCTCCCGCGTCGTCGGCTTCGACTACGACCTGCCGAACCGCGCGGACTACTTCAAGGTCCTGATGTACGAGGCGGTGCGCACCGGCGCCGAACGCGGCATCGCGCAGATCGGCCTGGGGCTCGGCACCTACGAGGCGAAACTGGGCCGCGGCGCGCAGCCGGTGCCGCTGTACAGCGTGTTCGTCGGCGTCCGCGAACCGCTGCCCGCCGACCCCGCCGCGGTGGCCGCGCACAACGCGCGCAAGGTCGACGAGTTCGCCGAGCAGTTCGGCCGGTTCGTCGTGGGCGGCGCCGACTTCGACTCCTGGCTCCCCTGACCGGCTCGGCGCTCGAACGGGAACGGCCCACCTGCTCGCCGAGCGGGCGACCGGGCCGTTTCCCGGCGATACCCGAAAGTCGTAGCCGGGATCGGCTCGGAAGGTGATCACCGCGGCGCCGCGGATCCCTAACTTGGCTCGGGCCGGGCGGACGACGCGCCCGGTTCCCGGAAACCGAGCCGCGAAGAAGTGATCCGATGCGAGACCGCGCCCCGCACCCCGGCGCCGACCCCTGGTCCGCCACCCGGCGGCTCCCCCGACCGGGCGCGCAGGACACGGTGCCCATCGCCGTCCCGGTGCCCACCGCCGTCCCCGCGCCCGGCGGCTCCTCCGGGCAGCGGGTGACGACGCTCGACGCGCTCCGCGGCTTCGCGCTGTTCGGCATCCTGCTGGTGAACATCCCGCACGTGCTGGGCATGCCGAGCGAGGTCGGCGGCGTCGAGGCGCCGGTGCGGCGCGCGCTGGACCTGTTCGTGCAGTACCGGTTCAACGTGATCTTCGCGCTGCTGTTCGGGATCGGCTTCGGCATCTTCCTGCAGCGCGCCGCCCGCAAGCACCCCCGGCCGCGGCTGCTGCTGGCCCGCCGGCTGGCGGTGCTGTTCCCGCTCGGCGGCCTGCACCAGCTGCTGCACCCCGGCGAATACCTGCTGTTCTACGGCGTGCTCGGAATCGCGCTGCTGCTGCCGCTGAGCTTCGCGCCGCGGTGGGCGGCCCTGCTGGTGGCGCTGCTGATCCCGGTCAGCCCGGTGCCCGGCGCGCTGGTGCTCGGCTACGCCCTCGCCCGCTACGAGATCCCGCAGACGCTGCACGCGCGGCGGAACCAGCTGGTGGTCGTGTTCGCGGTGTCGGCGGCGCTGGCGGTGCCCGCGCTGCTCACCCAGCTCCACGGCCCGCGCGACCTCGGGTTCGCGCTGACCACGGTGCTCGCGGGGCTGTGCCTGGCCGCCGCGTACAGCAGCGGGCTGGCCCTGCTGCTCCGGACCCGGGCCGGGAAGCCGATCGCCGCGGTGCTGGAACCGCTGGGGCGGATGGCGCTGACCAACTACGTGAGCGCGACGCTGCTGATGGTGAGCGCCGGGCGGCTGATCGGGCTGGCGGACTCCACCTCCTGGTGGACGATGCTCGGGTTCGCCGTCGCGGTCATCGCGGTGCAGGCGGTGTGGAGCAGGCTGTGGCTCGCGCACTTCCGCTACGGGCCGTTGGAGTGGGCCTGGCGCTGCCTAACCTGGTGGAACCTGCAACCTATTCGTCTTCGGCAGCCGTCCGCTCCTGCTGCTTAGGACTGAGGTGGCGGAACCTCAGCGGCTTCCTCGCTGCGGGATCGATTTCTCGAGTGGCTCCGCCACACGTGAAATCGCTGTCCTCGCGAGGAAGCCGCTGAGAACCCGCGGCGGTGCCGGTGTCTCAGGTGGTCGGCGGCTCAGCGGCTGTGCCGCTGACAGGAAACCGAGAAGACCCGCCGGGCGAGTCCAGAGACGGGGGGGTCAGCGGTCTTCTCGCTGCGTTTTCACCGGTGGCTCCGCCATAGGCGGAAACGCTGTCCTCGCGAGGAAGCCGCTGAGAACCCGCTGCGGTGCCGGTTGATCAGGTGGTCGCGGCTCAGCGGCTGCGCCGCTGACAAGACTGGGTCGCGGGCGGTGCGGCGCGTGCTGTGGGCGGCTCGCGGCCTGTTCAGCTCGTGGTTCCGGTGGGGGCCAGGCGGGTGCGGATGGCGTCGACCAGCAGGGTCAGCACGTCGTCGAAGGACGGGAGCCAGATGCCGAGCGTCTCCGGCGTGCCCACCGCGGCGGCGTAGTCCTCCGCGGGCGCGTTCGACAACCCGCGCGCGACGACGGCGGTCGTGGCCGCGCCGAGGACCTGCTGCGAGAGGGCGGTGGCGGCGATCATCCGGTCCTGCTCCGCTCCGCCGGATTCCTCCAGCGCGCTGATGATCCGCCCGGCCAGCGCCATCGCGTTCGGCCCGATCAGCGGCCGCGTGCCCGCGAACCCGGCGGCCCACGGGTGCGCCGCGAACGCGTCGTAGTACTGCTTCGCGACCCGGAACACCACGTCGTCCCAGGGCACGTCCGCGCCGGGGAGATCGTTCGCGGGCCCGGCCAGCACGTGGTCGAGCGCCAGGTCGATGAGGTCTTCGCGGCGCTGCACGTACCAGTAGAGGCTCGTCGCGTGCACGTCCAGCTCCGCCGCGACCTTGCGCATGGTCAGCGCGCCCGCCCCGTTCCGGTCGAGCAGCGCGACGCTCGCGGTGACGATGCGCTCCCTGCTGAGCGGTGACTCGGTGCGGCGCTTGCGCTGCGGGCGGTAGAAGACGCTGTCCACGTGCGGTTCCGGAGGTGTGTCGGGCATAGGTCCAGCATAATCGAGACATACGTTGTAGGAGAACTCTCCTACAGTGTATGGTTCCGGCATGATCACCGACGCGCCCCAGCGGCAGCTCCCCTCCGACTCCGGCGACCTGGCCCGCACCAGGACCCTCCCGGCCCGCGGCCTCGCCGCCTACTTCCTCCTCGCCTTCGGCCTCTCCTGGTCGATCTGGTTCGCGAGCAAGCTGGCCCCCGGCGTGGACCCGATGGCCTTCGTGGTCGCCGGCAGCTTCGGCCCGGCGGCCGCGTCGGTGATCGTCACGGCGGCGACGCAGGGCAAGGCGGGCGTCGGCGCGATGTTCCGGCGGTACTCCCCGCTGCGGCGCGGTGGCGTCCTGCCCTACCTGCTCGCGCTGGTCCCCGGTCTGTTCATCATGATCTCCGGGATGTTCCACCTGCTGCTGCGCGGCGGGCAGATCGACGACACCGCGCTGCAGGCCGCGCTGCTCAGCGCCCCCACCACGTTCCTGTTCATCGCCCTGGTCGGCGGCGGCAACGAAGAGCTCGGCTGGCGCGGTTACGCCCTCCCCCGGCTCCAGTCCGCGCTGTCGCCGTTCGCCTCCAACGTGGTGCTCGGCATCATCTGGGCCGTGTGGCACGCGCCGCTGTGGGAGATCCAGGGCACCTCGCAGGCGGGCATGTCCATCCCGATCTACGTGATGCTGGTGGTCGTCCTCTGCATCGCGATGGGCAACGTCTGGAACTTCTCGCGGGGCAGCCTGCTCGCAGTGGTGATCGCGCACGCCGGCATCAACACCGCCTCCGGACTCAAGGTCGCGGCGTTCGGCTCGGAGGGCGAGGTCGACGCGCTGATCGCGATGACCGTGCTGTGCCTGATCATGCTGGCCGCCACCAAGGGCCGCCTCGGCCTGCCCCGCCGCGAGCGGAGCGAGCAGCCGGAGTCCTGATCCGCCGACCACCCGCACCGAGCCGCAGGCACCGCCGATCCGGGCGATACCTGCGGCTCGCACACGTCCGACCTCGGTGCGTAATCCTCCATACCGCCGTTCGGCCCAATGTGTTCATGATCACGATGCGCTGCGCGCAATGGCCCAGCCCCGAATCCGTTCAGCCGAGGTCTTCCGCCGAATCCCTGAATCAGCGGAGCACGAATCAACCGGCCGATTGATTGTTATCGCAATCAGCGACAGCCATCCCCCTGATCGGCCGTTTCGCATCGGATCCGCATCCATTATTTTCGAAACCAGACGGTTCACGACCAATCTGCGCTCGGCCGGAAAGGCGAGGATCGGTGGACCGTTCGCGACCTGGATGAGCCACTCCGGATCGGCGAGATGGCCGAATGCGCATTGATCCTTCCGGAAGAACGCATACGACCGCGCACCGCGCGAGAAGACCGCCGATCCGTGCCCGCGCAACATTCCGGACCGGCACGCCAGCGCCGATGATCGGCCGAAAACGTCCGCTGAACTGGCACTTCTCCGCGCGCCCCGATTATTCCAGCACCGCAGGCCACCTTGGCCATCCCTCAGAACGGATGCCCCTCCGGTTAGGTAGCGTGGCCGTCGCCTCCTTCGACATGAAGTTCCGCGGGAACAGCCCGACGAGGCCGCGCCACCGTTGCGCGGCCCCATTCGTCGTGCCCGATCTCATTCACCCGGCTCATTCGAACGTAGTGCAGTCATCAACTCGATTCACATGATTGGTGCGACAGCGTTGAGCGGGCGTTACGAGACCACGGAACTGCCGGACCGGCTGCAGAAGTTCTTCAAGATCACCCTCGGAATGGAGTGGCCCGAGGGCAGCGAAGGCGGCCTCCAAGCACTGCACGACGCGCTGAGCAAGTACGCCGAACGGGCCGAGGAGACCCGGCAGCGGCTGACCGCGGCGGGCGGCGACATCGCCACCTCGATGCGCGGCGAGACCGCTGATTCCACGGTGGACTACGTCTCGAACAAGCTGCCCGGCTACCTGGAGGAGCAGGTCGCGGTCGCCTCGGACCTCGCGAGCAAGGCCAGGGACGCGGCCGCCGACATCCAGAAGAACAAGATCCTCTTCGTGGCGATGACCGCGATGACGCTGGCCACCGTCATCTCGCTGATCGCCTCGTTGTTCGGCGCGTTCATGGTCCCCGCGGTGCTCGCCGCCGCGCGGGTGGGCATCACCGCGCTGCTGCGGGAACTGATCAAGCAGATCGCGCAGAACATCGTCAAGCAGCTCGCGCGCGTCCCGCAGGCCATCAAGGCCGGTGGCTGGCAGGCCGGGGCCAAGGCCGCGGGCTCCCAGGCCTGGCAGCTCGGCAAGTACCCCGCGGCGGGCGCCGCGATCGGCGCCGGGGTGATGGGCGGGCTCGACGCGAGCATCCAGGGCATCCAGAAGGCCACCGGCTACCGCGACAACATCAACACCGAGTCCATCAAGGGCATGATGATCGGTGGCGCGATCGGCGGCGCCGCCTCCGGTGCCGCCGCCGGAGCGGTGCGCGGCATCGCGAAGAGCGTCGACGACGTCATCACGGGCATGAACAAGAACATCGCCCAGGCCAACAAGCTCCGCGGCCCGAGCGACCAGCTGCCCGAGAAGACCCTCACCCGCGGGCAGATGGCGTTCGGGCGCTTCGCCGACGGCGCGGCGCAGATCGTCTCCGTCGCGGGCAGCAACCCGCTCGTCTACCTGGCCAGCGGGGACAAGGGCGGCGTCGCCTCCGACGGCATGTTCGGGGCGTTCGCCCGCGGCGGCCTCGGCGGCGGCAAGAACACCGGGGGCGGCACCACCTCCCCCGGTGCCGTCGACGGGCCCGGCACGCTGCAGATCCCCGGGCCCGAGGCGCTGGAGATCCCCGGACCGGCGGACACCGGGAAGTCCACATCGGACGCCAAGGGCGGCGCGGAGCGGACCGGCGACGACGGGACCGGCGCCGGGGACCGGAAGAGCGGCGGCGTGGAGACGGCCGCGAACGGCCCGGCCTCCAGCGCGGACGTGAAGTCCGGTTCGGCCATCGACTCCGGTGCGGATGTGAAGTCCGAGTCGGCCGTCGACGCCGGTGCGGGCGAGAAGACCGGTGCGAACGCGGACTCCGGTTCGGGGGCGAAGACGGGCGCGGACTCGTACTCCGGCGCGGATGCGAAGACCGGTGCGGACGCGCGCTCCGACGCGGGCGTGCAGACCGGGGCGGACGCGGATTCCGGGGCGAACTCGGGTGCGGCGGCGCACGCCGGTGCGAACTCGGGTGCGGCGGCGAACTCCGCGGTGAGCTCCGGTGCGCCCACGAATTCCGGTGTCGGCGGAAGTTCCGGTGTCGGCGGGAACGCCGGCATCGGCGGGAACGCCGGCATCGGCGGGAACGCCGGCATCGGCGGAAATTCCGGCATCGGGGGGAACTCCGGCACGACGACGTCCGGCGGCACGGTGTCCGACGGGACCGCCGGGCGCGGCTCGGACACGAACTCCGATGCGGGCACCACCGCAGGCGACCGCAAGGGCGGTGTGGTGGGCACCGGCGGCGCGGACCGCTCCGCGACGACCGACGTCGCCCCGCCGTCCTACGCGACGGTCCTGGCGGAACCGCCGTCCTACGAAACGGTCCTGCACCAGGACGCGGCCCGCGCGGGCGCGGAGGCCGGGACCACCGGCGGCGACTCGGCGGTCGTCCAGGACGGCTCGTCCCGCATCGTCGGCACCGGCGGCGCGGAGCTCGGCACGCTCTTCGCGCAGCCCGGCGACTTCGGGACCGAGTCGCGGGGGCTCGACGGCGACGCGAGCACCGGCGGCTCCCGTTCCGGCGAGGCCCCGGTCGGCACCGAGCAGGGCGGGGCGGCGCGCTCCACCGAGGCGAGCGGCCCGGCGGTCGGCACCACCGCGCAGGTCCAGCCCGCGGCCACCGGGAACCACTCGACGGGCGCCGACTCCGGGGCCGGGCGCTCCGACGGCGCGGCCCGCGGCGGGGCCGCATCCGGCGGGACGCGCGGCGCAGCCGACAGCGCACCCGCCGCGACCGCGCAGAGCTCGCCCACCCGGGCGGCCGGCGGCGCGCCGCGCACCGAATCCACCGGCCTCGGCGACGCCCCGGCTCGCGCCGCGCAGACCGGCGGCGAGAGCTCGCCGTCCTTCGCGCAGACCGCCGAACCCGCCCGGCACGCGACCGACGACGGCCGCACCACCGGCGCGGACCTCGACCAGGCCGCGGACCGGCCGGACACCACCTCGCGCGAAGCGCAGACCGTCGCGCACGACGCCGGACCGGCGCGCGCGGACGAGCAGGCGGCCCGCACCGATCTCCAGCAGGACGGCGGGTCCGCTCCCAACCGCGCGGAATCGGACCAGCACCGATCGTCCGAAACCCGCGCCGATTCCGGCGGCCGCACCGACGCCCCGGCGCACCCTGAAGGCCAGTCACGCCCCGAAGGCCAGTCCCGGACCGAGACCGAGTCGCGCGCCGGGACCGAGTCGCGCGCCGAGGCGCAGTCCCGGCCCGAACCCGGGTCGCGGACCGAGGCCCAGTCCCGGCCCGAGGCCGAATCGCGCGGCGACTCCCGGCCCGAGGCCGAAGCGCGGTCCCGCACCACCCCGGAAACCCGCGCCACCGAGCCGAGCTCGACGCGGGAAGCGCAGTCCCGCCCCGAGTCCGACACCCGCGCCGAGCCGGAGAACCGGGCGACCGCAGAGGACCGAGCCGTCCCCGAATCTCGCGCGACACCGGAAACCCGCACCACGCCGGAGAACCAGGCGACGCCGGAAAGCCGCGTCACGCTGGAAGAGCGGGCGACGCCGGAAACCCGCACCACCCCCGAAGACCAGGCCGCGTCCGAGAACCGCGCCGCACCGGATTCCGGCCCGGCCCGCGACGGCGACGGCACGCCGGACTCCCCGTTCGCCGCCCACCCCGCGGCCCCGGCGGCCCGGCAGGCCGTGCCCGCGGCGACCAGGTCCGACGTACCGGCCGCACAGCCGGACGCGGCCCGCCCGGACACGAACGGTCGTCCCGACGCCACCAGGCCGGACACCACCGGCCGCCACGGCACCAACGCCCGCCCGGACGCGACCGTCCGACCCGACGCCGCAGCTCGCCCCGACGCCACCGCCAGGCCGGACACCACGTCGGGCAGGCCGAACACCGGGAACCGGAGCACGCAGGGCGAAGCCGCGCCCCAGCAGGACGGCCGCACCGTCCCCGCCCGGAGCAGCGACGGCCCGGCCCGCGGCGGCGAACGCCCCGCCGCCCGCCCGGCGCGGCCGTCGACGGAGAACACCACCACCCCGGCCCGTCCCGGCCCGGACGAGGTGACCGCCCCGGAACAGCACGCCACCGCCCGCCAGGACGCGGACGGCGGGGAGCACACCGGACCGGCCGTCAGGCCGGACGGACGCCCGGCGGAGCTCACCGAACTGCAAGTGGCCATGGTGGGCAAGAGGATGCGCGAACTCACCGAGCGGACGGTCTCGGAAGAGGAGGTCCGGGCCGCGTACCGGGAGTGGCTGCCGCTGCGGCGACCGGTGCGGAACACGGACCGGCTCGCGTACGAGCTGTCCCACTACGCCGTGTCGGGCGAGCTCCCGGGCCTGAACGGCGGCGCGATGGGGCTGGAAGGCGAGCTGCACAACATCGGCGTCTCGCTGCCGCGCGGCTACACCACGAACGACTTCGAGGTGATCGTGGACGCCCCGGAGTTCTCCATCGTGCTGGACGACGGCCACAGCGGCCCGGTGCTGGAGATCGTTTCCAAGCCGTTCGCGGTGGTGGACGGGGATGTGGGACGGCCGTCGGCGGCGCAGGTGCACACGGCGGTCCAGGACGCGGTGCGCAGGTTGCGGAACGCGCGGGACCGCACCCGGTTGGAGCGGATCTTCGACGACGACCGGTTCGACGTGGACCCGGACGCGGGCGAGTTCCCGATCCGCAAGTACAGCCAGCACAACCAGGACCAGGTCTACGCGCACTACTCGGCGGGCGTGCCGATGGCGGGCCTGCCCCGCTTCATGGGCTACATCAGCGACACGATGCGCACCGGCGGGTTCAACAGCGCGGCGCGGCAGCAGCTGCGGGACGGCATGAGCCTGGCGCGCCGGATCAGCAACGAGGCTGCCGACGCGAACGGCTTCTCCCGGTTCGAGCGCAAGGAGCTCGAAGGGTTCCTGGCCCTCACCTACACGCAGTTCGCGGCCATCGCCGAACGGCACTACGCCGGAACAGGCATGGGGAAGAACTACGCCGCCCTCAACTCCCGGGTCGAGATGTGGGACGTCCGGCGTTCGCTGAGCCAGAACGTCCGGCAGTACCTGGACGGGGCGTCGCGCGACCTGTCCACCCGGTTCGCGGGGAACTTCCGCAGCGGGGTGGTCAACGCGAATCCGGGCACGGCCCTGCTGCAGGAGCGGGTGCCGCCGCGGGTGCGGAACGCGCGCTCCTCCGGGCGGACGCTGGGCGACTACCTCGACGGGGCGTTCTCGTCGCGCCCGGTGCACCGCGTCAGCCAGTACGAGGCGCTGGTCATCCGGACGACGATGGGCATGGACCACAACTACGTCAGCGGCGTCCCCATGCTCGACCCGCCCGCGCTGGTGGCGGAACTGCGGGTGCAGGGCAGTTCGCGCGAGTCGCCGAACGGGCTGCAGCGGACCGCCGAGGACATCGCGCACCACGTCCGGTCCAGCTACCGGGAGGCGCAGGCGCTGCGGGAACAGGGCACCGGGGGCAACAGCCCCACCGGCAGCGGCGGGTCCGGTGGCCGCGGGAACGGCGGCGGCTACGGCGGCTACGACACTTCAGCGGTGCCGAGCACCGCCGGCTACGGCAACGGGTACGACGCCGGGTACGGCACTCCCGCGCCACCTCCCCCGGCACCGAGCACCGCCGGCTACGGCGGCGGGTACGACGCCGGCTACGGCACTCCCGCGCCGGCTCCCGCGAACCCGAGCAACTACGGCTTCGGGGCGTACAGCGGCCGGTACGTCGGGCAGGACTACTACAGCGCTCCGCAGCCGACGCCGAGCACCTACAGCCAGGCCCCCATCACCACGCCGTCCTACCAGGAGCCCGCCCACCAGAGCTCGCACCGCAGGCGCCGCCGCCACCACCGGGACACCTACTACGACGAGACCCCGGCCGCCTACCCGAGCTCGTCGCACACCGTGTACGAATCCAGCTACGGGCAGCCCGCGATCGCGCCGAACCCGTACCGGAGCACCTCCGGCTACTACGGTGACGACGGCTACTACTACCCGTCGGCTCCGGCTCGCCCCGAGAACGAACCGGGCGGCGGCACCGGACCCCACCGTCGGGACGACCGGTCCCCGTTCGCGGTGGACCCCCGCGAGTGGGAGAACTTCCGCCACTCGATCCCGGCGGTCGAACGCGGGCGCACCGCGGGCATCCACCACGCGGAGCTGGCGGCCTTCCGCGATCCCGACGTGGACCTGCGCTCCGCGCTCGACGACGTGGCGGCGCGCCGGAACGAACCGCGCGCACCCGTCCTCGACTCCCGGTTCCAGGTGCGCCGGATGAACCACGACGGCGATCAGGTCGCCGAGGTGACGTTGCGGGTGTCGCTGTCCGCGGGACGGGACGCCACCCCGGGCGATCTGAACGCGGCGTGGTCGTCGGCGGTCGACGGCATCCACGACGTGGTGAACCGGCCGGGCGCGAAGTTCCGCACCGGTCCCGTCGGGGACCGGCTGTTCGTCCGGCTGGAGCAGGTGGAGCCGGGCCGGGACGCGGACGTGTCCGTGGTCGTCGGCGAGGGCCACCGCGGGCTGAGCAACGCCCGGCAGTGGCGATCCGACATCAGGCCGCGAGAAGCCGCGCACGAGATCATGCACGCGCTGGGCATTCCGGACGAGCACAACGAGGGCCACGGACCGCAGGTGCAGCTCGACGTCCCGGGCTCGCTGATGGGCGACTTCTACTCCCCCGCGGAGCACGGGACCACCGCGGAAGGGCTGTCCCAGGGCGGCCTCCGCCCTCGTTACCTGGACCTGCTGGGCGCCGCCATCGGCGACGACGTCCCCACCACCACGTTCCGGAACGACGTCCCCGCCCCGGAGAGCACCCCGGCACCCGGCGGCACGCCGGACGCCCCACGGCCGAACCCGGACGACGCGTCACCCGCGGCGAACCGGGACGACGACGGATCCACGCGAGACCGGGACGACGAGTCCGCACCGGACCGGGACGACGAGGGGTCCGCACGGCATCGGGACGACGACGGATCCACCCGAGACCGGAGTGACGACGAGTCCGCACCGCGCCGGGACAACGACGGCTCGGCGCGAAACCGGGACGACGAGGGCCCCGCACCGCGCCGGGACGACGACGGATCCACGCGAGACCGGAATGACGACGGTTCCGCACCGCGCCGGGACGACGAGGACGAGCCCGCGGCACCGCAACCCTCCATGCCCCGACGCCGAGCCGCACCGGTGATGCTGCAAGGGCGCTTCCGGACCGAAGACGGCACCCCGGCCACCGTCGACTTCGCGCCGGAAGCCGTCCAACGGCGCATCCTGGGCGACGAGAACGGCAACCCGATCGGCGTCGCCTTCCCCACCCTGGGCGGCGATGCGGACATGTTCCGGGCGTTCACCAGGAACTGGAACGGCCGGGTGACGCGCACGCTCCCCGGGGAGATGAGCCTCGCCCCCGGCCCAGTCAACCGCGACGGCTCCCAGGTGCGGCCGCCGTGGCGGCGGGACACCGACCGGCGCGACCGCCCGCGCACGCCCACCTTCATCTTCATCCACACGAACAACGAGCGGTACGGCATCACCATCCCCATCAACGGCGTCGACACCGTCATCAGCGTCAGCCAGGACACCGTCGCCTACCTGCTGGACAAGACCCCGGAATTCCAATACATCATGGAGCGCAACGAGAAATCACCACTCGTGTTCGCCGCCTGCGACGCCGGGAACGCGGAGAACTCCACCCGGATCGTCAGCGGACTCCGATCGGGATACTCCGCCGGGCACAACCTGAGCCGCCGCTACGACAACTCCCTCTACTTCGGGTTCAACGAAGTCACCGTCACCCGCACCGGCTACATCGGCGTCGCCGAGAACGGCGGATGGCTCCGCTACGACCGCGGCTCGACGGCACCGCGGATGGACGCGGACACGATCTACACCCCGCAGCAGGTGAGCAACATCAACCGGAACGAGTCGGCGGCGAACGTCCCGCCGGACAACACGCCGACCACGCTCCCGGACTACGGCAACAGCTACGGCAACTCGGCGGTCGGCAGCGGCTACGGCCGCGACTACTCGGGCAGCACGACCCGGCAGGTGCCACTCCCGCCGGTGACCCCCGACTGGGACTGGTCCGGGCCATCGCAGACCAGTTCGAGCCAGGACTACTACGCCACGTCGTCCTACCCGAGCACGTCGTCCTACCCCAGCACGTCGTCCTACCCCAGCACGTCGTCCTACTCCAGCACGTACACCGGGGGCCAAGGCGACTACTACTACGACAACTCCATGGCGAGCAGCTCCACGGCGCCTGCCCCGGACCCGTACAACTCCAGCTACGGCCTCCCGGCCGTGGCACCGAACCCGTACCGGGAACAGGCCCCATACCAGGAACAGCCCCCGTACGACGGCTACGACTCCCACGGCCGCGGCTACTACTACCGCCGCCGCTGACGGCCGCCCACCGCTCGGCGATCGGCGGCGATCGCCGAGCGGTACCGGCCCGGCCGGTTCCGGCGGAGCGGGAACTCGTCGCCCGCCCGCGGCTCAGCGGCGGCGGACGCCCCGGACCAGCGCCGCGGTGTCGTGCCTGCGGGACCAGGCGACGACGCACACCAGGACGAGGGTGATCGCCGGGATGGCGACCAGCTGCGGGTCCTGGATCGCGGTCAGGCCCGTCGCCCCGAGCATGAGGGGCACCTGGCAGACCGAGGCGAGCCCGCACAGGCGCGGCACGAGCAGCGCGATCGCCCCGGCGAATTCGAGCCAGCCGACGACGACCATGCCCGGGATGCCGATCCCGACCAGGTCGAACGGGTCGACGGCGATCGGGTTCCCCAGCATCTTCGGCAGTGCGATCAGCGCGAACACGACGGCCAGCAGCACCTGCAGCACCCACAGGGCGGCGGTGGCGGCGGCGGGCCGGTTCCGGGTGGCGGGCGAGGTCGTGGTCATGGCGTTTCCGTTCGTCCGGGGCGACCGCGGTTCGGCCGCCGGACGCACCGGGCGCGGACGGCACGACCGCACGTGCCGTGCGAGCGCCTTCCGGTGCGTTGCCACGATGAGAAGCCGTGCCGCCGCGGCACGCTCAAGCCCGATTTCCGCGCACATGGCGCAGCTCACCGGGCCGAGCCGGTGCCACGCGTCCCGGAGCTCCGCCGCCCCGGAACGCTGCGGTGATCCGACTCGGCCACCGCTCGTCCCCGTCCTGCTCAGGCGGTCGGGTGCTGCGCCGCCAGGCGGCTGCTGATCCGCCGCTGGAGCTCGCCGAGCCGCCCGTCGTCCCCGCGGACCCCGGCGTGCGGGAGGAGCTCGCCGGCGTCGTACCGCGGGATCACGTGGAAGTGCAGGTGGAAGACGGTCTGCCCCGCCGCCGCCTCGTTGAACTGGACGACCTGCACGCCCGCGGGACGGAGCTCGTCGGTGACGGCGCGGGCGACGCGCTGCACCACGTGCACGACCGCGGTGAGCTGCTCGGGAGTCGCGTCGAGCAGGGTCCGCGGCTCGCCGCTCTTCGGGACGACCAGCACGTGGCCCGGGGATTGGGGGAAGACGTCGAGGAAGGCGAGCACCTCGTCGTCCTCGTGCACGACGTGCGCGGGCCCCTCACCTCGGATGATCTTCGCGAAGGGGTTCTCGGGGTCGTAGATCTCGGTCACTGGCGGAGCCTTCTCGGTTCGCAGGGGTGCGGCGCCGGGGCCGCGGTTCGTCCCCACCAGCAGACCCCGTGCCGCAGCGGCACGGTCCAGCCGGGGTGGTCGACTCCCGCACCGCGCGGTGCGGCCGGTCCGGATCCGCCGAGCGCGACGCAGGGCCCGCACCGGCCGCATCGCGGTGGTGCCGCCGCCGCATCCTCTCGGGCATCGGCGAACTCAGGAGGACACCCCAGCAGGCGCGGTCGCGCGACACGGTCGACGTGCTCCTCGCACCGTCCTCGTCGCACCCGAGCTCGCGGTACCGGCCCGGTTCCGACCGGTCCACGGGCTCGGTGCGCCTGGGCGGCAACACTCGCTCGACGCAGCCCGGCTACACCGCGTAGGACGACTAGAGTTGACCCGCCACCGACCCAGCCCCCCGACGCTCCCGGAGATGCCCGCGTGTCTGATCGGTTCGTTCACCTGCACGTGCACACCGAGTTCTCGATGCTCGACGGTGCCGCCAAGCACAACGCACTGTTCGCAGAGGTCGCTCGGCTCGAGCAACCCGCGGTGGCGATGACCGACCACGGCAACATGTTCGGCGCGCACTCCTTCAACGCGCACGCCAAGAAGTCCGGCATCAAGCCGATCATCGGCATCGAGGCGTACGTCGCTCCGGAGAGCCGCTACCACAAGAAACCGGTGTTCTGGGGCGAACGAGCGCGAACCGGCAAGAAAGAGGTCGACGAGTACGGCGAGAGCGGCGATGTCTCCGGTGCCGGCGCGTACACGCACATGACCATGCTGGCGCAGAACTCGACCGGGCTGCGCAACCTGTTCAAACTGTCCTCACTCGCATCCATGCAGGGGTTCTTCCGCAAACCGCGCATGGACAAAGAACTGATCGCCGAGCACGCGGAAGGGATCATCGCGACGAGCGGCTGCCTCGCCGGCGAAATCCTCACCCGCCTCCGCCTGGGCCAGAAACAAGAGGCCGTGCAGGCCGCCTCCGACTACAAGGACATCTTCGGGCCGGACCGCTTCTTCATCGAGGTCATGGACCACGGCATCCAGATGGAACGCAACATCCGCACGGAGCTGCTGGACATCGCGCGCCAACTCGACCTCCGCACCGTGGCCACGAACGACAGCCACTACGTGACCGCCGACCAGGCCGGCCACCACGATGCGCTGCTGTGCCTGCAAACCCGCTCGACGCTCGCCGACACCGACCGGTTCAAGTTCAACGGCGACGGCTACCACATCAAATCGTCGGCGGAGATGCGCGAGTACTGGGACGCCGAGGTCCCCGGAGCCGCCGACAGCACGCTGCTGATCGCCGACATGGTCGAGGGTTACGACGAGGCGTTCGCCTCCACGAACCGGATGCCGCAGGCCAAGATCAAGCCCGGCAGCACCGACGTCGAAGTGCTGCGCGACGAGGTCGAGGAATTCATCCCGACCCGGTTCCCGGGCGACAGCTTCACCCAGGACTACCGCGACCAGCTCGAATGGGAGCTGAAAGTCATCACCGAGAAGGGGTACAGCTCGTACTTCCTGGTCGTCGGTGACATGATCCGGTGGGCCAAGAACAACGGTATTCGCGTAGGACCGGGACGTGGCTCCGCGGCAGGCGCACTGCTGTCGTACGTCCTGCACATCATCGATATCGACCCCTTGCAACACGGGCTCCTGTTCGAGCGATTCCTGAACCCCGAGCGCGACTCCCCGCCCGACATCGACATCGACTTCGACGAGCGCCGGCGCGATGAGGTCATCGCCTACGCGAAGGAGAAGTACGGCGAAGCGTTCTTCGCCAAGGTCATCACCTACGGCACGATTAAGACGAAAGCGGCCTTCAAGGACGCTGCTCGGGTGCACCTCGGGCAACCCGGGTTCCAGCTCGCCGACCAGTTCAGCAAGGCACTGCCCGCGCCGATCGCGGCGAAGGACATCCCGCTGTCCGGGATCGTCGATCCCCAGCACGAGCGCTACACGGAGGCCGCCGAAGTCCGCTCGTTGATCGAAACCGATGCTCAGATCGGCAAGATCTTCGATACCGCACGCGGCCTCGAAGGCTTGATCCGGAACGCCGGGGTGCACGCCTGCGCCCACATCATCTCCCGTGAACCACTGCTCGACGTGCTGCCGCTGTGGAAACGGGACGACGGTGAGATCATCACCGGCTGGGACGGGCCGCAATGCGAAGACGTGGGCCTGCTGAAGATCGATATCCTCGGCCTCGTCAACATGACCACGATCGACGACACCGTGCGCATGGTGAAGGCCAATCACGGCGTGGAGATCGAACCGCTCGACATCCCGCTCGATGACGCCCCCACCTACGAGATGCTGGGCAGGGGCGAGAGCCTGGGCGTGTTCCAGCTCGAAGGTGGCGGCATGCAATCGCTGCTCAAGCGCATGGCCCCCACCCGGTTCGGCGACATCGTCGCCTGCGTCGCCCTCTACCGGCCGGGCCCGATGGACGTCAACGCCCACCTCGACTACGCCGACCGCAAGAACGGCAAGAAGCCCGTCGAACCGATCCACGCCGAACTCGACGAACCGCTCGAAGACGCACTCGGTGAAACGTACGGCCTGATCGTCTACCAAGAGCAGATCATGGCGATCGCCCAGAAAGTAGCGGGATACACGCTCGGGCAAGCCGACCTGCTGCGACGTGCGATGGGCAAGAAGAAGAAGGAGGTGATGGACGAGCAGTTCGCCCGGTTCGAAGCCGGTATGGCCGAACGGGAGTACAGCAAGGAGGCCATCGACCAGCTCTGGGCGACCGTGCTTCCGTTCGCCGGATACGCGTTCAACAAGTCCCACGCGGCCGCCTACGGCTTGGTGACCTACTGGACCGCCTACCTGAAAGCGCACTACCCGGCCGAATACATGGCGGCATTGCTGACCGCCAACGCGCACAACAAGGACAAGACCGGCGTCTACCTGTCCGAGTGCCGCCGAATGGGCATCCGGGTGCTGCCGCCGGACGTGAACGAATCCGTGGTCGGACACGCGGCCGTGGACGGCCGAATCCGCTTCGGCATGGGAGCCATCCGCAACGTCGGCGCGAACGTGGTCGAGTCGATCGGCAAAACGCGCGAGACCAAGGGCCGCTACTCCTCGTTCACCGATTTCCTCGACAAAGTCGAGATCACCGCGTGCAACAAGCGCGTCATCGAGTCGCTGATCAAGGCGGGCGCCTTCGACTCGCTCGGAGCCACCCGCATGGCGCTCACCCAACACCACGAGGCAGCGGTCGACGCCGTGATCGGGCTCAAACGCCAAGAAGCGATGGGCCAGTTCGACCTGTTCGGCGGCGGCGACGACACCGCGGCCAGCCCCGACTCCTCCCCGCTGGCACATCTCCAGTTCACCGCTGAGGAATGGCCGCGCAAGCAGCTCCTGGCGTACGAGCGGGAGATGCTCGGCCTCTACGTCTCCGCACACCCCCTGGACGGCGCGGAGCGGTTGCTGCGGCCGTACCAGGACACCACCATCGCAGAACTCGTCGGCGGCGAGCGCGAGCCCGGATCCGGCGGAAGAGAAGAGGCCAAGATCGCCGGGATGATCTCGGGGATTCAGCGGCGCCTCAACAAGAACGGGCAACCCTGGGCCATCGTCACGCTCGAGGACTTCGATGCCAGCGTCGACGTGCTGTTCTTCCCGAAGTCCTACGAGCTGTTCTCCGACTGCTTGGCCGAAGACACCGCGCTAGCGGTCAAGGGCCGGGTCAACGAACGTGAAGGCGAGATCAGCGTGTTCGCCTCGGACGCCGTACCGGTGGACATCGCCGCGGCCGAGCACTCGCCTGGATCGGCGCCACCGTTCGTGCTCCGCGCGGACGCCAAGAAGATCGACAAGGAACTCATCGGCGAACTCCGGAACACGCTCGGCACCTATCGCGGCGAAACCCCGGTGCACGTCCACTTGGGTGCGACCCGACTCGAACTGCCGGCTTGGCCGGTGAAGGTGTGCACGGAACTCGTCTCGGAGCTCAAGTCACTGCGCGGAATCGTGATCGAACGCGTGAGCTGAACGCGGTGGACGAACCGGAGGTCGATTCGAGGCTCGCACCGCGAGCACGACTCGACCCCGGCTCGCATCGAGCACCGTGCCGGGGACGCCGAACCCGATCGGGCCGGATCGACGGCGATCGGGTTCCCCGGCACCTTCCGGCGGCCCCGGGCGGCGGGGAGGGGGCGGCCACGTCCGCGGCGATTCCGCAGCCGCGAGATCGACCAAGCGCTGAAGACGTCGTTCGGAACGGGTTCCAGCAGGCGCTTCGCAGCTGCGGAGGTGCCGGCCGGGCGCGAGATCGTCGTCGCCACTGGCACCACGACGGGCGCGCCGATACCGGAGTAAAACGAATTCCGCCTGCCGACCCGGCGCCGCTCGCTCGGGCCGACCGATGCTGATTTCGGCCTGCGCACAATGCCGGTGCGCGATACCGGGCTAGTGCTCGATACCGAGTTGGTGCGCGATACTGGGATCGAACCAGTGACCTCTACCGTGTCAAGGTAGCGCTCTCCCGCTGAGCTAAACGCGCTTGCTGTTGTTGTAGGTGCAGCGTAGCGGACGGGTGATCACGTCCCGTCGGCGACCCCCGGCACCCGCCGCACCGGGCGGCCGGGCCGCATCGGCGGGCGCGGGACCGGGGGTTCGCCGGTGCTCAGACCTCGCGTTCGAAGGTGACCAGGAGGCCTTCGACGCCGCCGGGCCCGAGGCGGCCCTTCACGTCGGCGCCGGTGATGGTCTTCATCCGCCAGCCGTCGGCGGCGTGCTCGTTGAGCACGCCTTCGAGCTTGTCCCCGGACATCTTGCCGCCGAGCCACTTCTCCCGGAGCTCCACGACCTTGTACTGGTACGGCATCCGTTCCTCCTCCGCATCGGGTACCGCGATGATCTCAGCACGGGGCCGCCCCGGAACGCGAAAACGCCACTCCCACCCCGGGAAGCGGGGCGAGGGTGGCGTTCAGCGGATGCCTTCAGGAGAAGATCAGCGGTCGGCCATCTTCTTCTGCAGGTTCTCGTCCAGCGAGGCCAGGAACTCCTCGGTGGTCTGGTAACCCTGGTCGCCGCCGACGAGCAGCGCCAGGTCCTTGGTCATCTTGCCGCTCTCGACGGTCTCGATGACGACCTGCTCCAGCGCCTGGGCGAAACCGGTGACCTCCGGGGTGGAGTCCAGCCGGCCGCGCTGCTCCAGGCCGCGGGTCCAGGCGAAGATCGACGCGATCGGGTTGGTCGACGTCGGCTTGCCCTGCTGGTGCTGGCGGTAGTGGCGGGTGACCGTGCCGTGCGCGGCCTCCGCCTCGACCTTGCCGTCCTCGGTCATGAGGACCGAGGTCATCAGGCCCAGCGAGCCGAAGCCCTGCGCCACGGTGTCGGACTGCACGTCACCGTCGTAGTTCTTGCACGCCCAGACGTAGCCGCCCTCCCACTTCATGGCCGTGGCGACCATGTCGTCGATGAGGCGGTGCTCGTAGGTCAGGCCCTTGGCGTCGAAGGCCTCCTTGAACTCGTTCTCGAAGACCTCTTCGAAGACGTCCTTGAAGACGCCGTCGTAGGCCTTGAGGATCGTGTTCTTGGTGGACATGTACACCGGGTACTCGCGCTCCAGCCCGTAGCGGAAGGACGCGCGGGCGAACTCCTCGATGGAGCGCTTGTAGTTGTACATGGCCATGGCCACGCCGCCGTCGGTCGGGAACTGCGCGACCTCCTGCTGGATCGGCTCGGAGCCGTCCGCGGGCGTGTAGGTGATGGTGACCGTGCCGGGGCCGGGGACCTTGAAGTCCGTGGCCTTGTACTGGTCACCGTGCGCGTGGCGGCCGATGATGATCGGCTTGGTCCACGTGGGCACGTAGCGCGGGATGTTCGAGATCACGATGGGCTCGCGGAAGATGACGCCACCGAGGATGTTGCGGATGGTCCCGTTCGGGCTCCGCCACATCTTCTTGAGGCCGAACTCCTCCACGCGCGCCTCGTCCGGCGTGATCGTGGCGCACTTGACGCCTACGCCGTGCCGCGCGATCGCCTTCGCCGCGTCGACCGTGACCTGGTCGTCGGTGGCGTCCCGGTGCTCGATGCCCAGGTCGTAGTAGTCGAGGTTGATGTCCAGATACGGGTGGATCAGCTTGTCCTTGATGAAGGACCAGATGATCCGGGTCATCTCGTCGCCGTCGAGCTCGGCGACGGTTCCCTGGACCTTGATCTTGCTCATGTGGCGGGGTGCTCCTCTCGCGAGAATGCAAGCGGTACAAGCGTACTGCTATCGGTATCGATTGTGCCCCCGCCCCGGCTCCCGCGACACCGCCCTGAGACGAAAACGCCCACCCGACCACCCGGCGGGAGATCACCTTCTAGGCTCGCGGGGTCCACGATCACGGGGAGGCGGCATTGTCGACAGGACCCACGCACGCCATGAGCGGACTGGCCGCCTGGGCGGCGGTGACCGCGCTCGCGGACCAGCACCTCATCGGACAGCTGTCCCCGAAGACGTGGGTCGTCGGCGCCACGCTCGCGTCCGGTGCCGCTCTACTACCCGACATCGACCATCCCAAATCCACCGTGGCCAGCACCTTCGGCTCGCTGTCCCGGGGCGTGTCGGCGATGTTCAGCGGCATCAGCGGGTTCCTGTACCGGCTCACCCGCACCAAGCACGACAGCGACCGGGAGGGCACCCACCGCGGGTTCACCCACACCGTCGTGTTCGCCGTCCTCGCCGGGCTGATCACCACCGCCATCGTGCAGAGCACCAGCTCGATCGCGATCGGCGTGCTCATGTTCACCTTCGCCGGGCTCGCCGTGCGCGGCATCATGCACACCTGGAACCCGCGGCGGGACGCGCTGCTCATCACGGTGGCCTCGCTGGCGCTCACCGTCGCCTGCTGGGCGTGGACCGGTGACCAGGGGACGGAGGCCGCGGCGCTCGGCGTCGCGGTGATCCTGGGCTGCGTCATGCACTTCCTCGGCGACGCCATCACCGAGCAGGGCTGCCCGATGCTGTGGCCGATCCCGCTGGACGGCCAGACCTGGTACCCGGTGGCCCCGCCGAAGACGATGCGGATGCGCACCGGCGGCAAGGTCGAGATGGTGCTGGTCGGCCCCGCCCTGACGATCGTCGCGGTGGTGCTGGGCGCGGTGGTGCTCTACCGGGTCGGCGCCGCCCCGTGGATCGCGACGCTGGACCTGCCGCCGGAGATCATGAAGTGGTTGACCCCGCGACCCTGAACCCCGTTGCGCCGAGCGCGTGAAGTGACGCAAAACGCCCACCACGGCACGAGTCGCTCGATAGGGTGAAGACAGGTGGCGCGCGGGCGCCGACGAACCGCGGGGGAGATCGATGCGAGCCGGTCGGCAGCTCATGGTCCTGGCGGCGCTGGTGCTGCCGGTGCTCGCCGGGTGCGGGGAGCTCCAGGAAGGCCAGGAACGGCTGGGTCAGGCCCAGCGGGGACTGGACAAGGCCGGCGCCTGCATGGACGCGGTCGACGCGGCGGGCTACACCCCGAACCTCGCCGACCTGGACCGGGCCCAGGACGACGCCCGCGCCAAGGCCGACGAGATCAGCGCGCTCGCGCAGCGCGTGGGCGACGCGGACCTGCAGGACCGGCTGCTCGACGTGCAGGCCTCCCTGGACCAGGTCGCCACCGGCCAGATCACCCTGCAGAACGGGCTCAACTGGTCGCAGCAGCACCTGGAGAAGACCGCCGCCGTCGCCGACGCCTGCGCCGACATCACCGGATGATCGCGCAGGTCAGCGACCTGCGAACCGCGCCTCCCCGGCCCTAGCCTGGACGTGGAGGTGAGCGTGATGCGAGCGACCATCGGCGATCAACTGCACGTGCACAGCCGGACGGTCGAGGAGACCGACCGCACCGGGCTGATCCTGGAGGTGCGCGGCACGGCGGGCGCCCCGCCGTACCTGGTGCGCTTCGACGACGGGCACGAGCGGCTCGTCTACCCGGGTCCCGACTGCATCGTCGAACCGCGGCGCGTGCCGGAGGCCTGACCGCGGACGGGTGCCGTCCGGTGCGCGGGCGGCACCTACCAGGGCTCGGCGAGCAGCGCGTCGAGCTCCGCGCGGAACAGCAGTTCGGGATCGACTCCGGTCCCGGCGAACTGCCCTTGCACCTCCAGGCTGATGAGTCCGTGCAACCGGGTCCAGGCCAGCACCCCGCGCCGCAGCGCGGCGGGCGGCGCCGGTTCCCCGCCCGCCCGCTCGGCGCGCCACGCGGTGAGCTGCCGGTCGAGCGCGGTTCGGCTCGGCGGCAGGCCGGCGGGCGCGAGCTCCGCGAACACGCTCAGCAGCGGCCGCATCCCGCGGTCGGCGAGGTCGTAGGTCTCCTCCGGCGCCGCGTAGCCGGGCACCGGGGTGCCGAACAGCAGCAGGTAGCGGTGCGGCTGGGCCAGCGCCCACCCGCGCCACTCCAGCGCGATCTCCCGCAACCGCCCCGCGGGCGCCTTCTTCCGATGCCGCTCGGCGGCCCCCTCCACCGCTTCGGCCAGGTCCCGGAAGGCGTCGACGATCAGGGCGCTGAGCAGCGCGTCCCGGTTCGCGAAGTAGCGGTACAGGGCGGGGCCGGTGACCCCCATGCGCTTCGCGATGGCGTTCACGGAAATGCCCGCCGGGCCGGACTCGGCGAGCTGCTCCAGCGCGACCTGCTTCGCCTCGGTCCGGTTCTGGTCCCGGTAGCGCTCCCGCGGACTGCGGACCTGCTCGGCCATGCGCTCTCCCCTCCGGATTGACAAGGCGATCGTAACAGGTGCACTCTTTTGTTAGAACTTCTAACACCCGCTAATGCTTGTCACTCAGGAGTGGACCATGGACGAGAACACCGGCCGCGAACTCGTGCTCACCGGGATCGGCGCGCCAGAAGACGTCTTGACCAGCAGGAACACCCGCCGTTCGCACCCCGGCCGAGGGCGGGTGCTGGTCCGGGTCGAGGCGACCGGAGTCTCGTTCGCCGAAGTGCAGATGCTGTCCGGGCGCTATCCGATGCAACCCGCCTTCCCCTTCGTGCCGGGATACGACCTCGTCGGCGAGGTCGTCGCCGTCGGCGCGGGGGTCACCTCGTGCCGACCCGGGCAGCGGATCGCCGCGATGCCGCGCACCGGCGCGTGGTCCGACTACGCGGAGATCGCCGCGAACTCCGCGGTCGTCGTCCCGGACGGGGTGCCCGCCGACGAGGCCGTCGCGCTGATCACCAACGGCGTCACCGCGTGGCAACTGCTGCACCGCAGCACCCGGGTCCGGAGCGGAGACGTGGTGCTCGTGCACGGTGCGGGCGGCGGCGTCGGCGCCACGCTGCTGCAGCTGTGCCGGCTCGCCGGGATCCGCGCCATCGGCACCGCCTCCGGCCACCGGCACGACGCGCTGCGCGAACTCGGCGCGGACCTGGTCGACCACCGCACCGAGGACGTCGCCCGGCGAGTGCGCGAACTCGCGCCCGGCGGGGTGCACGCCGTGTTCGACCCGATCGGCCTCGACAGCCTCCGTCGTTCCTGGGAACTCCTGGCACCGGGGGGAAAGCTGGTCAGCTACGGCAGCGCGGACACGATCGACGAGACCTCCGCGTCGTGGCGACCGCACCTGGACATCGCGCGGCAGCTCGCCGGGTGGGAGGTGCGGCGCCGCCTCGGCCGCACCGGCGGCCGGAGCGCGAGCATGTACTACGTGCGGCCCGACGGCCGGTACCGCGCGGACCTCGGCGGACTGCTGCGGCTGCTCGCCGGCGGTGAGCTGCACCCGCTGATCTCGCACCGCATTCCGCTGTCGGACGCCGCGCACGCCCTCGACCTGCACCGATCGGGGAAGTCCACCGGCAAGATCGTGCTGCTGCCGTGAGCGCGGGCCTGCCGCCACCGCCGTGCGGATCACGAAAAGGCGGCAGGTTCACCGGCCGCCCGGCACCCCTGATTAGGGTGGGCGCGGCGTGACGTCAGGTGAGGAGGCGGTGACGAGTTGGACGACGACCAGGCCACCGAGATCCCTGCCGACCTCTCCGAGCTGCTCGCCAGGGCCTCCGGAACCGCCCCCTCCGTCCCGCTCCCCGACGGCGAACTGCTCACCGAGCAGTCCACCCGCGCCACCGGGGACGAGCCGCCGCTGTGCTGGATCAGCTTCGACCGGCCCGCGCCGCGGCTGCTCGGGGCGCTGCGCGCCGACCACCGGCGCACCGGGCTGTGGCCGCTGCTGCTGTGCGACGACACCGAGACCTACGGCAGCCGGTGCACCGTCGGCGTCGTGCCCCCGGAACCGCTGGAGCACATCGACCTGTGGCGGGCCGAGGACGTGATGCTGCGGATCTGGGACGGGCTGTGCCGGGCCGACGACGACCTCGGACCCGCCTACGACATGGATTCGCTGGCGCCGTTCGACTCGAACTGCCCCGAGCTGGCGCCCGCCGGGAACCTGCTGGCCGACGCGGACATCCTCGCCAACCAGCAGGCCGCCCGGTTCGTCGACGAGGACACGCGGCTCGGGCTGGTGCCGGTGCGGCGCGGGGCCGACGCGCTCACCGTGCTCGGCTGGTCCGGGGCGTCGAACCACGTGTCCCGCACCGCGGGCATGTCCGCGCTGCTGCGCAGCTGGGAGGACCGGTTCGGGGCGCGGCTGCTGCGGCTCGGCCCGGACCGGCTGGACGTGAGCGTCGCGGCGCCGCCGCAGGACCCGGCGCACGCCACCGCGGTGGCCGCGGAGCACTGGGCGTTCTGCCCGGACCGGGTGCTGCAGGACGCGGGCAGCATCGCCTCCTACGCCCGGGAGATCCGCGGCCGCCGCACCTGGTCCTTCTGGTGGGAGTGAGCGGGCCCGCCCCGCCTTCGTCCGGCCGGCGGCGAAGCCGCTGAGCAAGGACCACCCGAGCAACGGGACCACCAGCGGGTTTCGCGCGAGTCCCCTCGTGGCGGAGCCGCTCGGGAGGAAGATCCCGCCACCGCACCCCTCCGCGAGGCGAGCGGAAGATCGACCTCAGAAGTCCAGCGGGCCGCCGACGATGGTGACGGCCACGGCGAGCAGGACGAAGCCGAACCCGCCGTAGAGGATCAGGTCCACCTTCCGGGAGCGGACCGCGATCAGCCCCACCTGCTCGCGGGACAAGAACGCCCGCGCGGCCGCCGCCAGCAGCAGCGCGAGGCTCAGCAGCATCGAGCCCTCCCGCCACGCGTGCATCGCGATCCGCAGGAACCCGATCGCCGCGACCAGCAGCACCAGCGCGAACGGCACGTGCACCGCCCACTTCGCCCGGTCCCCGAAGCGTTCGTTCATGCCGGCCTCCCACGCTTGCCCGAACTGCCGGGTCATCGTAGAGCCGAGCCCGCGGGAGCCGTCCGATCCGTCACGCGACATGGCGCTCCGCCGCTTCCACGACGTTGGTGAGCAGCATCGCCCTGGTCATCGGCCCGACCCCGCCGGGGTTCGGGGAGAGGTGGCCCGCGACCTCGGCGACGTCGGGGTGCACGTCCCCGGCGACGCCGTCCTCGGTGCGGGTGACGCCGACGTCGAGCACCGCGGCGCCCGGTTTCACCATGTCGGGGGTGATCAGGTTCGGGCGCCCGGCGGCGGCGACCACGACGTCGGCGGTGCGGACCAGATCGGCCAGGTCGCGGGTGCCGGTGTGGCAGAGGGTCGTGGTGGCGTTCTCGTTGCGGCGGGTCAGCAGCAGGCCCAGCGGGCGGCCGACGGTGATGCCGCGGCCGACGACGGCGACGTGCGCGCCGTCCAGCGGCACGTCGTGGCGGCGCAGCAGTTCCACGATGCCGCGCGGGGTGCACGGCAGCGGCGCGGGTTCGCCGAGCACGAGGCGGCCGAGGCTGATCGGGTGCAGCCCGTCGGCGTCCTTGTCGGGGGCAACGCGCTCCAGCAGCGGACCGGCGTCGAGGTGCGCGGGCAGCGGCAGCTGCACGATGTAGCCGGTGCAGGCCGGGTCGGCGTTGAGCTCGTCGAGCACCGCCTCCAGGTCGGCCTGGGTGCTGTCGGCGGGCAGGTCGCGGCGCAGCGAGGCGATGCCGACCTTCGCGCAGTCGTTGTGCTTGCCGCGCACGTACGACTGGGAGCCCGGGTCGTCGCCGACCAGCACGGTCCCCAGCCCGGGGGTGGCGCCGCGCGCGGCGAGCGCGGCGACGCGGCCGCGCAGCTCCTCGTAGATCGCGTTCTTGGTGGCCTTGCCGTCCAGGATCGTGGCGCTCACGGTTGTTCATCGTGGCAGACGCGGGCCCGGCGGGTCCGGCGGGATCATGCTCGGGCGAACCGGTCCGGCAGCGAGGCGACGGCGACCGCGACGAAGGTGAGCGCGACGCCGACGACCGTGGTCAGCGGCACGCTGGTGCCGGGTGCGGGCACCAGCAGGTCCAGCAGCAGCGCCCCGAACAGCTGCCCGGCGACCATGCCCATGCTCAGCACCAGCACCCCGGTGCGGTGCACCAGCGCGGCCGCACCGCCGATCACGAAGATGCCGAGCACTCCGCCGAGGTACAGCCACGGCTGCGGCGGCAGCGGGCCGGGCAGGCCGCGCACCGCGACCTCCACCAGCCAGGCCAGCAGCAGTCCCGTCGCCCCCACCCCGAAATTGATCACCGCGGCGGAGGCGGGCGACCCGGCGGTCTGCTTCACCCGGCCGTTCACCGCCTGCTGCCAGGCCACGCCGATCCCGGCGAGCGCGGGCACCAGGATCAGCCAGCTCGCGCCGGACCCGGTCAGCTCCTCCCACACCGCGACCAGCACGGCGAGCACCGCGAGCGCCGCCCCGACCACGCGCGGCGCCGTCACCCGCTGCGGCCCGGCGGGCCCGAGCCCGATCCGGTCCACGACGAGCCCGCTGCCGACCTGCCCGGCGACGACGGCGACGGTGAACAGCGCGACGCCCAGCGCCGCCGCCGAGAGCCCCTGCCCGAACACGAGGAATCCACCCGCGACGCCGCCGAGGCACTGCCACCAGCGCAGGCCGCCGCCGCGCAGGGCCATCACCACCGCGCGCAGGCCCGCGCGCGCGACGGGCAGGAACGGGGTGGCCAGCAGCAGCACGACCAGCCCGGAGCCGAAGGAGATCAGCGCGGCCCCGAGCCCGTCCCCGAGCTGCGCGCCGAGCGCGCCGTTGAGCCGGGACTGCACCGACAGCACCACCCCGACCAGCACGGCACCGGCCATGCCGAGGGCTCGGCCGCGGGTCGCGGAAGGTTGAGCACTCACGGGACGGGAGTGTCCTCCGGGGAGCGCGCCCGCACGCTCGGATGTGCGGCGAGGCACACCGCGGCCAGCGCCAACGCGGTCCCCGCCGCCGCGGCCGCCGCGGGCCCGGACGCGTCCAGCAGCGCCCCGGTCAGCGGGGCCGCGAGCGCGGCCCCGGCCATGCCCGCGCTCGCCAGCCAGCCGAACGCCTCCACCCGCCTGCCCTTCGGGGCGAGTTCGCCGACCCGCGCGTTGTTCGCCGCGAACATCGGCGCGATCGCCAGGCCGCCCACCAGCAGCACCGCGCTCACCAGCCACGGCGATCCGGGATCGGCGACCGGCGGCAGCACCGGCACCAGCGCCGCCACCCCCGCGGCCACCAGCGCACCGCGCAGCCACAGCCGGGGTCGCCGCGACGACGCGCCCAGCAGCAGCCCGCCGATCAGCGATCCGACCGCCCACACCGCGGCCAGGTAGCCCGCCAGCTCCGGGGTGCCGCGGTCCCGCGCCCAGCCGACCATCAGCAGGTCGACCGAGATCACCCCGGCGATCATCAGGCAGGTGAACGCCAGCACCAGGGCGAACCCGCGGGCGGCGAACAACGGCTCGGCGACGTCCCGCCGCTCCGCCGCGGGCACCGCGCTGATCCCGGCCCGGCGCAGCACGAAGGCGAACACCACCGCCCCGGCCGCGCCGACCACCCCGCACCACACCGTCGCGGTGAACGCGCCCTGCGCGGCGACGACGAACGCGGCGAGGATCGGGGAGATCACGAACAGCAGCTCCTGCGCGGTGGCCTCCACCGCGAACGCGGCCTGCCGGGCCGGGCCGTCCGCGATCCGCACCCACACCGCCCGCCCCACCTGGCCGGCGGGCGGGAACGACAACCCCGTGGCGAACGCCACGGGCACCAGCAGCCACCACGACTCCGCGGGCAGCAGGCCGTCCGGGCCCGCCAGCAGCGCGATCGCGCCCAGCCCCAGCCCGTAGCCGAAACCCGTGATCAGCAGCACTCTGCCGGGTCCCGCGCGGTCGGCCGTCCGGCCGCGCAGCGGACCCGCCACGGCCTGACCGACGGTGATCGAGCCGCCGATCACACCACCGGCCGTGTAAGAACCGGTGCGGTCCGCGATCAGGAACGTGAGCACCAAGTTGATCGCCGGTTGGTGCAATCGAGCCAGCAAACCTGCGCCGAGCAGCGCGAACGCATGCGGAACCTGGGCCAACAACAGGTACGGGCGCAGCACGCGGTTCACTGTGCCGGTCGACGTCCGCAACGGCCAGCGATTTTCGTACGGCGGATCACACCTGGTGGTGTGATGTCGCTCCGGACGTCCACAAGGCAGGCTTTGGAGCTCGGAACGACCCACCCGATGATCACCGCCGCGCCCACGGCGCCGAACCACTGCACCGAACTCACCCGGGACGACACACCACGAACGACCCTTCGAGTAGCGTTTTCGCGGGGCGGGGTCGGTGGGCCCGGTTGAGAGGGGGAGGATGTCACCCATGTCGCGTCCGACAGCGATCAGTCCGGAAGAGCAGGAACAGATAGCCCGCAGGATCGGCGTCCTGCTGTTGCAGGCCGCACCTGAGGACTGGCAGCAGATCACGGTCGAGTACCGCGCCACGGGCGAGTACCAGGATCTGCTCGGGGAGGTCGCCGCCCAGGACGGTGGCACCGAACCGTGGGAGCCGCCCGAAGAGCTGTGGGGGATCTTCGAGCACCTGCGGGAAGGCATGTACCGCCCCGACGTGGGTACGTGGCTCAGCGCGCTCTACGTGGTGGAGCGGCCGTCGAGCTACCGCATCGACATCAACTTCGACGCCGAGCCGCAGTGGCAGCGCCCGCTGCCGCGCGCCGCGTACGTCGACGAGCTCCGCCGCTACCCGCGCACCGACGACAACGTGCCGGACTGGATGCGGGAGAAGCTGGACGGCGCGACCGCTCCCGCCGAACCCGCCGCCCAGCCGCCGGAGCCCGCGCAGCAGCAGGCCCCGCAGGCCGCGCAGCAGGAGGCCGCGCCCGCGCTGCCCCGCCGGGACTCGCACCGCGCCGAGCAGCCGCGCGAACCGGAGCCCGCCGCGCTCGCCCCCGAACCCTCCACATCGGACGATTCGGACGCGCACTTCCGGACTGCGCTGGTCTTCGACGACTTCGACGACCAGAGCCGCCCGCTGGTCGCGACCCGCGCGCCCGTTCCCCAGGACGAGGTCGGCGCGCTGCGCCACTACCTGGAGAACGCGCCGATCGTGCTCGCATCCCGCGACAACGACGACGACCTGCTCGATCCGAACGCCCCCGCCTCGGTGCCCTCGACCTGGCACACCGACGGGACGTGGGTCTGGCCGGGCGCGGTCCCCTACTACCTGATGCAGTACGGCGTGCCGCCGCAGCCGGAGCTGGTCGAGCACATCCGCTCGCGCCGCTTCGCGCTCGTCGAGGTGGACGACCGCACCCGCGACGCCGCGGTGCGCGAACTGTTCGACCAGCCCGAGCACGACGACTCCGGGTACGACGAGCAGGCCACCGGCGAAACGCCGCGCGTCGCCGACGACTTCGCGGTGCAGCTGCCCACGCCGTCCGAACCGACCGAGATCGACCGGTCCGGCGACACCTGGCGGGACGAGGCCTCGTTCGAGTCGAGCGGTGCGGTGCTGGGCCGCCGCGAGAAGCCCGCCGAGCAGCCTCCCGCCGAGGAACCGCCGCTGATCACGCACGGCGAGGAGCCCGAGACGGCCTTCGAACCGGGCACCCCGGTGCTCGGTCGCCGCGAGAAGCCCGCCGAGCAGTCCGCACCGGACGCCGGGCTCCCGCTGATCACGCACGACGAGGAACCGGTCGACCAGGCACCCGCCGGGCTCGGCCTGGACGAGGACGCGGCCGAGGAGTCCGGGTCGCGGCACGGCCTCGGCAGCGGCGTCGACGAGGACCTCGACGAGACGCAGGCCGTGCTGGCGCGGCTGCACGACCGGCTCACCGAACTGGGCGTGGCCGGCGACGAGTACCGCGTCGGCAGCCACTCCCCCGACGCCCGCTGCCTGCTGCGCGACGAGCCCGGCTGGGTCGTCACCGCGGGCGAGGACGACCTGCACGGCGACGTGCACTTCGAGCACGCCGACCAGGCGGCGGCGTTCCTGCTCGGCAGCCTGCTGCTGTCCAGCACCGAACCGCTGCCCGCCGCCGAGGACCAGCGGCGGAGCTCGCTGCCGGAACCGGAGGCCCCGGAGCCCGCTCGCGAGCCGGAAGCCGCCGAGCTCGACGGCGCGGACGGGCCCGAGGTGGAGCAGGGCCGTTCGGAGCGGTTCGCCGCGTTCGGCAGCACGCCCGAGTCCTCCGCCGCCGGCCTGTTCACCGACCAGCGGGTGGACGAGGGCGCCGAACTCCCCCAGCGCGGTGACCGCGCGGCCCGGGAGACCGCGGATGCCCGGGCCGAGGCGCCCGCCGCCGAAGCGCAGCCGTTCGAGTCCCAGCCGTTCGAAGCGCAGCCGTTCGAAGCGCAGTCCTTCGAGTCCCAGGGATTCGAAGCGCAGGGCTTCGGCTCGCGGGGCTTCGAGGCGCAGGGCTTCGAGGCCCAGTCCTCCGAGGGGCAGCCCGCCGTCGACGCCGCCGGAACCCAGGTCACCGAGGGCGGGCAGGCCGAGCTCAAGGCGCCGGAGCAGGAGACCGCGGACGGCGCCGACCAGCGCTCCCCCCTCGGCGAGCTGCCGCGGCGCGGCGCACCGGCCGAGCCCGCGCAGCGCCAGCCCGCATCCGGCACCGGCGGGCACTTCCTGTTCACCGCGAACCAGGACTCCGAGCAGGAAGCCGTGGACGAGGGCGGGTTCCAGACCGCGGCGCCGGACGCGGAGGCGACCCGCTTCCAGCCGATGCCGAACGTGAACGGCTCGGCACCGAACGGCTTCGCCCCGAACTCGGCGGCCCCGAACTCGGCGGCCCCGAACTCGGCGGCGCAGAACCCGGCGGGTCCGAACGCTGCGGGCCCGAACGCCCCGGCGCAGAACCCGGCAGGGCCGAACCCGGCGGCGCCGAACCCGGCGCAGCCCCCGGCCCAGCAGAACCCGCAGGCCCAGCAGCCCGGCCCGCAGGGCCCGGCACCGCAGGGCCCGCAGGCCGGTCCCGGTGGCCCGGCGAACCCGCCGCTGCCGCAGCGCGGCCCGCGCCCCGAGCAGGACCAAGCGGGACGCCCGGGTGCGCCCGGCCCGCAGGGTCCGCACGGCGGCCCCGGCGCCGCCCCGACCGGGGGCGCCGACCGGCGTCCCGGCCCGTCCGGGCCGGGGATGGCCGGACCGCCGAGGCAGGCACCGGGCCCGCAGGGCCAGGCGCCCGGCGAACCGCAGGGCCGGCCCGGTGGGCCGATCAAGCGCCCGCCGCAGAACGGCCCCGGCGAGCAGCCGCACCCGCCGCAGCAGCAACAGCAGCCGAGCGGGAACATCCAGCCGCTGCGCGGCGAACCACCGTTGACGCTGTACCGGGACCGCCGCAACCTCGTGCTGCAGCCCGGCACCGAGCTGGACCGCTTCGGCGACCCGGCAGGCAACGTGACCTACGCGGTCCACACGCCGTACAACCAGCGGTCGCTGCCGCCGCAGTGGGCCACCCGCGGGTACGCGGCGTTCCGCGTCCAGCGGCCCCTGCAGGCGCTGCGCGGCACCGCGGTGCCGTGGTTCGAGCAGCCCGGCGGGGGCACGGCCTACGTGCTGCCCGGCTCGATCAGCGACCTCGTCGCCGACGGCACCCTCCAGGAGATCGGGGACGCCCAGCGCCCGCCGATGGAGTGAGGCTCAGCGCAGGACCGAGGAACCGGCATCGCCCCCGCGGCGGTGCCGGTTCTTCTTGTCGGCCTCCCGCCCACCCGCGAACAGGCCGGTCAGTCGATGCGGAGGCCCTTGGCCGCGGCGAACGCCAGCGCCGTGTTCACGTCCACCCGTGCGCCCGCCAGCACGCTCTGCGCGAGCCCGTCGGCGTCGACGACCGCGCCGCGCAGGTCGGCCTCCTCGAACCGGGTGCCGAGCAGCCGCGCCCCCATCAGGTCGGCGTCCCGCAGGTCGCAGCGGCGCAGGTCGGCGTCGCTCAGGTTCGCCTCCCGGAACCGGACGCCGCGCAGGTCCAGCCCGCGCAGGTCGGCGCGCCCCATCCCCACCAGGGTCAGGTCCGTCTCCCCCGGCTTCCACTGCCGCAGCCTGCAGTCCACGAAGGACGAACCGAGCAGGCTGCACCCCTCCCACCGGGAATCGCGCAGCACCACCCGGTCGAACCGGCAGGACCGGAACGCGCACGCCCGAATCCGCGACTCGGCGAGATCGGTGCGGGTGAAGGTGCATTCGGTGAACACGCAGTTCCGCGCGCGCAGCAGACCCAGGTCGGCATCGGTGAAATCGCAGTGCGCGAATTCGCGGCCATCCCATTCCGCGCCGGTCAGCACCGCGTCGGAGAAGTCCTCGCCGATGGCGCGCAGATCCTCTGGCATACCGCTCAGCTTCGCAGAAAGCACCGACCGCGCCGGCGGCACCCGGCTGCCGGGACCACGGCGGGAGTGTGCACCGAGCTGCTCAGCTCGGCGGTTGCAACCCCGGCAACCTGCCTGATCCGCCGCAGTGCGGGCAGCTGCGCCACTCGCCCATCGACATGCCCGTCTCGGTCTCCCGGGTGGCCTGGATCGCGTACAACCGCGGTTCGCTCACCTTCCGGAAACCGGCGCAGGTGAAGCACACGGTGTTCGGCCCTTCCTCGAATCCGGGCCCGTCCTCGCTCATGCCCGCCATCCTCACACGGATGGGCCGGTGGTGACGCCCGATCAACGCGCTTATTCGCACATCCACCATTCGGCGGAATCGGCACCACTAACAGCGAAACGATCGCATTTTCAATTAATAGCGGTGACGATGATCAGGGGACCACGACGACCGGTCGCACCGCTTCCACCACCAATGTCGCGGGCACCGTGCCCAGCAGGCCGCCGCGGCGCCGGGACCGGCCCACCACGATCAGGTCGGCCCGGTACTGCTCGGCCACCTGCTCCAGGCCCACCGCCGGATCACCGCGGTGGTGCACGAAGTCCCAGTCGATGTCGATGTAGCGCAGGTGCGCCACGACCTCCTTCTTCAACTCCTCGACGAGGCTCTCGGCGGCTTCGCTGGCCACCGCCACCCCCATCGGGGACCAGTAGGCGACGCCGCCCACGGCCTCCACGTAGACCAGGACCAGGCGCGCGCGCTCGCGACGGGCCAGTCCCGCCGCCCACGAGGCGGCGTGGAAGCTCGCGGGGCTGCCGTCCATGCCCACGACGATGCCGCCCAGCCCGTCTTTCCCGATCTCGAACTCGCGCTCGATCTTGTCGCCCTCGGCCACGCCGGAATGGTAGTAGCAGCCCTTCAGCCGCTGACGACCATGCGCCACACTCGGGTCGTGACCACCTCGCGCAGCGGCACTGAGCACCGCGAACCCGCCCGCACCGACCTCGAACGGGCCGCGCTGGACGCCGTCGACCTCGACGGGGTGCTGCGGGACCTGCGCGAGCTCGTCGCCATCCCCAGCGTCGGCGGCACCCGCGGCGAGCAGGACGCGCAGCAGTGGTGCGCCGACCGGCTCCGCGGGCTCGGGCACCGGGTGGACCACTGGCGCATCGACCTCGACGACCTCGCCGCGCAGCCCGGGTTCCCCGGGCAGGAGGTCGAGCGGGACGTGGCGCACGGCTGCGTCGGCGTCGCAGGCGACGGGGAACCGGCGCTGGTGTTCTGCGGGCACACCGACGTGGTGCCGCCCGGCGACCTGGACCGCTGGCCGGACCGCGACCCGTACGCGCTGCGCGTGCACGACGGCGTCGCCGCCGGGCGCGGCACCTGCGACATGAAGGGCGGCATCGCGGCGTTCCTCGGCGCCCTGGAGGCGCTGCGCACCGCGGGCATCCCGCTGCGGCGGCCGGTCGGGGTGCACGCGGTCGTCGGCGAGGAGGACGGCGGGCTCGGCGCCTTCGCGACGCTGCGCCGCGGGCACCGGGCGCAGGCCGTCGTGCTCGCCGAACCCAGCGGCGGCGACGTCGTCGCCGCCAACGGCGGCTCGCTCACCTTCCGGCTGGAGGTGCCGGGGCAGAGCACGCACGGCTCCACCCGGCTGCGCGGGGTGAACGCCGTAGACGGGCTCGCCGCGCTGCTGCCCGCGCTGCGGGAGCTGGAGGCGGAGCGCAACGCCGACCCGGACCCGCTGGTCGCGCACCTGGACCTGCCGTACCCGCTGTCGGTCGGCGTGGTGCGCGCCGGGGACTGGGCCAGCACGGTCCCCGACCTCGCCGTCGCCGAAGGCCGGTACGGGGTGCGGCTGGACGAGGACCTCGACACCGCGAAAGCGCAGTTCACCGCGGCCGTCTCCGCAGCCTGCGCCGCCGACCCGTGGCTCGCCGAGCACCCGGTGCGGGTCAGCTGGCCCGGCGGCGTGTTCGCCTCCGGCCGGCTGCCGCAGGGGCATCCGCTGCTGGCCGAGACCCGCGGCGCGATCCGCGACGCCGGTGGCGCGGAGCCACGGGTGCTCGGCGCCCCGTACGGCACCGACCTGCGGCTGTACGCGGCCGCCGGGGTGCCGACGCTGCAGTACGGGCCCGGCGACATCCGCTACGCGCACGCGCACGACGAGCACGTCCCGCTCGCCGACCTGGAGCAGGCGGTCCGCAGCTACGTGCTGCTCGCCCTCCGCCACTGCGAACCGGCCGGCTGAGCAACGCCCATCCCGGCGGATCACGTCCTTCTCCTGTCAGCGGCGAAGCCGCTGAGCCGCCGACCACCCGAGCAACCGGACCACCCGCGGGTTCTCAGCGGTCTTCTCGCGAGGACAGCGTTTTCGCATGTGGCGGAGCCACCTGCGAAAACGATCCCGCAGCGAGAAGACCGCTGAGGTTCCGCCACCCACCTCGCAGCATAAGGAGACCGCCGAGCGCTCAGCAGAAGTCGCGGGATGTCGATGGGACCCGCATGTCGAGTCGCTGCAAGCGGTCCGCCCGCAGGTTCACCACCCCCTCGGAGCGCTCCACCGTGCCGCGCACCAGCAGCGCCGCGCTGCCCCGCGCCACCGACCGGTAGCGCGCCCACAGGCCCGGCGAGCACACCACGTTGACCATCCCCGTCTCGTCCTCCAGGTTCAGGAACGTGATGCCGCCCGCCGTCGCCGGACGCTGCCGGTGCGTCACCGCGCCGCCCACCAGCACCCGCTCCCCGTGCGCCACCTCGGACAACCCGGCCGCCGGAACCGCGCCCCAGCCGTCCAGCCGGGACCGCACGAACTGCACCGGGAAGCTGTCCGGCGACACGCCCGTCGCCCACACGTCCGCCGCGGCCAGCTCCACCCCGTCCATCCCCGGCAGCACCGGCGCCGCCGCCGACACCGTGGTGCCTGGCAACCGATCCGGCCGGTCCGCCGCCGCGGCGGCCGCGTTCCACAGCGCCTCCCGGCGGGACAGGCCGAAGCAGCCGAACGCGCCCGCCGTCGCCAACGCCTCCATCTGCGGCGCGGACAGGCCCACCCGCCGCGCCACGTCCGGCAGGTCCGCGAACGGGCCGTGCTCGGCCCGCTCCGCCACCAGCCGCTCCGCGGCGCCCTCGCCGACGGTGCGCACCGATGCCACGCCCAGCCGCACCGCCTGCCCGCCGTCCGAGCGCTCGTCCGGCTCCAGGTCCGCCCGCACCCGGCTCGCGTTGACGTCCGGGCCGAGCACCCGCACCCCGTGCCTGCGCGCGTCCGCGGCCAGCGACTGGGGCGAGTAGAAGCCCATCGGCTGCGCCTTCAGCAGCGCCGCGCAGAACGCCGCCGGGTAGTAGCGCTTGAACCAGGCGCTGGCGAACACCAGCAGCGCGAAGCTCAACGCGTGGCTCTCCGGGAACCCGTAGTTCGCGAACGCCAGCAGCCGCGCGTACACCCGCTCCGCCAGCTCCTCGCCGATGCCGTTCGCCGCCATGCCCGCGAACAGCCGGTCCCGCAGCCGCCGCATCCGCTCCCCCGAGCGCTTCGCGCCCATCGCCCGGCGCAGCTCGTCGGCCTCCGCGGGCGAGAAGCCCGCGACGTCCACCGCCAGCTGCATCAGCTGCTCCTGGAACAGCGGGACGCCCAGCGTCTTCGCCAGCGCCCCCGCCATCAGCGGGTGCTCGTAGTCCCACTCCTCCAGCCCGTTGCGGCGGCGGATGTACGGGTGCACCGAGCCGCCCTGGATGGGGCCGGGGCGGATCAGCGCCACCTCCACCACCAGGTCGTAGAACTCGCGCGGCTTCAACCGCGGCAGCGTCGCCAGCTGCGCGCGGCTCTCCACCTGGAACACGCCGATCGCGTCGGCGCGGCGCAGCATCTCGTACACCGCGTCGTCGGCCAGGTCCAGCTCGCCCAGGTCCACCCGGCGGCCGTGGTGCTCGGCGACCAGGTCGATCGCGTAGTGCAGCGCCGAGAGCATGCCCAGCCCCAGCAGGTCGAACTTCACCAGCCCCGCGGCGGCGCAGTCGTCCTTGTCCCACTGCAGCACCGTGCGACCCGGCATCCGCGCCCACTCCACCGGGCACACCTCGCTCACCGGCCGGTCGCACAGCACCATGCCGCCGGAGTGGATGCCCAGGTGGCGGGGGAAGCCGAGCAGCTCGTCCGCCAGTTCCCGCACCTGCGCCGGGATCTCCTCGTCGGCGGGGATCTCGTGCCAGGACTCCACCCGCTTGCTCCACGCGTCCTGCTGCCCCGGCGAGTGGCCGAGCGCCCGCGCCACGTCCCGCACCGCCGACTTCGGGCGGTACGAGATCACGTTCGCCACCTGCGCGGCGTGCGTGCGGCCGTGCAGGCCGTACACGTACTGGATGACCTCTTCGCGGCGGTCCGACTCGATGTCCAGGTCGATGTCCGGCGGCCCGTCCCGCTCCGGGGCGAGGAACCGCTCGAACAGCAGCTCGTAGCGCACCGGGTCCGCGTTCGTGATCCGCAGCGCGAAGCACACCGCCGAGTTCGCCGCCGAACCCCGGCCCTGGCACAAGATGTCCTGCTCCCGGCAGAACCGCACGATGTCGTGCACCACCAGGAAGTAGCCGGGGAAGCCGAGCCGTTCGATCACCGCCAGCTCGTGCTCCAGCTGCCGGTACGCGGCCGGGTTCCGCTCCGGCGGGCCGTAGCGGTCCAGCGCGCCCCGCATCGTCAGCTCCCGCAGGTGCTGCGCCTCGGTGCGGCCCGGTGGCACGTCGAACGGCGGCAGCCGCGGCGCCACCAGGCGCAGGTCGAACGCGCACTCCCGGCCCAGCTCGGCGGCCGCGGCCACCACACCCGGGTAGCGGGCGAACCGGCGCGCCATCTCGGCGCCGGACCGCAGGTGCGCGCCCGCCGACGGCGGCAGCCAGCCGTCCAGCTCGTCCAGGCTGCTGCGGGCCCGGATCGCCGCCAGCACCGCGGCGATCCGCTCCCGGTCCGGTGCGGGCAGGTGCGCCGCCGTGGACGCCACGGCCCGCAGTCCGCGGCTGCGCGCCAGCTCGTACAAGTCGTCGTTGCGCACCGAGTCCTCCGGCAGCCCGTGGTCGGTGAGCTCCACGGCCACGTTCTCCGCGCCGAACAGCGCCACCAGCCGGTCCAGTTCCGCGGCGGCCGCAGACGTCCCGCCCTCGGTCCACGCCGCGCGCACCGCGCCCTTGCGGCAGCCGGTCAGCACCAGCCAGTGCCCGTCGGCCTCCGCCGCCAGCTCCGCCAGGTCGTAGTGCGGGCGGCCCTTCTCCCCGCCGCGCAGCTGCGCGGTGGTGATCGCCCGGCACAACCTGCGGTAGCCCTCCGGGCCGCGGGCCAGCACCAGCAGGTGCCGGTCCGGCGGGTCCGGCTCGCCGGTGCGGGCGGAGGCCCGGCCACCGTCGCCGCCCAGGCCCAGTTCGGCGCCGAAGAGGGTGCGCACGCCGTGCTCGGCGGCGGCCTCCGCGAAGCGCACCACCCCGTACATGCCGTCGTGGTCGGTCAGCGCCACCGCTTCCAGGCCGAGGCGGGCCGCTTCGGCGACCAGCTCCTCCGGGTGGCCCGCGCCGTCCAGGAAGCTGAAGTGCGAGTGCGCGTGCAGCTCCGCGTAGGGGACGTCGGCGGGCGCGGGCGCGCCCCCGCCCCGGTAGGGCGCGCGGGTCCGGGTCCAGGCGGGGCTGTCGCCGCCGTCGCCGGGATACCGCTCGTCGCGCGGCAGGTTCCCGTTGCCGGACAACGCTTTTTCCAGCTCCGACCAGGTCTGCGGCGGGTTGAACCAGTTCACCGGTACACCCCCTGCACCCACCAGGCGGCGTTCTCGTGCACCAGCAGCAACGCCACCTCGCCCGGGTCGTCGTGGTCTTGGCCGTCGGGCCGGCTCTGGCGGTCCTGCCGGTCGGGCCGGCTCTGGCGGTCCTGCCGGTCGGGCCGGTCCTGCCTGTCCTGCCGGTCGGACCGGTCCTGCCGGTCCTGTCGGTCCTGCCGGTCGTGGCAGTCGTGCCGGTCGTGGCAGTCGGTCCGGTTTTGGTGGTCGCGCCGGCTTTGCCGGTCGGGTGGGTCTTGGCCGTCGGGCAGGTCTTGCCGGTCTTGGCGGTCGGGCCGGTCTCGGTGGTTTCGGTGATCGCGCCGGCTTCGCCGGTCGCGCAGGTCGGTTCGGGGCTCGTCCGGTCCGGTCTCCGGAGCGAGGACCACCTGCAGGCGCGCGAGCAGCGGCGAGGTCTCTCCCGCGGGGCCGGTGTTCCCGGCGGGTCCGGAACCTCCGGCAGGTCCGGAGCCCTGGTCCCACCAGCGTTCCCGCAGCGGCCACGGCCCGGCCCAGCCGACGACCTCCCGGCCGCGGCCGTGCACCAGCACCCGCCGCGGCGGTGCGGTCAGCTCCGCCCTGGCGGTGAGCCGCACCGGTTCGCCGGACGCGTCGAGCACCGTCGCCGGCCACGGCCGTTCGGGCAGCACCGACGGGGACGGCGCCGGTACCCGCCCCGGCCACGGCCGGTCCGGTTCCAGCCGCGGGTGGCGTTCCGCGCCCCACGGCACCAGGGTCACGCGGTCCCGCGCGTCGCGGCCGCCGGAGGGCACGCCCACCAGCACCCGGTCCGGCCCGAGCAGCCCTTGCACGCGCACGAACGCGCGTCCCGCGCGGGCGTCGGCGGCACCGGTCGCCGAGTGCACCAGGTCCAGCTGGAGGCCGCCCGCGCCCACGACCTCCTCCGGGGACAGCGCCAGCACCGCCACCCCCGAGGTGGGGCGCGGTTCCCGTGCTCGGGCGCTGAGCCAGCCGTCGAGCTGCCAGCGCACCCGGTCCACGGTGTCGGCCGGGGTCAGCGGTTCCGCGCACCGCCACACCCGGTGCAGTTCTTCGCCGTGCTCGGTCCGCGCGGCGATGCCGAGCCGCGTGCAGGCGACGCCGCGGTCCGCGAGCAGCCGGTGCAGCCGTTCGGCCAGCGCTCGCGCCGCGAACGCCGCGGCGTCCACCCGGTCGACCGGCGGGTCCAGCTGCTCGGTGACCGTCAGTTCCGGTGCCGGGCGGCGCCGGTCCGGCGGGCGTTCCTCGGCGCCGCGGGCGGAGCGCTGCGCCAGCAGCGCGTCGGAGCCGAAGCGGGTGGTGACGTCACCGGGAGTCAGCGCGGCGAACTCGCCGAGCGTGCGGATTCCCAGGCGTCGCAACAGGTCCACCAGTTCCGCGCGGTTCGCGGTGAGCCGCTGCGCGGGCTGGTCGATCTCGCCGATGCCGAGCGGAGCGAGGAATTCCCCGCTCCCACCCGGTGGCACCAGCACGCCGCGCCGGGCCGCGAGCACCCCGGCGAACAGGCCGTCGGCCGCGCCCACCTGGCATTCCACCCCGGTCTGCGCGGCGACCTGGTCGACGAGCCGTTCCGCGGCGGCCTCCTCCGAACCGAAGTAGCGGGCGGGGCCGCGGGCCGGCACCGCGACCAGTCCCGGGCGCACCACCTCCACGCCGGGGTTGAGCTGTTCGATCGCGGCCACCACCGGCTCGAACAACCGCGCGTCCCGCGCCGGGTCGTGCTCGGACACCACGAGCTCCGGGCACCGGCCCTGCGCTTCCCGGCGCCGCATCCCGCGCCGGACCCCGGCGTCCCGGGCCGTCGCCGAGCAGGCCAGCACCCGGTTCGCGCTGAACACGGCAGCGGGTGCCAGCGGGTCGAGGTCGTCGGCGCGGGAGGCCGCCACCACTGGCCAGTCCGGACACCACACCAGGAACCGCCGCACCGCGGAGCCGTGCCCCGCGTCCGGAGCCGCGTCCGGCTCGGGCGTGCTGGGGCGGGTGCGGTCAGCAGGCATGGTCGCCGCTCCGCACCGGCCGCAGCGCCCGCCGCTCCCCCGCGAGGTCCGCCGCTGCCGGTTCCGCCGCTGCCCGTTCCGGCGTTGCCGGTTCCGGCGTTGCGAGTTCCGGCGTTGCGAGTTCCGGCGCTGCGGATTCCGGCGCTGCACCGGATTCCGGCGACGGAACGAGGTCCAGTGACGCCACCGGTTCCAGCGGCGACACGGTTCCCAGCGGCGCAGCAGGTCCCCACGGCGCAGCCGACCCCACCGACGCCGCCGATTCCGGCCCCGCCACGGGTTCCCCTGCCGGAGCAGGTTCCAGCGACGTCGAGGCTTCCGTCGAAGCCACGGGTTCCAGTGGTGCGACGGGTTGCAGCGGTGCCGTCGGTTCGAGTGGTGCGATGGGTTCCAGCGGCGTCGTCGTCTTCAGCGGTGCTGAGGGCCCGCCGCGCCCCGGCAGCAGCATCCGGCACGAGCGCGGCCGGGACGCCGCCCCGCGTCCGCCCGCGCGCACCGTGACCTCGCGTTCCCGCAGGTGACCGTGGCCCTGTCCCACGCCGCGCCACCGCGCCTGCCCGCACCGCAGCCGCACCTCGGCGCCCGGCCAGGCGCCGAACGGCAGCAGCACCGCACCGCGGTGCCGAGCCCTGGTGGACAACCGGCGGGCGTCGGCCTCGGTCACCAGCCCCGGGCGGCCGACCACCACCAGGTCCACCCCGTCCAGCAGGGCGGCGATCACGGCGACCGGGTCGTCCCCCGGATGCGGGACCAGGGCCAGCCGGGACAGTTCCACGCCCGCCTCGGACGCCGCGGACAACCCGAGTCCGGGGAGCCCGACGACCGCCGCCCAGGAGCCCGCCGCCGTCGCCGCGGACAGCAGGGCGAACAGCAGGGAGGTCGACTCGTGCACCGCCACCGTGCTGCCACGGCGCAGGCCCGGCCATGGCAGCACGGCGGCGAATTCCGCCCGCGCAGGCAGCACCCGTCCCGCAACGGGATCGCCGCCCGCCTCGGCGGCCGGGGAAGCCACGGACACCCCGTGAGCCGTGGTCACCCCGTCCAACGCCACCAAGGACGTGCTCGCGGACATCCGCCGTCTCCCCACCTCGTTCGCAGGGATGCCCGACCCCGTCTCGGGCACCCACGTCCGCTGTGGGGAGACAGCGGTGAGGTCGTGCCGTCTGCACCCGAACGGCACCACCTCGTGGAACGACCGCCCCCCGACGGCGATCGCTCCGGAGTTCTTCCGGTAGTTCAGTACTTCCGGCGGTCCCCGTTCCACTGCGGACCGCCGCCGTTGCCGTTGCGTCCCGTCCTCGACATCACCGTCCCGATCACTCTCGTCCGCACGCCCCCGCGACGCCCGGAGTCCTCCGGTCACCGGTGGCCCCGGGCACCCCGCCCCTGAGCCGCACCGCAGGCCGTTCCCGACCCCGACCGGAGATCGAACCCTTGTTCGACCGACTCAAGTAAACCCTGGCCAGGAGCCCGCCGTCAAGGCGTTGACACCAAAGAGCGAACACAAGTTCGATAACAGCAGGTGGACGCATCCCCGCCCCGAAAACCCGCCGCACACCCCCATCCTGCCCCGCCCCACCGACAACCCGTCGCGCACGCGAAGAGGGGCGGCGCAGGTCCGAAGACCCGCACCGCCCCTCCGCGGAAGCACCACCCGGCCGACCAGGCCGGGCGCGGAACAGCTCAGTGGGCGAAGTGCCGCGTGCCCGTCAGGTACAGCGGAATCCCCGCCGCCCGGCACACCTCGACCGTCTCCTCGTCCCGCACCGAACCGCCCGGCTGCACGATCGCCCGCACCCCGGCGTCGACGAGCACCTGCGGCCCGTCCCCGAACGGGAAGAACGCGTCGGAGGCGACCACCGAACCGGAGACCCGCTCCCCGGCCCGCGCCACCGCGAGCCGCGCCGAGTCCACCCGGTTGACCTGGCCCATGCCGACGCCGACCGTGGCGCCGTCGTCGGCGAGCAGGATCGCGTTCGACTTCACCGCGCGGCAGGCGCGCCAGGCGAACCGCAGGTCCGCGAGCGTGGCCTCGTCCGCCGCGTCGCCCACGGCGAGCGTCCAGTTCGCCGGGTCGTCCCCGTCGGCGTCGATCGCGTCGGACTGCTGCACGAGGGTCCCGCCGGAGATGGCCCGCATCTCGACCCGGCCGGAGCGCGGCGGCTGCGCGGTGAGCACCCGGACGTTCTTCTTCCGGGCCAGCACGTCGACCGCGCCGTCGGCGTAACCGGGAGCGACCACGACCTCGGTGAACACCTCCGCGATCTGCTCGGCCATCGGCACGGTGACCTCGCGGTTCGCCGCGATGACGCCGCCGAAGGCGCTCACCGGGTCGCACTCGTGGGCCTTGCGGTGCGCGTCGGCGATGTCCTCGGCGACGGCGATGCCGCAGGGGTTGGCGTGCTTGATGATCGCCACGCAGGGCCGGTCGTGGTCGTGGGCGGCGCGCCACGCGGCGTCGGCGTCCACGTAGTTGTTGTACGACATCTCCTTGCCGTGCAGCTGCGCGGCGGCGGCCAGACCGGTGGCCTCCCCGCCGGAGACGTACAGCGCGGCGGCCTGGTGCGGGTTCTCGCCGTAGCGCAGCGCGGACCGCCGCTCCCAGGTCTCGCCGAGCCAGCCGGGGAACGCGGCGTCGTCCCCGGTGGGCACCCGGCTCATCCAGCCCGCGACGGCCACGTCGTAGGACGCGGTGTGCCGGAACGCCTCCGCGGCCAGCTCGACGCGCTCGGGCAGCGTGAAGCCGCCGGCGCGCACCTGCTCCAGCAGCCACTCGTACTTGCCGGGGTCGACGACGACGGCCACGTTGGCGTGGTTCTTCGCCGAGGCGCGCACCATGGCGGGGCCGCCGATGTCGATCTGTTCGATGACCTCGTCGGGCGCCGCGCCGGAGGCGACGGTGCGCACGAACGGGTACAGGTTGACCACCAGCAGGTCGAACGCCGGGATGTCCAGTTCGGCGAGCTGGTCGGCGTGCTCCGGGCGGCGCAGGTCCGCGAGCAGGCCCGCGTGCACCCGCGGGTGCAGCGTCTTGACCCGGCCGTCGAGGGCCTCCGGGAAGCCGGTGAGCTCTTCGACGGGCGTGACCGGCACTCCGGCATCGGCGAGGGTGCGCGCCGTACCACCGGTCGAGACGATCTCGACGCCTGCCGCGTGCAGCCCGGTGGCCAGGTCCAGCAGGCCGGACTTGTCGGACACGCCGATCAGCGCCCGGCGCACCGGCCGCCGTTCCTGCGAGTTCTGGGTCACGGGATTTCCACCTTCCGTCCCTGCACGGTCCAGCCGTGCCGCGCGAGCTGTTCCACGGTCTCCACGAGCAGCCGCCGCTCGACCGCCTTGATGCGTTCGTGCAGGCTCGCCTCGTCGTCGTCGGGCAGCACCGGCACCGCCTCCTGCGCCAGGATCGGGCCGGTGTCCACGCCCGCGTCGACCACGAACAGCGTGCAGCCGGTGACCCGCACCCCGTGCTCGAGGGCGTCGCGCACCCCGTGCATGCCGGGGAACGCGGGCAGCAGCGCCGGGTGGCTGTTCAGGTAGCGGCCGCCGTAACGGGCGAGGAAGCGCTCCCCGGCGAGCTTCATGAAGCCCGCGGACACCACGAGGTCCGGTTCGTGCTCGGCGCACGCCCCGGTCAGCGCCTCGTCCCAGTCCTGCCTGGTGGCGTGGTCGGCGACGCGGCGCACGAAGGTCGGGATGCCGGCGCGCTCGGCGCGGGCGAGGCCTTCGATGCCGGGCCGGTCGGCGCCGACCGCCACGACGCGCACCGGGTAGTCGGGGCGCGCGGTGGCGTCGAGGAGGGCCTGCAGCAGGGTTCCGGAACCGGAGACCAGCACGACCACGCGGGCCGGATCGCCGGGGCGGAACCGCGTCGGCGGCTGCGCGGACGGGTCCGGTTCGGGGGTGCCGGGGGCAGGGTCCGGTCGTGCTGCGGAGGCCGCGTTCGATGCGGGGGTGCTCAGCTCTGACTCCTGACAGTGCCTGGTCACGATCTCACCGAGCAGCGTAGGCGGCGGCCCGCCGCGGTACTCGGCCAGGTCCCGGGCGAGTGGCCCAGCCCTCACCGAGCGCGGTCAGCGGGAACCGGGCCCGTCGGCGTCGTCGTCGGCGGGCCGGTGCGCCTCGCCGCGGGGGCGGGGGTCGGGGACGTCGGTGTCGCCGTGGATCTCGCCGGACCAGGAGCGGGCCTGGTCCGGGTCCTCGACCTCCTGGGCCCGGCGGACGAGGTCGGCCCACTCCTCCTCGTCGAGGTCGAATTCGCGATCCGCGGTGGCCGCGGGGTCGGCGGCCGGGTCGTCGGGGTCGTCGAGGTCGGCGAGGTCGTCCGGGTCGTCGAGCCCGTCGGGGTCGTCGAGCTCGTCGGGGTCCGCGGCCTCCCGGTCGAAGTCGGTGTCCTGGTCGAAGTCGCCGTCCTCGTCGAAGTCGCCGTCCTCGTCGACACCGGTCTCGTCCAGCGCGTTCTCGCCGTCCAGCTCCTCGCCGTCGAACCCGTCGCTGTCCAGCTCGCCCGCGTCGTCGAACTCAGGCTCGTATCGCGCCACCGGGAACAGCCACACCGCGAGCAGCGCGGGCACCAGCACCCAGCCGAACGTGACGAGCGCGAGCACCGGCGAGTGCAGCGAGATCGGATCGAACCGTCCGCCACCCGCACTGCCCCCGGCCATCGCCCCGACCAGCAGGACGCCGAGCGCCCCGACCAGCGCCGCCACCGCGACCGCCGCGGGACGCCGCGCCTGGTCCAGGTCGCGTCCGCAGCGCAGCCCGACCACCGCGCCCACCGCCGGCGGCAGCACCAGCGCCACCGGCCACCACCAAGCCGCGGCTCCGGTCGGCAGCGCCGCCAGCAGCGGGACGTCCGGGACCGCTCCCGGCGCGGTCTCGTAGAACCGCGCGGTCAGCCCGCCGACACTGATCCCCGGCCCGGCCGCGAAGGACCACCCGGCGAGCGCCGCGTTCGGCAGGTACAGCAGCGACAGCAGCAGCAACCCGAACGCGTCACCCGCCGAACCGGCTCGTCCCAGCACCTCCCCGGCGCGTCCCGTCGACAGGCACAGCGCCACCACCGCCACCACCGCACCCGCGACGAGCAGGCACGCCCACCCCAGCAGCGCACCGCGCAGGCCCGCGCTGACCGTCGGCCCGGCCCGCCACCGCACCGCCGCCGCGAACTCACCCGTGCGGCACGCCCCGGCCGCCGCCCCCGCGGCGGCCACCAGCCCGCAGCGCAGGAACGCGCTCGGCACCGAGGCCTCGACGGACCCGCTGAGCAGCGCGGCCAGCACCGCACCGAGGGCCGCGTGCGCGGTGGCGACCGCGCCGATCACCCGCACCGCGTCGCGCGCGGTATCGGCACCCGTGCGGCGCAGGAACACCGCCGTGATCGCGGCGATGAGCAACCCCAGCACCGCGGTGGGCAGGAACGGCAGCACCGACAGCGGGGAGCCGAGGACCACCAGCGGGACCTGGTGCGCCACCAGCCAGCCCGGTACGGCGGCCGCGAACAGCGCGGTGGCGCCGACCTCCGGGCCGCTCGCGGTGCCGGTGGCGAGCGCCAGCAGCGTCGCGGACAGCAGATAACCGGCGAGCACCGTGGCCACCGCGACCAGACCGAGCCGGACCGCGCCGATCGGGTCGCGGTACTCGGCATCGTCCTCGGGCACCAGATCCGGATCGGACGGCGATTCGATCAGCGGCATGCGGCCGAATCTCGCACCGGCGCAGCCGCTCTCACCCCATGACGCGCCCAAGCGTCCGCCCATCGAGCGACGACGATCACGCAGAGTTCGTCTCTCCGGTTGTCTCCGGGCTCGTTCTGCGAGGTGGGGCGGGTGGCGGAACCTCAGCGGCGGTGCCGGTTGCGTGCGTGGACGGCGCTCAGCGGCTTCGCCGCTGACAGGAAAAGGCGAAAGGACTCGGCGTGGGGCGTGGTCGTGGCGGAACGCGCGAAGGGCGCCGCCGCGGGATGCGGTCGGCGCCCTTCGGGGGACTTGCGTCAGTTCTGGCCGGGGTAGGGCATCTGCCTGGTGCCTTCCGGGCCGTCGTTGACCTGCTGCTGCGGCGCGGAGGCCGGGCCGGGGTCACCTGCGGGCGAGCCGCCCGCGGGGCTGTCCTGGCCCTGCTGGCCGTAGCCGCCCGCGGGGCTGTCCGGGCCCTGCTGCTGGGCGTAACCGCCGGAAGCACCGGGGCCGCCGTAGCCGCCGCCGGGGCCCTGCCCGTAACCGCCGGGCGCGCCCTGGCCGTAGCCGGGGCCGGGCTGGCCGGGACCGCCCTGGCCGGGGTACCCGCCCTGCGGTTGGCCGGGCTGGCCCGGCTGGGCCTGGCCAGGATGCGGCTGGCCGGGCTGGCCCTGCTGCGGCTGGCCGGGCTGGCCCTGCTGCGGCTGGCCGGGTCCGCCCTGCGGCCCGCCGAAACCGGGCTGGCCGGGCGGCGGTCCCCACGGCTGCTGCGGCTGGCCACCGGGACCCTGCGGCCCCGGACCCTGCCCACCGGGACCGGGCGCACCCGGTCCCGGACCGCCCGGTCCCTGACCGCCCGGACCCTGGGTACCCGGACCCTGCGCGCCGGGTCCGCCGGGCCCTGGCTGGCCGAGCGGCGGGAACGGCCCGGTGCCGGGACCCTGCTGGCGGCCGCGCGGATCGGGGCCCTTGGCGCCGCCGCCGGGCAGCGCGACGACCTCGGACTCGGCGAGCAGCAGCACGACGACCACGGCGGCCTGCACGAGGGCCAGCACGAGCTGGACGATCGCGATGCCCCCGGCGAGTCCGGCGATGACGGCCTGCAGCACGGCGAGCGCGCCGTAGACGGCGAGCGGGACGGCCGCGGGCAGCACGTTCGGCGCCTTCGGCAGCACGCGCAGCCCCATCAGCACCGCGGTCCCGACGATGGCGAGCCCGGCCGTGCCGCCGATCAGCCCGGCCGCGGCCTGGTCGAAGAATCCGAGCACGTAGGCGATGAACCCGGCTCCCGCGGCCACGAGCGGCAGGACGGACTTGAGGTCGGTGCCACCGGCGTTCGCCGGCTGCGGCGGCTCCGCACGAGGAGGCCCTGCGTGCGGAGGTGCCTGCTGGTGGGGCGGCGGTGCACCGTAGGGCGTGGACATGGTTGAGAGGACTCCTCCTCGCCGAGGGTCAGGAGAACACAAGTGTCCTCCCGGAAGAGTGACACCCGAAACGGTATCGGACTGTGATTCGGCCACCGAACGGGTACGGATCGCCCATTCCTCCCCCGCGCACGCCCCGTCCGAAGCCGTCCGCACCGGTCACCGGCCACCCGGCCGCGCCGCGCCCGTCCCCCGCCCGACCCGCCGCGCGCCCGGAACCCCGTCCGGTTGGCAGGTGTGGAGAAGTTCACCGCAGCGGACGCGCGCAGCGCGAACGACCGGGGCCGGGCACCTCGTTCGGTGCCCGGCCCCGGTCGTGGGAAGGGTGGAGCTCAGCCCTTGACGATCTCGCGCATCAGGTTCGCGGTCTCGCTGGGGGTCTTGCCGACCTTGACGCCGGCGGCCTCCAGGGCCTCCTTCTTCGCGGCCGCGGTGCCCGAGGAACCGGACACGATGGCACCCGCGTGGCCCATGGTCTTGCCCTCCGGCGCGGTGAAGCCCGCGACGTAGCCGACCACCGGCTTGGTGATGTTGGCCTTGATGTAGTCGGCGGCCCGCTCTTCGGCGTCGCCACCGATCTCGCCGATCATCACGATCGCCTCGGTCTCCGGGTCGTCCTGGAACGCCTGGAGCGCGTCGATGTGCGTGGTGCCGATGATCGGGTCACCGCCGATGCCGACGGCGGTGGAGAAACCGATGTCGCGCAGCTCGTACATCATCTGGTACGTCAGCGTGCCCGACTTCGACACCAGGCCGATCTTGCCGGGGCCGGTGATGTCCGCCGGGATGATGCCCGCGTTGGACTTGCCGGGCGAGATCACGCCGGGGCAGTTCGGCCCGACGATGCGGGTCTTGTTGCCGGTGGCGTTCGCGTGCGCCCAGAAGTAGGCGGAGTCGTGCACCGGGATGCCCTCGGTGATCACCACGGCGAGCGGGATCTCGGCGTCGATGGCCTCGATGACCGCGTCCTTGGCGAACTTCGGCGGCACGAACAGCACCGACACGTCGGCGCCGGTCTCCTTCATCGCCTCGGCGACGGTGCCGTAGACCGTGAGCTCCTTGCCCTCGATCTCGACGGTCTGCCCGGCCTTGCGGGCGTTGACGCCACCGACGATGTTCGTGCCCGACTTCAGCATCCGCGCGGTGTGCTTGGTGCCCTCGGACCCGGTGATGCCCTGGACGATGACCTTGCTGTTCTCGTTGAGGAAGATGGCCATGGGTCACGCCCCCGCAGCAGCAAGTTCGGCGGCCTTGTCGGCCGCGCCGTCCATCGTGTCGACCAGGGTGACCAGCGGGTGGTTCGCCTCGGCCAGGATGCGCCGGCCTTCCTCGACGTTGTTGCCGTCGAGCCGGACGACCAGCGGCTTGGTCGCGTCGTCGCCCAGGATCTTCAGCGCCTGCACGATGCCGTTGGCGACGGCGTCGCAGGCGGTGATCCCGCCGAAGACGTTGACGAACACCGACTTCACGTCGTTGTCCCCGAGGATGACGTCCAGCCCGGCCGCCATGACCTCGGCGGACGCGCCGCCGCCGATGTCCAGGAAGTTGGCGGGCTTGACGTTCGAGTGCGCCTCGCCCGCGTACGCCACCACGTCCAGCGTGGACATGACCAGGCCGGCGCCGTTGCCGATGATGCCGACCTCGCCGTCGAGCTTGACGTAGTTGAGGCCCTTGGCCTTGGCCTTCGCCTCCAGCGGGTCCTCCGCCTCGGCGTCGACCAGCTCGGCCTGCTGCGGCTGCCGGAACGCGGCGTTCTCGTCCAGCGTGACCTTGCCGTCCAGCGCGATGATCTTGCCCTGCGGGTCCTTGACCAGCGGGTTGATCTCGACGAGCGTGGCGTCCTCCGAAACGAAGGTCTCCCACAGCTTGACGATCACGTCGACGACCTGGTCGGCCACCTCGGCCGGGAACTTCGCGGCCTCGACGATCTCGCGGGCCTTCGCGGCGTCCACGCCCTGGATCGGGTCGATCGCGATGCGCGCCAGCGCCTCGGGCTTGGTCGCGGCGACTTCCTCGATCTCCATCCCGCCCTCGACCGAGGCCATCGCCAGGAAGTTCCTGTTGGCGCGGTCGAGCAGGAAGGAGAAGTAGTACTCGTCGGCGATGTCGGAGGCGGTCGTGATCAGCACACGACGCGTCACGTGGCCCTTGATGTCCAAGCCGAGGATCGCCTCGGCCTTGGTCTGGGCCTCGTCCGGCGTCTCGGCCAGCTTCACGCCACCGGCCTTGCCGCGGCCCCCGGTCTTCACCTGGGCCTTGACCACCACGGGCCCGCCGAGTTCGTCGGCGGCTGCCTTGGCCTCTTCGGGATTGGTGGCCACGGAACCGGGCAGCGTCGGCACTCCGTGGGAAGCGAAGAGTTCCTTCGCCTGGTACTCGTACAGGTCCACTCGACTCTCCTGCGACGTCGGTGTCGGACTGGGCGACCATAGCGACCTGCGAGGACGACCGGTGCGCCGCACCCGGTGAACTGGCTCACCCCGTTCGCCCGATCGCCGCAGGTGGATGCATCCAGACCGGGGATTTCGGCGCTGGAAAACCGCTGGACCGGGCCGCGGAGTGACGAACGGAACACCGGTTCGGCGCGCGTCAAGGGGACCCGGCGCGCAATTTCGCCCGTTTTTGCGCACCGCCGGATTTCGCGCCCGCGTTGCGGCGTCAGCGCTCCGGCGTCAGCTGTCGCGGCGATCAGCACTCCGGCGAGCGGACCGCGAGCGGCGCTCCGACGTCAACGCGGCGACCAGAACTCCGACGAGCAGCCTTCCGGAGTCAGCACTCCGACGAGCAGCGCTCCGGCGTCAGCGGCTCCGGCGTCAGCGCTCCGGCGAGCGGGCGGCGAGCGCCGCGGCGACCAGCAGCACGACGGCGGCGGCGATCGCGCACCAGAGCCCGGGCCCCGGCACGGCACCCTCGGCACGGCCCGCGGTGAGCGGGAACTCCAGCGCGCGCACGGCCATCACCAGCGCGGCGCCGACGAGCAGCGCGGCGGCGCGCGGGGGCCTGCTGCGGACGGCGAGCACCGCGGCGACCAGCACCGCGACCCCGGCACCGATCAGCCCCCAGGAGGACGTGCTGAACCGGGTGAACACCCCGGGCGCGGTGTAGTCGGGCGCGGCGAGCACCGGCAGCAGCACCGCGGCGAGCCCGAGCAGCGCGGCGACCGCGGCGGGCACCGCGACCGCAGGCCGCCAGCTCCGCTCGGCGAGGTCGTCGGCGCCGCGCTCCGGGTGCCAGTCCGGTTCGGCCAGGTCGACCTCTTCGCGTTCCACGCCGCCCGCCAGCGCGGCGGTGATCGCGGCGAGCAGCGCGCACGCCATGGCTCCGCCGGAGATCCACGCGCCCGGGGCCGCGTTCGCGCCCGCGACCTGGGTGGCGGTGAGCACGGTGTCGAGCGCGGCGGCTCCGGCCAGCGGCACCGCCGTCCAGGCCACGGCCAGCGCGGGGCGCACGGCGGCGGCGATCGAGGGCACCAGCAGCGCCGCGCCGAGCAGCACCAGCAGGACGCCACCGGGCCACAGCAGCCGCGCCGGGTACAGCGACGGGTCGTCGACCCAGCTGGGCATCTCCAGGTGCGGGGTGAGCGCGCCGGTGATGGCCAGCGCGCCGGCGAGCACCGCGAGCGCGCCCGCGGTCCGCAGCAGCCGGGTCAGCGCGGGCAGCCGCACGTCGCCGGAGCCGCGGGCCGGGTCGCGACCGCCCTCGACGGCCAGCCCGACCAGCACGAGCGCGGCGCCCAGTTCGAGCGCCGGTCCCCAGCCGAACTGCAGCCGGGGCAGCAGCGCCACCGCGACCAGCGGCGGCACCGCGACGGCGGCCAGCCCGGCGGCGAGCCCGAGCAGCCCGCCGCGCACCAGGTCGCGGTCGGCGGAACCGGACATGAACGCGGCGGCCGCGGGCACGGCGATCGCCAGCAGCAGGCTGCCGAGCGCGACCGGGACCGGCGCTTCCACGGCGGGCTTGGCCAGCAGGTACGGGTCCTCGGAGGTGAACGGCCCCATCAGCAGCCCGACCGCGGCGATGGCGGTCGCGCACAGCACGAGCGCGAGCAGCCCCTGCCTGCGCGCCCCGGCGCGCCCGCGCCCGGGAGCGCCGTCAGCGGCGGCCTCGGCGACGGAGCTGCCCGCGAAGGCGTCCTCGCCGAACGAGCCGAACGCGTCGGAGGAGCCGTCGGCGTGGTCGAACAGCCCGCGGCCGGCGATCAGCGCGAGCACCCCGGCGGCGAGGGCGAGCAGGTGCCCGGCCAGCAGCAGCCAGGTGCCGAGCGCCGGGCCGAGCGGGTCGAGCGTGTCGGGCAGCAGCAGCTCGGGCCGGGCCGCGAGCCCGGCGTCGACGACGAGCTGCGCGTCCTGCACCAGGCGGCCGGGCGCGAGCACCGCGGGTCCGAGCAGCACGGCGGCGGCCAGCGCGGGCCTGCTCCCGCGGAACACCGCGGCGAGCACCGCCGGGATCAGCGCGGGCACCAGCAGCCACGGCCAGGAGGTGAACCCGGTCGGCATGTCCGGCGCGACCAGGCCGAGCAGCGGGGCGAACGCGGCGAGCAGCGCGCCGAGCGCGGACAGCGCGATCGCTGCGGTGAGACCGGTCGGCGGACCGGTGGGTTCGGGCGCCGTCGGGCGGCTCATCTGCGTCTCCGGGGATTCGAACGGGAGATCGGGCCGGGCACTCACCGCGCCGACGCTAGCAACTGATCGCCCCGAGGCCCGCCGGGGATCTGCGGCGGCTACGCACGGTGTCGGGGATGTCGGCTCGGGCGGCGGTTGCGCCGGGACCGTGGCCGCTGCGGGGGCGCTTCGGGAGGGCCGGGAATAGCGGGAGCGCCGGGCGGGTTGTCCGACTTGAGGCCCCGGACGGGTCATCGGGGTTGAGTGCATTGCGAGCATTTTTATGTGACTTGCATCACTCGCAGGCGTGGCGCATCACTGCCCGAAGCGGAACCACCCCGTTCCTCTAGTCCGAACGGGACCGTCTTCCTCGATCACGAACCGCCAGGCAGTGCCACTCGGTAACACCGCCCACCGCGCAGCCGCACGGCACGCGGCCGCGTCAGCACGCCTCGAGTCGGTCACTCCGTGTAGTGAAACAAGCACTGATCGAGATTTGCCCCTAGGGGATGAGCCTGGTTACTGTCCCCCGGTCCGTTGTCACGGTCCGATCACGAACGCCGGTTACCCCGACCGGCGCCCCGGAACCCCGTCCGGGAGCCAGTGACGGACTCCCCGAGACGGAAGGGCAGGCCTTGTCTCGACACCGCTCCCCCGGCGGCGCCCCGATCGCCGAGGAGTCGTCCCCGCACGATCTTCCGCAACAGCGCCAGCGGCGGATGTCCACCCCGCCTTCGGTCATCCGCGGTCGGCTCGTCGTCGCAGCCGTCGCAGCAGGCGCGTTCGCCGCCGCCGGCCAGTCGATGGCCAGCGGCGACCCGGCCCCCGACCAGGACGGCATCACCCCGCTCGCCTCCGGTCAGGACGCGGCCGCCTCGTTCAGCTCCGCCGCCGACGACTCCTCCAGCGGCATGGGCGGTTCCGCCCCGGCCCCGGAGATGCTGCCGGTCGCCAAGGTCAGCAGCGCGGACTCCGAAGTCCAGAAGCTGGCCAAGAGCGAGCGCATCTCCGAGCAGCGCGCGGAGGAAGAGGCCGCCCGCATCGCCGCCGAGGAGGAGGCCAAGCGACCGAAGATCGTCGCTCCGGCCGAGGGCACCTTCACCTCCGGTTTCGGCGGCCGCTGGGGCACCACGCACTACGGCATCGACATCGCCAACAGCAAGGGCACCCCGATCGTCTCCGCCGCCGACGGCGTGGTCATCGACGCGGGCCCGGCGAGCGGTTTCGGCCTGTGGGTGCGCGTGCAGCACGAGGACGGCACGATCACCGTCTACGGCCACGTCAACACCATCACCGCCAGCGAAGGCGAGAAGGTGAAGGCGGGCGACCAGATCGCCACCATGGGCAACCGCGGCTTCTCCACCGGTACCCACCTGCACTTCGAGGTGTGGAACTCCAGCGGCAAGAAGATCAACCCGCTGCCGTGGCTGAGCGAGCGCGGCGTCGACGTCACCTGATCCACCCGGTTCCGCGAGCGGACGACCCGCCCGGCCGGTGACGGTCCGGCGAGCCGTCCGCTCCGGCCGTCCGGCAGGTCATCGGCGGTTCACCGCTGCTCCCGCCACCGCCGCATCAGCTCGGGCATCTCGGCGCGGAGGAAGTCGAAGAAGCGGCGCGTCTCGTCCAGGCGCAGGCCCGCCTCGGTGTCCGCGCCCACCGCATCCACGCCGACCGCGAGGGTGCGCACCCAGGCTTCGAGCATCCCGTCCCGCTGCATGATCGTCTCGTACCAGAGGTCGTCCCGGACCCGGTAGTGATCGCGGCGCAGCCCCGGTTCGCGCTCCCGGACGACCATGCCCGCCTGCACCAGGTGGCGGACCGCGCCGGACACCGCGGCCGGGCTGATCCGCAGCCGCTCGGCGATCTCCGCGGCCGTGCGGCGCGCGTCGGGGGCGATGAGCAGCCCGGCGAACACCCGCGCCGCCATCCGCGGCATCCCGGCGGCCGCCAGGTCCAGCGCGAAGCGCTCCACGAACCTGTCCGCCGCGTCCGGCTCCCCGTGCTCCACCCGCATGATTTTATACGCTTCCTTTATTTCACGAAGTTGTGAAAGGAGCGTAGCTTCAGCTCCGCAGGACCGCACTCACCTGGGGAGCAACCGATGGACCGCGAACGAGCCGACCTCACCGGAGCACCGGCGACCATGCTCGCCACCCTCTACGGGCGCGCGCTGCACAGCCGCACCGCGAACCCGGTGCTGCACGACCCGTACGCCGAGGAGGCCGTGCGGCGCATCGACCACGACTTCGCCGCCACCGGGCTGCGCGGGAACGACGCGCTGTCCGTGGCGCTGCGCGGGCGGCTGTTCGACGACCTCACCGCGGTGCGGCTCGCGGCGAACCCGGACGTGGTCGTGCTGCACCTCGGGTGCGGGCTGGACAGCCGCGGCCGGCGGCTCGACCCGCCGCCGAGCGTCGAGTGGTACGACATCGACCTCCCCGAGGTCATCGACCTGCGGGAGCGGATCTACCCGGCACGGCCGCACCACCACGTCCTCGGCGCCTCGGTCACCGCGCCCGACCTGCTGGACGGCATCCCCGGCGACCGGCCGGTGCTGGTCGTCGCCGAAGGACTGCTGATGTACCTCACCGAAGCGGACGGGACCGCGCTGCTGCGCCGGATCACCGAGCACTTCCCCGCCGGGCACCTGATCTGCGACGTGCAGAGCCCGCTCGCGACGCGCTGGGCGCACCTGCTCAACGGCGCGGTTCGCGCGGCCGGGGCCAGGCTGACCTGGGGCGTGCGCGGCGGCGCCGAACTGGAGCGGGCCGTGCCGGGACTGGTCCTCGACGAGGAGCGCACCTTCTTCGACGTCCCCGGGCTGGAACGCGTGCACCCCGCCTACCGGGCGCTGCTGCGCGGCATGGGCGGGATCCCCGCGCTGCGCAGGCTGGCCCTCATCCTCACCATGCACTTCGGCTGAGGGCCGGCCTCGCGGGAGAGGACTCAGAGCTTGGTGATCGGGACGCTGCCGATGAGCATGAGCCGGACCGTGCCCGAGCTGCCGAAGTCGATGGTCGCGGTGGCCCGCGGCCCCTCCCCCTCGGTCGCCAGCACCGTGCCGAGGCCGTACTTGTCGTGCGTGACCCGGTCCCCGGCGTCGAGCTTGATGGCGACGGTGTCCTTCCAGCCGGGCGCCCCGGTGCTGCGCAGGCCCCGCGAGGCCACCGAGGCCTGCGCCGAGTCCGAACCACCCCGGTCGAAGCCGCCGCGACCGCCCCAGGTGCTGCGCACCTGCGGTGCGGCGCGCTCCGGTTCGATGCGCCGCCACTCCATCAGCTCGTCCGGGATCTCGGTGAGGAACCGGGACGCGGGGTTCGCCATCGGCTGGCCCCACGCCGAGCGCATCAGCGCCCGCGACAGGTACAGCCGCTGCCGGGCGCGGGTGATGCCGACGTAGGCGAGCCTGCGCTCCTCGGCGAGTTCCGCGGGATCGCTCAACGCCCGCATGTGCGGGAAGATCCCGTCCTCCCAGCCGGTGGAGAACACCACCGGGAACTCAAGGCCCTTCGCGGTGTGCAGCGTCATCAGGGTGACCACGCCGTCGCCGGACTCGGGCAGCGAGTCGGCGTCGGCGACCAGGGACACCCGCTCCAGGAACGCGGCGAGCGAGTCGTCGGCGGGCAGGCCGAGGTCCTGCTCCTCGGGGTCCTCCGCGGCCGGTTCGGCGGGAGCGACGACGGCCTCCGCGGACGGGTCGGTGCCCTCGGTGGCGACCTCGCCCGCCTGCGGCGCGCGGGCTTCGATGAACTCGCGGGCGACGGTGACGAGCTCGACGAGGTTCTCCACCCGCGTCGCGTCCTGCGGGTCGTCGCTGGCCTCCAGCTCGCCGCGGTAGCCGGTGCGCTCCAGCACCGCGTCGAGCACCTCGGCCACGTCGGCTTCGGCGGCGACCTCGCCCAGCTCGTCGAGCAGCGCCACGAACCCGGCGATCTGCTTCTGCGCGCGGGTCGCCAGCGCCGGCACCCGGCCCGCCGCGGCCGCCCGCAGCGCGGTGGCGAAGGAGGTGCGCTCCTGGTCGGCGTGCGCGGCGACGACGGCCTCCGCCCGGTCCCCGATGCCCCGCTTGGGCACGTTGAGGATGCGGCGCAGGCTCACCGTGTCGTCCGGGTTGTCCAGCACGCGCAGGTAGGCGAGGGCGTCCCGGACCTCGCGGCGCTCGTAGAACCGCACGCCGCCGACCACGCGGTACGGCAGGCCGAGCCGGATGAAGACCTCTTCGAACACCCGCGACTGGTTGTTCGTCCGGTAGAACACCGCGATGTCGTTGAACGTGACCTCGCCGTCGTCGACGAGCCGGTCGATCTCGCCCGCGACGAACGCGGCCTCGTCGTGCTCGTTGTCCGCGACGTAGCCGACGATCGGGGCCCCGTCCCCCGCATCGCTCCACAGCCGCTTGTCCCGGCGGTTGGGGTTGCGGCGGATCACCGAGTTCGCGGCGGTGAGGATCGTCTGCGTCGAGCGGTAGTTCTGCTCCAGCAGGATCGTGCGCGCCTGCGGGTAGTCCCGCTCGAACTCCTCGATGTTGCGGATCGTCGCGCCGCGGAAGGCGTAGATCGACTGGTCGGCGTCCCCGACCACGCACAGCTCGGCGGGCGGGGTGCCCAGCTCGGTGTCCTCGGTGCCGACCAGCTCGCGCACCAGGGCGTACTGGGCGTGGTTGGTGTCCTGGTACTCGTCGACCATCACGTGCCGGAAGCGGCGGCGGTAGTGCTCGGCGATCGCCGGGTGGCCGCGCAGCAGGTCGACCGTGCGCATGATCAGGTCGTCGAAGTCCACGGCCTGCGAATCGGCCAGCCTGCGCTGGTAGGCGGCGTAGACCTGCGCGACCTTGCGCTCCAGGTCGTTGCCCGCGCGCTCGGCGGCCTCCTCCGGCGTGACCAGCTCGTTCTTCAGGTTGGACACGTGGATCGACAGCGTCTTCGCCGGGTACCGCTTCGAGTCCAGCTCCAGCTCGCGGCCGATCATCGTGATGAGCCGCTTGGAGTCGTCGGAGTCGTAGATGGAGAAGTTCGACGACAGCCCCAGCGCCTTCGCCTCGCGGCGCAGCACCCGCACGCACATCGAGTGGAACGTGGACACCCACATCGCGTTCGACCGGCGGCCCACCAGGTCGGCGACGCGCTCCTTCATCTCCGCGGCGGCCTTGTTCGTGAACGTGATCGCCATGATCTGGCCGGGGTGCACGCCCTGCGCCAGCAGGTGCGCGATGCGGCTGGTGAGCACCCTGGTCTTGCCGGACCCGGCGCCCGCGACGATCAGCAGCGGGGAACCGGTGTGCGCCACGGCGTCGCGCTGCTGCGAGTTCAGGCCCGCGAGCAGCGCGTCCGGTTCGTGCCCCGCCGGGCCGGAACCGGACTCGGAGGAACCGTCGTGCGGGAGATCGAAGAGGGTGCTCATCGTCGCTCCACGTTACCGGCCGCCCCCGACAGCCCGGCCGCCGACGGCGGTCCCAGCGATCGGGAACGTCGTCCCGGTGGATGGCCACCGGAGCTCGGGTTGTGGCAGACTGGCGGCGTGCTGACGCGGACGCGCCTCGCTTGCGCGAACTTTTACTACGGGCGGACCGGGATTCCGACGCCCGTAGCCGTGTGAGCGCGCACACCACTACGACGCCCCGGAGTCCTCGGACTCGGGGCGTTTCACATGTCCGGTCCGGGGTGGGGCCGATTCGGAGGACGAGTCATGAACGCCGCTGTGGACGGTGAGCAGCACCAGCCCGAGCCGAACGACGCACCGGATACCCCGGCGCGTCCCGCCACCGAGGCCATCGCGAACTTCCGCGAGGAGATCGACTACCTGGACGCCGAGATCCTGCGGCTGATCAAGCGCCGCGCCGACGTCTCCCGGCAGGTGGGCGAGGCGCGGATGGCCGACGGCGGACCGCGCATCGTCTACAACCGCGAGATGGACGTCCTGGCGCGCTACCGGGAGCTGGGGCCGGAAGGCCGCGAGCTGGCGATGATCCTGCTCCGCCTCGGCCGCGGCCGCCTGGGCCGCTGATCGCCCGAGGTGCACTGATCACCCGAGGTGCACGGCCCGGCGGCGGGCCGTGCACCCGGCGCGGACGGCCGGACGGCCGGGCGGTCAGTGCGCCGTCCAGCCGCCGTCCATCGGGAACGACGAGCCGGTGATCGACGCCGTGCTCGGGCCGCACAACCAGTGCACCAGGTCGGCCACCTCGTCCGGTTCCACCAGCCGCTTCACCGGGGTGCGCGCCAGCAGCACGTCCTCCACGACCTGCTCCTCCGGCACCCGGTGCAGCTCCGCCTGCTCGGCGACCTGCCGCTCCACCAGCGGGGTCCGCACGAAGCCCGGGCAGACGCAGTTCGAGGTGACGCCGTAGCCCGCGGCCTCCACCGCGACCGTCTTCGACAGCCCTTCCAGGCCGTGCTTGGCCGCCACGTAGGCGCTCTTGAACGGGGACGCGCGCAGGCCGTGCACCGAGGAGATGTTCACGATCCGGCCCCAGCCCCGCTCGTACATGCCGGGCAGGGCGGCGCGGATCAACCGGAACGGCGACTCCAGCATCACCGTCACCAGCTTCGCGAACATCTCCGGCGGGAACTGGTGCACCGGCGCCACGTGCTGCAGACCGGCGTTGTTGACCACGATGTCGGCGTGCTCGCCCAGCCCGGCCGCCGCGTCCGGGTCCTCCAGGTCGACGATGCGCGCCTCGGCGTCGATCTCCGCCGCGATCCGCTCCACCGCTTCCGCCGCGCGATCCACGACGATCACGGTCGCCCCGCTCGCGGCCAGCCTGCGGGCGGTGGCGGAACCGATGCCGCTGGCCGCGCCGGTCACGACCGCCCGCTTGCCGGCGAGGGAGTACTGGTCCGGGAGTTCGGCGGGGCGATCGTTCATAGCCTGAGAACCTAGGCGTGATGCCGATCTCAATCCAGTGGATCGGCACAACCGCTTCCGCGAGCGGCGGCGCAGGCCCAGCTCAGCGCCGAACTTGCCCGGACGGGCCTCGGGGAAACCACCCATACCGGACCGGTCCGCGACAGGGCAGACTGGAGGCATGGGTGCACTCATCGGGATCGTCGCATTGCTCGTCACGCTCGTGGCGGTCGCCGCCGCCGCCGGGCACGGGGCCTACCTCGGAATGCTGACCTCGGCGGCGAAGAAGCGGCCGGGCGGTCAGCCGGTGGCCGACTTCGCGCGGAAGCGGCTGCCGGTCGCGGGGGCGACGCTGGCGGTCACGGTGGTCGCGCTGCTCATCGCGCTCGGCGGGTCCGGCGGGGCCGACGTGTTCGCCATGCTGCTCGGTGCGGGCGGGGGTGTCGGCGCGCTCAAGGCGCTCCAGACCACCCAGACCAAGTTCCGCAACAACGACTACTGATCCTCACCGACCCGAGTGGCTGCCTGAGCGGGAACTACTCCGGGCTGTGATCGCAAGTCAAAAATCGCCGCGCGCCGTCCCTCTTTCGGGCGGTAGTCAGTGTTATCACCGACTCGTGTGACGCGAGGGGCGCGCGGCGCTGCCTAGCCTCGCCGACCATGACCCCTTCGGCGGTGTCCCCCTCGGCGACCACGACCGAGCACGACGACCTCCCCGCTCCGTCCTGGCCGGGCGGTGCGGCCGTCGGCCCGGCTCCCGGTTCCTACGGCGCGTGGCCGACGAACTTCGGCCGCACCACGAGCACCGGCGTCAGCTGGGGCGGCCTCATCGAACAGCCCGCGCCGGGCGCGGGCCCGCACCGGATCCGCGCGATCAGCGCGTGCGCCGCCGACACCGGCGTGCACGACCCGTTCGCGGACACCGGCCCGCTGCCCGCGGTGGCGAGCACCGTCGCGAGCACCACCACCGTGGCCGCCGCCGGAGCGACCGGCGCTGCCACCACCGGGGCTGCCACCACCAGGGCGGCAGCCACCGTGGCCGCCGCCCCAGCGCCCGCCGCCGCGCCGGGTACCGATCCGCTGAGCGACACCACCCCGGTCGGCGGCCTGCACAAGTTCGACCTCGGCATGGTGCCCGCCTCCGTCACGCCACCGCGTTCCTCGCGCCGCGCGGCCTGGTTCGCGGTGCTGTCCGCCGGTGCCGTGCTCAGCGGACTGCTGCTGATCGCGACCACGCTGGTCAGCCCGACCACCTCGATCGACGCCCTGCAGCTGCCGCGGATGCCGCGGGCCACGCAGTTCCCGGCGCCCGCTCCCGAACCGCACGCCCGGCACCCGCACACCCAGCGCCCGGACGCGCTCGCCGACCGGGTACCGGGGCCGGGGATCGCGCCGCCGCCCGGCGCGGCGCAGCCGGAGGCCCCCGGCGCGGCGGACCTCCCGCCCGCCCCGGCTCCGGAGCACGGCGCTCCCGGGCCGGTTCCGGGAGCGGGTGACCACCCCGCTCCGGTGGACGAGGCACCGGAGGCCGCACCGCAGGCACCGCCGCGGCCACCCGCGCCGGTCACCTACCGGGACGAGCTGCTGTCCTTCGCCGATCCGCAGCTGGTGGCGGCCCGCTCGGCGGACTACTTCGGCGCGATCAGCTCCCACGACCTCGCCGGGGCCTACGCCGGGACGACCGGGCGGCTGCGGGCGGCGGGTTTCGACGCGTTCGCCGAGCGGTACCGGGACGCGGCCGCGGTGGAGGTGCTGTCCGTGTCGGCCACCTCGGCGAGCACCGTCACGACCCTGCGCATCACCGGCGCCGACGGCTCGGTGCGGGAGCAGCAGCGGCGGTTGCGCTTCACGCCCGGCGCGAACCCGCGGGTGTACGCCGACGACGCGGCCTGACGCCCGACACGAGGTGACCGACGGTGACCGGATGGGCTGTTAGAGATCGCCCGCTCCGGCCAGCGCTTCTCTTTCAGGTGAAGTCACGCCCCGAACCCCCCGAACACGTTCGGTGAGGAGTACGAGTGCAATCGCAGCGACCGTGCGACCCCGACCCGGCCACGTACCCGGCCGGTTCGAGACGAAGGAGGCTCGGCGAATCGAGATGCGGCACCGAATACCCCTGCTCCGCGACAGCCCGCAAGACACCGGTGGGACCCGCGCCGAGGGTCGCGAGCAGGCACCGCTCCCGCCGCTCCCCCGCCGCGCCTCCGACCACGAACACCTGACCGCCACCGCGAGCCGGTGCTGCCGCCGGTGCGGCCGCGACGGCGGTGGTGCGATCACCCGCCCGATCGGCCGGATCGACGACACCGACACCCGGCCGCTGCCACCGTTCCTCGCCGCACCCGCCACCGAGCCGCCCGCGTCCTCCCGCCGGGCGGCGGTCGCCGAACTGGTGCTGCGCAAGCCGAAGCCGCTCTGGTTCGCCCCGGAACCGCTGCGGCTGAGCGCGGAGGAATCGGCGCAGACCGAAGAGCTCGTCAACGCACTGCTCGACACCGCGGCACCGGCGAGCGGCACCCCGGACTCGCCGGGCGTGCGGGCCGCGGTGGGCACGCTGTGCACCGCGCTGCTGGTCGGCGCGGCCGTCGCCACCGCCACGCTCACCGGGGTGTCCCCGGCCACGGGCGACGACCTGCTCGGCGGCGACCCGGAACCCGCCGAGCCCGCCGTGGAATCCGTGCAGTCCCCGCAGCGCCCGCGGCAGGTGCTCGCTCCGGAACCGGCCGCGGACGTCGACGCGGTGACGACGGCCCGCGAGTTCTACGACCACATCGACCGCTCCCCCGCGCTCGCCATGCCCCGCCTCGCCCCCGGCCTGCCCGCGACGGGCCGCGGCGGGCCGGACGGCGCGTGGCGCGAGGCGGTCGCGGTGCGGCCGCTGCTGCTGCGCGCCGAGTCCCCGCAGCTGGTGCGGGCGCTCGTGGAGGTCAAGCACCCGGACGGCTCGCACTCGCTGCTGCGGCACCTGCTGCACCTCGGCGCGGACGGCCGGGTCGAGGTGCAGCTGCGGTCGTTCCAGCACTTCCCCCGTTGACCCCCGCACGGTGCGCGCCGCGCGTACCGTGGGGCGCGAATCACAACAATGCGGCAACGACGCCGCGGTGCCCGTCTCCTCCCCGATCACCACCGAGGTCATCCCGGCACGAACCGGACACCTGCGGTCCGCACCGGGACCGGCGCGGACACGCTCCGCCGACGGACCGAGCACGCCACGTGTGGACTGCGGAAACACTTCGGGCCTCGGGAGCGATCAGGAGGACGACGGCACTTCGCCGGACGCGCGTGGAATCGGGCACACCGATCTCACGACTTCGGGTCTGCGCCGAGAAGGCGTCGGCTAGGCTGCCGTACCGCGGCCGGATGTGCGGCCACCGGCCGAACCGGGCCGCGCTGAACGAACGTGTAGTTGTCGGAGGGCCGAACCGGTCCGCTAAACCGCCCGATGCCCGACGGGACGGTGCCGATCCGGATCCGTCCGGTTCGGGACCGCGCTCGAGCGGGCATCGATAGCAGTACGGGGAGACGTCGGTGAGCGACGAAGGTCGCCTGGTCGCCGGACGCTACCGAGTGCAGCGACGCATCGGCAGTGGCGCGATGGGCGTGGTGTGGGAGTGTGTGGATGAACGCCTGCACCGCACTGTCGCGGTCAAGCAGTTGTTGTTGCAGCCCGGACTGGACCCGGGTGAGGCCGAGGAAGCGCGGCAGCGGGCAATGCGGGAAGGCCGCATCGCGGCGCGCCTGCAGCACCAGCACGCGATCTCGGTCTACGACGTAGCCGAGGACGAAGGCCAGCCGGTGCTGGTCATGGAATACCTGCCTTCCACCAGCCTGGCGGCGATGATGTCCGACCACGGACCGCTGCCACCGCGCGAGGTGGCCCGGATCGGTGCGCAGGCCGCGGCCGCGCTCGGCGCCGCGCACGCGGCCGGGGTGGTGCACCGCGACATCAAGCCGGGCAACATCCTGCTCGGCGACAACGGCACGGTGAAGATCACCGACTTCGGCATCTCGCGCGCCCAGGGCGACGTGCAGGTGACGAAGACGGGGATGCTCGCGGGCACGCCCGCCTACCTGTCGCCGGACGTCGCCATGGGCCGGGAGCCGAGTGGTGCCTCCGACGTGTTCTCGCTGGGCGCGACGCTGTACGCGGCGATCGAGGGCAGGCCGCCGTTCGGGCTGAACGAGAACACGCTGGCGCTGCTGCACTCGGTGGCCGCGGGCCGCATCGAACCGCCGCAGCAGGCGGGCGCGATGGCCCAGCCGCTGATGGCGATGATGCAGGTGCGCGTCGAGGACCGGCCGGACATGGCGCAGGTCCGGGAGATGCTGCTGGCGGTCGCCGAGGGCGGTTCGGCGAACTCGGTGCCCACGATGGCCGCGCCGATCCCGCCCGCGATCGGCCCGGACAGCAGGCCCGACCTGGCTCCGACCAGCGTCGTCGGGCAGGACCACCACGGTGGGACCGCCTACTACGACGACGACCAGTACGGCCAGTACGACTCGAACCCGCGGACCTCGTACCTGGGCCCGGATTCGCGTGCGGAGACGTCGTTCGACGACCGGCCGCGGCGCAGCAGGCGCCCGCTGGTGCTGTCCGGGATCGCGCTGGTCGCGGCCGCCGTGGTCGCGGTGCTGGTGACCTCGGCGTTCCTGAACAGCAACACGCCGGAACCGACCGGCAACGACTCGGGCACCTCCCAGCAGGCGCCGCCGCCTCCGCCCGCGCCGACGACCCAGTCGTCGGAGAGCTCCGGTTCCTCGGAGGAGCAGACCTACGAGGAGACCACGAGCACGCCGACGTCCACGGAGCAGACCTCCCAGCCGACGACGACGCAGCAGCCGACCTCGACGGAGCAGTCCCAGCCGACCGAGACCTCCGGTGACGACGGCGACGACGACGGCGGTGAGTCCTCCGCGGATCAGCCGACGCAGTCGGAGGCCACCTCACCGCAATCCGGTGCCTCCGCGTTCCAGCTTCCGGGCTGAGCACCAGGTGGTCGTTTTCCGGGCCGGGGACAGGCATCTCGCGATGCGTGGCCCCGGCCCGGTGCTTTCGCCAGGGGCGATCCGTTCACCCCGACCTGGTGCGTTCCCCCAGTCGCCCACCAGTAACGTGGGGCCGATGAGCACGAGCCGGTCTCGGGGGCCCGGTCAGTACCGTCCTAGCCGCCAGCACCCCAGCATCAGGAGAGACCTGTGAGCGCCGAGGGCCGTTTGATCACGGGCCGTTACCGGTTGGAGAAGCGGATCGGCAGCGGCGCCATGGGCATCGTGTGGCGCGCGGTCGACGAGCGGCTGCACCGCACCGTCGCGGTCAAGCAGCTGCTGCTCCAGCCCGGTTACACCGATGAGGAGACCGAGGAGGCGCGGCAGCGCTCGATGCGCGAAGGCCGCATCGCCGCCCGGCTGCAGCACCAGAACGCCATCGTGGTGTTCGACGTGGCCGAGGACGAGGGCCAGCCGGTGCTCGTGATGGAGTACCTGCCGTCGCAGAGCCTGGCGACGGTGCTCAGCGAGCAGGGCGTGCTACCGCCGCAGTCGGTGGCCCGGATCGGCTCGCAGGTCGCGGGCGCGCTGGCGGCGGCGCACATGGCGGGCATCGTGCACCGCGACTTGAAGCCGGGGAACATCCTGCTCGGCGACAACGGCATCGCCAAGATCACCGACTTCGGCATCTCCCGCGCCATCGGCGACGTGGCGGTGACCAAGAGCGGCATCCTCGCGGGGACCCCGGCGTACCTGTCGCCGGAGGTGGCGCTGGGCCGCGACCCGGCTCCCGCCTCGGACGTGTTCTCGCTGGGCGCGACGCTGTACGCGGCGGTGGAGGGCGAGCCCCCGTTCGGCACCGACGAGAACGCGATCAGCCTGCTGCACCGGGTGGCGCGCGGTCAGGTGGAGCCGCCGCGGCAGGCGGGCCCGCTGGCCCCGGCGCTGATGCAGCTGCTGCAGCCGGACCCGGTGGACCGGCCGACGATGGCGCAGACCCGGAGCATGCTGCTGGCGGTGGCGGAGGGACGTCCGCTGCCCGGCGGTTCCACGCCGGCCGGGGGCTGGCAGCGCCCGGCGGCCGCCCCGCAGGGCAGGCCGCAGCAGGCGCAGCCGACCCGGGTGGGCGCGGCGGTGCCCGCGGGCGCGGGCAACCCGCCGACCCAGGTCGGGCAGACCGCGGTGTCCGAGCCCTCCGGGAGCGGCACCTCGCGCAAGGCGGTGCTGCTGTGGGCGGCGGCGCTGCTGGTGGCGGTGCTGGTCGGGGTGCTGACGGCGAGCGCGTTCGGCGCCGGGAACCAGCGTTCCCCGCAGTCGGAGCCGCCGCCCGCTTCCGAGCCGATGGCGCCCGCGGATCCCGTGTCGACGACGACCGCACCGCCGACGACGTCCGCGCCGACGTCCTCGGCCGCGCCGACCACGACGAGCAGCACGCCCACGACGACCTCCAGCGAGAAGAAGGACGAGCAGCCGTCCAAGGATGAGATCGAGAACGCGGTGAAGACCTACTTCTCGTCCGTCCCCGACGACCTCGACAAGTCCTGGTCGCTGCTGGGCCCGGACATGCAGGCGGCGGGCAAGGACAGCTACGAGTCGTTCTGGAAGTCCGTCGACGACGTCAAGATCACCTCGGGCCCGAAGGTCATCGGCGCGAAGGTGCTGGTGATCCTGGAGTTCGAGAAGGACGGCAAGACCAGCAAGGAACGCCACCTGCTGGGCATGGTGGCCCGCGACGGCGAAGCACTGATCAACAGCGATTCCCGGGTCTGAGCCCGGCGGTCCCGCCACCGGACCGTCCGCCGCCCGGCTCGCGCCCGATCACGCACGCGCCCGATCACGCCCGCGCGGTGTCGCGCAGCGCCGCGAGCAGCGACCGGGTGGCCGGCTGGTCGGCGATCGTCTCCCGCACCGCGATGTGGATGCGCCGCACCGGTTCGGGCCGCCGCACCGGCCGGACCACGACGCCGGGGTGCAGCACGCCGAGCGCGAGCCGCGGTTGCAGCCCGATGCCGAGCCCGGCCGCGACGAACCCCTGCGCCGCGTAGTCCCCGCCGGTCTCCAGCTCCAGCCGCGGCGTGAACCCGGCCGAGTCGAAGGCGTCCCGCAGCGATTCGGCGCACGGCCCGTCGCCCAGCGCCTCCAGCACCCACGGTTCGCCCGCGAGCCGGGCGAGGTCGATCTCCTCCTCCTGGCACAGCGGATGCCCCTGCGGCAGCAGCACGCGGTACGGCTCGTCGACGAGGTGCTCGATCCGGACGCCGCGCGCCTGCGGCGGTTCCCGGCCGACGACGATCACGGCGAGGTCGGCGGCACCGGTGGCGACGTCGCCGAGGATGCCGTCGTCGATCATCTTCAGGTCGAGCCGCACGTCGGGGTGCTCGGCGCGGAACTTCGCCACGACGGGCGGGACGAGCCCGACCCCGGCCGAGGTGAAGTAGCGCAGCCGCAGCCGTCCGGTGCGGCCGGCGCGCAGGTCGTCGAGTTCCGCGTCGGTGTCGGCGAGCAGCCCGGCGAGGTCGGCGGCGCGTTCGGCGAGCAGCCGCCCGGCGGCGGTGGGCCGCACGCCGCGGCCGACCTTCTCCAGCAGCGCGGTGCCCGCCTCCCGTTCGAGGGTGGCGATCTGCTGGCTGATCGCGGAGGGCGTGTAGCCGAGGTTCGTGGCGGCGCTGCTGATCGAGCCGCCGCTGACGACGGCGCGGAGGACCTGCATGCGGCGGGCGTCCAACATGGCCCGACAGTACAGCAAATCTGAAACTTCACTTCAGATTATTTCGCTTGTCCTTACACGTCGGCTCTCGGATCGTGGTTCCCGGAACCGCCCCGCGACCGAGGGAGACACGATGAACCACCGGACGAGCCACCTGCGGCTCGGCGTGCTCGCGCTGCTGTGGGGCGCGAGCTTCCTGCTGATCAAGGTGGCGCTGACCGCGATGTCCCCGGCGCAGGTGGCGTTCACCCGCATCGCGCTCGGCGCGGCGGTGCTGGTGGTGCTCTGCGCGGTGCGCGGGCTGCCGGTGCGGCTGGACCGGCGGCTGCTGCCGCACGTCGTCGTCGCCGGGTTCTTCGCGAGCGCGCTGCCGTGGGTGCTGCTCGGCGTCGGCGAGCGGACCGTGGACTCGGGGCTGGCGGGGGCGGTGAACGCGACGACCCCGCTGTGGACGCTGCTGTTCGGGTACCTCCTGGGGGCGCGCAGCGGGATCTCGCCGCGGATGCTCGGCGGGCTGGCCGTCGGGTTCGGCGGGGTGCTGCTGATCCTCGCGCCGTGGCAGGGCGCGTCGGCCGGGGCCGGGGTGTTCGCCTGCCTCGCGGCGGCGGCCAGCTACGGCGTCGGCTACGTGCACATCGGCCGGAAGCTGACCGGGACGGGAGCGCCCGCGCCGGTGCTGGCGGCGCTGCAGCTGGTCGCGGCGGCCGGGCTGGCGGCGCTGGTGCTCCCGCTGGAGGGGCTGCCCGCGGTGCGGTTCGACGCGGTGGCGCTGCTGGCGGTGGCGGTGCTCGGGGTGTTCGGCACCGGCGTGGGGTTCGCGCTGAACTACCGACTCATCGCCGATGAGGGCGCGACGGTCGCTTCGACGGTCACCTACCTGATGCCGGTGGTGTCGGTGCTGCTCGGATGGCTGGTGCTGGGCGAGCAGCCGAGCTGGCGAGTGCTGCTCGGCATCGGCCTGGTGCTGGCGGGCGTGGCGCTCACCCGGAACCGTCCGGCCCGGAACCGTCCCGCCCGGAAGGCACCGGCCCGCGCCCCGTACGCCGACCTCGCCACCGAGCACCCGATGAAGTGATCACCGAGCCGGAGGTGAACGGCCCGTTCGTCCGGGGCCGTTCACCCGCGCCGCTCGGGTCAGACGAGCCTGCGGTCGCTCGCCCACCGGGACAGCTCGTAGCGGTTCGACAGCTGCGTCTTGCGCAGCACGCTCGACACGTGCGTCTCCACCGTCTTCACCGAGATGAACAGCTCGGCGGCGATCTCCTTGTACGCGTAGCCCCGCGCGAGCAGCCGCAGCACGTCCCGCTCCCGCGGGGTGAGCAGGTCCAGCTCCGGGTCGCCCACCGGCGCCGAGTTCGGCCCCTGCGAGAACGCGTCCAGCACGAACCCCGCGAGCCGCGGCGAGAACACCGGATCCCCGGCGGCCACCCGGCACACCGCGTCCGCGAGCTCCCGGCCGGAGATCGTCTTGGTGACGTAGCCGCGCGCCCCACCGCGGATCACCGCGATCACGTCCTCCGCGGCGTCCGAGACGGACAGCGCGAGGAACACGACGTCCGGCTGCTCGCCGCGGACCCGCCGCAGCACCTCGGCACCGCCGCCGTCGGGCATGTGCACGTCGAGGAGCACCACCTGCGGCCGGTAGTGCGCGATGCCCGCGGCGGCCTCGGCGACCGAACCCGCCTCGCCGACGACCTCGACCTGGTCGGGCGCGGCGGCGAGCTCGGCGCGCACGCCGGAGCGGAACAACGCGTGGTCGTCGACCAGGAACACCCGCACCGGGCGCTGGTCTGCTGCTTCGCTGGTCACGTTCTCCTCCTCCACCGGCCGCCGGGTCACCGGCGGGCCTTGCGCGGCATGTCCATCTGCACTTCGGTGCCGGAGCCGGGCGCGGTCCTGATGCGGACCGAGCCGCCGTTGCGCTCCATCCTGCCCCGGATCGAATCGGCGATCCCGTGCCGGTCCGCCGACACGCGGTCGGGGTCGAAGCCGGTGCCGCGGTCCCGCACGAAGATCGACACCTGCTCGGGTTCGACCTCGGCGTACACGCTGACCTCGGCGACCCCGGCGTGCTTGGCGGCGTTCACCACGGCCTCCCTGGCCGCGGCGAGCTGCGCGGTGAGGGCCTCGTCCAGCTCGCAGTCGCCGACGACGACCTGCCCCACGGTGATCGCGAAGGCGTCCTCCACCTCGCCGCAGGCCCTGGTGAGCTGCGCGGACAGCATCGGTCCCGGTTCCGCGGCCGGGTCCTCCGGTTCGGCGTCGTCGCCGCGGCCGTAGCCGCCGGGGCCGTAGAGCCAGGTCCGCAGCTCCCGCTCCTGGCCGCGCGCGAGCCGCCGCACCTCGCGCTCCGAACCGGCCTGCTTCTGGATCAGCGCCAGCGTCTGCAGCACCGAATCGTGCAGGTGCGCGGCGATCTCGGCGCGTTCCTGGGAGCGGACCCGGCCGGCCCGTTCCACGTCGAGGTCCCGCATCAGCCGCACCCACCAGGGCACGGTGAGCACCGCGGCGCCGACCAGCGCGGTCACCGTGGACAGCAGCGCGAACTGGAGGTCGCTGACGCTGGCCGACCCGGCGAGGAACACCACCGCGCCGATCACGACGAGCGCGGCGCCGGACACGATCCGCACCACCGCGGCCCGCCCGCCACCGCCGAGCACCGCGCCCGCCACTCCGGAGCGCGCGCCTTCCCGCCAGCGCCGCCGCTGCGACTCGTCGGCCTCGCGCCACACCACGGCGGCGCCCACCATCGCGACCCCGAACGGGCCGGTGAGCCAGCCGGGCAGGATGCCGAGCAGTCCGACGGCGACCGCGAGCCCCAGGCCGAGGATGATCAGCCCGAGGCCCTGCTGGCGCTCCCGGTCGGACATCGGCGGTTCGTTCCCGCCGCTCTGCGGCACGAAGATCCACAGCAGCCCGTAGCCGAGCACCCCGGCCCCGCCGAACGCGGCGAGCAACGCGAACGCGGCGCGGACCCACAGCACCGACACCCCGAGGTGGTCGGCGAGCCCGCCGCAGATCCCGGCGACGAGCCTGCCGCCGCGCCGCCGGTACAGCGTCGGCGGGCGGGCGGCGTCAGCGGTGTCCCGGACCAGGTGGCCGTGCGGTTCGGTGGGCCGGTCCGGGTCCAGGTGGAACGGGCTCGTGTCCGGCTCGACCGCGCCGGGCGAGAAGCGCGGGGGCTGCGCGGTCCGGATCGGTGCGGGCTGGCCGGGTGCGGCCTGGCCGGGTGCGGCCTGGCCGGGTGCGGCCTGCCCCGGTGCCGTCCGGCCCGGCACGGCCTGCCCCGGCTCGACCTGGCCGGGTGCGGTCCGGATCGGCGCGGTCCGGTCGGGTGTTCCCTGCCCCGGCGCGGCCTGGCCGGGCGCGGCGAACCCCGGGTGCGGAGCGCGGACGGCGTCCTCCCGCCGATCGCCCCAGGTGGGCGCGGCGGCCTGCTGCGCGCGCGCCCGCCGCGACTCGCGATCCTGTTTCCGCTGGTACCGGTTCTTCACCCTGCGATGGTCACACGCGCGGGTGATCAACCGCATCGGGGAATTCCCAGGGCGTTCCGGGCCGCGCTCAGGGGCGTCCCCGATGTCCCGCCGCACGGCTCGGCTCGATAGTGGACGCATGAGTGGGAATGACGACGTCGGCGACACCCTCCGGGAGATGTGGGAGACGCGGCCCGCGCGGTTGCGCCGGGACCGCAAGCTCGGCGGGGTGTGCGGCGCGATCGGGCGGCGCTACGGCATCGATCCGGTGCTGCTGCGGGTGGCGTTCGTGGTCGCCACCATCCCGGGCGGCGGGGGGCTCGCCCTGTACCTGCTGCTGTGGCTGCTGCTGCCGTCCGATCCGGACGCGCCGAGCACCAGCCGGTTCCGCTGGCTGGCCGGGATGGCGTTGCTGGTGCTGATCGGGATTCCCACCGCGCTGTCCATGCTCTACCCGCACGGCTGGCTGGTGTTCGGGGCCGCGTTCGGCGGGCTGTACCTGCTGCACCGCGGCTACCGGGACCGGCAGACCTCGGCTCCGGACGCGACGGCCGCGACCGCCGCACCGCCCGAACCGGCGATGAGCGCGACGGCGACCCCGTCCGGGGAGAACACCTGGGTGTACCCGGGCGCCCAGCAGCGCACCGAACCGCCGTCCTGGGACCCGCTGGGCGCCGCGCCGTTCGCCTGGGACCTGCCGAGCCCGGGGGCGGAGCCGGAGGAGCCGCCGCAGAAGCGGACCTGGATCACCTGGCTCGCGCTGGGGCTGGCCGTGCTCGCCGGTGGCGCGGTGCTGATCGCGGGTGGTGGCCCCGGGGAGGCGCTCGCGGTTGCGCTGGGCGTGCTCGGCGCGGGCATGCTGGCCGCCGCGTTCCTGCACGGCGGGCGGGCGCTCATCGCGTTCGCGCTACCGGTGGGGGCGCTGGCGCTGCTGCTGGGCCCGGCGCACGACGAGGCGCGGGAACCGGTCCAGGACCAGCGGGTGGTCGCGACGACCTCCGCCGGGTTGCAGGACTACTACCCCTACCTGGAGCACGGCACGCTGACCTTGGACCTGCGGCAGCTGCGGCTGGGCGGGAACGAGCGGATCGAGACCACCGCGGAGGTCGGCGACGGCCAGGTGCGGGTGCTGCTCCCGCGGGACCTGGACGTCACCGCGTCGTGCACCGCCGAGAGCGGCTCGGTGAACTGCCTCGGCGACCAGGAGCACGGGGACGGGTCCGCCCGGCTCGACATCGAGGATCCCGGTGCGGACGGGGTCGGCGCCGGCCACCTCACCGTGAACGCGTCCGTGACCGAAGGAATGGTGGAGGTGCTCCGTGGCTGAGCAGGACGAGGGGCGTGCGCAGTCGCCGGACACGATGCTGCTGGCTTCCGGCGCGGTGGCGCTGATGATCTCGGCGTCGGTGCTGCTGGGCGGTACGCGGGACTTCTGGATCGAGTGGTCGCTGGCCGGGCTGGCGGTGGTGGTGGGGATCTTCCTGCTCATCGCGTCGATGCGCCGCCGCTGAATCGCTGACCGCTGCCCGCGCTGCCGCCTCGGTGGTGGCGCGGGCGGTGGTGGCGCGGGCGGTGGTGGCGTGTGTCGCGTGGGCGGTCTTGGCGCGTGGGCGGTCTTGGCGCGGCGGACCCTGCCGGGCGCGGCCGACTCCCTCGGGCGCTGCGGACCCTCTGGACGTTGCGGCTGGTCTCGGCGCTCCGGCTGGTCTCGGCGCTCCGGCTGGTCTCGGCGCTCCGGCCGGTCTCGGCGCTCCGGCCGGTCTCGACGCAACGGCCGGTCGCCACACCGCGGCCGGTGATTCCGCCCCGCGAAGCGCTGCCGGTGGTACCGATCCGCCGCGAGCCCGCGCGACTCCCGCGCAATTGATCTTCGCAATCCGCGGGCAGGAATAATGGGAACGAACCAATCGCATTCGCCCGACTTCGAACCGTGATCACGCGCTCGCCGCAACTGGCAAAAACGGCGATATTCAGTACCTCGAATTGCGCAACCGGGTCCCGTTGAGCGGCGAATAGCAGCCGATCGGCCTAATCAGTTCCGGACTGCATCGATATAGCCTTTACCGGAACGTTTCAGGTGAGCAGCCTGTCCCGTTGAGAGCGCTCTCATCCTTCAACGTCCCCCCGAAGGAGACTTCTCGTGCCCCGAACCGGATTCAAGGCGGCAGGAACGACCCTCGCCGCGCTGTGCCTGTTCCCGTTCGTCACCTCTTCGGCCACCTCCGCGGTGGCGGCTCCGGCCGAGCCCGCGGCCGCGCCGAAGAAGGAGGTGTTCTTCGACGACTTCTCCGGCGACCAGCTCGACCGCTCCAAGTGGAAGGTCGAGGTCACCGGGGACAACTTCACCACGGTGAACTCCGAGCAGCAGGCCTACGTGGACTCGCCCGAGACGATCTACATCGATCACGACGACGCGAACACCGGCGCCGAGAACGGCGCACTCGCCCTGCACGCGCGCAGCACTCCCGGTTTCCAGGCCCCGGACGGGAACACCTACGACTTCCAGTCCGGCCGGGTCAACACCCAGGGCAACTTCGAGTTCACCTACGGCCGCTACTCGGCGAAGGTGAAGCTGCCCGAGGGCGGCACCAGCCAGGGCCTGTGGCCGGCGTGGTGGTCGCTGGGCGCCAACATCGACGAGGTGAACTGGCCGCAGTGCGGCGAGGTCGACATCATGGAGAGCGTCGGCGAGCCGTGGACCAGCGTCGCGCTGCACGGTCCCGAGTACAACGGCGACACCCCGATCAACGGGCAGCAGCAATTCGAGGGTTCCGACCCGGGCGACTGGCACGTCTTCACGGCCGATTGGACGCCGGAAGGAATCACCTTCCTCGTCGATGACAAGGAGATCTACAAGATCACCAAGGCCGAAATGGAGCAGAACGGCTGGACCTGGGTCTACGACGACCCGCAGTTCATGATTCTGAACTTCGCACTCGGCGGCCAGTTCCCGAACGGCGTCAACGGCGTCACCGAACCTTATTTCGGTCTCCCGCAGGAATCGGTGGACAAGGTGAAGGCGGGCAATGCGCGCTACCTCGTCGACTGGGTCCGCGTCGAGCAGTGATTCCCGCTCACGTGCGTCGTGACCCGCGCCCGCGACGCCCGTGAACCGGGTGGAGGCGGGCCCGGTGCGCCCCGGTCCGATCCCGGCAGCACCGCGGCTCCGCCCCCGACCTCCGAGTGAACGGACCGTTCGTCCAACCCGATTGGACGGACGGTCCGTTCACGCACGTCCACCCCCGGACGCGGTCGCACCCGAGCTTCCGTTCCGGCGGCACGGCCCGTTCGCCTGCCCGGAGAGCACCGCCGTCCCGGCCCGGGAACGAGAACGGGCCGCGCGGTGTTCCGCGCGGCCCGTGGCTCCGGAGTCCGGTCACTCCCACTCGATGGTGCCCGGCGGCTTCGACGTCACGTCCAGCGTGACCCGGTTGACCTCGGCGACCTCGTTGGTGATGCGGGTGGAGATCCGCTCCAGCACGTCGTACGGCAGTCGGGTCCAGTCCGCGGTCATCGCGTCCTCGCTGGAGACGGGCCGCAGCACCACCGGGTGCCCGTAGGTGCGGCCGTCGCCCTGCACGCCCACCGAGCGGACGTCGGCCAGCAGCACCACCGGGCACTGCCAGATGTCGCGGTCCAGCCCGGCCGCGGTCAGCTCTTCGCGGGCGATCGAGTCGGCGGCGCGCAGCGTCTCCAGGCGGTCCGCGGTGACCTCGCCGATGATCCGGATGCCCAGTCCCGGCCCGGGGAACGGCTGCCGGTGCACGATGGTCTCCGGCAGGCCCAGCTCCAGGCCGACCCGGCGCACCTCGTCCTTGAACAGCGCGCGCAGCGGCTCGACCAGCTCGAACTGCAGGTCGTCGGGCAGCCCGCCGACGTTGTGGTGGCTCTTGATGTTCGCCGCGCCGCTGCCGCCGCCGGATTCGACGACGTCCGGGTACAGGGTGCCCTGCACCAGGAAGTCCACGTCGCCTTCGGAGCCCTGCACCAGGTCGCGGGCCGCCTGCTCGAAGCTGCGGATGAACTCCCGCCCGATGATCTTGCGCTTCTCCTCGGGGTCGGTGACCCCGGCCAGCGCGCCCAGGAACTGCTCGGTGGCGTCGACCGTCACCAGCTTGACGCCGGTGGCGGCGACGAAGTCCCGCTCCACCTGCGCCCGCTCGCCCGCGCGCAGCAGCCCGTGGTCGACGAAAACGCAGGTCAGCTGCTCACCGATGGCGCGCTGCACGAGTGCGCCCGCGACCGCCGAGTCCACGCCGCCGGACAGCCCGCAGATCGCGCGCCGGTCGCCGACCTGCTCGCGGATCGCCTGGACGGTGTCGTCCACGATCGACGCGGTGGTCCACTGCGGCTTGATGCCCGCGATGTCGTGCAGGAACCGGCGCAGCACCTCCTGGCCGTGCGGCGAGTGCGCGACCTCCGGGTGGTACTGCACGCCCGCCAGCCGGCGGTTCCGGTCCTCGTAGGCGGCGACCGGGGTGTCCTTGCTGCCCGCGGTCACGGTGAAGCCCTCGGGCGCCTTGCTGACCGAGTCGCCGTGGCTCATCCACACCGGGTGGTGGCCGGGCAGTTCCTCGTGCAGCGCACCGCCGTCACCGGTGATCTCCAGCTCGGTGCGGCCGTACTCGCGGGTGCCGGTGTGCTCCACCGTCCCGCCGAGGGCCGCGGTCATGGCCTGGAACCCGTAGCAGATGCCGAACACCGGCACGCCCGCCTCGAACAGCGCCGGGTCGACCTGCGGGGCGTCCTCGGCGTACACGCTGGACGGGCCACCGGAGAGCACCAGGGCCGCCGGGTCGCGGCGGACGATCTCCTCGACGGGCGTGTCGTGCGGGACGACCTCGGAGTAGATCTGCGTCTCGCGGACGCGGCGGGCGATCAGCTGCGCGTACTGGGCGCCGTAGTCGACGACGAGCACCGGCCCCTTCCCCTCGCGCGGCGGACCCGATGCCGGGGACTGGTCAGGGGTGTTGGCGTTACCGGACACGTCGTCGAAACCTCCAGGCGAATGCGTGCGCTGGGACCCATCATCCCAGCTAGCCCCCACCGCCCGGGCAGCGGCTCCGGTCAGACCAGTGGCAGGCGCAGCGCCGCGGGCGCCTCGGCGGGGACCGCCGGGTGCTTCGGCGCGATCGGGGTCATCCGGTGGTAGCCGTCGGCCTGCGCGGCGCGCCGGTCCGGTTCGCCCTTGTTCGGCCACATCGAGAACGCCCGCTCCGCCTGCGCGGTGATCGTCAGCGACGGGTTCACCCCGAGGTTCGCGGTGATCGCGGAGCCGTCCACGATCGACAGCGTCGGGTGCCCGTAGGCCCGGTGGTACGGGTCGATGACGCCGTGCTCGGCGTCCTCCCCGATGGCGCAACCGCCGATGAAGTGCGCGGTCATCGGCATGTCGACCAGTTCGCCCCAGGTGCCGCCCGCGATGCCGCCGATCTGCTCGGCGACCCGCTCGTTGGCCTCCTCACCGGCGGGGATGAAGCTGGGGTTGGGTGCGCCGTGGCCTTGCCGGGAGGTGAGCCGGGAGCCGAACAGGCCGCGCTTGACCCGGGTGATCAGCGAGTTGTCCAGGCTCTGCATCACCAGCAGGATGATCGTGCGCTCGCTCCAGTTCCGCACCACCGCCATCTTCAGCGCCTTCAGCGGGTCGGTGCGCACGAACCGCAGCCACTGCTTCCAGCGCGGGTCGGGGTGGTCGCCCTTGGTCGGGAAGGTCTGCAACAGCCCCATCGCGTTGCTGCCCTTGCCGTAGCGGACGGGTTCGATGTGGGTGTCCTCGTCGGGGTGGAACGAGGAGGTGATGGCGACGCCGCTGGAGTAGTCCTGCTCGCCGAGCTGCGGCACCTGCGCGCCGATGATGGCTTCGGAGTTGGTGCGGGTGAGCTCGCCGAGCTTCGCCGACAGCCGCGGCAGGTCGCCCCGGTCCCGCGCCCGGTGCAGCAGGTTCTGGGTGCCCCAGGTCCCGGCGGCGACGACGACCTGGTCGGCGGTGAACACCCGGCTGCCGAGCGCGGTCTTCGCGCCGGTGCGGCGGGTGCCGATGCGCCAGCGGCCGTCGCGGCCTTCGGCGAGCCGGTGCACGGTGGTCAGCGGGAACACCTCCGCGCCCCCGGCTTCGGCGAGGTGCAGGTAGTTCTTGACCAGCGTGTTCTTCGCCCCGACGCGGCAGCCGGTCATGCACGAGCCGCATTCGGTGCAGCCGGTGCGCTCCGGTCCGGCGCCGCCGAAGTAGGGGTCGGCGACGGTGCGCCCCGGTTCGCCGAAGTGCACGCCGACCGGCGTCGGGTGGTAGCTGTCGCCGACGCCCATGTCGGCGGCGACCTTCTTCATCACCACGTCGGACGGGGTGGTCGTCGGGTTGGTGACGACGCCCAGCATCCGGCTGGCCTGGTCGTAGTGCGGGGAGAGCTCGTCCTCCCAGTCGGTGATGTGCGCCCACTGCGAGTCGTTGTAGAACGGCTTCAGCGGCCGGTACAGCGTGTTCGCGTACACCAGCGAACCGCCGCCGACCCCGGCTCCGGCGAGGATGAGGCAGTCGCGGAGCAGGTGGATGCGCTGGATGCCGTAGCAGCCGATCTGCGGTGCCCACAGGAATCGGCGCAGGTCCCAAGAGGTCTTGGCGAACTCGTCGTCGCTGAAGCGGCGGCCCGCTTCCAGCACGGCCACCCGGTAGCCCTTCTCGGTGAGCCGCAGCGCGGCGACGCTGCCGCCGAACCCGGAGCCGATCACGACGACGTCGTAGTGCTGCGGACCGCGCTGACCCTGAGCACCGTTGCTGGAAGCCATGCCGGACACGTTAGCCTTCATTACTCGCGGGTAGCTAGACCTTCCGGCGCTCCCCCGCCGACGAATTTCCGCCCCTCGGCCCGATCCGTCCGGTTCAGGACGAGCGGCGCCCGGCCTGCCGAGCAGACCGGGCGCGCACGATCAGGGCCGCGGAGCGGCGCGGCAGGATCACCGCCGCAGCGTCAGGCCGACCTTCTGGAACTCCTTGAGCTCCGAGTAGCCGGTCTTCGCCATCGCGCGCCGCAGCCCGCCGAACAGGTTGATGGTGCCGGACGCGTCGCTGCTCGGTCCGAACAGCAGCGTCTCCAGGTCCACACCGGCGCCGGTGAAGCCCATGATCTCGCTGCGCGGCAGGTTCGGGTGCGCGGCGGCCGCGGTCCAGTAGTAGCCCTGGCCCGGCGCCTCCTCCGCTTCGGTGAGGGCTTCGCCCAGCACGACGGCGTCCGCACCGCAGGCGATGGCCTTGGCGATGTCGCCGGAGTGGGACAGCGCGCCGTCGGCGAGCACGTGCACGTACCGGCCGCCGGTCTCGTCGAGGTAGTCGCGGCGGGCCGCGGCGGCGTCGGCGATGGCGGTGGCCATCGGCACGCCGATGCCCAGCACCTGGGTGGTCGTGGTGGCCATCGACTCGCCGAAGCCGACGATCACGCCGGCCGCGCCGGTGCGCATCAGGTGCATGGCGGTGCGGTAGTCGCCGACACCACCGGCGATCACCGGCACGTCGAGGTCGGCGATGAAGCGCTTCAGGTTGAGCGGTTCGCCGTCCCGGGCCACGTGCTCGGCGGAGACGATGGTGCCGTGCACCATCAGCACCTCGACGCCCGCGGCGAGCAGGTCGGGGGTGAGCTCTTCGGCGTGCTGCGGGCTGACCCGCGCGGCGACGGTGACCCCGGAGTCCTTGATCTGCTTGATGGCCCGGGTGAGCAGGTCGTGCCGCACCGGTGCGGCGTGCAGCTCCTGCAGCAGCTTGATCGCGGCGGTGGGCTCCTCGCTCTCCTCCGCGACGCGCACGACCTCGAACAGCCGCTCCTCGACGTTCTCGTGCCGGGCCCAGAGCCCTTCGGCGTTGAGCACGCCGAGGCCGCCGAGCTCGCCGACGCGGATCGCCGTCGCCGGGGACACCACGGCATCGGTCGGGTGCGTCACCAGCGGGATGCCGAACCGGTACGCGTCGATCTGCCACGACAGCGACACGTCCTGCGATGAACGGGTCCGCCGGGACGGGACGATCTCGATGTCGTCCAGCTCGTACCCGCGCATGGCCGTCCGGCCCATGCCGATCTCCACCAGATCCCGCACGTCAGTTCCTCCTAGGTGGACCGCAGCACTCCGACGGAGCATTCTCGCTGCCGCCGCGCCCAGTCTCGCAGCCGCCCCTCCCCGGACGGTTCAGCGCTGCGGTGCGAGTCCGGTCACGGCGAGCCGGAACAGCCGCTCGGCTTCGGCGGCGGCGTCGGCGCGGTGCTCGACGGCGAGCACGATGCCGACGACGAGGGTGATCAGGTCGGCGAGGTCGATCTCGGCCCGGACCGCCCCTTCCCGCACGGCCCGCGCGAGCAGCGGCGCGCCCGCGCCCTCCAGCAGTGCCGCGCACGAGTTGCCCTGCACCGGCTCGGCGGCGTCCGCGTAGGACAGCGCGGCGGCGAGCCCGCGGACGTCGGTCGAGTACGCGAGCACCTCGCCGAGCCACTCCAGCAGCGCGGCGCGGCCGTCGGGGGCGCCGGTCAGCTCGGCGGCACGGCGGCGCAGGTCGTCGATGCGGTCGTGCGACACGGCTTCGAGCAGGGCTCGACGGGTGGGGAAGTGCCTGCGAACGGTGGCGGAGCCGACGCCCGCGGTGCGGGCGATGCGTTCCAGGGAGGCGTCGGCGCCGCGGGCGGCGACCTCCTCGGCGGCGACGGCGAGGATGCGCGCGTGGTTGCGCCGGGCGTCCGAGCGTTGACCGGCGGGCATGGCGGTACCTCCAGCTACCGAAACGGCGGGGTCCGCCGTATCGTACGATGCTAGAAACGGCGGGCCCCGCCGTTTACCGTCCGAGGAGCCGAGCATGCCCCCGAACCACGCACCCGTCCTGGTCACCGGCGCCACCGGCAAGCAGGGCGGCGCCACCGCCCGCGCCCTGCTCGCCGCGGGCGTCCCCGTCCGCGCCCTGGTCCGCGACGCCACCACCGGACCCGCCACCGAGCTGCGCGCGCTCGGCGCCGAACTCGTCACCGGCGACCTCCGCCATCCCGCCTCCCTGCCGGACGCGGTGCGCGGCGCCCGCGCCGTCTTCTCGGTGCAGATGCCCGAGATCACCGCCGACGGGTTCGACTTCGCCGGTGAGGTCAGCCAGGGCGGCAACCTCGTCGAGGCGGCACGCGCCGCCGAGGTGCCGCAATTCGTGCACACCTCGGTCAGCGGCGCCGGTCAGCACACCCGGGCCCCCGGCTGGGCGGAGGGCCGCTGGCGCGACATGGCCCCCACTCTCGACGCCAAGAGCGCCGTCCAGGACCTGGTGCGGGCGGCCGACTTCCCCAGCTGGACGTTGCTCAAGCCGCCGTTCTTCATGGAGAACTTCCGGCCCGAGATGGCGTTCCTGTTCCCCCGCGGCGTCGAGGGCGGCCTGGTCAGCGTCATCAAGCCGGACACCGAGCTGGCCCTGATCGCGGTCGCCGACATCGGCGCGGCGGCCGCGGCGGCCTTCGCCGAACCGGGGCGGTTCCACCGGGTCGAGCTGGAGCTCGCGAGCGACCGGCTGCCGATGACGCGGATCGCCGAGGTCCTCACCGGCGCGCTCGGCGTCCCGCTGACCGCGCCGGACCTGGACGTCGAGGCGGCGCGCGCGGCGGGCATGCCGGAGATGGGTTCGACGCACGAGTGGCTGAACGCGGTCGGCCAGCCCGCCCGGCCGGAGTTCGCGGCCGAGCTCGGCCTGCCGACCACCTCGTTCGAGGAATGGGCGACCGCGCAGCTGCGCGGGTGACCCGGTGCGGAGTAGGGCGCGGGAACCCTCGGCTCCCGCGCCCCGCACCTCACCGGGTCGTGTAGTTCGGCGCCTCGACGGTCATCGTGATGTCATGCGGGTGCGATTCCTTCAGCCCCGCCGCGGTGATCCGCACCAGGTTCGCCCGCTGCAGCTCGGGAACGGTGGTCGAGCCGGTGTAGCCCATCCCGGAGCGCAGCCCGCCGACGAGCTGGTCCACCACCTGCGCGAGCGGCCCGCGGAACGGCACCCGGCCCTCGATGCCCTCCGGCACCAGCTTGTCCTCGGACAGCACGTCGTCCTGGAAGTAGCGGTCCTTCGAGTACGACCGGCCCTGCCCGCGGCTCTGCATCGCGCCGAGCGAACCCATGCCCCGGTACACCTTGAACTGCTTGCCGTTGACCAGCACCAGGTCCCCGGGCGATTCGGCGGTGCCCGCGAGCAGGCTGCCCAGCATCACGCTGCTGGCACCGGCGGCGATGGCCTTCGGGATGTCCCCGGAGTACTGGATGCCGCCGTCACCGATGATCGGCACCCCGGCGGGCCTGCAAGCCTGGTCGGCCTCGTAGATGGCGCTGATCTGCGGGACGCCGACGCCCGCGACGACGCGGGTGGTGCAGATCGAGCCCGGCCCGACGCCGACCTTGACGGCGTCGGCGCCCGCGTCGACGAGCGCCTGCGCCCCGGCGCGGGTGGCGACGTTGCCGCCGATGACGTCGACCGAGTGGCCCAGTTCCTTCTTCAGGGTGGCCACGGTGTCCACGACGGCCCGGGAGTGCCCGTGCGCGGTGTCCACGACCAGCACGTCCACCCCGGCGTCGACCAGCGCCATGGCCCGCTCGTGCGAGTCGGCGCCGACGCCGACCGCGGCGCCGCACAGCAGCCGACCGTCCGGGTCCTTGGTGGCGTTGGGGTACTGCTCGGTCTTGACGAAGTCCTTGACGGTGATCAGGCCGCGCAGCTTGCCCGCGTTGTCCACGATCGGCAGCTTCTCGACCTTGTGCCTGCGCAGCAGGCCGAGCGCGGCCTCGGCGGTGACGCCGACCTGCGCGGTCACCAGCGGCGCGGGCGTCATGATCTCGCGCACCCGACGGGTGTGGTCCACCTCGAACCGCATGTCGCGGTTGGTGATGATGCCGACGAGGGTGCCGTCGGGATCGGTGACGGGGACGCCGGAGATCCGGAAGCGGGCGCACAGCGCGTCCACTTCGGCCATGGTGTCCTCCGGCGAGCAGGTCACCGGGTCGGTGACCATGCCGGCTTCGGAGCGCTTCACGACCTCGGCCTGCGCGGCCTGCTCCTCCACCGACAGGTTCCGCTGCAGGATGCCGACGCCGCCCTGGCGGGCCATGGCGATCGCCATCCGCGCCTCGGTCACGGTGTCCATCGCGGCGGACAGCAGCGGAACCCGCAGGCGCACGTTGCGCGACAGCTGCGTTCCCGTGTCGACGCCGCTGGGGATCACATCGGACTCATCGGGAAGCAGCAGCACGTCATCGAAGGTCAACCCGAGCGTCGCGAACTTCGCAGGGAAACCGGGGGCGGTGAGTTCGCTGGTCATGGCGAGGCGGTGTGCCTTCCTGCAAGCAACGGTGTGGTGACCGAAGGTTCCGGGCGGGGGCTCATCGGCGATACCGGGCACCGGAGGCGGCGGTTCGACGACGTCCCCGGCGCGAGCGGCAGGTGCGATTGACCCATGATAGAGACCCCGCTGGTCAGACATGGGAAGCGGTGGTGCAACGCACGGGCGCACCCGCGCGGGCGCCCCGAGGGGCGGTGCAGGTCGCGGTGGGCGGTACCGTGCCGGGCGTGCCGCACGATCCGCTGCCCCCAGACCCGTTCGCGGGCGACCCGGACGACCCGAGCAGAGCGCTCGACGACCAGGAGCCCGAGTTCGGCCCGCCGCTGGGCGAGGACGAACGGGCCGAGCTCCTCTCCGACCTCACCGACCTGGCCGTCTACCAGGCGCTGCTGGAACCGCGTGGTGTCCGCGGCATCGTCGTGGACTGCACCGACTGCGGTGAACCGCACTACCACGATTGGGAGCTGCTGCGCTCCAGCCTCGAGCAGTTGCTGCACGATGGCCGGATGCGCCCGCACGAGCCCGCGTTCGCCCCGGACCCCAGCGAGTACATGAGCTGGGAGTACTGCCGCGGCTTCGCCGACGGCGTCACCGAGACGGAGAACGAGAACACCCGCTGACCACCGGTCGAGCAGTGGCCGGTCAGCGGCGGTCCAGCGTCGGCCGGCGATCCTCGCGCGCTCCCCACCAGAACGTGAAACGGATCCGCGCCCTTCGCGGGCGCGGATCCGGATTCGTGCGTCAGTGCTGCGTGCGTCAGTTCGGCGTCGGGAACAGCCCGCCGCCGTGGTTCGGCGCCGACGTGGAGCCGTCCGGGTTCCCGCTGGACGGCATGTCGGTGCTGTCGCTGGTCTCGCTCGGCTGCGTCGTCGGCTCCGTCGGCTCCTGCGAGGAGCTCGGCGTGGTCGGCGAGGTCGGCGTCGGCCAGTCCGGCGGCGGCAGCTGCGGGTTCGACGGCGGGGGCGGTTCGACGGTGGAGGTCGACGTCGGGCGCGAGCTCGACGAGGACTCCGAGGTGGAATCGTCGGGCACCTGCGGGTGCTGGACGCGGTACTCCAGCAGCTGGTGCCGCAGCTCCAGGTCCTTGAGGCGCGAACCGGCGTTCTGCATGGTCTGGTGCGCCAGCTGCAGCGACACCTTCGCGTCGCTGTAGTAGCCCGAGTTCAAGAGGCGCTCCGCCTCGTCCAGCTGCGACTGCGCCCGCTGCGCGGCCGCGGCCTCCTCCGTGTGGTCGTCGCTGTAGAGCACCTGCGCCACGCCCCAGAGCATGTCGCCGGGCATCGCGTCCCGGGCGGCGAGGCCGACCCCGGTGAACCCGATCATCAGCACCGCGGCGGCCGAGGCCACCGGGACCAGGTGCCTGCGGCGGGACTTGCGGCGCGGCCTGCTGCCCGCGGCGATCGCGGCGACCGCGGCATCGGTGTCCACCAGGTCGCCGATCGGCGCCGCGTCCACCTCCCGCCGCCACGCGACCAGCAGTGATTCCAGCGCGGGCGCGGTGTCGGCCGACTCCGCGGGCACGTTCGGGTTGGTGCCGCCGAGCGCGTCGAGCAGCGCGTCGTCGGCTTGCAGCTCGGAGAGGTTCAGCGGTTCCGAACCGACCTCGTCGGCGTCGATCAGCCCCGCGACCGCGGCCTGCTCGGTATCGGCGTCGGTGAGCAGCGGTCGTCGTCGGAAGTCCAGCACGGTGGCGCCGGCCTCCGCGGCCGAGGTGCCGAGTTCGGTCGTGACCTCGTCCTCGGGGCGCGCCACGCGAATCGTGCGCTGCTCGTCCGCCGCGTCCGCGACCGCTTCGCCGTGTTCGTCCACCGGTCCGGAGCCGCCGGTCCGTTCAGCGGATTCCGAAGACGTGGCCGAATGGGCCGAATGGACGGTAGGGTGGTCCCCGGCGTCCGATCCCGGACCGTCGGCGACGTCGGCGATGTGCGACCCGGACGCCGCCGGGGTGGCGGAGTCGGACTCTCGATTGTCGATCAGCTCGGCTCCCTCGCCAGCGGCGGGCACGGCCGGAGAATCCTCCGGCGCACGCGTTCCGCCCGCACGGTCGTCCTGCCGGCCGGAATCGACGGGATCGTCCGAGGCGTGCTCCCGTTTCGGGGCGCGCTCCGGTTCTTCCCGCTCGACCATTCAGACCACCTCCTCCGCGGACAGCGTCTTGCGCAGCCGGGCCAGTGCGCGGTGCTGTGCCACTCGCACCGCTCCCGGAGTCGAACCGACCGCTTCGGCCGTTTCCTCCGCGGACAACCCGACGACCACCCGGAGCAGCAGGATCTCCCGCTGCTTGGCCGGGAGGACGCGCAACAGCTGCGCCATCCTGCCCGAAAGCTCACCTTGCATGGCCCGCTGCTCCGGTCCAGCCTCGGATTCCGGGGTGTCCGGAACATCCGCCACCGGCTCGGAGCGGTTGCGGGCCGACGCCCGATGAGCATCAGCCACCTTGTGCGCGGCGATGCCGTATACGAACGCCAGGAAAGGACGACCTTGATCCCGGTAGCTGGGCAACGCCGTCAGCACGGCGAGGCACACTTCCTGGGCGACGTCGTCCGCCGAAGCGAACGACCGTTCGTTTCGTCCTACCCTGGCGCGGCAATACCGCACCACCAAAGGACGGATTTCGGCCAGCAAGCGCTCGATCGACTGACGATCGCCGTCGACGGCGGCGCCTACAAGTGCGTCCAGCCCGTCCCCCACGTTGCTCATCGCAGACAGCAGCCCTGGTGTTACGCGTTCAAGCGACTCGGATTTGCTCGGCGAACATCACGTGCACCGCACGCAGCGCCGAGGTCACCGTACCGGGAAAGGACTGATCCCTGAACAGGGAGTGGGGGCCAGCTGCGGTCGTTGTCACGTAACCATAACTACCAGATATCCACCCGAGCATCGTCCGCCCAGTCCGGAACCGGCACTGATCGACGGATGGTAGGGGGCGTTCGCGACACGGCGGTCGGCTCCCGGCTCGTCCCGGCCGGGTCATGAGACGTGTCCGCCGTCATGTCCCGGCGATGCGGCACCGGGACATGACGGTGGACACCGAAGTCCTGTCGACGCCGCCGAGCCCGAACGGCGGCGTCGAGGTGAACCGGGCGGCGGCCGCTGGCCGCGTTCCGGCGAGGGGCGTCACACAGCAGGAAGGAGCTCCCGCAGAACCTCCTCGGCTCATCCGTCGAGCCCTCGCGAGCGAGGACCCGGTCGCCGGGCTGTGCCGGGCACCGGAGTCGTCCGGGGCGTACCGCCCTGGACGAGCGCGATGCGAGGCGCGGCCCGCCGCCCGCGGGCGATCGGTGCACTGGGTGCGCCGACCGGAACCCGGATGATCGAGCGAGCAGGTGGGCTTCCGCGGAGTCCCGTTCGACTCAGGCGACCAGCCCTCGTCTGAACCCGTGCGCCACCGCCTGCGCCCGATCCCGCACTCCGAGCTTCCGGAAGAGCCGGCGGGCGTGGGTCTTGACGGTGTCCTCGGACAGGTAGAGCTCGCGGCCGATCTGGCCGTTGCTCTTCCCCTGACTCATCCCCCGCAGCACTTGCAACTCGCGCTCGGTGAGCTGCACGCCCGGATCGGACGGCTGCCGCGGTGCGGGGACGGACGTGCTGGCCAAGGTGTGCGCCAGCGCGGCGACCAGCTCCGGCCGCGAGGCGTCCCAGCGCAGATATCCACGAGCACCGCCGGCGATGGCCGCCGCGATGCTGCCCGCGTCGTCCGGCGCACCGAAGACGATCACATTGGCCTGGGGGTGGGCGGAGACGAGCCGCCTGGTGGCCTCGACACCGTTCGGCACCGCGCGTTGGGTGCCGACCAGCACGACGTCCACCGCTTGCCGCGCGAAGCGCGCGAGCAGCTCGTCACCGTGTGCTACGCAATCAATCCGACTCACTCCTGGGACAGCAGACATCACGCGAGTGAGCCCTTCCCGGACGCTGCGTCGGTCATCGCAGATCAGGACCGTCGTCACGGGAACTCCTTCCTGCAGGCGAGTGACGTTCCTCTTCCCCTATCGGACGCAAGCCGGGGAACCTTGACACGATCTAGTGCTGAATCCGTCCAGAGATCGGCTCACGCCACTCGTTCGAGATATTCACCGGAACGGAGCAGGGTCCGACGCGGGCACGGGCGAGAGACGATGTCACCCCTCGCTCAAGGCCCATACCTGCGATATTCACTCTGTTGTGGCCCTGTCGGGCGATCAGACACCCGATCTCGCGACACCCGGCAGTCAGCCGAAACTTGCCAAAAGTGATTTGCGTCACAGGTCAATCGAGCACGACTCGAACAACGCCTTTCGCGGCCTCCGCGAGCGTCGAAACCGTCTCCGCGTGACCCGGCAACCGGCCCGGCGCCCAGCCCGCGCCGGCGGCGAAGACCCGGGCCCGCTGCCGCGTTCCGGGCAAGCCAGCCAGCAGGGCGGGCGCCGCGTAGTGCGGCTGCTCCGCCCAGAGCACCACCACCGCGGGCGCCGCCCGGCGCACCGCCGCGTTCAGGCCCTCCGGCGGCAGGCCCGCGCCGAACAACCGGATCCCCACGCCGCGGGCGGCCAGTTCGGCGGCCAGCGCGACCAGCTCCAGCTCCTGCTGCTCCCCCGGCACCGGCGCCAGCAGCACCGGACGCGGGTTGCGCGGTTCGGGAGCGGCGGCCAGGACCGCACGTAACGCGGTCGCCGCGCTGTCGGTGAGCAGCCGCAGCGCCTCCACCCCGGTCCCGGTGTGCTGCCAGCGCCCGGTCACCGCGGCCAGCACCGGCGACAGCACCTCGGACCAGGTCGCGAGCACGCCCTGCTGCTCGATGGACTCGGCGAGCAGGCGCTGCTGGTGCCAGGCGTCCAGCGCGAGCACCGCCCGGCCGAGCCCGCGGGCGCGCGGCCCGGCACCGGTCAGGCGCAGCCCGCGCCCGCCCGGGTTGGCGGTGGACTCCGCAAGGGGCTCCTCGTCGAGCGGGTCGAGCACGCCGGAGATGAGGACCGGCTCGCCGGTCGCGGGGACCGCGGGCGCCGCGGCGCCGTCGCCGTGCCGGGGCAGCGGCGGGGTCGCGGCGAGCGCGTAGCGGGCGGCTTCGGCCGGGGAGGCGCCGCGCAGCAGGGCGCGCTGCATCTGCTCCAGCCGCGCGACGTCCTCGGGGCCGTAGCGGCGGTGGCGGCCGGTGGCGTGGTCGGTGGGTCCCAGGCCGTAGCGGCGGTCCCAGGTGCGCAGGGTGGCGGGCGCGACGCCGAGCCTGCGGGCGACGGCGGCCACGGAGAGGCGGGGTTCCTCCGGCTCGACCGCGTCGTGCGGCTCGGTTCCGGACGGGCTCGCGTCGAGCTCCGCGTCGGTGCCGAGCGATCCGGCGGCGAAGTCGGCGCGCGGCGGGTCCAGCCGGTCCTCCGCCACGGCTCCCGAACCCGACTCCGCCGACGTCGTCCCGGTCTCGGCGGAGCCCGCGGTTTCCGCGTCCGGCCGGGCCTCGGGCTCCGGGTCGCGGCGGTGCCTGCCGCCCCGGTGCGCGTCCGCCCCGGACGTCCCCTCCGCGATCTTGCGGCGGGCGCCGTTCCGATCTTCGTCGGCGGCCCCGGCTCCTCCGGCGGGTGCCGGGCCGTCCGGATGGTCGGCAAGTCGTGGATCAACCGCCCGGGCGGCGCCGTGCTGCCCGGACAGGGGTTCCTCCCGCATGGTCACGCGGTCATGTTCCGGATCGTGGCGGCCGCTGGCAAGCGGGTGCACCCGGATGCCACCGGTCAGAGATCACCCGTCAGTGAACAGCTTTCGGCGCGAAAGGGGTTGAACAAGCATTGGCGCGGTTCTACCTTGGATCATGCGAGGCCACGGCAGCCGCCGTGGCGGGGAGGGGATCCACCGGTGGGAGGTGGTTGTCGCAATGGCCGACACTCGACGTCTTCCAGGCCCGAACGCGGACATCTGGGACTGGCAGATCAAGGGCTCGTGCCGCGGGATGGACAGCGCGTACTTCTTCCATCCCGACGGCGAACGCGGCCCGGCACGGGCACGGCGTGAGTCGAAGGCGAAAGAGGTGTGCCAGCACTGCCCGGTTCTGGACCAGTGCCGCCGGCACGCGCTGGCGGTGCAGGAGCCTTACGGGATCTGGGGTGGGCTTTCGGAGTCCGAGCGCGAAGTGATCATCAAGACCCGCAAGCGCCGGGTGGCCGCACTGGCCGGTTGAGACGCGACCGCCGCGCGAACGGCGGTGGCGGTGCCCGCGCCGGGCGGGCCGAATCGGATGACTGCGAGGGGCGTCATCCGCGGCGGCCCCCGGGGCGAGCGCGAAAAGAGATCAGGGGCGGCACCCGAAGGTGCCGCCCCTGATTCACGTCCTCCCCCGGCGGCAGGCGCACCGCCCGGGAGCACCCGGTGCTCCCGCTCGGTGGCTCGGCCGCCGGCGGGCCGCCGCGCGCCCCGCCGAGCGGGACGAGCGGAACGACCCGGTCGTCAGTGGGAGTGGCCGTGGCCGTGGCCCGCGGCCTGCTCCGCTTCCTCCTCCGGCTTCTCCACCACGGCGCTCTCGGTGGTGAGCACCATGCGCGCGATGGAGGCCGCGTTGGCGACCGCGGACCGGGTGACCTTCAGCGGGTCGACGATGCCCGGCTCGATCAGGTCGCCGAAGGTGAGGTTCGCGGCGTTGTAGCCGGCGCCCCAGTCCAGGTCGCGGACCTTGGAGACGACGACGGCGCCTTCCTGGCCCGCGTTGCTGGCGATCCAGAACAGCGGGGCTTCGAGGGCCTTGCGGACGAGCCGCACGCCGGTGGCCTCGTCGCCGGTGAGGCCGAGGTCGCCTTCCAGCGCCTTGGACGCGTGGATGAGGCTGGAGCCGCCGCCGGGGACGCTGCCCTCTTCGGCCGCCGCCTTGGACGCCGCGACGGCGTCCTCGATGCGGGACTTGCGCTCCTTGAGCTCGGTCTCGGTGGCCGCGCCGACCTTGATCACGGCGACGCCGCCCGCGAGCTTGGCGAGCCGCTCCTGCAGCTTCTCCCGGTCCCAGTCGGAGTCGCTGGCCTCGATCTCCTTGCGGATCTGCTCGACCCGGGCCTGCACGTCGTCCTTGCTGCCGTGCCCGTCGACGAGGATGGTGTCGTCCTTGGTGACGGTGACGCGGCGGGCGCTGCCCAGGACCTCGGGGCCGGCCTCGGAGAGCTTGAGCCCGACCTCGGGGGCGATGACCTCCGCGCCGGTGACGGCGGCGAGGTCACCCAGGAACGCCTTGCGGCGGTCGCCGAAGTAGGGGGCCTTGACCGCGACGACCTTGAAGGTCTTGCGGATCGCGTTGACGACCAGGGTGGACAGCGCCTCGCCCTCGACGTCCTCCGCGATGATCAGCAGCGGCTTGCCGTTCTGGGCGACCTTCTCCAGCAGCGGCAGCAGGTCCTGGATGTTCGAGATCTTGTCCCGGTGCAGCAGGATCTGGGTGTCCTCGAGGACCGCTTCCTGCCGCTCCGCGTCGGTGACGAAGTACGGGGAGACGAAGCCCTTGTCGAACTGGACGCCCTCGGTGACCTCGAGCTCGGTGGCCAGCGTCGAGGACTCCTCGATGCTGATGACGCCGTCCTCACCGACCTTCTCCATCGCCTCGCCGACCAGCGCGCCGATGTTCTCGTCGCGGGAGGAGACGGTGGCGATCTGGGCGATGTTGTCGCGCCCCTTGACCGGGGTGGCCTTGGCCTTGAGCGCCTCGACGACCGCGTCGGTGGCGGCCTGGATGCCCTTGCCGAGCGAGGCCGGGTTGGCGCCGGCGGCCAGGTTGCGCAGGCCTTCCTTCACCAGGGCCTGGGCCAGGACGGTGGCGGTGGTGGTGCCGTCGCCCGCGACGTCGTTGGTCTTGGTGGCGACGTTCTTGGCGAGCTGGGCGCCGAGGTTCTCGTACGGGTCGTCGAGCTCGATCTCGCGCGCGATGGTGACGCCGTCGTTGGTGACCTGCGGGCCGCCGAACTGCTTGTCCAGCACCACGTGCCTGCCGCGCGGCCCGAGGGTCACCTTCACGGCGTCGGCGAGCTGGTTGACACCGCGCTCCAGCGCGCGGCGCGCCTGCTCGTCGAAGCTGATCTGCTTAGCCATGTTTCAACAGCCCTTCAGCATGGGGTGTTCGGAGGCCGGTCGCGATCGCCCCGGCGCGAGCTCGGTTCGACCCGGCGCGCCGAGGCGGTCCGGTGGGCCGCCGGGGTGCGGCGTCGGGTCGGCGGAGTCGCCGCAGCGTGCGGGCACGACGTCCGGCCTGGGATAGACCACCGCCCCGGGGTCCCGGAGGCGGGACCACCGGGGCGGTGGGATGCGCATGGTGCGGGATCGTCAGTTGACGACGGCCAGCACGTCGCGGGCGGAGAGGATCAGGTACTCCTCGCCGTTGTACTTGACCTCGGTGCCGCCGTACTTGGAGTAGATGACGACGTCACCTTCCTGCACGTCGACGGGGACGCGGTTGCCCTTGTCGTCGACACGACCCGGGCCGACGGCCAGGACCTTGCCCTCCTGGGGCTTCTCCTTGGCGGTGTCCGGGATCACGATGCCGGACGCAGTGGTCGTCTCGGCTTCGCTCGCCTGGACAACGATCTTGTCCTCAAGCGGCTTGATGCTCGCCACGGTGTGACCTCCACCTTCTGGGGCCTGCGTAAGCGTTGGCTGTGGTTTGGGTGACGGCTCCGTGGCTCCCCGTCGTCGCGGGTGCCGGGGCGCAGCGGCGCCGTGCTGATTGGCACTCTACCCACGCGAGTGCCAAGCCTCAACAACCGGGCACCCGATCCGCCGTCACTCGAAGGCGCGGAGCGCGCGACGCCGGGCGCTCCCGGGCCCCGCTCCGGACGGCGGACACCCGCAGTGCGCGCTCGGATACCGAGGAGTGGATCTCCGGTGATCGCGGAGGACGTTCCGGCAGCCGATCTTCCCGGCGCGGAACCGCCGAGGTGGGGCCGGGTCCACCCCGCGAGGGGCGGGCCGGCCGGCGGCGCGGCGCGGTCGCCGCCGACCGGCCCCTGCTGCCGATCTTCGCAGGTAGATCGGCATGCGGGAAATGTCACCGGAACCCGATGGCGGTTCACACCATCGAGGGGCTGTGGCTTAGGTTCTGCCGCATGGCTCCGACGAAGCCCACGAACCGTCCGTGGGAACGCCGCCCTCGCCCCTCTCGTCCACCCGGCCCGTCCGGGCCTCCCGGCCGGTCCGGCTGGCGCCCGCGCTGAACGTTCCTCCCGCTCCTCGGGAGGACCCTCCGGCGCGGTCGCGGTGATCAACAACCCGTCTTCGCCAGAAGTTAACCGGATGCCCACCGGGCGCGGATACCTTTCCACTCGTTCGAGTGAAGCCGAAAGCAGGACGCAACCCTGCTTCGACGTGCACCGAGCACGTCGGCCGCGGCGACCACCGACGTCTCTGGGAGGACCGCCCGAATGCCCGACCCCACCACGTCCCGATCCGTGTCCCGCCGTGCCGTGCTGCTCGGCGGCGCCGCGGCGCTGGGCACCACCGCACTCGCCGGAACCGCGCTCGCCGGACCGCTCTCGCTGCCCGGCGCGGGCACCGGCCGCCCGCTCGGCGACCCGTTCACCCTCGGCGTCGCCTCCGGCGACCCGGCGCCGGACGGCGTCGTGCTCTGGACCAGGCTCGCCCCCGACCCGACCGCCGACGACGGCCGCGGCGGCATGCCCGGCAAGGCCGTCGACGTGGAGTGGGAGGTCGCCGAGGACGAGCGGTTCAGCCGCGTCGTGCAGCGCGGGCGGGCCCAGGCCGCCCCGGAACTCGGCCACAGCGTGCACGTCGAGCTCGAAGGACTGCGGCCCGGCGCCGAGTACTACTACCGGTTCCGCACCGGAGGCGCCGTGTCCCGCACCGGCTTCACCCGCACCGCCCCCGCGCCCGGCTCGCTCGACCCGCTGACCATGTGCTTCGCGTCCTGCGCGCACTTCGGCCAGGGCCACTTCACCGCCTACCGGCGGATGGCCGAGGACCAGCCCGGGTTGATCCTGCACCTCGGCGACTACCAGTACGAGTACGCCGCGGAGGACGAGGACGTGCGGCGGGTGCTCGGGCCGGAGACCCGCACGCTGGCGAACTACCGGCAGCGGCACGCCCAGTACAAGACCGACGCCGACCTGCAGCTCGCGCACGCCACCGCGCCCTGGATCGTGGTGTGGGACGACCACGAGACCGAGAACAACTGGGCCGGGGACGTGCCGGAGACGCCCGACGAGCACTTCCTCGACCGGCGCGCCGCCGCGTTCCAGGCGTACTACGAGAACATGCCGCTGCGCTCCTCGGCCAAGCCCGTCGGCGCCGACATGCGGCTGTACCGCCGGTTGGAGTGGGGCGGGCTGGCCACGTTCCACTTGCTCGACACCCGCCAGTACCGCGACGACCAGCCCTGCGACGACGCCGGGAACGTGGACTGCGCGGAGCGGCTGGAACCGGACCGCACGATCACCGGCGCCGAGCAGGAGCGCTGGCTGCTGGACGGGATCGCGGCCTCGGAGGCGCGCTGGGACGTGCTGGGCCAGCAGGTGTTCTTCTCCCGGCTGGACAACGACGTGGACGAGGGCGTCGCGTTCAGCACCGACTCGTGGGCGGGCTACGTGGCGAACCGGGACCGGATCGCCGCGGGGCTCGCGCAGGCGCGCAACGCGGTGGTGCTGACCGGCGACGTGCACCGGCACTGGGCCGCGGAGGTGCAGGCCGCGCACGAGGACCCGGACTCGGCGGTGGTCGGCACCGAGCTGGTCACCACCTCGATCACCAGCGGCGGCGACGGGGACGACGACCCGAAGTCGGCCGTGCTGGCGGAGAACCCGCACATCAAGTTCCACCGGAACCGCCGCGGCTACGTGCGCACCCGGTTCGGCGCGGACGAGCTGCGGGCGGACTACCGGACGGTGCCGCACGTGACGAAGCCGGACGGCGCGGCGAGCACCGCGCAGAGCTTCACCGTCGCCGACGGCGAACCGAGGCTGCGCGGGGCCTGATCCGGCGCGGGTGCCGTCCGGCGCGGTCCGGGCGGCACCCGTTCAGCCGCTGTCGGCGACCCGGCCGCGGCACGGCACACTTGCCGGGTGCGCGGGCGATGGTGTGGTGCGGTGGTGATGGCGGCGGCGGTGGCCGCGGCGCCGTCGTGGTGGGTGCTGGTGCGCAGCCGTGGCCGGGTGCGGACGGTGGCCGACGTGCCCGACGCCGAGGTCGCGCTGGTGCTGGGCGCCGGGGTGCGCCGCGACGGGCTGCCGAGCCGGATCCTGCAGGGCAGGCTCGCCGTCGCGGTGGAGCTGCACCGGGCGGGCCGGGTGCGGTGGATCCTGGTCAGCGGCAGCCCGCACTCCCGCGGGTACAGCGAACCGGTCGTGATGCGGGACTTCCTGCTGCGCCACGGGATTCCGGAGCGGGCGGTGGTGATGGACGAGTCCGGTGTGGACACCTGGGCGTCCTGCCGCGGCGCGGTCGCGGACTTCGGGCTGCACGCGGTGACCGTGGTGACCTCGAAGTTCCACCTGCGCCGGTCGATCGCGCTGTGCCGCCGCGCCGGGATGGACGCCTGCGGGGTGGGGCACGACGCGGCGGCGGACGGGTTGCGGCGGGTGTCCGCGCGCGGTGCGCGGCGCGAGTTCCTGGCCGTGACGAAGGCGTTCTGGTTCAGCCGGTGAGCGCGGCGCGGTCGGCGCGCCGGGTCCGCTCGTGGTGGGCGCGTTCGTGGTCCGCTCCGTGGTCCGCTCGCTGGTTCGCTCGCTCGTAGGCCGGCTCCTGGTTCTCCCCTTGGTCCGGCCGTTCGTAGGGCTCCTCTTGATCCGGACGTTCGTGGTCGGTCCTTGGTTCGCCCCTTGGTCCGGCCGTCCGTAGGACTCCTCTTGATCCGGACGTTCGTGATCGGTCTTTGGCTCGCCCCTTGGCCCGCTCACTCGCAGTCCGTCCCTGGTTCGCCCCTTGGTTCACCCGTTCGCGGTCCGCCTTTTGATCCGCTCCCTCGCGGTCCGTTCCTCGATCCGGCCGTCGGGGCCCTCCTCTTGATCCGGCCGTTCGCGGTCCGCCCTGTTCGCGCTCCCCCGGTTCGCCGGCCAACGGGCGCGGCGGCCGGACCGTGCGATCGACTGACTCGATGATCAGTTCTCCCCCGCACTCGCGGCCGGTTCTTTCGCTGGATTTCCGGCCGTTCCGCCTCCCGGTGCAGCCCTCCCCGGACGGAGCATTGCGAATTTCGCAACTCGCTTGCTAGCGTCACCGCGGCCCGCGCCGGGCCGACCGCGACAGGGAGGGCGCATGAACGAGGAAGTGATCATCACCGCCGCGTTGACGGGAGCGGGCGACACCGTCGGCCGCAGCGAGCACGTACCGGTGACCCCCGAGCAGATCGCCGAGTCCGCCGTGCAAGCCGCCAACGCGGGCGCCGCCGTGGTGCACATCCACGTGCGCGACGTCGAGACCGGCCAGGGCTCCCGCGAGGTCCCGCTCTACCGCGAGGTCGTGCGCCGCATCCGCGAGTCCGATGTGGACGTCGTCATCAACCTGACCGCCGGGATGGGCGGCGACCTGGTGATCGATCCGGACGACCCGCTCAAGCCCGTCGACGGCACCGACCTGGTCAACGGCCTCGACCGGCTGCCGCACGTCGAAGAGCTGTTGCCGGACATCTGCACCATGGACTGCGGTTCGCTGAACTTCGGCGAGGGCAGCCAGCTCTACATCAGCACCCCCGACATGCTGCGGGCCGGCGCGAAGCGCATCCAGGAGCTCGGCGTGAAGCCGGAGCTGGAGATCTTCGACACCGGGCAGCTGTGGTTCGCCACCAAGCTCATCGACGAGGGCCTCATCGACCCGCCGCCGCTGTTCCAGCTGTGCACCGGCATCCCGTACGGCGCCCCCGCCGACCCGGGCGTGCTGCAGGCGATGGTGAACATGCTGCCGGAGGGCGCCAACTGGGCGAGCTTCGCGATCGGCCGCAACCAGCTGCCGTGGGTGGCGCAGTCCGCGCTGCTCGGCGGCCAGGTCCGCGTCGGGCTGGAGGACAACCTCTACCTGAGCAAGGGCGTGAAGGCCACCAACGCGCAGCTCGTCGAGCGCGCCGTGACGATCATCGAGGGCATGGGCGCACGGATCGCCACCCCCGACCAGGCGCGCGCGAAGCTCGGCCTGAAGCGGCGGACCGCCTGATGGCGGCCCCGGTGGCACCGGAAGCGGTGCGCGAGGTCGCCTGCATCGGCGCGGGCGTGATCGGCGGCGGCTGGGCGGCGCACTTCCTGGCCCGCGGTTACCGGGTCACGGCGTGGGACCCGGCGCCGGACGCGGCGGAGAAGCTGCGGCGGCTGGTGGACGCGGCGTGGCCCGCGCTGACCGAACTGGGCCTGGCCCCCGGCGCGTCCCGGGACGCGCTCACCGTCACCGCCACCCTGGAGGACGCGGTCGCGGGCGCCGAGTTCGTGCAGGAGAGCGCGCCGGAGGACCTGGAGCTCAAGCAGGACCTGCTGGCCCGGATCGACGCGGCCACCCCGCCCGGTGTCGTGGTGTCCTCGTCCACCTCCGGCTACGGCATGACCGAGATGCAGCAGCGCTGCGCCACCCCGGAACGCCTCGTGGTCGGGCACCCGTTCAACCCGCCGTACCTCATCCCGCTGGTGGAGGTCGTCAGCGGCGAGCGCACCTCCCCGGAGGCGGTCGCCTGGGCGTCCCGGTTCTTCGAGGTCGCCGGGAAATCGGTGATCACGATGGACCGGGAGGTGCCCGGATTCATCGCGAACCGGTTGCAGGAGGCGCTGTGGCGGGAGGCGCTGCACATGGTCGCCGAAGGCGAGGCGACCGTGGAGCAGATCGACGCCTCCATCACCGAAGGGCCGGGGCTGCGGTGGCCGTTCCTCGGACCCTGCCTGACCTTCCATCTCGCGGGCGGCGAAGGCGGCATGGCGCACATGCTCGACCACTTCGGGCCCTCGCTGAAATCGCCGTGGACCCGGCTGGAGGCACCGGAGCTGACCGCCGAGCTGCGGGACCGGATGGTGCAGGGCTGCGAGGAGACCGCCGACGGGCGCAGCATCGCCGAGCTGGTCGCCGACCGGGACCGCGCGGTGATCGCGGTGCTGCGCGCGGTGCGGGCCGTCCGGGGCGGTGGCGCGTGACCGAGTTCCGGCAGCGGGTGCGGCCCGAGTGGATCGACTACAACGGGCACCTCAGCGAGGCCTACTACGTGCTGGTGTTCGGCTTCGCCACCGACGCGGTGATGGACCGGCTCGGCCTGGACACCGCGTATTTGGCGACCGGCCGGTCGCTATACACCGTGGAGGCGCACGTCCGCTACCTGCGCGAGGTCGGGCCGGACGCCGAGCTGGTGGTGACCTCGCGGATCGTCGGCGGCGGGCCGAAGAAGCTGGTGCTGTGCCACGAGATGGTGGTGGACGGGACCGCGGTGGCCACCGAGGAGCTGCTGGCGCTGCACGTCGATTCGGCCGCGGGCCGCGCGGTGCCGTTCCCGGACGAGATCGCGGCGCGCATCGCGGAGCGCACCGAACCGGCGCCGGAGTACGCGGGACGCGCCATCGGCTGAGCGGGAGTGAACGGACCGTTCGTCCGATCTAGTTGGTCGAACGGTCCGTTCACTCCGGTCGGCTCGTGGTCACCCCCGGACGGTTCGAGTCGGCCCGGCTTCCTCGGGTGAACGGGGGCGTCGGTTGGCCCCTTTTAGGCGAACGGCCGGTCGCTATTTTGGCTGCGGCGGCACCATCGCGGGGTGACCGGACCGTTCGTCCGGTCTCCTCGGGTGAACGGGGCGTCGGCCGGCCACTGTTGGACGAACGGCCGGTCGCTATTTCTACAGCGGCGCGGCGCCATCGCCGGGTGAACGGACCGTTCGTCCCGTCCGATTGGACCAACGGTCCGCTCACTCCGATCCGGGTGGGCGGGGTTCGTCGTGGTCGGGGTCCCGCCCGGCACCCGGGACACGTCGGTGACCTGGGGTGACGTAGTCTTTTCGGCTGTGCTCGTCATCGCGCTGGACACTTCGACGCCCGCGGTCACCGCAGGGCTGGTCGCCTTGGACGGCGGCGGACCCCGGCCTCTCGCGCAACGCGTCACGGTGAACGCCCGGGCGCACGGCGAACTGCTCACCCCGCACCTGATGGCGGCGGTCAGCGAGGCCGGTCATCGGCTGGCGGACGCGGACGCGATCGTCGTCGGCTCCGGCCCCGGCCCGTTCACCGGGCTGCGGGCGGGCATGGTGACGGCCGCAGCGCTCGGGCAGGCCCTGGACGTCCCGGTGCACCCGGTGTGCAGCCTGGACGCGATCGCCGCCGCGGTGCCGGAGACGGCCGCTGCGCAGGGGGTGCTCGCCGACGTCGGTGAGCCGGGCGCCGCCGTGTCCGGTGCCTCGGCGGGCGGGATGCGGCTGCTGGTCGCCACCGACGCGCGCCGCAAGGAGGTGTACTGGGCCGCCTACGGGCCGGACCGGGAGCGCCTCACCGGCCCGCACGTGCACCGCCCGGCCGACGTGCCCGCGGAGATCGCCGAGCTGGACCTGGACTTCGCCGTCGGCGAGATGGCCGACGCGCACCGCGAGGTGTTCGGGCTGGAGGTCCTCGACACCCGGTACCCGACCCCGACCGGCCTGGTCGCGGCCGCACGGCACGACCTGCACAGCGGGGAGGAACCGCTGCCGCTGGTGCCGATGTACCTGCGCCGCCCGGACGCCACCGCTCCGGGACCGCGCAAGCAGGTCAGCCCGGAGGCGGCGTCGTGAGCACCCCGTTCATCGCGAAGCTGCGCCGCGCCGACCTGAAGCGGTGCGCCGAGCTGGAGCAGGTGCTGTTCCCCGGCGACGACCCGTGGTCGCTGGAGTCGTTCGCCGCCGAGCTGGACCGCGGCCACCACTACCTGGGCGCCTACGACGAGGCGGAGCAGCTGATCGGCTACGCCGGGCTGTCCCTGGCCGGCCGCCCGCCGGAGGTGGACGCCGAGGTGCACACCATCGGCGTCGATCCCGCGCACCAGGGCCGCGGGGTGGGCCGGGCACTGCTGCTGCGGCTGCTGGCGCGCGCCGACGAGCACCACGCCACCACGTTCCTCGAAGTGCGCACCGACAACGACCCGGCGATCGAGCTGTACCGCAAGAACGGGTTCGAGATCGTCGGCCTGCGCAAGCGCTACTACCAGCCTTCGGGCGCGGACGCGCACACGATGCGCAGGCCCGCGGTCGACCCCACTGCGGAGGGAGGTGGTGCGTCGTGACCACCACCGACCGGATCGTGCTCGGCATCGAGAGCTCCTGCGACGAGACCGGAGTCGGCCTGGTGCGGCTCGGCGCGGACGGTTCGGTGGAGCTGCTCGCGGACGCCGTGGCCTCCAGCGTCGACGAGCACGCCCGCTTCGGCGGTGTCGTGCCGGAGATCGCCAGCCGGGCGCACCTGACCGCGATGGCGCCGACGATGCGCCGCGCGCTGGACGAATCCGGGCTCGCACTGTCCGATGTGGACGCGATCGCGGTGACGGCGGGACCCGGCCTGGCCGGGGCGCTGATGGTGGGCGTGTCCGCGGCCAAGGCCTACTCGGTGGCGCTGGACGTCCCGCTGTACGGGGTGAACCACCTCGGCGGGCACGTCGCCGTGGACACCTTGCAGCACGGACCGTTGCCGCGGCGCTGCCTGGCGCTGCTGGTCTCCGGCGGGCACAGCCAGCTGCTGCTGGTGGAGGGCATCGCGGAGCGGATCACCCAGGTCGGCTCCACCATCGACGACGCCGCCGGGGAGGCCTACGACAAGGTCGCCCGCATCCTCGACCTGCCGTACCCGGGCGGGCCGCCGATCGACGAGCTGGCCAAGCAGGGGGATCCGAAGGCGATCGCGTTCCCGCGCGGGCTGACCGGTCCGCGGGACGCGCGGCACGACTTCTCGTTCTCCGGGTTGAAGACCGCGGTGGCCCGCTGGGTCGAGGGCGAGCAGCGGGCGGGGCGGGAGATCCCGGTCGCCGACGTGTGCGCCTCGTTCCAGGAGGCCGTGGCGGACGTGCTCACGTTCAAGGCGGTGCGCGCGGCGCAGGACCTCGGGGTGAGCACCCTGGTGATCTCCGGCGGGGTGGCGGCGAACTCGCGGCTGTCCGCGCTGGCCGCGGAGCGGTGCGCGGCCGCCGGGATCGAGCTGCGGGTGCCGCGGCCCCGGTTGTGCACCGACAACGGCGCGATGATCGCCGCGCTGGGCGCGCACGTGGTGGCCGCGGGCGCGAAGCCGTCCCCGCTGGACCTGTCCGCGACACCCGGGCTGCCGGTGGAGACGATCGTCCTGAGCTGACCGGGCCGTGGGGACGGGCCGGTGCCGGTCAGCCGGTCGAGCCGGCCAGCCGGTCGAGCCGGGCCAGCCGGTCGAGCCGGGCCAGCCGGTCGAACCCGGACAGCCGGTCGAACCCGGACAGCCGGACGAGTCGGACCAGCCGAACGAGTCGGCCAGCCGGACGAACCCGACAACCGGTCAGCCGGACTGCTCGCGCAGCGAGTGGATCATGCCTTTGAGCAGCCGGAACGCCTCCGCCTGCTCGGCTTCGCCCAGGCCGCCCAGCATCCGGCGCTCGACGTCCCGGACCGCGGCGCTCGCCTGCTCCAGGCTGCGCCGGCCGCTGGGCGTGAGCCGGGCGGGGAGCGCCTTGCCGACGGGCGCTTCCGCGGGTCTGGTCACGTGACCGGCGCGTTCCAGGTTCTGCAGCAGCACGTTCATCGACTGCCGCGTCACGAACGCGCCGCGCGCGAGCTCGGAGTTCGACAGGCCCGGTCGTTGCGCCAGCAGCTCCAGGCAGGAGTAGTGCGTGACGGTCATCCCGAGCGGCCGCAGCACGTCCTCCATGGCGGCGCGGAGCGTGCTCGACACCTCTTTGAGCAGGTAGCCCAGGGACGTCTCCAGCTCGACGCCGGGACCGCTTCGACTCATGTCAGCAGTCTGACATGAAGGTGCCCGTCCACTCCTGCTGCACGGCACCGGGTGGCGGAACCGCCGGGGTTCCGCCACCCGAGCACCGCGCAGGCCGTCAGGCCTCCTCCACCGGGATCCACAGCTCCGCTTCGCCGCGGGCGCCGTCCGCGGACACCTCGGTGCGGAGGAGTTCCGGGCCGGGCCTGCTGCGGTAGGGGTTCGACGGGAACCACTCGGTGTAGACGTCCCGCCACAGGTACTGGATGGCGTGCGGGAACTCGCCGGACACCTCGAACACGGCCCAGGTCCCGGCCGGGACCGCCAGCGAGTCGAGGTCGTCCGGGCCGGGGTTCCCGGCCACCACCCCGTGGTAGTAGTCGAGCGTGCTCCCCTCGGCGCGGCCGTCGTCCAGGTCGTCGGTGGCGGCGATGACACCGGCCGGTTCCTGGTCGGACAGGGCCGCGATGCGCCGCAGCTCGTCCGGGCCGATGCCGCGGACGTGCTCGACGATCGCGGGGTTGGGGCCTTCGTGCACGAGCGGTACCCGCGCCTTCCGGCCGACGACGTGGAACGCCTCGCGGCGCACGATGCGGTAGCGCATCTCGCTCCTCCCTTCGACGGTGAGCCGGAAGGAGATCCGCTGCTGGGAGCGCAGCGCGGCGCCGGTACGCCGGGCTTCGCCGGGGCCGACGCCGTGCACCGCGCGGAACGCCCGCGCGAACGCCTCCCCCGAGCCGTAGCCGTACCGGACGGCGATGTCCAGCAGCGTCCGCCGCCCGGCGAGCACTTCCGCCCCCGCGAGGGTGAGCCGCCTGCGCCGCAGGTACTCCGAGAACGGCATCCCCGCCAGCGCGGAGAACATCCGCCGGAAGTGGTACTCGGAGGTGGCCGTGATCCGCGCGAGCTCGCCCACGTCGACGGTGTCGCCGAGGTGCGCTTCCGCGTGGTCCAGGGCCGCGTTCAGCCGATCCAGCACCGGATCCTCCTTCTTCCTGATGCCCACCACGCTAGGTCGCAGGCGCCGCGGCGCACCCGACTTCCCGTGCCCGTTCCGGTCGGTCGACGGAGGGCCTGCCGACCGGCGAGGGCTCGGTCGGTCGGCTCGGTCGGTCGGCAGGGCTCGGTCCGGCAGGGCTCGGTCGGTCGGCGAGGGCTCGGTCGGTGGCAGGCCCGGCCGGTCGACGGAAACCCGGCCAGTCGGCAGAAACCCGTCCGGTCAGCAGGAACCGGCAGCAGCGGAGCGCCCGGCCGGTCAGCGGAAGGCGGCCGCCAACGCGGTCACGGCGTCGGAGCCCGCCGCGGCGGCGAGTTCGCCCGCGGTGCCGGCCGGAACGCCGCAGTCGAGCAGCACGGCCCGCGCGTACTCCGCGGGCACCGCGGCGGACCAGCGGCGCACCAGGTCGGCGTGCCCGTCGGTGGTGGCGGTGCCGTGCAGCCGCAGCCGCGCCATGCCGCCGTCCGGGTGCACGTCGAGCCGCACGTGGGTGAACTCGGCGCCGGAGTGCAGCCGGAACCGGTGCCGGGTGTCGGGTTGCAGCCGGGTGCGCGGCAGGACCTCCCGCCACGCGGCGGGATCGGCCGGATCGGCCACTCGTCCGTCCACACCGGACAGCACGGCCCAGCCGGGCGCGTTGCCGACGAAGTGGCTGGTGTCGAGCTCTGCGGCGGTGAGCACACCGGGCGCGGCGAGCCCCACCTCCACCCAGTCGTTGCCGTCGTCGCGGCGCCGCGCGGTCTCCCAGCCCTCGCCCATCACGGCGGCCCGGCCGGGCGCGAGCAGGTTCGACGGCGAGCTGTAGAACATGTTGCTGCACCCGGTGATGCGCCCGCCGTGCTCCAGCGCGGCCAGGTCGAACTCGCCGCGCGCCCACCTCGGGTCGGCGACCGGTTCACCGCGGGCGCGCAGCCGGGCGATGCCGCCGTCCGGGTGCATGCACAGCTTCAGGTGGGTGCAGCGCAGCGCGGTGTCCACGTCGAAGGCGTTCTCGGCGTCACCGCGGACCGGCGAGGCGGGCAGCAGTTCCACCCAGTCGGCGTCGAGGAGCTCCGCCGGGCTCGGGTAGCCGTCGACGGCCGCGCCTTGCACGGACACCTCGGGCGGGTAGTTGCCCTTGAAGAACGCGGTGTCCACCACGAGCCGCCGCACGATCCCCGGCAATCCGAGCCGGATCAGCGCGAAGTCGTGGCCCGGTTCGCGGCGCCGCCGCGTCTCCCACCCGTCGTAGACCTGTCCTTTGTGGCCGAACGTGTAGGGCTGGTAGGCGGGTGCGGCGGGTTTGATGAGGTTCTCGCGTTCGGCGAACAGCTCGTCGTTGGCGTGCACGACGGCGCCGCCGACGGCGCGCGAGGCGAGGTCGGGCAGCGCGGACCGGTCGTTCATGCTTCTCCCCTGCTCAGCAGCGTTCCTCGTGGTGGGCCTGCGATGTCGACGGGTTCGCCGCGCAGCCAGGTGCGCCGGACGCGCCCGGCGAGCGCGCGGCCCTGGTAGGCGGAGACGGGGTTGCGGTGCTGCAGCTCGGCGGCGTCGACGACGAAGGCCTCGTCGGGGGCGAAGGTGCACAGGTCGGCGTCGGCTCCCGGTGCGATGGCTCCCTTGCGGTGCAGCCCGGCGATCTCCGCGGTGCGCCCGGCCATCCAGCGCACCACGTCGGCGAGCCCGTGCCCGCGCAGCCGCGCCTGCGTCCACACCGCGGACAGGCCGAGCTGCAGGCTGGACACGCCGCCCCAGGCGACGCCGAAGTCGCCGGTGTCGAGCCGCTTCAGCTCCGGGGTGCAGGGCGAGTGGTCGCTGACGACGCAGTCGATGGTGCCGTCGGCGAGCCCCTGCCAGAGCCGTTCGCGGTTGGCCGCTTCGCGGATCGGCGGGCAGCACTTGAACTGGGTGGCGCCGTCCGGGATCTCCTCGGCGGTGAAGCCGAGGTAGTGCGGGCAGGTCTCCACGGTGACCCGCACCCCGTCGGCCTTCGCGGCGGCGATCATCGGCAGCGCGTCCGCGGAGGACAGGTGCAGCACGTGCACCCGCCCGCCGGTGCGCCGCGCCAGGTCGAGGACCTGGGCGATGGCCACGTCCTCCGCACCGCGCGGGCGGGAGGCGAGGAAGTCGCGGTAGTGCTCGCCGTGCGGGCTGGGTGCGGCGTCGATCGCTTCCGAGTTCTCGGCGTGCACGATCAGCAGCGCGTCCCGGGTCGCGAGCTCGGTCAGCGCCGCTTCCAGCCCGGCGGAGTCGAGCGGCGGGAACTCGTCGACGCCGGAGTGCAGCAGGAAGCTCTTGAACCCGAACACCCCGGCGTCGTGCAGCGGCCCGAGGTGCTCGCGGTTGCCGGGGATCGCGCCGCCCCAGAACCCGACGTCCACGTGCACCCTGCCGTCGGCGGCCTGCCGCTTCACCGCGAGCGAACCGGGGTCGACGGTCGGCGGGAGGCTGTTCAGGGGCATGTCCAGCAGCGTGGTGATGCCGCCCGCGGCGGCGGCGCGGGTGGCGGTCGGGAACCCCTCCCACTCGGCGCGGCCGGGGTCGTTGACGTGCACGTGGGTGTCGACGAGGCCGGGCAGCAGCACTTCGTCGTCGGCGAGTTCCACGGTGCGCGCGGCGGGCGGTGGCGCGTCGTGCGGTGCGATGGCGGCGATGCGGCCGTCGCGGACGGCGATGCTGCCCGCGGTCTCGCCGCGCGGGCCGATGAGCCGCCGCGCGCGGATCACCACGTCGTACGGGTCGTCTGGCACCGCAACCTCCTGTTCGTCGTTCCCGGTTCCGCCGGTCAGGCCCGGCTGATCGGCCAGCCGGTGATCTCCTTGGGCAGCGGCGCGGCCCAGCCACCCACCTTCGAGGTGCTGAGCCGTTGCCGCACCAGCAGTTCCGCCAGTCCCACCGCGGCGGGCACGCCGTCCACGACGGGCACGCCCGCGGCGTCGCGCACCTGCTCGGCGAGTCCCGCCATGCCTGCGCAGCCGAGGCAGATCACCTCGGCGCCGTCTTCGCGGACGGCGCGCACGGCTTCGGCGGCGAGCCGGTCCCTGGCGCGTTCCGGGTCGGCTTCCAGTTCCAGCACGGCCATCCCGGTGGCGCGCACCGAGGCGCACCGCGAGCTCAGCCCGGTCAGCGCGAGCCGGTCGGCGATCTGGCCGATGGTGCGCGCCAGCGAGGTGACCACGGAGAAGCGGCGGCCGAGCAGGCTCGCGGTGTGCGCGGCGGCTTCGGTGATGTCCACGACGGGCACGTCGAACAGCTCCGCGAGCCCTTCCTTGCCGTGCTCGCCGAACCCGGCCAGCACCACCGCGTCGAAGGGGTCCGGCACGGCCCGCACCCGGTCCATCACGGCGACCGCGGCCAGGTAGCTCTCGAAGTTCCCCTCCACGGAGGGCGGGCCGAAGCGCGGGGTGACGGCGAGGATCTCGGTGCCGGGCGCGGCGATCGCGGTGGCCTGCGCCCGGATCACCTCGGTGACGGCTTCGGTCGTGTTGACGTTGGCGACGACGATGCGCACGTGCTCTCCCTCGGTGGAGCCTCTCAGCGGATTCCCTCAGCGGTGGTGCTCTGCTTCAGGTGGTCGCCGGAGACGTCGGTGAAGTCGCGGCTGCGGTCGGCGATCAGGTGGTAGATCCCTCCCGCGAGGAGCGCGCTGAGGAACCAGGAGAACGAGGACAGCACGGCGAACGCGGGCACCACGGCGAGCGCGATGCCGACCGCCGATGCGGGCAGCAGCGCGGCGATGGCCCGCGGGTTCACGCCCCGCCGGTAGGCGTACTCACCGCCGGGGTCCTCGGTGTAGAGGTCGGGCACGTTGATCCGGCCGCGCCGCAGCAGCCAGTAGTCCACGATGATCACGCCGAACAGCGGCCCGAGCACCGCGCCGAGCCCGCCGAGGAAGTACTCCACGGTGGCGGGGCTGTTGTAGAGGTTCCACGGCAGCACCACCACGGCGAGCACGGCGCTGATCAGCCCGCCACGCCGGAAGTCGATGTGCTTCGGCGCGAGGTTGGCGAGGTCGTAGGCGGGCGAGACGAAGTTGGCGACGATGTTCACGCCGATGGTCGCCAGCGCGAACAGCAGGGCCCCGACGACGAGAACGAAGGTGTTCGGCACCTTCGCGATGATCTCCGCCGGATCGGTGATGATCTCGCCGAACAGGGTGTAGGTCCCGGCGGTGACGATGATCGACACCATCGCGAAGGCGGTGAAGTTCACCGGCAGGCCCCAGAAGTTCCCGCGCAGCACGGATTTCCGGTCCGGCGCGAACCGGGAGAAGTCGCAGAAGTTGAGCATCAGCGTGCCGTAGATGGCGATGGTGAGCCCGGCGGCGCCGAGCACCTCCCACCACATCGCGGGCCCGCTGAGCGCGTTCGGCGGGTTCCAGGAGATCCGGCCGCCCGCGAGGACCAGCACCCAGATCGCCATCGCGAGCATCACGACCCACACGATGGGCCCGGCCCAGTCCTGGAACCGGCGGATGATCTCCATGCCGAAGCTGAGGATCACCAGCTGCACGGCCCACAGCGCGAGGAAGCAGAGCCAGCCGAGGCTGGAGAGCCCGAGGATCGAGTCCTGCGCGTAGGGGGTGAGCGCCGGGTCGATGCGCAGCACCAGCACCACGACGGCGAGCGAGGCCAGGTAGGTCTGGATGCCGTACCAGGCGATGGCGACGACGGCGCGGATCAGCGCGGGCAGCTGCGCGCCGTGCACGCCGAAGGAGATGCGGGCCATCACGGGGAAGGGGACGCCGGTGCGCTGCCCCATGCGGCCCATCAGGTTCATGCCCCAGAACACGACGAGGATGCCGATGAGCAGCGCGAGCAGCGAGGGCAGCGCGCCGAGCCCGAGGGCGAACAGGCCTGCGGCGAACGTGTAGTTGCCGATGTTGTGCACGTCGTTCATCCACAGCGCGAAGATGCTGTAGGTCTTCCAGCGGCGTTGTTCGGGCGGGGCCAGGTCGGCGTTGTAGAGCCGGGGGCTGGGGCTTCCCGGCGTGGTGACGGCTTCGGCACGCTCCATCGACATGGCCGCTCCGATTCCACATAGCGGAAGTATACTTATAGGTATACGGAAAAGTAGGCCTGTTCCAGCCCCCGGTCAACCACCACTTCCCCGCACTCCCCCGAGCAGAACACCCCGGAAACCGGACGAACGAGCCACGCACGGCACGCCCCAGCAGCCCCCGTCCGCCACGCGTCAGCGGCGAAGCCGCCGAACAGGAACCACCAGAAACAGCAGTCCCTCGCCCATCCCCCTCAGCGACGAACCCACCGAGCACGAACCACCACAACAGCACCGGGTAGTCCTTCGCCTGTCAGCGGCGAAGCCGATGAGCAGCGACCACGCACGCAACCGGCACCGCCGCGGGTTCTCAGCGCTTTCCTCGCGAGGACAGCGTTTTCGCCTGTGGCGGAGCCACCGGTGAAAACGATCCCGCAGCGAGGGAAGCGCTGAGGTTCCGCCACCCAGCCCTCCTCGCAACGGGCAGCGAAGAAAAATGCCTTTCAAAAGAGCATTCTGTCGAGGACCATTTTTCTGCTTGCTCTGACGTGTCCGAGCGCGAGTTCCGCGGCCCGATCACCGTCCCCGCCCGCGATGGCGGCGTGCAGTTCGTCGTGTTCGCGGCACACGCGTTCGGGCTCCAGGTTGAGCCGGAACAGCCAGGCGAGCCTGCCGTGCAGCGGTTCCAGCACGTTGGCGAGCAGCGCGTTCCCGGACAGCGCCACGATCCGGTCGTGGAATTCGGTGTTGGCGGCGGACATCGCGTCCACGTCGCCGTCGGTCCACGCGCGCCGGGCGCGCCGGGCGAGCTCGCCGAGCCGGGCGGCGTCGTCGGTGCCGGCGCGGGTGGCGGCGAGCCGGGCGGCGAGCGCTTCGAGGGCTTCGCGGACGTCGAAGAGCTCTTCGACCTGGTCGCGGTCGAGGCTGCGGACGAACACGCCGCGCCGGTGGGGCGCGACGTCGACGAGCCCTTCGCTCTGCAGCATGCGGATCGCTTCGCGGACCGGCACTCGGGAGACGCCGAATTCGGCGGCGATCTGCTGCTCGTAGAGCCGGTCGCCGGGCCGGAGGCGGCCGTCGCTGATGCGGTCCTGCAGCGCTCGCCGCACTTGTTCGCGCAGCGGCAGCCGTTCGTCGTCCGCGTCCGCCACCGGCACACCTCTCCCCCGAGTTCCCGCCCCCACTCTACGAACCGGGGCGGGCGCGGCGTCCGTGCCACTCCGCCCCGGCGGGCGGGTGGAGCCGTGGTCCGGTCAGGCGAGCCACTTCTCGGCGATGTGGGCGGCGAGCCGCGGCAGCAGGTCGGCGGCTTCGCGGATGCAGCGCTGCGGGTCGGGTTCGACGTCGGTGAGCGCGTACACGTCGGCGAATCCGGCGTCGCGGAGCCGTTCGGGCGCGAGGGAGCAGCGCCCGGCGACGGCGATGGCGGGCACTCCGGCCGCGGCGGCCCTGGCGGCGACAGCGGCGGGGCCCTTGCCGTGCAGGGTCTGCTCGTCGACGGAGCCCTCGCCGGTGAGCACGAGCGCGGCGCCGGGCAGCGCGGCGTCGAAGCCGACGAGTTCGAGCACGAGGTCGGCGCCGGGCCGTTGCCGCGCGCCGAGGACGGCGAGCGCGGCGTAGCCGACGCCGCCCGCCGCTCCGGCGCCGGGTTCGTCGGCGGCGTCGCGCCCGCCTGCGCGGCTGACGGCACCGGACCAGCTGCGCAGCGCGGCGTCGAGCAGCCGCACCTGGGTGGGGTCGGCGCCCTTCTGCGGCCCGTACACGTGCGCGGCGCCGTGCTCCCCGAGCAGCGGGTTGTCCACATCGGACGCGAGCACGATGTCGGCGTCGGCGAGGCGCGGGTCGAGCCCGCTGAGGTCGACTTCGGCGAGTTCGACGAGCCCGCCACCGCCGGGGGGCAGCGGTCGTCCGGCGTCGGCGAGCAGCCGGGCGCCGAGCGCGGCGAGCATGCCCGCGCCGCCGTCGGTGCAGGCGCTGCCGCCGACGCCGAGCACGATGGTGCGGGCGCCCGCGTCGAGCGCGGCGCGGATCAGTTCTCCGGTGCCGAAGCTGGAGGCGGTCATCGGCGCGAGTTCGCGGGTGGGCAGCAGCGCGAGCCCCGACGCGGAGGCGAGTTCGACGACGGCCTTCCCCTCCTGGAGCGCGAAGTCGGCGGCCAGCGGTGTCCCGACGGGGCCGGTGACGCGCGCCTGCATCCGCCGGTACCCGGTGGCGATCGCGGCGTCCACGGTGCCGTCCCCGCCGTCGGCGATGGGAGCGAGCCGCACCTCGACGCCGGGCAGTCCCGCGGCGAGCGCGTTCGCCACGTCGGGGGCGGTGAGCGACCCCTTGAACTTGTCCGGCGCGATCAGGACGGGACCGGGCACAGTGCTCCCCCTCGGGCTTGCGGCGGTGACTCGCACATTCCACCCGACTCGCCCGATCAGGGGAACCCCGGCGGGCGGCGTTCGGCGGGTGGTGCTGCGCCGGGATCGGTGCCGCGGAGCCGAAGGGCCTTCGTCGCCAGGCCTTTCCGTCCGAATCGGGGGGCCGGGGGCGCGATCACATCTCGGTCACGGAGGGTTTCCGGTGGCACGCCGCGGCTTCCGCTCCGCCCGTGCGGCGGGTCGCCCCGAGCGCCCGCGGCTCGCGGGAGCCCGGTTCACCCGCTGGGTCAACGGCACGTTGACACCCCGTGGTGCCGGTCGTAGCTTCGGCTCGCAGGTGCGCCGCCGCCCGCCGGTGCGCGCGAGCCCGCGGATCGGCCGCGACGCGGCCCGCCCGGAGGGGGAGGCCATGCCCGCGCCCGACCGCTTCAACGCCGCCGCCCGAGCCGACCTGCTGCCGGAGCTGCGCGCCTGCCTGGACGTGCCGCGCTGGGCCGAGCGGGTGTGCGATGCGCGGCCCTACGACTCCCCCGGTGCGGTGCTCGCGGTGGCCGATGCGGCCGCCCGCGAGCTCACCCCGGACGAGGTCGGCGCCGCGCTCGCCGCGCATCCCCGCATCGGCGAACGGCCGGCGGGCGCGGCCACCACCGCCGCCTGGTCCCGCGCCGAGCAGTCCGGTGTGGACTCCGAGGACGCGGAGCTGCGGGCCGCGCTGCGGGAGGGGAACGCGGCCTACGAGCGGAGGTTCGGGCACGTGTACCTGGTGTGCGCCGCCGGTCGCGGTGGCGCGGAGCTGCTGGCGGTGCTGCGCTCCCGGATGCACCACGATCCGCGCACCGAGCTGCGCGTGGTCGCCGACGAACTGCGCAAGATCGCGCTGCTGCGCTTGGGGAAGGTGATCGGATGAGTGCCGTGACCACGCACGTGCTGGACGCCGCGCTGGGCCGCCCGGCCGCCGGGATCGCGGTCCGGCTGGAGGGCCTGGAGGGCGCGGAGCCGATCGCGGCGGGCGTCACCGACGAGGACGGTCGCGTCGGCTCGCTCGGCCCGGAGGTGCTGGCGCCCGGCGACTACCGGTTGACCTTCGACACCGGCGCCTACTTCGCGGCGCGCGGCACCGCGTCGTTCTACCCGCTGGTGCAGATCACCTTCCGCATCGCCGATCCCGCGCAGCACCACCACGTTCCGCTGCTGCTGAGCCCGTTCGCCTACTCCACCTACCGAGGGAGCTGATCGCCGTGGGCATCGTGCCGGGACCGAACCAGTACGGCAAGGCCGAGATCAGGTTGGTCGCGGTGGACCGCGGCACCGCCCGGCACGAGATCCGGGAACTCACCGTCAGCACCGCGCTGCGCGGGGACTTCGCGGCGGCGCACCGCACCGGGGACAACGCGAACGTGCTGCCGACGGATTCGCAGAAGAACACCGCCTACGCGTTCGCGAAGCGGTATCCGATCGGCGAGGTGGAGGATTTCGCGCTGCGGCTGGGGAAGCACTTCGTCGCGAGCCGGGAACCGGTGCGGGGCGCGCGGATCACGGTCGCCGAGCACGGGTGGGAGCGCATCGAGGTGGACGGCGCGGGCCACGACCACGCGTTCCGCCGCAGCGGCGCGGAGACGCGGACCGCGGCCGTCACGGTCGACGGCGGCGACGTGCACGTGGTGAGCGGGATCGAGGACCTGGTGGTGCTCAAGTCGACCGGCTCCGAGTTCCACGGCTTCCCGCGGGACGAGTACACGACGTTGCCGGAGACCTCGGACCGCGTCCTGGCGACGGCGGTGTCGGCGCGCTGGCGGCACCTGGGCACGGAGGTGCCGTGGGCGGCGAGCTTCGCCTCGGTGCGCGCGGCGCTGCTGTCGGCGTTCGCGACGACGCACAGCCTGGCGTTGCAGCAGACGCTGCACGCGATGGGCGAGGCGGTGCTGGCGTCGCACCCGGACATCGCCGAGGTGCGGCTGTCGCTGCCGAACAAGCACCACTTCCGGGTGGACCTGGAGCCGTTCGGACTGGACAACGACAACGAGGTCTTCTTCGCCGCGGATCGCCCGTACGGCCTGATCGAAGGAATCGTCACCCGCGACGACGTGCCCGAGGCACCGATGGCCTGGTACGGCCTCCCCGAGTTCTGATCCCGCCGCACCGCGGGTGACCGGACCGGTCACCCGGTCTGTTCGCCCGACCCGATGGGACGGCCGTGCACCTGCTGGATTTCGCGGTCCGGAACGGGTCGCGGGGCGGCAGCGGCGGCGCGCACGGTGAACCACCGGATCGAGTGTCACTCGTGGGGTGAATGTGTCCGGCGGGACGCGCGGGGCGCCGGTGCACTGGTGGGGCTGCCGACGAAGGGGAACCCGTGCCGCGACCATGCCGCCACCTGAGCCTGACCGCCGCCGTGCTGCTGCTCCTCGCGCCACCCGCCGCGCTCGCCGACGAGCGCGCCGCCGGGACGAGCGCCGGGAAGGTCATCGACCGCAACTTCCCGGACCCCGACGTGCTGTCCCACAACGGGGAGTACTACGCGTACGCCACCAACACCGCGGGCTCGAACGTGCAGCTCGCGACCGCCACCGACGCGGAAGGACCGTGGGAGCGGCAGCCGGACGCGCTGCCGTCCCTGCCGCCGTGGGTGGGCCCGTCCGAGAACGGCGGCCTGAACGTGTGGGCGCCGGACGTGAGCGAACGCTCCGACGGCACGTTCCTGCTGTACTACACCGCGCACCACAGCGGTTCCGGCCACCAGTGCATCGGCGCCGCCGTCGCGGATTCCCCCACCGGCCCGTTCGAGCCGACGAGCCCGGATCCGCTGATCTGCGCACCCGGCCAGGGCGACGTGATCGACCCGGCGAGCTTCGTCGACGACGACGGCAGCCGGTACCTGCTGTACAAGGATTCCCGGGGCAGCCAGGCCCGCAGCGGCCCGTCGACCATCCACATGAGACCGGTTGCGGCCGACGGGCTCGCCCCCACCGGCCGGGACGTCCCGCTGCTGCGGGCGGACCGCCCGGAGGAGGCCGGGGTGGTGGAGGCGCCGACGCTGGTGCGCCGCCCGCAGGGATACGTGCTGCTGTACTCGGGGAACACGTTCTACAGCGGCGATTACTTCACGAACTTCGCGACGGCGCCGAGCCCGACCGGCCCGTTCACGAAGGCGCCGGGTGCGCTGCTGAGCCGGGAGTCGCTCGGCGGCGCGGTGACGAATCCCGGCGGGCAGGACGTGTTCGACGACGGCGAGCTCATCGCGTTCCACGGCGATCTCGCCGAGCCGCCCGGCGATCGCGGCATGTGGATGGCGGAGCTGTCCTGGGACGGGCTGAATCCCCTGCTGTAGCAAGAAGTTTCCTCTTGAACGATCAGGCCTTTCCACCCGATCGTGAAGCCGCGGAACGGTTCTGCGCGGGGCGGCTCCCGGCTATCGTTCCGATCAGTCCCGCGCGGTGCACGATCTCGTTGCGCGGCACGGGGCGAGGGAGGCAATGGACCCGATGTCCTCTGTGGACATCGGGTCCGTTTTATCCGTTCGGCGCTGCTCCGTTCAGCGCAATTCGCTGCGCTGCTCGTCCCATTCTGGACTCGGACGTGTATCGGGCCGGAACGTCGGTGGTCAGGCTGTCGTTGATCGCCTGAACTTTTCACCGAACTCCGGGAGCAGCCCATGCGTTTACGGGCCCTCGCAATCACGGTCGCAGGCTTGACCGCGCTCGCCGCGCCGTCCGCCTCCGCCGCCGCCACCCAGGACCCCCTCGCCGGTCAGCAGTGGGGCCTCGACCAGATCCACGCCGAACAGGCCTGGCAGACCAGCACCGGCGCCGGGCAGGTCATCGCCGTCGTCGACACCGGTGTCGACCTCGACCACCCCGACCTGCGCTCGCAGCTGGTCCCGGGCGCCACCTTCACCTGCGGCGGCGGTCCCGCGCCGTGCGGCAACGGTGACTGGCGCGGGCCGGACGGCGTCGGCCAGGAGACCGACGTGCACGGCACGCACGTGTCCGGGATCGCCGCGGCCGCCGCGAACAACGGCGTCGGTGGCGCCGGTGTCGCGCCCGACGCGAAGATCATGCCGGTGAAGGTCCTGGAAGACGGCAAGGGCGACTTCGCCGAGATCGGCGCGGGCATCCGCTACGCCGCCGACCACGGCGCCAACGTCATCAACCTGAGCCTCGGCGCGCAGCCCGGCTCCCAGCTGCTGACGCTGCTCGGGCTCCAGGCGCAGGCGAAGGACGCCGTCGACTACGCCCGCGAGAAGGGCGTCGTCGTCATCGCCTCGGCGGGCAACGAGACCGCGCCGCTGTGCGACACCCCGGCGTGGGAGCGGGGCGCCATGTGCGTCGCCGCCACCGACCGCGCCGAGAAGAAGGCCTCGTACTCCAACTTCGGCCTGAAGCTGGACTTCAAGGCCGTGGCCGCCCCCGGCGGTGCGGGCGACGGCACCTGCGAGGGCGACATCGTCTCCACCGTGCCGCGCGGCACCGGCACCAAGTGCGGTGACCCGGACTACGACGCGCTCGCCGGCACCTCGATGGCCGCGCCGATGGTCACCGGCGTCGCCGCGCTGCTCACCGCCCAGGGCCGCACCGCCGACCAGGTGGAGCAGGCGCTGATCGACACCGCGCACTCCCCCGGCAGCGACAAGACCGGGCAGTTCAGCCTGTTCACCGGGCACGGCGTCATCGACGCCGCCGCCGCGGTCGCGCAGCCGATCTCCCAGCCGTGATCCCGCGGTGGGCGGCCCGCCGCGGGTCGGGCCGCCCACCACGGTTCGGCTAGCGGTCAGCGGTCAGGGCTCAGCGGTCAGCGGTCGAAACGGCCCGATTCGAGGCCGCGGAGGAACGAAGTCCAGCGCGCCGGGGAGACGGTGAGCCGCCCGTCCTCCACCGCCTTCGAGTCCCGCTGCGCGACGAAGTGGGGCGATAACGCCACTTCTACGCAGTTGTACTGGTTGCTGCGGGTGCTCTTCCGCCAGTTCAGCTCACTCATCGGTCATAGTGGCCTTCGCCGACCCCGCTCAGGAACCGCCGCCAGTCCCGCGTCGAGAACGACAGGGAACCGGCCGCGCGATCCTTGGAGTCCCGGACCGCTGCCGCGTCCTGCGACAACGCCACCTCCACGCAGTTGTCAAATGCGTTGCTCCGCGAACTCTTGCGCCACATCGGTTCGGTCATGATGTCGTTCCCCTTCCGCCCAACAGTCGCAGTGGGAGGTTTTGATCCCGAACAGGAAACGTTGCCACGCGCGCGACGAGAACGACAAGAACCCGGCCGCGCGATCCTTCGAATCCCGAATGGCCGCGGACTCAGGCAAAAGAGCCACCTCTACGCAGTTGTAGTCACCGCTGTACGTGCTCGTCCGCCAGTTCGGTTCAGCCATCGTCCGGCTCACCACCAGAACGCCCGGCGTCGAGGCCCGCCAGGAACCGCCGCCAGTTCCGCGTCGAGAACGACAGGGAACCGGCCGCGCGATCCTTGGAATCCCGGACCGCCACGGACGTCGGCGATAACGCCACCTCGACGCAGTTGTGGTAAGCGTTGCTCCTAGAGCTCTTCCGCCACACCCAGTCGCTCATCGGACAGTCCCTCCGCGGCTTTCTTGATCAACTCCAGTGATTCGCGCTCACCCAGCGCGATATCGTCCACTTCGTTGCAGGTTTCCACGACCAGTCGCAGATCGACAGCTTCGGCGAGGCATACGGCGAAACCCTGCGACTCGACGAAGGCGTAGCCCGTGCCGTCCGCGAGCTCGAAGTAGCTGAACGCTCCGTTCAACACCCGGTGCGCCGGAGCGGACAACGGGATCACGCGGATCTCGACGTTCGGTCGGCGCCCGACGCTGATCAGGTGTTCGAGCTGCAACCTCAGCGCCGTTTCACTGCCCAGGGTCCTGCTCAACGCGGACTCGTCGATCACGAAGCGGACGTGCGGAGGCCTCGGCCTGGACAGCACTGCTTGCCTGCCGAGCCTCGACGCCACCCGGCGTTCCACTTCGCGCGGTTGCAGACCGGCGCTCGCCATCAGGCAACGGGTGTAGTCGGCCGCCTGCGCTAAACCCGGGATCAGGGCCAGTTCCACGCACGTGATCTTCGCGGCTTCGCGTTCCAGCACGAGCAGGCTCGCGAGCTGCTCGGACATGCCGTCGCCCAGCGCCAGCCACGCGGACGTCTCGTTCGACTCGCCGACGCGGTCCAGCAATTCCTGCTTGTCGTCACCGATGACGCCGAACAACGCGCACAGCGCGCTCACCTCCTCGCGATCCGGGGCGCGCGTGCCGCGCTCGGTCCGGCTGATCGAGGAACGTGAGACACCCAGGGCCGCCGCCACCGATCGGGTGGTCATTCCGCGATTCTCCCGCAAGGTGCGCAGTCGCACGCCGAGCCCGAGCTGACGCAGGGCTTCTGATTGCCGCATTCCATGACCTCCGGATTCCGGCGTGGGATCGGTTCGAGAACTGACCGGATTTGCAGCGCGACAATCCGCTGAACTGCGGCGTCACACATTCGCTGGGCCAGAAGGTAGCGATCTACCTTTCGATTCGTCAGCGGTTCGCCCGGTGATCGAACCGAAAGGAGGACGGTCGTGGCGTTGCCCCACCCGTACCGGTGCAGCAGGCCGGTGGCGTTCTGGATCGTCGGCCTGGCGCTGCACCTGCGGCACGCCACCCCGTCCCGGCCGGGCGCGCTACCCGGCGGGGCGCGGGCGGCGACGTTGTGCGGCACCCGGATCCGCGTCCCGTTCGACACGCCACCGCCGCGCCGGCCGCGCTCCGCCGACATCACGGCGCGCTGCCCGCAGTGCGCCGAGTTCGCCGCGGAGCACGACTACCTCCTGCTCACCTGGGACTTCTGAGCCCCTGACCCGGTCCGCGGCGGGACCTCCCCGACACCGCCCCGACCGGCCGGTGGCCGGGCGCACCCCCTCCGACCAGCGCCCGGCCACCACCCCGGAGTGAACGGACCGTTCGTCCAGCCAGACGAGGCGAACGGTCCGTTCACCCCGAACCCGCCGAGTCAACGGACCGTTCGACCAACCAGACCGGACGAACGGCCCGTTCACCCAGGTTCTCGTCGAGTGAACGGACCGTTCGACCAACCAGACCGGACGAACGGCCCGTTCACCCAGGTTCTCGTCGAGTGAACGGACCGTTCGACCAGCCAGATCAGGCAAACGGTCCGTTCACCCCGAACCCGCCGGGTGAACGGACCCTTCGTCCAACCAGACCGGACGAACGGTCCGTTCACCCGGACCTGCGTATCCCGTGGGCAGAGTGAGCGGACCGTTCATCCAGCGGAACGAGAACCGGAGTGGCAGCTCGACTTCAGGCGCCGAGGTCCGCGGCGAGCCGGTCCGCGACGGTGCGGGGTTCGCGGCCGAGGAGTTCCGCCAGCAGCGAGCCCGGTTCGGCGAAGTACCCCGCCCGCGCAGCCTGGTAGAAGGTGAGCAGGAGTCGAGCCACCTGCTCCGGCACACCGCTCGCGATCTGGTCGGCGACCCACTGCTCGTCGTCCACGACGATCCGCCCGATGGCACGACCGGTGAGGTCGGAGGCGATCCGGCCGAGATCGTCGAAGGTGACGGCGGCCGGCGCGGCGAGGGTGGCAGGGCCGTCGAGGGTGCGGTCACCGGCGAGGAGGACGGCGGTGGCCTCGGCCACCTCGTCGCGGTCGGTGTACGGGACGGGTCCGTCTTCCGGCCGAGCGATCGCGCCGGTCCGCTGCCACGGGCCCAGGACCTGGTCGAGCGGGCCGTAGGCGCCGTTGCGCAGCGCGGTCCAGTCGACTCCGGAGTCGGCGAGGAACGCCTCGGTGGCGACGTGGATGTCCGAGGGCCGGTACGGGTTGCCGGGGACGGCGCCGTGCTGGCTCGTGTAGACGATCCGCCGGGCACCGGCCGCGACCGCGGCTTCGACGGCACCGCGGTGCAGGCCGACGACGTCGGCGGCCGGATCGTTGCCGGACACCAGGAGGACCTGCTCGGCACCGGCGAACGAGTCGCGCAGCGCGACCGGGTCCTCGTAGGAGCCCCGGCGCACCCGCACGCCGCGGTCGGCGAAGTGCCGCGCCCGGGTGACGTCGCGGACGCTGACGCCGATCCGCTCGGCGGGCAGGCGCTCCAGGAGGTGCTCGACGATGGCAGCGCCCAGCCCACCGGTGGCACCGGTGACAACGATCATCTGCTCGACCTTTCCGGACATCCGCCCAGGTGGACGACGCCCCGCACAAGTTGACCCGGGGTGTCAATTTAGCCTTCGGCCCCGACCGTAAGTAAACTGACCCGAAGAGTCAAGTTATGACGGCGCACGACAGGAAGAGGCGACGATGCCCGGCGCGGTACCCCCGGAACCCCAGCTGCGCGCCGATGCCCGGCGCAACTCCGAGCAGATCCGCTCCGCCGCGATCGGCGCCTTCCAGGGCCAGGGCCTGGCCGTGCCGCTGGAAGAGGTCGCCAAGGCGGCGGGGGTGAGCAAGGCGACGATCTTCAACCGGTTCGGCGGGCGGATCGGCCTCATCGAAGCCGTCATCGAAGAGGTCGTGACGAACGAGCTGTGCGCCGTCATCGACCGCGCGCGGGCCATCGACGACGCCGGCGAGCGGATCGAGCACTACCTCACCGCGATCCGCGACCTCCAGTACCGCCAGCCCGCCGTCAACGACGTCCTGCTGCAGACCTACCCGGACTCGCCGCAGCTCGTGGAGATCTGCCGCGCCGGAAGCGAGGCCAACGAGGAAATCGTCGCGGCGGCCCGCACCTCCGGCGTGCTGCGGCCGGAGTTCACGGCGAGCGACCTGCACGCGCTCGTCCACGACAACGCCCTCGTCCTCAAGCACGGCCCGCGGCCACCCCGGGAGGACTACGACCGCCGCACCACGTACCTCCTGGCCGGGATCCGGGGACGCTCCACCACCGGCGGACGCTGACGCACCGCCGCCCGCGACCGGAGTGAACGGACCGTTCGCCCAACGAGATGAGGCAACCGGTCCGTTCACTCCCCGCCCAGCACGAGTGAACGGACCGTTCGACCAACTAGACGGGACGAACGGTCCGTTCACCCGCGGCGAGCACGTTTCGACCCCGTCCGGTATGCCCGTTCTTCGCGTACGCTGGCAGGAGATGATCTCGCCGACCGGGATCGGCACCGGCCGCCACCAGGAGGTCCACAATGGACTTGGGCAAGCTGTTCAACTCGCTGTCCCCCGCCAAGCACAGCCACCGCTCCTCCCGCGACAGCAGCGACCGCCACCGCCACCACCGCGGGCACAGCGGCTCCAGCAGCGATCACCGCCGCCGTCGCCGCGACAGCTCCAGCCGCAGCGGCTCGGGCCGTCGACGCCACCGCAGCCGCAGTTGAGCGCTGCACCGGCCCCGGACGAAGCCAGCTCGTACTACGACGAAGGCGACTGGGGCCCGCCCGGGCCCGCCCTCGGGCCGGGCGAGCACCTGGCCCCCGGGTACCGCGTGATCTCGTTGCTGCGGCGGGGAAACCGCCTCGACGTCTACGACCTGTGGAGCGAGGAACGCGACTGCCGCTGCATCGGCAAGACGTTGCGGCCCGAACGCGCCGCGGACTCCACGGCGGCGGAACGGCTGCGCGGCGAAGGCGAGCTGCTCGGGTCGCTCACCCACCCGAACCTGGTGCGCGGCTACAGAACGCTGCTCAGCGGCGAACCCGAGCGGCCCGTGGTGATCACCGAGACGCTGCCCGGCGCGACGCTGAGCTACCTGCTGGACCAGCACGAACGGCTGCGACCGGTGGATGCGGCGATCCTCGGCGTGCAGCTGTGCTCCGCGCTCGGCTACCTGCACCGGCAGGGGTGGGCGCACTTGGACGTGAAGCCCTCCAACGTGATCTCCACCGGCGGGCGGGCGGTGCTGCTGGACCTGAGCCTCGCCTGCCGCGTCGGGGAGCGGAGTTCCGCCGGGACCTTCGACTACCTGTCGCCGGAGCAGGCGCGCGGCGGCGAGATGACCGCGGCCACCGACGTGTGGGGGCTCGGGATCACGCTGTGGGAGGCGCTGTCCGGAGCCCCGCCGTGGGCGGAGCACCCGCACCGGCGCGGCGCGGACGGGGTGCGCCACTACCCGCAGCTCACGTCCGCCCCGCCACCGCTGCGCACCCGGCGGCGGCTGCCCGCGCGGCTGTCCCGCACCGTCGACGCCTGCCTCGCGCCCGACCCCGGTGCCCGGCCCACCGTCACCGAGGTCGCGGACCGCCTCATCACCTGGTCCGGCATCGACCCGGCGGCCTGAGCACGCACACGTCGAGGTGAGCGGCCCACCCGCCCGCGTCCGGGGGGCGGGTGGGCCGCTCACCTGATCCCGGGAACACGGCGCGGAACCGAGCCCCGAGCTCGTGCGGCGAACGGGCCGCTGACCTGGCGGGATTCGCCGACTCAGGAACGCGGCGCGGAGCCGAGGCGCACCGCCGAGACCAGGAAGAAGATCCCGCCGAGCAGCGCGTACCCGGCGACGTTCGCCAGCGAGGCGTCCGGCTTCCCCGCCATCATGAAGAACGAGGCACCGGCCAGCACGGAGATGCCACCGCTGGCGATCATCGCCCACTGCCCGCCCAGGCGGAGCCGCCGCACGGCCACCCCGAGCTGCACCGCACCGGCCACGACCGCCCACGCACCCCACACCCGCAGCACCGCCGGAATGCCCGAGGTGAGCGCGAAGATCAGGCCGGCCGCGGCCAGCGTGCTGATCGCGATGTTCGCGTAGAGCCCCGCCGCGGAACCCCGCGACGAGCGGGCGTCGACGATCGCCGCCGCCACGTCGAACACCGGGTACAGCACCAGCAGCACCGCCGTCAGCGGGCCGAGGCTGGACGCGGTGAGGAACACCAGGACCGCCCAGACCAGGGCGAACCCGAAGCGCACGAAGTAGAGGCGGCGCAGCGTCGCCGCGACACCGGTCGGGGCGGCGGGGGCGGTGGCGGTGGTCATGGCGGGGTCCCTTCATCGAGGCGGCTCGGCGTCGAGCCAAGGGAGAAAGACCGTTCTCTCTCCCGATGGGGGAAGCGTGGCAGACCGCGCCGCAGAAAGCAAGAACGATCGTTCTTTCTGCTACGGTGGCCGCATGGCGACGACGCGAACCGAGGACCCGAACCCGCGCGGCCGGTCCGAAGCCCGCGACCGGCTGCTCGACACCGCGAGCGCGCTCTTCTACGGCGAAGGCATCCGGGCCGTCGGCGTCGAACGCATCCTCGCCGAAGCGCCGACCACGCGGGCCACGTTCTACCGGCACTTCCCCTCCAAGGAAGCGCTCGTGCTCGCCTACCTCCGCGACGTCGACGCGCACATCCGCGCCGGAGTGCGCACCGCCGTCGACGACGCGCCGAGCCCCGCCGACGCGGTGCGCGCGATCGGGGACGGAGTCGCCGCGGACCTCGGCAGGCCCGAATTCCGCGGCTGCGCATTCCTCAACGCCGCCAACGAATACCCCGAACCCGGCAACCCGGTGCGCCAGGTCGTGCTCGACCACCGCGCCTGGTACGTCGACGAGCTCACCGCGCTGTTCGCGCAGGTCTTCGGGGACTCACCGCGCCGTGGGAAACCGGAGCACGCCGCGCGGCACTTCGTGATGATGCGCGACGGCGCGATGACCGGCGCCCACATCGACGGCGCGGAGAACGTCGGCGCCGCGTTCCAGCGCGGGGTCGAAGGACTGCTCACCGTGCTGCACTGAGCTCGCCGGCCACGGCGGTCGCGGGCCGCGGCCGGGCGGGATTCCGGGCTGTGCCGGGGATTTCGGGTTGGGGTTCCGTGCCGGGCGGTCAGCGCTTGCGGCGGAAGGCCACCGCCAGCGCCACGGCGACCGCGGTCAACGCCACCTGGCCGCCGAGCACGATGCGGTTCACGTCCACCGCCGGATGCCAGACGGCGCCGTCCGAGGTCACCGCCCACGCCCCCACCGGCTTCGCGATCGTGCCACCCCCGCCCGAGCGGTTCTTGCGGCGGCCGCTCACCCCGCCGCCCCGACGCACCTGCACGACAGGCAGCAGCGTCGTGCCACCCTGCTGCACCGCCGGGCCGAACATCTGGCCTTCGCGGAGTTCGGTCGTGAGCGCGGCGACCGCGTCCTCCGTCGTCACGAGCTCGTCACTGCCGGACATGCCGCCTCCCCAGGCCGATCTGGACTCCCCACCGACCCTAGCCGCCGCCCCCGAGCGAACGGACCGTCCGACCGACCGAACGGGACGATCACCCGGCGATGGTGCCGCCGCCGTAATAACGAACGCCCGTTCGCCTAACAGGGGCCGGCCGACGCCCCGTTCACCCGAGGAGACCCGAGCCGGCTCGAACCGTCCGGGAACGGCCGCGAGCCGAACGGTCCGTTCACCCCGCGCTGGTGCCGCCGCAGCCAAAATAACGACCGTCCGTTCTCCAAAAAGGCCCCAACCGACGCCCCGTTCACCCGAGCAAGCCGGGCCGACTCGAACCGTCCAGGGGCGGCAGCGACCCGACCGGAGTGAACGGACCGTTCGACCAACTAGATCGGACGAACGGTCCGTTCACCCCGAACGAACAGCCCGAGTCAACGAACCGCTCGGTCGGCTCGACGGCGCGAACGGTCCGTTCACCCCGCGACGACCGACCCGAGTGAACGGACCGTTCGACCAACTAGATGGGACGAACGGTCCGTTCACTCGGAAAAAGTGGGGGTTAGAGGCGGGCTAGGGTGCGCAGCCGGGTCTCGTCGACCGTGGTCAGCTCGCGCGCCTCCGCCGCGTCGATCGCTCCGCCGTCGAGGGCGCGCACGAACGCGGACGCCAGGGCGCGGGCGGTGGCGGGCTCGTCGAGGACCGCACCGCTCCCGGAGCCGACGTAGGCGGCCAGCCGCTCGGCCTGGGCGGGCGCGCTCTCCCGGAACGCGGCGAACACGGCCGCGTACCGGCTCACCAGCTGCGCCGGATGCAGGTCCCAGCCCTGGTAGAAGCCGTGCGCGAGCGAGCGCCGCACCAGCTCGTAGTGGTTGCGCCAGCCGTGGTGCACCTGGTCGCCCACGGGCAGCACGTTGGTGGACCCGTCGGACAGGAAGATCCCGGTCCCGGCCGCGGACACCTGCATCACGTGCCGGGCGAAGTCGCAGGAGCGGTGCGCGAGGTGCTGGTGCGCGGCGGTGAGCCCGCAGCTCGCGGTGTAGTCGTAGGTGCCGAAGTGCAACCCGCTGACGCGCCGCCGCCCGGCCTCGACGAACCTCGGCAGCGCCAGCCGCCCCGAACCGTCCACGATGGACTGGGTGGTCTCGACCTGGATCTCGAACCGCAACGACCCGGAGGCCAGCCCGAGCTGCTGCTCGAACAGTTCCAGCAGCTCCACCAGCACCTCGACCTGCGCGACGTCCACGACCTTCGGGAAGGTGAGCACGAATCCGGCGGGCAGGCTCCCCCACCGCTGCAGCAGCGCGGTGAGGAACACGTCCAGCGTGCGCACCGAGCGGGCCCGCAGTTCGGGGTCGTCGAAGGACTTCACGCGCAGCCCGAAGTTCAGCGGCTGCGCCCCGTCCCGCAGCCAGCCGGCGACGATCCCGGCGGCGCGTTCGGCGTCGGCGTCCTCGGCCTCGTCGCCGGGCGAGCCGTAGCCGTCCTCGAAGTCGATCCGCAGGTCCTCCACCGGTGCCCCGGCCAGCTTCTCCCGCACCCGCGGATGCACCGCGGCCGCCACGGGGTCGGCCAGTCCCAGCAGGGCGCCGAGCGCGGCCGGATCCGGCAGGTGCTCGTCGAACGCGTCCAGCGCGGCGCCGGCCCACGACCGCAGCACCTGCGCGTCCACCGCGGACGCGGGCACGTAGCAGGTGTGCACCGGTTGCCGCGCCGACCCGGCTCCCGGGTAGCGCCGCGCCATGTCCTCGTCCACCGCCGACAACCGGTCCAACCGCCGCCGAACCTGCTCGGCGTCCAGCGAAGTCCTCACGCGCACCTCCGGGAACGGCGGAGGGGACGGCCGACGACCGCCCCCTCCTTCCAGTGGATCAGGACCAGTGGATCAGATCCGCTCGTACGCGGGCAGGGTCAGGAAGTCGACGAACTCGTCGGCGACCGCGACCTGCTCGAACAGCTCCACCGCGGCGGCGAGGTTCTCGGTCGGGAACCCGGCCTCGGCGCGCAGCGCCTGCTCGGTGTCGGCGAGGACCTGGCGCACCAGCTCCACCGTCACCTGTTCGCCACCGGCGAGGACCACGTCGTTGTGCAGCCACTGCCAGATCTGCGAGCGGGAGATCTCGGCGGTCGCGGCGTCCTCCATCAGGTTGTGGATGGCCGCCGCACCGTTGCCGCCCAGCCAGGACACGATGTAGCGGACGCCGACGTCCACGGCCGCGCGCAGGCCGTCGATGGTCTTGTCGCCGGGCGTCTTGTTCACCGCGAGCAGGTCGTCCGCGGTGATCGACACGTCGGCGCGCTTGCGGTCGATCTGGTTCGGCTTGTCGCCGAGGACCGCGTCGAACTCCTCGAAGCAGATCTCCACCAGGCCCGGGTGCGCCACCCAGGAACCGTCGAAGCCGTCGCCGGCCTCGCGGTTCTTGTCGTCGTGGACCTTCTGCATCGCCTTGTCGTTGGCTTCCGGGTCCTTCTTGTTCGGGATGAACGCGGCCATGCCGCCGATCGCGAACGCGCCCCGCTTGTGGCAGGTGCGCACCAGCAGCTCGGTGTAGGCGCGCATGAACGGCGCCGTCATGCCGACCGTGTTGCGGTCCGGCAGCACGTACTGGTCGGAGTCGCGGAAGGTCTTGATCACGCTGAACAGGTAGTCCCAGCGGCCCGCGTTCAGCCCGGCCGAGTGGTCCCGCAGCTCGTAGAGGATCTCCTCCATCTCGAACGCGGCCGGGAACGTCTCGATGAGCACCGTGCCGCGGATCGTGCCGTGCGGGATGCCGAGCTCCTGCTGGGCGTGGGTGAACACGTCGTTCCACAGCCGCGCTTCGAGGTGGCTCTCCATCTTCGGCAGGTAGAAGTACGGCCCGCTGCCCCGGTTCACCAGCTCCTGGGCGTTGTGGAAGAAGTACAGCCCGAAGTCCAGCAGCGCACCGACGATCGGCTCGCCGTCGACGAGCACGTGCTTGTCGTCGAAGTGCCAGCCGCGCGGGCGCACCAGCGGCACCGCGTGCTGCACGTCGTCGCGCAGCTTGTACTGCTTGCCCTCCGGGGTGGTCAGCTCCACCTGCTTGCGGACCACGTCGTAGAGGTTGACCTGGCCGCTGACCACGTTCGACCAGTGCGGCGTGTTCGCGTCCTCCAGGTCGGCCAGCCAGATGCGGGCACCGGAGTTGAGCGCGTTCACCGACATCTTGCGGTCGGTGGGGCCGGTGATCTCCACGCGGCGGTCGGCGATGTCCGCCGGCGGCGCGGCGACCTGCCAGTCGGACTCGCGGACCTCCGCGGTCTCCGGCAGGAAGTCGAGCCTGCCGTTGCGCTTGGCCTCGGCGCGGCGCTGCACGCGGCGGGCCAGCAGCTCGTCCCGGCGGGCGCCGAACTTGCGCTGCAGACCGGCGACGAAGTCGAGGGCCTCGGCGGTGAGGATCTCGTCGCCGCGCTCCACGGGGCCGCCGAGCACCTGCACGCTCGTCGTCGGGGTCGTGTCGGACATGGAAGCCCACCTCTCTCGGTACCTGCGCTCGCCGCCGAGCCGGGGCCCGCTCGGCAGCGCCAGAACGCTTCAGTGCTTTTCTGCATCGTGGATGTTAGTTTCCACATGTGGCCCGAGGCAACATGAGCTCGGGCACCGCCGACTAGACTCGATCACCAGACCGACCCGAAGGGACGCAGCGATGACCGGGCCACGTCGTGCCAACCAAGGCGGAGGGGTGCAGTCCATCGAGCGCGCCTTCGACCTGCTGGAACTGATGGCGGACGCAGGCGGCGAAGTCGCGCTCTCCGAACTCGCCGAAACCTCCGGGCTGCCGCTGCCCACCATCCACCGGATCATGCGGACCCTCGTGAGCAGCGGGTACGCCCGCCAGCAGCCGTCCCGGCGGTACTCGCTCGGGCCACGGCTGATCCGGCTCGGCGACACCGCCAGCCGGTCGCTCGGGTCCTGGGCGCGCCCTTACCTCGCCGAACTCACCGAGGCCACCGGCGAGACCTCCAACCTGGCGGTGCTCGACGGCGACCAGGTCGTCTACGTCGCGCAGGTGCCCTCGCAGCACTCCATGCGCATGTTCACCGAAGTCGGCCGCCGCGTCGACGCGCACGCCACCGCCGTCGGCAAGGCCGTGCTCGCCGACCTCGCCGCCGACAGCGTCGCCACGCTGCTGGAACGCTCCGGGATGCGCGCGCAGACCGAGCGCACCATCACCAGCGTCAGCGCCATGCAGGACGAGCTCGCCCGCATCCGCGAACAGGGCTACGCCGTCGACGACGGGGAACGGGAGGTCGGCGTGCGCTGCTACGCGGTCGCCCTGCCCAGCGCGCCCGCCGGTGCCGCGATCTCCATCAGCGGTCCCGAAGGCCGGATGACCCGCATGTCCACCGAGACGCTCGTCCCGCTCATGCAGCGGCTCGCCGAGAAGCTCGCCGCCGAACTGCGCACCGCCTCACACGGCGCCTGATCGGGCCGCCCGCGCGGCCCGGCGCCGCCGCACCAGCAGCACCACGCCCGCCACCAGCCCGGCCAGCACCAGCAGCGGCGCGCCCACCACCCCCACCGCGGCCGACACCCGGCCGTAGGCCTCCCCCGCGATCCGGCCCACCGTGCAGATCACCGCGGCCCACGCGAACGACGCCGGGACGCTCGCCGCGCAGAACCGGCGGTACGAGACGCCCGCGCGACCCGCCAGCCGCGGCATCAACGTGCGCAGCACGCTCACGAAGTGCGCTCCCGCCACCGCGGGGACCGCGCGGCGCTCCAGCAGCGACAACGACCGGCGCACCCGCTCCGGACCGGCGCGCTGGATCAACCCGCGCTCCCAGCGGCCCGGCGGCTCCAGCAGGTCCGCGTCCTCGTCCAGCAACCGCAGCCGTCGCGCCCGCAGGAACGCCCACTGGCAGCCCAGCGCCGACGCGGCACCCGCCACCGGCACCGCCACCCACAGCGGCACCACGCCCTGCCGGGACAGCAGGCCCAGCGTCAGCAACATCGGCGAACCCGGCAGCAGCACCCCCAGCGGCGATCCCGACTCCGACGCCAGCACCAGCACCGCCACCACCAGCAGAGCCGCCACCGGCAACCCCATCACGTGCTCGACCACCGAGCGATCCCTCCGCACCGTCCGACGCCGCCGCTACCGGCGGGCCCCTCACCCCGCCGGTCAGCCCGATCAGCGCACGAACAGGTGGAAGCCGTCGTCCTCGCGGATGTCGCACTCGCTCCACTCGCCGAACGACAGGCCCGCGTTGCACTCGGCCTCCACGACGGAGCGGTCGTTCGAGGACCGGACGTAGCGCCAGTCGTCCGCCGCCATCGCGGGCGCGCCCACGGACAGCAGGCAGGTGGTCAGCGCGGCCCCGGCCAGGATCTTGCGCAGCATTCCGACTCCGATCTCGCCCGCGCGGCACCGCGCCGCGCGCACTCTTCCTACCGCGAGATCGGCGGAAGATCGGGTCCGCCGGTGAACCGCAGGGGCATCCCTCGCCCGGTCAGCTCCGGACGGCGTCCAACCGGTGCGCCCAGTCCGCGCCGTGCGGCTCCAGCTCGACCTCGCGCACGTCGTCGGCGCGGCGGTGCAACCGGATCAGCAGGAACTCGTCGGCGAGCCGGTCCGCGACCTCGGCGCCCCACTCCACGACCACCACCGCATCGGTGAGATCGGTGTCCAGGTCCAGGTCGTCCACGTCCTCCAGGCCGCCCAGCCGGTAGGCGTCCACGTGCACCAGCGGCGGCCCGTCCGCGGCCGGGTGGTGCACCCGCGCGATCACGAACGTCGGCGAGGTGACCTGGCCCGTCACGCCCATGCCCGCGGCGATGCCCTTCGCCAGCACGGTCTTCCCCGCGCCCAGCGGGCCGTCCAGGACCACCAGATCGCCCGCGCGCAGCCCGGCGCCGAGGCGCCTGCCGAACTCCAGCGCTTCGTCCGGGGTCGCCAACTCGACGGTGCTCATGACCGGCCGCCCACCTTCGTCTCGCCCTCCGCGGCGCGGCGGGCACCGCGCCTGATCAGCGCTTCCAGGTGCGCGGTCACCAGCTCGTCCTGCTCCAGCATCGCCATGTGCCCGGCACCGTGCACCCGCACCAGCTCGGCGTCCGGCAGCTCCCCGGCGATCACCTCGGAGTGCGAGAACGGCGTCATCCGGTCCAGATCACCGCTGAGCACCAGCACCTCGGTGTGCCGCAGCCCGGCCAGCGCGGCCTTGCGGTCGTGCGAACCGAGCGTCTCCAGGAAGTCCGTGACCACCTCGACCGTCGTCGCCGAGATCATCTTGTTCATCAGGTCCACCAGCGAGGGGCTCACCTCGCGGTCGCCGAACGACAGCGCGCGCACGATGCTCCACGCCAGCTGCCCGCCGGTGCGGCGCACCCGCTCCACCAGCTCCGGTTGCAGCCCGGCGATCACGCCCAGGCCGCGGGTCAGCGGGTTGTGCCGGGACAGCCACGGCTTCGGCAGGCCGGAGGCGCCGATCTCGCCCGCCGACGTGCTCATGAACGCCACCGCGCACACCCGGTCCCGGAACAGCTTCGGCCGCTGCTCGGCCAGCGCCATGATCGCCATGCCGCCCATCGAGTGCCCCACCAGCACCACCGGCCCGCGCCGCGCGGTCGCCCGCACCACCGCGTCCAGGTCCTTGCCGAGCTGCTCGATCGTGCTGCCGCGCCGCGACGAGTGGCCGGAGCGGCCGTGGCTGCGCTGGTCGTACTGCACCACCCGCACCCGCGGATCGGTCATCTTCGGCAGGTCGCGGCGCTGGAAGTGCCAACATCGCGAATCGAGCGCGTAGCCGTGCACCAGCACCACCGTCAGGTCGGCGTGCCCGCCGTCGGCCGGTTTGATCTCCTGCACCGCCAGCGGGACGCCGTCGTCGGCGGCGACCGTGGACTGCCGGTCCGGGCGCAGCTTGCCGAGTCCCTCCTCGGCGTGCGGGTCGTCCTCGTCCTGGCGCTGGGTGGCGACGCGCGAGCTGTGCGCGGCGACGCCGACGACCGCACCGGTCACCGCGGCCCCGAGCACCCCGCTGGTCCAGGCCAGCGCCTGCCACACCGGTCTCATGTCGCCTCCGTCCCCACCGCGGTGCGCGTCACCCGCGGCCGGTACATGCCGGTGACGATCTCGTAGTGGATCGTGCCGAGCGCCTCCGCCCACTCCGCGGCGGTCGGCTCGCCCAGCGCACCGGCGCCGAACAGCACCACCTCGTCGCCCACGGCGACCGGGTCGTCATCGCAGCGCACCACCAGCTGGTCCATGCACACCCGGCCCACGACGGGGCGGCGGCGGCCCGCCAGCCACACGTCCATCCGGCCGGAGAGGCTGCGCGGCACGCCGTCGGCGTAGCCGACCGGGACCAGCGCCAGCGTGCACGGGCGGTCCGCGGTCCACCGGTGCCCGTAGGACACGCTCTCGCCCGCCGCGACCCGCTTCGTCAGCGCCACGGTGGAGCGGAACGTCATCGCCGGGACCAGGCCGTGGTCGCCGTCCTGCGGCACCGGGTCCAACCCGTAGGCGGCGATGCCGGGCCGGACCAGCTCGAAGTGCAGGTCGGGCCGGGTGAGCACGGCCGCCGAGTTCGCCAGGTGCCGGATCGGGTCGAGGCCGGCGGCGCGCGCCTGCCGGTAGGCCGCGTCGAAGCGGGCGGCCTGCGCGTCGATCGACGGGTGCCCGAGCTCGTCGGCGCACGCCAGGTGCGACCACACGGCGACGACCTCGACCGAGCCCGCGGCCTGCGCCTTCGCCGCCTGCTCCACCAGCGCGGGCCACAGCTCCGGCGGGCAGCCGTTGCGGCTCAACCCGGTGTCGATCTTGAGGTGCACCCGGGCGGTCGTCGACCGCGCCTGCGCGGCCGCCGCGATCGCGTGCAGCTCCGCCTCGGAGGAGGCCCCGAGCTGCACGTCCGCGGCGACGGCCGCCTCGAAGTCGTCGCCCGGCACGTGCAGCCAGCACAGCAGCGGCGCGGTGATGCCGTCCGCGCGCAGCCGCAGCGCCTCGCCGATCGCGGCCACGCCCAGTTCGGCGGCGCCCGCCGACAGCGCGGCGCGCGCGACCGTCGCGGCGCCGTGGCCGTAGCCGTCGGACTTCACCACCACCATCGTGCGAGCACCGGAACGCCGAGCGCGCTCGGCCAGCAGGGCGACGTTGGTGCGGAGCGCGTCGACGTCAATGCGCAGGTCGGCGCGGTGCACGGGCTGTTCGGTCATGGCGCGCACATCGTCGCACACGGAAACCGGCGAAAGGCCCGCACATGTGACCCACCCCCGCCCGGAGATCACCACCGGCCGCGCCGCGGGGAGGTCAGCTCGCGCGGAGCTCCCGGATCGCCGCCGGAACCGCCCTGAGCAGCGCCGACGCACCGATCGGGGCGCCCACCGGGTCGTCCCCGGCGTCCGGCCCGAACGCGGCGAGCTCGGCCGCCAGCGCGTGCGCGTGCGCCGCGTAGCCGCAGGCCAGCCACGGGTCGACGCCTGCCGCGAGCAGCGCGCCGATCAACCCGGTCAGCACATCACCCGATCCGGCGGTCGCGGGCCACGCGTGCACCGACGGGTTCACCAGCACCCGGCCGTCCGGGGCGGCCACCACCGTCGTGTTCCCCTTCAGCAGCAGCACCGCGTCGAAGCGCCGCGCCACCTCCCGCGCCGCGGCGACCCGGTCCGGGCCGACCTCGCCCGCGAGCCGCTGGAACTCGCCTGCGTGCGGCGTCAGCACCAGCGCCGCGTCCGGGTCCCGGGCGTCCCACAACGTCGGGTCCTCCGCGAGCAGGGTGATCGAGTCGGCGTCGGCGCACACCGGGCGGCCCGACTCCAGCGCGCGCCGCAGCACCTCGCGGCCGCTGGCGCCGGTGCCGATGCCCGGGCCGACCGCCCACGCCTGCACCCGGCCCGCATCGGTGATCGACCCGGTGGCCACCACCTCCGGCCAGTGCGAGCGCACCAGGTCCGCGGCCGAACCCGCGTAGCGCACCATCCCCGAGGTCGCCTGCACCGCCGAACCCGTCGCCAGCACCGCCGCGCCCGGGTAGGTCGCGGAACCGGCCGCGACGCCCACCACGCCCTGCGAGTACTTGTCGTCCTGCGGCCGCGGCACGGGCCAGCCCGCGCCCACGTCCGCCGCGTCCAGCACCACCAGGTCCGGCTCCGGCAGGTGCTCGTCGACGCCGATGCCCGCCACCACCACCGCGCCGGACCGCACCGAGCCGGCGCCGAGCAGGTGGCCCGGCTTGCGGCCGCCGAACGTCACCGTCAGGTCCGCGTCGACCGCGGGCCCGTCCACCGCACCGGTGATCGGGTCGACGCCGGACGGCAGGTCCACCGCCACCACCGGCGCCGCCACCCGGGACACCAGCTCCGCGGCCAGCGGACGCAGGCATCCCCGCGCCGAGAGCCCCACGATCCCGTCGACCACCAGGTCCGCGCGCTCCAGCGCGCCCGCCGCGGCCGCACCGACCCCGGCGGTGTCCGCGCCCGGCCCGGCCGCGTCCACCAGCTTCCCGCCCGCGCGGCGCAGCGCCGCCGAACCCGCCGGGTGCGCCTTGTCCGGGGACAGCAGCAGCGCGGTCACGCCCGCGCCGCGGCGGCGCAGCTCCACCCCGGCCCACAGCGCGTCGCCGCCGTTGTTGCCCGCTCCCACCAGCAGCACCACGTGCGCGCCCGCGACCGCGCCCGCGGTCTCCGCCAGCAGCCGGGCGCCGTGCACCGCCACCGCGAACGCGGCGCGGCGCATCACCACCGGCTCCGGGGTGCGGGTGAACACGCTGCGCTCGGCGTCCCGGACCTGGTCCGGGGTCCACGCTCCCTGCACTGGCGACCTCCTGTTCGCGGCCGGCCCCGTTCCTCGACGGCCGGCGTCTCCGTTCCCGGCCCGCCCGATCATGGCCCATCGAGCGCGAAGGGCCGCCCGACCCGAGGTCGAGCGGCCCGATCAGCGCCGGCGGATCACTCCACCGTGACGGACTTGGCGAGGTTGCGGGGCTTGTCCACGTCGTAGCCGCGGGCCCGGGCGATCTCCGCCGCCAGCACCTGTAGCGGAACGGTGGACACCAGCGGCTGCAGCAGCGTCGCCACCGCCGGGATCTCGATCAGCTCGTCCGCGAACGGGCGCACCGCCTCGTCGCCCTCCTCGGCGATGACGATGGTGCGGGCGCCGCGGGCCTGGATCTCCCGGATGTTGGACAGCATCTTCGAGTGCAGCAGCGCCCGGCCCTTCGCCGACGGCATCACCACGACCACCGGCAGCCGGTCCTCGATCAGCGCGATCGGCCCGTGCTTGAGCTCGCCCGCCGCGAAGCCCTCCGCGTGCATGTAGGCGAGCTCCTTGAGCTTGAGCGCGCCCTCCAGCGCCACCGGGTAGCCGACGTGGCGGCCCAGGAACAGCACCGCCTTCGAGTCGGCGAGCTCCCGGGCCAGCGTGCGCACCTGGTCCACGGTGGACAGCGCCTGCCGGACGGCCTGCGGCATCGCGGCGAGCTCCTCGAACTCGCGCGCCACCTCGTCCGAGTACTTCGTGCCGCGCGCCTGCGCCAGCGCCAGCCCCACCAGGTAGTTCGCGGTGATCTGCGCCAGGAACGTCTTCGTCGCCGCCACCCCGATCTCCGGGCCGGCGTGGGTGTAGAGCACCGCGTCCGACTCGCGCGGGATCTGCGCGCCGTTGGTGTTGCAGATCGCCAGCACCCGGGCCCGCTGGGTGCGCGCGTGCCGCACCGCCTCCAGGGTGTCGGCGGTCTCGCCGGACTGGGAGATCGCCACCACCAGGGTGTCGCGGCCCAGCACCGGGTCGCGGTAGCGGAACTCGCTGGCCAGCTCCACCTCCACCGGGATGCGGCACCAGTGCTCGATGGCGTACTTCGCCAGCAGGCCCGAGTGGTAGGCGGTGCCGCAAGCGACGACGAAGACCTTGTCGATGTCCCGAAGGTCCTGCTCGGTCATCCGCTGCTCGTCGAGGACGATGCCGCCGTCGACGAAGTGCCCGCGCAGCGTGTTCTCCAGCGCCTCGGGCTGCTCCTCGATCTCCTTGAGCATGAAGTAGTCGTGGCCGCCCTTCTCGGCGGCCGACAGGTCCCAGTCCACCGTGAACGGCTTCGCCTGCACCTCGGCGCCGTCGAAGTCGGTGACCCGGTAGCCGTCGCGGTCGATCGTCACGACCTGGTCCTGGCCGAGTTCCACCGCGTCCCTGGTGTGCTCGATGAACGCGGCCACGTCCGAGGCCAGGAAGTTCTCCCCCTCGCCGACGCCCACCACCAGCGGCGAGGACCGGCGCGCCGCCACGATCTTGTCCGGCTCGTCGGCGTGCGTGACCAGCAGGGTGAACGCGCCCTCCAGCCGGCGCGCCACCGCGCACGTGCTGGCGGTCAGGTCACCCGCGGTCGGGCCGGCGGCGTACGCGGCCGCGACCAGGTGCGCCGCGGTCTCGGTGTCGGTCTCGCTGGCCATCTCCACGCCCGCGGACTCCAGCTCGGCGCGCAGCGCGGCGAAGTTCTCGATGATGCCGTTGTGCACCACCGCGACCTTCCCCGCCGCGTCCCGGTGCGGGTGCGCGTTGCGGTCGGTCGGCGCGCCGTGCGTCGCCCACCGGGTGTGGCCCATGCCGCTGGTCGCGACGAACCGCGAACCGTCCTGACCGGCGAGCTTGCCCTCCAGGTTCGACAGCGCGCCCGCCGCGCGCTCGACCGCGAGACCACCCGCGCCGTCGAGCATGGCGACGCCCGCCGAGTCGTAACCCCGGTATTCCAGCCGCCTGAGCCCGTCCAGCACGACGTCCAGCGCCTGACGATGTCCTACGTAACCCACGATGCCGCACACCCGAGTCAGCGTAGCCACCGCCGCGGAACGCCTCAGAACGGGCAGGGCAGCCGCACCTGACGGTGCGAACCCCTCGTCCACGACCCGGCTACGCCCATCACCGCCGGTCAACGACCCGAACCCGGTCTCGGCACCCGTGGTCGCGGTCCCCACCTGGGGAGTTCCGGTGGTGCGCGGGCCCGGCGGACGCGAGCGAGGCATCCGCCACGTGACGAACCGCGCACCTCGCGTGGGCGCGGTCGCGCCCGCGTCGGCTACCGTGACCCACCATGGCGCGGAATGCCAAGAAGGCGTTGGAAGAACTGTCCCACCGCGGGCCGCACGAGGTGCTGCACGGCGATCTCGCGCTGGTCGGCCTGCCCGGCATCGTGTGCACCCCGCGCAGCGGGCGCGGACTGCCCGCCGTCGCGTTCGGCCACGGCTGGCTGCAATCGCCCCGCCGCTACGCGGGACTGCTGCGCCACCTGGCCTCCTGGGGCATCGTCGCCGCCGCGCCCGGCACCCAGCGCGGACCGCTGGCCTCGCACCGGATGCTGGCCGCCGACCTGCGCACCGCGCTCGACATCTGCACCGGAGTGCGGCTCGGCGACGGGCAGATCAGCGTGGACGACCGCAAGCTCGCCGTCGCCGGGCACGCCCTCGGCGGGGGCAGCGCCGTGCTCGCCGCCGCCGACGATCCGCGCGTCCGCGCCGTCGCCACCTTCGCCGTCACCGAGACGATGCCCTCGGCGCTGGCCGCCGCGCACCGCGTCACCGCGCCCGGACTGCACCTCACCGGTGGCAAGGACCTGCTCGCGCCGTCCGTCGCCAACGCCGAACCGATCGCCGCCGCCTGGGGCGGGCCAGTGCAGCTGCGCACCCTGCCGAAGGCCAGCCACCTCGGGTTCACCGAAGGCAGGCACTGGACGGAGCTCGTGCTGCACGGCAAGGCCGAATACCGCACCCAGCGCACCGCCCGCGCGCTGCTCACCGCGTTCCTGCTGCGCCACCTCGACGGGGACAAGCGGTGGGACGCGCTGCTCGACTCCGACGTCTCCGGCGCCACCATCGACCAGGAACGCACCCGCACCGCCGCGCTCACCGCCTGAGCTCCGGCCGGCGATCAGCCGGAAACGCCTCGCGGCGGCGGCGAGGCGGCGAGAATCACCGCTCGTGAACGTTCCGTAGCAACCACCGAGACCACCCTTCCCGCACGGCACGCCGCCCCCGACCTGCCCGGGTGGGCAGTGGGGGTACGGGCCACCGCCGCCCGGCCCGGGAGTGCAGTGGGGGTATGGGCCGCCTCCGGTTCAACCCCGGCCGTCCGGTCCGCCGCGGCGCCCGGCTTCGAACCTGCCGCGCATCGCCTACGGCGTGGTGCTGTGCGTGTCGGGATCCTCTTCCTCGTGGACGGCACCATCTCGATCACCGGCAGCATCGAAGCCGCCCGCGTAGTCGTGTCCGGCCGTCCCCAGGCGGGGTTGAACAACACCCTGGCGATCGCGCGCGGCGCCCTGATCGTGCCGGGCGGACTGGTCGCGCTCGTGGCCGGGATCCTCTGCTTCGCGCGCAAACCCGCCGCGCAGATCCTCGCCGTCGGCCCGGCGGCCTCGAGCGGGCTCGCCTACCTGGTGAGCGCCGCCTACGAGATGCACGACCTGGTGCACGGCGGGTTCCGGTTCGGCATCGGGTACTTCTTCGACAACCGCTTCACCGCTCTCCTCGTGATCGGCCTGGCGGCGACGCTGCTCGCGTTCGTCCCCGCGATCAGCAGGAGCGTGGCGGCGCGACCGGTTCCCTGGTCGCACAGGTGAGCCGATGAGGTCGGGCCGCGCCCCGGCGAGGACGCGGCCCGGCGTCACCTCAGCCAGGTGCGGTTCGAGAAGTCGTCGTCATCGTCGTCGTGCACCACGGGTCGGCGGCGAGCGGCCGGACGCGGTGCGGGACGCGGGGGCGGCTGCTGCCAGCCCCGCGGCTCCGGCGGCGCCACCGGTTCCGGGCGCGGCCTGCGGTCCTGCTGCTCGACCGGGCGGGACGGCGGCGGATCGGTGTACTCCTCCTCGTCGTCCGCTAGGCCCACATCGATCTCGGCGATCCGGTCGCGCTCGGTGGCCGCGCGCTCCGCCCGCTCCCGGATCCGCTCGGCCATCTTCCGGGCCGTGGCGACCGTGCTCTCGATGCCGGCCTTGGCCTTCTCCGCGCTCTCCCGGGAACTCCGGGTCAGCTCGTGGCTGCGGTTCACGTCGTCGCTGACCAGCTTGGTCATCGACTCCCGGAAGGCGCGCGCCGCCGGTGTCTCGGTGCTCATCTCAGCCCGCACTCCCCTGCTTCACGCTCATCCCCGCCGGTCCTCGCCGAACACCGCCCGGTGCCGGGCACCGGAATCGTCCACGCCGTCGTCGAACAGCTGCCCCTGGGTGCGCCACGGGCTGGAGTTCGTCCGCTCCTGATCACCCGAGCCGCCGCCCTGCTGGCCGCCGCCCATGCCACCCATGCCGCCCATCATGCCGCCGCCCATCGCGCCGGACTGCTGCGCGGCACCCGCCGAATCCGCCGGATCGCCCAGCATGCCCAGTCCCGTCGCGCCCTGCGGGCTGCCCTGAGCCGCGTCGTCCGCCCCGGCCAGCTTGGTCGCGCCGGCCTGCGGGTGCGCGTCCTCGAACGGGCCCGGGTGCGCGGGCGGCGGATCGGCGAGATCACCGGAGAACAGCTGACCCGACATCGTCGTGAACGACCCGGGCACCTGATCGCCGGTGAACGCGCTCGCCAGCCCGAGCCCCGCGGACTGCGGAGCGGTCGGCGCCGGGGCCAGCGGATCGGGCGCCGAATCGGTCGACGCCGCGTACGCCGCGGGCGCCACCGGCTCGGATCCGCCCACCGGTTCGAAGCCACCCACCGGTTCGAAGCCACCGGACGCAGGTGGTTCGAAGCCGCCGGACGCGGGCGGTTCGAAGCCACCGACCTGCGGCGGCGTGCCCACCGGCGCCGACGGGTCGAACCCGGCGCCCGGATCACGGCCGACGGGTGCGCCCGCCGCGTCGTCCGGCGGAGCACCGGGCATCGCGGGCGGCTCGCCCGGAGCGGGTGCGGCGAGACGCGGTTCGGCACCCGCACCGTGCTCGGCACCGAAGTCGATCGCCTGGTGCGCCGGGGGTTGACCGGGACCGTTGTCCACGTCCACCCGGATGCTGCCGTCCGGGGCCCGCTCCAGGGTGATCGTGCGGTCGCCCTCCTGGATCACCGCCTTGCCGTCCTCGCCCGGCTGCACCGGAATACCGGGCTGCTGCGCGGGATCCGGCGCGCCGGGGGTCGGGTTCGTGCCGACGCCCGGCAGACCGCCTTCGCCGGGCATCGGACCGGGAGCGGGCTGGGTGCTGACGCCCGGCAGGCCCGCCTGCCCCGGCATCGCGCCGGGGGTCGGGTTCGTGCCCACGCCGGGCAGGCCGCCCTGGCCCGGCATCGTGCCGGGGCTGGGGTTCGTGCCGACGCCGGACAGGCCGCCCTCGGGGCCGAACCGCACGTCGTAGGTCTTCGGCTGCCCGTCCTCGCCGATGATCGTCACCTTCGAGGTGCCCTGCTGGTCCGGTTCCTGGACCTGCACGGCGTTCCGGCCTTCGCCGACCGTCTCCGTCGCGGGCGCACCGGTTCCCGGGCCGCCCGAACCGTCCGCGCCGGGCTGCGGCATCCCCGGTGCCTCGGGTATCTCGGGGGCCTCCGGCATCTTCGGGGCCTCGGGCATCGCCGGGGTCTCCGGCATCGAAGGCGCGCCGCCGGGGGAACCGCCCGGCGAACCACCAGGAGAACCACCAGGGGACCCGCCCGGCGAACCACCGGGAGAGCCTCCCGGCGAACCGCCCGGGTTCTGCTGCCCCGCGCCCTGCTGGTCGGAACCCTGCGGACCGGACTCGTCCTTCGCCGGGCCGGGATTGCTGAACGGGTTCTCCTCGGCCTTGCCGAGCTCCTCGGTCAGCTTCTTCCACGCGTCGTCGACGGCGGTCTTGGTGTCATCGCACTTCTTGACGAAGTTCTTCCACTCCGTCTCGATGGACTCGGCGAACTGCAGGACCACCGAGTTGGCCTTGTTCCGGGCCGCATCCTTCGTTTCCTTGTCGGCGTCGCCGCAGCTCTCGTCGATCGGGATCTGCCAGATGCTCGCGACCTTGCGGATCACCAGGTCGTCGTCGCTCCCGTTGGCGAGGTCGATGGTGACTTCCCAGTCCGGCTTGCTCTTCTTCTGGAAGACCTCGGCGCGCCGTCCGTCCTGCTCCAGGACGAAACGGGCCTTCTCCCGGCAGAGATCACCGACCGCCTTGATCGACTCCTTCGTGACCTGCGCCGACGTGCGCAGCCGCTCGATCACCCTGTCCTGGGCCGTGGGCGTGAACTTCTCGTCGAAGAACCCCTGCGCGCTCTCCGACGCGGACCCGGTCCAGCCCTGCCGCAACTGCCCCAGCCGGTCGGACATCGCGCTGTGCGCTTGCCCCGTCCCGCGGTCGGCGTTCTCCAGGTCACCGATGATCCGGTCGAACTTGGCGAACTCGATGCCGCGCTGCTCGTCGTAGCGCTCCTTCACCTTCGCCTCGTCGCCGACCCCGACGCCAGCGTGCTTGATGCTCTTGATCTTCGCGTACAGCTTCACGAGGTCGATCATCAGGCTCAACCCCGGAGCGCCCGCGTTGAGCAGCTGATCGGAATCCGCCGCCCCCGCGCCCTCCCCGTTGTCGGCGCGGCGCTGAGTGTCGCCGATCGTGGCCTTGCCGCCCTCGATCGCGTCGCCGTGCTCGCGGCGCGCCCGCGCACCCTCGTCCGCCTGCTTCTTCGCCCCGGCGTAGGCGTCCTTGACGCGCTGGCTGGTGCTGGTGCCACCGCTCTCGTACGGCACCTGCTGCACACCGGCGCCGTCGTCGTACTTCGTCATGTAGGCGTCGAGCACGTCGTCCGGGTCGTCGCCGCCCGAACGCCGGTAGTCGAGCAGCAAGGTCACCTTGGCGTCCTCGTCGACCGAGCTGTCGTCCAGGATCGCTTTGACTTCGTCGACGGAGGGGAACTTCTGCTCGTCGGCCATCAGCTGTTCCCCGACTTCCCGACGGTCTCCGACGCGTCCGCGTCGGACCAGTCGTAGCCCTGGCCGGTCTGCTCCAGCTTGCCCGCGAAGTCGTCCATGGCGTCCGCCATCGAGGAGACGCACTTCGACAGCTTCGCCATGGCTTCCTGATAACCGCCGAACGCCTGCTGGTGCACGCGGCCGAAGTCCGCCGCCCCCAGATCGAGCTCCCCGATCTTCTTGGCGTGCTCGTCCCGCACCGGATCCGCCGTGCCCCGGATGCTGTTACCGGCGGCGACCAACTCTCCCGAGTTCGTCCCGAAACCTGACATCGTTGCCCCTCCTCGCACTTCACGCCGCCACGGACGCGCGCACGGGTGCGACGTCAGGTGGTGGCGCCAGGTTCCTCACCCTGGCAGGCAGGAGCGGCCGGTGGGCCGAAACCGGTGATCTCCTTGCATACGCGAAGGTTCACCGGGGCGGGTAGGGCCCCTGCGGCGGGTAGGGCGGCGGGGCCTGCTGCGGGAACGGCTGCGACTGCGGGAACGGCTGGCCGAACTGGTGCGGCTGAGCGACCGGGAACGGCTGGGACTGCGGAGCCTGCGGTGCGGACACCTGGGGTTGCGGCGCCTGCGGTTGCGGCGGCTGCCCCGGCGGGAACGGCTGCGGCTGCGCGTGCGGGAACGGCTGCGCGAACGGCGGGCCGGCCTGCGGCGGACCCGGGTTCGGGGCGTGCTCGCCCAGCTTCACCTTCACCACGAGCGCGGCGGTCAGCGCACCGGCGCCACCACCGACGAGAATGCTCACGAGCAGAAAAATCCAGTTCATCGGGTCCCCCCTTCGGCTCGCGCCCAAGGTATCGCCCGCGGCACCGCGGACCACCGGCGGCCAGCCGACGGGAGGAGGATCGGACCGGCCGCTCAATACCCGATGATCACCAGCGCGAGGATCACCGCCAGCGCCATCCCGGCCAGTGGCAGCACCAGGAGCATGACCAGGTTCGCGAGCCACTCCCCGCGCGCCGCGCGCACCCGCTCAGCCATGCCTGCGCGCCCGCCGGTTCACCCACCACTGACCGCCGTCGTGCACGGCGTTGATGGCTTTGGTCCCGGCTATGCCGAGGGCGGAGAACACGAGGACGGCGGTGACGAGCCCGACCGCGACGAGTCCGACGATGATGGCGACGACGATGGCACCCATGTGAGCAGCGTCTCACACATCTGCTCGCACGGGGAGACCTAGATCACAGCTTCACCGGATGGCAGCAACCACTCCGGCGAGTCGTTGCGCGGTGGCGTCGGCGATCTCCTCGCTCGGCGCCTCCACCATCACCCGCACGAGCTGCTCGGTACCGGACGGGCGAAGCAGCACGCGGCCCTGCTCGCCGAGCTCCGCCTCCGCGGCCGCCACGGCCTCGGACACCTCGGACGCCGAGACGGCCTGCGCCTTGTCCACCACCCGCACGTTCACCAGCACCTGCGGCAGCCGGCGCATCGTGGTGGCCAGGTCGGCGAGCGACTCGCCCGTCGCGGCCATCCGGCCCATCAGCCGCAGCGCCGTGAGCAGCCCGTCACCGGTGGTGGCGTGCCCGGGCAGCACCACGTGCCCGGACTGCTCGCCGCCCAGCGAGAACCCGCCCGCGCGCAGCTCCTCCAGCACGTAGCGGTCGCCGACCTTGGTGGTGCGCAGCTTCACACCGTGATCGCGCATCGCCAGGTGCAGGCCCAGGTTGCTCATCACGGTGGCGACCAGCGTGTCGTCGGCGAGCTCGCCGGACTCCTTCATCGCCACCGCGAGCACCGCGAGGATCTGGTCGCCGTCGACGACCTGCCCGGCCGCGTCCACCGCGAGGCAGCGGTCCGCGTCGCCGTCGTGCGCGATGCCCAGGTCGGCGCCGTGCTCCAGCACCGCGGCCCGCACGTTGTCCAGGTGCGTCGAGCCGACGCCGTCGTTGATGTTGATGCCGTCCGGGTCGGCGTGCAGCGCGATCACGTCCGCACCCGCGCGCCGGTAGGCCTCGGGGGCCGCGCCGGAGGCGGCGCCGTTCGCGCAGTCCACCACGACGCGGATGCCGTCCAGCCGCTGCGGCGTTGCCACCAGCAGGTGGTCCACGTAGCGCTGCACCGCGTCCGGCACGTCCCGCACCCGGCCGACGTGCTCGCCGGTGGGCCGCTGCACGTGCTCGTCGAGGCGGGCGGCGATCTCGTCCTCCACCGCGTCCGGCAGCTTGTGCCCACCGGCGGCGAACAGCTTGATCCCGTTGTCCGGCATCGGGTTGTGCGAGGCGGAGATCATCACGCCGATGTCGGCGCCCAGCTCGCCGACCAGGTACGCGACCGCGGGCGTGGGCAGCACGCCCACCCGCAGCACGTCCATGCCCGCCGAGGTCAGCCCGGCGGTGACCGCCGCCTCCAGCATCTCGCCGCTGGCCCGCGGGTCGCGGCCCACCAGCGCCACCCGGCGCCGGGAGTCGTCGCGGTCGTAGAGCACTCGGGCCGCCGCGGCCGCCACGGACAACGCCAGTTCCGGCGTGAGGTCCGCGTTCGCGAGACCTCGAACCCCGTCGGTGCCGAACAGCCGGGACATGTGCAGCGAATCCTCCTGGATCGACGGCAGTGCCACTGTCAGGCCGAACCCGGCCCGCAAAAAGATCACGGGAGCAGCCCCGGCGTCGCGCGGACGCCACGGCTGCTCCCGTGAATCGTACGAAAGGTCAGCGCTTGCTGTACTGCGGAGCCTTGCGGGCCTTCTTGAGGCCGTACTTCTTGCGCTCCTTCTCCCGCGAGTCGCGGGTGAGCATGCCGGCCTTCTTCAGCGCCGGACGGTCATCCGCGTCCAGCTCGACCAGCGCACGCGCGATGGCCATGCGCAGCGCACCGGCCTGACCGGAGGGGCCACCGCCGTTGAGGTTCGCGTGCACGTCGAAGCCCTCGACGCGCTCCACGAGAACCAGCGGTTCCTTCACGATCTGCTGGTGGACCTTGTTCGGGAAGTAGTCCTCGAGCGCCTTGCCGTTCAGCTTGAACCCACCGCTGCCGGAGGTCAGGCGCACGCGGACGATGGCCTCCTTGCGGCGGCCGACGGTCTGCACGGCGCGGCCGGACGGGATCGGAGCGAACTCCTGAGGCGCGTCCTCGACGTCGGTCTCGACGTCCGCGTCGACCTCGGCGTTCGCAGCGAAGTTCTCGCCGATGTTCTCGACGACGTCCTCGCCGACGGTCTCGATAACCGGAGTCTCCTCCGGAGCAGGAGTGGTCACTGGCTGGTCCTCGGGTCCCTCGGTCACTTCTCGACCTTCGCGTTGATCTGGTACGGCTGCGGGTTCTGGGCCGCGTGCGGGTGCTCCGGGCCTGCGTAGACCTTGAGCTTCTTGCCCATGGCCCGGCCGAGCTTGGTCTTCGGGAGCATGCCGTGAATGGCCTTCTCCAGGACCCGCTCGGGGTGCTTCGAATCCAGAACCTCGCCCAGGGACTGCTTGCGCAGGCCGCCCGGGTAACCGCTGTGCCGGTAGTGGAACGCCTGGTCGCGCTTCTTGCCGGTCAGCGCCACCTTCTCAGCGTTGACGATGACGACGAAGTCGCCGGTGTCGAGGTGCGGGGCGTAAGTCGGCTTGTGCTTGCCGCGCAGCAGCAGGGCGGCCTGGGTGGACAGCCGACCGAGCACCACGTCCTCGGCGTCGATGACATGCCAGGCGCGGGTCACCTCGCCGGCCTTGGGGCTGTACGTGCGCACGGATCTACCTCGTCGTCGTTCGCGTCGGAATCTCGGTGCGGACCCCGTGTGTTCCTCTGGGGAGCCCATCGGAACCGTGCCGGGTCGGAAACCCCGGTCTGGCCGGGGAACCGGCACGTCCTGGGTGTCACCAGAGACCTGTGGCCCCGGTTCGGCCTCGGCTCTCGCCGGGCGTTCCGCTGGGCCGGTCACCGCTCCAACACCGCAGTCGCGCACCGCACAACAAACAATCAGGGTACTCGTTGGCGAGAAGACCCACCGATACGGGGTCCCCTTCGCCGGGGAACGCCCGTCGGCGTGCCGAATCGCCGAGTGGATGCTACCCGGCGGCCCGGAAGCCCCGGACACCCGCCCCGGTGCAACGCCGACCCCGGGCCGCGAGGGGCGTCCGGGGTCGGCGGTGGGCTCGGGGCGAAGATCAGCCGCCGAAGCGACCGGCGTTCTTCTGCTCACCGGCCTGGTAGGACTCGTTCGCGGCGTTGACGGCCATGCCCATCTTCGCGGCGATCTCGATCATGTTCTGGGCGGCCTTGTCCCACTCGGTCTGCGCGGCGCGGTACGCCTCCTGGGCCTGGCCCTCCCAGGTGTTGACCAGCGGCTTGAGCATGTTCTCCAGCTCGTCCAGCTCGCCCTGGATCTTGGTGGCGGTGCCGCCCAGGTCGTCCGCAGCCTGGCTCAGCTGGCCGAAATCAACCCGAATTTCCATGATGTGGTCCCCTCACGTGAAGTGGTCGAAAGAAGGTGGAGAAACGAACGTCGATGGCGGGCTCAGCCGCCGAGCATGCCCTCGATCTTGGAGATCTCGGCGGCCTGCTCCTCTTCGTTCTGGGTGTAGGCCTGACCCGAGGACTGGATGTTCTCGCTGATCTCGCCCAGCTTCTGGTTGATCACCTTGGCGTTCTCCTGGAACGCGTCCATGAGGCGGCGGAAGACGTCGGAGGCGCCGCCCTTCCAGGAAGCCAGGACCGGCTCGAGCTGCGTCTGCAGCGTGTTCACCGCGTTCTCGACGTTGCCGCGAACCTCTTCGACCTGACCCGAAGCCTTGGCCATCAGGTCCGCGTCGGTACCCATCCCGCTCATAGGTGAGCCCCCTTCATTCGTTGTTCGAAGATCGATGAACCTACGACGCAGACATTGCCACGTCCGGTTCCGCTCTGTCCCAGCTTTTCGCGGAAACGGTTGCGGCTGTAAACGCGGATGAGGGAAATCGCTGGTCACGAGCGGATTAGCGATTGCGAAAGAATCCGCGCGCGCCGACTGCGCGGACGAACGGACGCGGAATTCGCGAATGCGATTTGCACCCGCTACCGATTTCGCGTGGCGGCGGGCACCTTTCGCGGGGCGGTGATCACCGGGAGATCGAGAGCGAGGAGACGACCCGCTCGCAGGCTCCCTCCACTTCGGACTTCCCCGCCGCGGTGTACCGGCAGCCCACGCTCACCTGGTAGTGCCCCTGGTGCAGCACGAACCACTCGACGGTCGCGCCCGCCAGGTCCTCCCGGTAGTACACGACGTCCCGGCCCGCGAAGGTCGCCGAGGAGTCGAAACCGGAGAAGCGCTGCCCGTCGGCGTTGTACCGGTCGTACTCGGCGCGCAGGTCCGCGACCGCGCGGGAACGCCCGGCCTCCACGTCGTAGCCGAGGTCCCCCTGCTGCACGACGATCAGGTCGTCGCCGTCGGAGCGCGGCGCGACCACGGTCTGCCACAGCTCCGGATCGCCGCCGGTCTGCTTCCAACCGCCCGGGTAGTCGAAGCCGTACTCGTACTGCGCGACGTGCCGCGGCGGGACGTCCGCCCGGCCGCCGGTGACCTGCACGAGCAGCACCGCGACCACCACCACGAGCACGATCGCCGCGGCGGCGGCCGCACCCCACACCCAGGGCTGCACCCCGGTCCGGCGCGGCACCGGGGTGTGGAACACCGGACGCGTCTGGTCGCCGGCGCCGATGACGATGGTGGAGGCGCGGCTGAGCGAATCGCCCGGCGGCACCGCGGCGGGCTGCGGTACCCATCCCGGCCGCTGCCCGGCCGCGTAGCGGGGACGCGCGGCCGGTGCCGGCGCGCCGCGGTGCGCGCCCGCGGGCGCGAGCCCACCGGTGCGCTCCGGGTCCAGCCGCACCGCCCGCAGCGCGCCGCGGGCCACCACCGTCTCCGGCTGGTCCAACGTGGTCGGCAGCACCCCGGTGCGCTCGTGCAGCAACCGGGCCACCAGCGGGATCCGGCTGGAACCGCCGACCAGGAACACGCCGGCGAGGCGGTCCCGCGGCACCTGGCCGTCCTGCAGGATCGTCGAGACGAGGTCCGCGGCCTTCGCCAGCGGCGCGGCCACCAGGCGTTCCAGGTCGGCGCGGGTGACGTGCGCGTCCGAGAACGGCGGCGGCATCGGCACGTCCGTGTAGGTGTGCCGGGACAGCGTCTCCTTCGCCCCGCGCACGTCCTGGCGCAGCACCCGGCGGCGCCGCCGGTCGGCCATGTCCCGGCCTTCGACGAGCTTGTGCCACGCGGCCGGGTCCATCCCGGACACGACGGAACCGATGTGCTCCAGCAACGCCTGGTCGATGTCGGCGCCGCCGAAGTTCGGTTCGCCCCTCGTCGCCAGCACCCGGAACGCGTGCCCCTGCTTGCGGACCACGCTGGCGTCCACGGTGCCGCCGCCGAGGTCGAGCACGGCCAGCGCGCCGCCGTCGGGCAGCCCGTGCCCGGCGGAGTGGAACACGGCCGCGGCCACGGGTTCGGGGACGAGCACCACTTCCTTCGCCAGCCCGGCGGCGGCCTGGCGCAGCACCCCGGCGCGGACCGCGCCCCAGTCGGCGGGGTGGGTGAGCACGAGCAGGTCCACTCCGGCGCCTGCGGCGAACCGGCGGGCCTCGCCGACGGCGCGCTGCAGCACCGCGCGCACCACGTCGCCGACGCGCAGCACGCTGCTGCCGAGCAGCAGCTCGCCCTCGTCGATGCGGCGCTTGGGGTGCGGTTCGAACCGGGACGGGTCGACGGCGGCCTGCCGCTCCGCCTCGTGGCCGACGAACACCGTGCCGTCGGCGGCGGCGAACACCGCCGAGGGCACCAGGGGCTGGCCGTCGACGACCACCACCTGCGGTTCACCGCCGCCGACGGACACCACGGTGCAAGTGCTCGAGGTGCCGAAGTCGACCGAGACGTGCAGGGACACCCACTACTCCTTCGCGCACCGCCGCGAGGTCGCGTCGGTGTCTTCGCCGGGCCGCCGGTGCGGCGGGACGAACCGGGAGCGAACCCGAATTCCCCCGAACGGTTCGCGCGAGTCGGGTTCCGATCCCGAATCCACCCCAGCACCCTAGAGGCCGAGGGTGCGCGCAGTTCAACAGTCTGCCCTCGATCGGGTGACTTAGGCGGCAACCCCTTGACTCACCGTGCGCGACGCTCCCGATCATCGAGCGGCCCGGCCGACCCCGGGCGCGGCGGTCGTCCCGCCGTCCCGGTGGCCGCCCTCCCCCGGCGGCCCGCGGAGCTCAATTCGAATACTTGATCTCGGCCAGGAACGTGCGCCATTGATCGCGTCGGAAGCACAACACCGCGGACTGGTCCTTCGAATCGCGCACGTCCACCCGCATCGCGATCGACCCCACTTCCACGCACGCCGATTGACTACCGCTGTAGCTCGATTTCCGCCAGCGCCCCGTCCCCATGACCAGTGCCCTCCCCGCACTCGTACCTGCGCGCATAAGCCGCGACGAGTTCCAGGGAACATTCAGGGCTCAGCGCCGTCCGGCACAGACTAGATCGTGCGTGCAGAAAGGGCGTTACATCTTCCGGGTCGTCCAGGAATGCGCCGCACCGGCGCTGTTCCAAGTGGACGATCGGCCTGCTCCGAACGAACTCCAGCAGCAGGAACGGGCCGTCCAGCCCGGTGTGCGCGCCCTTCGCGAACGGCACCACGTGCAGCGAGATGTTCGGTTCCCGGCACATCGCCTGCACGGCGTTCAGCTGCGCGGCCATCACCGCAGGCCCGCCGACGGCGCGGCACAGCGCGGCCTCGTCCAGCAGCACCACGTACCGGGTCGGTTCGGAGCGGTGCAGCACCCCCTGCCGGGCCAGCCGGGCCGCGATGAGCCGGTCCACGCGATCGGCCGGAACACCGGTGGCGAGGAACAGCGCGCGGGCGTAGTCGGGAATCTGCAGCAGTCCCGGAATGAGGACCTCGGACGCCTCGGTGATGCAGACCGCGCGTTGTTCCGCGTCGATGAGTTCGGTGAGCTGCGCGGGCAATCCGACACCCGATTCCCACCACACCGGTTCGTCGATGTCGTAGGCGAGGCGCAACAGGCGGTCGCGGTTCGCGCCGCGGACGTCCACGGCGTCCAGGAAGGCCCGCACGGAATTCGGGGCGAGACGGCGGCGGGCCGTCTCCATTCGGCTCACCTTCGCTTCGGAGCAGCCGATCAGATCGCCGAGCTGGCGCAAGGTCAGTCCGGATTGCTCGCGAACGGCACGCAATTCCTTTCCCAGCGCGCGGGCTCGGGGGGTGTCTGACATGGCCCACACCATAAGCGCGAAAACCGAGGAAGATCTTCGCTCGATCGTGTCATTCACCGAGAGCGACGACGGCCCTCCCCGGTCAGGGGAGGGCCGTCGTCGTTCCGCTCAGGAACCGATCACTGCGGCTGCGAGTACGCCGTCTGGATCAGCTGCGGGCCACCGCGCATCGAGCGGCTGACCAGCATCCCGCGGCCCGGCGGCAGCTGCCGGGACTTGACGTTGCCGACGAGCTGGCCGTCGTCCTTGTTCGCGCTCATCGCCAGACCCGGGGTGGAGACCTCCCGCATCTTGCCGATGATCGGCTCGAACAGCGCCCGGCTGGCACCGCCCGAGTTCCGGGCCAGGATGATGTGCAGCCCGACGTCGGAGGCCTGCGGGACGAACTCGGCCAGCGGCGCCAGCGGATTGCTCCCCTGCGGCGAGACCATCTCGTAGTCGTCGATCACGATGAACAGCTCCGCGCCCTTCCACCAGGAGCGGTCGCGCAGCTGCTGCTGCGTGACGTCCGGGCCGGGCAGCCGCCGCTTCAGCGCGTTGACGATGTCCCGCACGTTGCTCTTCAGCTGGTCCGAGGTGACCGTGTACTCCATCAGGTGCGACTCCGGCACGACGCCGAGCATCGTGCGGCGGAGGTCGACGTGCAGGATCAGCGCCTGTTCGCGGGTGTACCTGGTGGTGATGCCGTGCACGATGCTGCGCAGCAGCGCCGTCTTCCCGGACTCCCGCTCGCCGAACGCGTAGAAGTGCGGCTCGGCCTTGAAGTCCAGGTAGACCGGGTTGAGCCCGTCCTCGTTGATGCCGATCGGCACCAGGTGCGGACGCGGCTGCTGCTCCAAGGTGGGCAGCTGCTCGTACGGCAGCAGGTTCGGCAGCAGCCGGACCTGCGGCGCCGGACGGCCCTTCCACGAGCTGCGGACCCGGTTGACCAGGTCGGCGACGCCGTCGGCGAGGTCGTCGTTGTAGAGCTCCCACGACGGGCGCGGGTGCTTCTCGTTCGCCGCCTCGGCGCGGGCCGCCTCCGCGGGGATGCGGTCGCCGAGCTTCTCGCTGTCCACCCGGGGCAGTGCCGTCAGGTAGTGCATCTGCGTGGCGTGCAGCCCGCGTCCCGGGCGGCCCTGCGGCACGGTCACCGCGAGCTTGCGGTTGACCTCGGACTCGCCGGGGTCACCGAGCCGGAGCTCCATCCGGGTGCCGAGGGCGTCCTTGACCTGCGGCCGGATCGCGGCCCACCGGTTGGCACCGATGAACACGTGGATGCCGAACGCGAGGCCCTGCTGCACCAGGTTGTTGATCTCCGGTTCGAGCGGCTCGAAATCGGGCTCGGCGCGGAACGCCTCCCAGCCGTCGATGATGAGGAACACGTCGCCGTACGGGTCGTCGGTGATCTCGCCGCGGCGCTTCCGGTTGCGGAAGTCGGTCATCGAGTCGATGCCCGCCTCCTGGAACCGGCCTTCGCGCGCCGCCAGCAGCGCCTTGATCTCCGCGATGGTGCGGCGCACCGTGTCCGGGTCGCGCCGGTTGCCGTACGCGCCGACGTGCGGCAGGTTGCGCAGCGCCGCCAGCGAACCACCACCGAGGTCGACGCAGTAGAACTGCGCTTCCTGCGGGGTGTGCGTGAGCGCCATCGACGCGATCATCGTGCGCAGCAGGTTCGACTTGCCGGTCTGCGGACCGCCGACCACGGCCCCGTTGCCCTCGGCGCCGTTGGCGAAGCGCAGCACGAGCGGGTCCTGCCGCTGGTGGTAGGGCACGTCGATGAGCCCGATCGGCACTTCCAGCTTGCCGCTGCCCGGGTGGCCGACGGCGGAGTAGCCGCGGTCGTCGGTGGCCTGCAGCGGCGGCAGCAGCCCGTCCAGCGTGGGCGGCGCGTCCAGCGGCGGCAGCCACACGGTGTGCGCGGGCGGCCACTGGCCCTCGACCTTGTTGATGACCAGCTGGAAGTCGGTCGGCGCCAGCTCGTCCTTCTTCTTCGGTTCCTCTTCTTCGACGACCGCCGGTGCCGCGGGCTCCGGGGGCTTCTCCACGAAGTCGGGGATGAAGAACCGCGGCCGCTTCTCCCCCGTCACCGGCGAAGCCGCGCGGCTCATCGGGCGGCGTCCGCTGGTCTGGTGGTCGTGGCCGGAGACGTAGGCGGCGCGGAAGCGCTCCATCCCGTTGGGGTGCTTCAGGTAGCCGTGCCCACCGTTGGAGGGCAGGTCCGCCGCGTCCGGGATGCCGATGGCGGCGCGGGACTCGGAAGCGTTGAACGTCTTCAGGCCGATCCGGTAGGACAGGTGCGAGTCCAGGCCGCGCAGCTTGCCCTCCTCCAGCCGCTGCGAGGCGAGCAGCAGGTGGACCTGCAGCGACCGGCCCAGCCGGCCGATCATGTTGAACAGGTCGGCGAACTCGGGCTTCTGCTGCAGCAGCTCGCCGAACTCGTCGATGACCACGAACAGCGCGGGCAGCGGGTCCTTGGCGTTCTCGTGCCCGGCCTCGTAGAGCTTCCGGTAGTCCCAGACGTTCTTCGCGCCCGCCTTGTCCAGCACCTCCTGCCTGCGGTTCATCTCGCCGTCGAGGGCGGCCTGCATCCGGTCGACCAGGGTGCTGTCGTCACCGAGGTTCGAGATGCTCGCCGAGACGTGCGGGGCGCTGTCGAAGCCCTTGAACGTCGCGCCGCCCTTGAAGTCGACGAGCACGAAGTTCAGCGATGCCGAGGAGTGCGTGGCCAGCAGGCCCAGCACGATGGTGCGCAGGAACTCGGACTTGCCGGAACCGGTCGCACCGATGCACAGCCCGTGCGGGCCCATGCCGTTGGACGCGGTCTCCTTGATGTCCAGGTGCACGATCTCGCCCTGCTCACCCGGGCCGATCGCGACGCGGTACATGTCGTCCCGCGGGCGCGGGCGCCACGCCTCGTTGAGGTCGAAGGTGACCGGGTCGCCCGCGAGGCCGAGCTGCTCGATGTAGTTGAGCTGCGTGGTGAGCGGTTCGAAACCGTCGCCGTCGTCCACCTCGGCCGGGCCGGACGCGATGCGGTAGCGCGCCATCTGGCGGGCCAGCGAGGTGGCCTCCTCCATGCTCAGCGTGTCCGGTTCGCCGAACCACTCCACGCTGTTCTGGCCGCGAGCGCCGATGCGGTCCGGCTCGACGACGATGCGCATGCCGCGGCGCTGGGTCATCTGACCGAGCACATCGGACAGGTCGATGATCGTGACGCCGGCGAGGCCGCTTTCGACGATCAGCTGCTCCTCGCGGCTGATCTCGGCGTCGTCGAGCACGATCACGATGTGCGGCTGGCCGTCCGGCGGGGCCGCGTTGCGCTGGAACCGGGGGCGTTCGGCGAGCTGCTCGTCGAGCATCTCCTCGATGCCCCACAGCGAACCGGACATCAACCGCAACGAGCCGATGCCGTCGGTCTCGGTCGGGTGCTGCGCGTGCGGCAGCCACTTCACCCAGTCCCACTCGGTGCGGGCCCGGCCGCTGGAGGCGACCGCGATCATCACGTCGTTCGGCGAGTGGAAGGTCGCCAGCTGCGCCAGCATCGCCCGCGCCAGCCCCCGGGTGACCGCCCGGTCGCCCTGCAGCCCGACCGCGGCGAAACCGCGCAGCGAGGTCGCGATCGGCAGCTGCGCCACCAGCGAGTGCGCGCGCACGAAACGGCGCAGCGCCAACGTGGTGATCGGCTCCAGCTCGTCGACCGGACCGGTCTGCGGCGGCACCAGCCGGGTCTCCAGGCGCTGCGAACCGCGGCCGACCCGGACCTGGCAGAAGTCGTTGTCGTTCGGCCTGCGCTCCCACATCCGCCGGGTGCCGTTCGTCAGCGACCACAGCGTCTGCGGGTCCGGGTGGACCCACTCCCGGGCGAGGCGCTGCTCGTCCGCGGCCTCGCGGGCGCGATCCCGCATCTGACCGAGGTACCGCAGGTAGTCCTTGCGGTCCTCGTTCATCTCGGCCTTCTTCTGACCGCCGTCCTTGCCGCCGCCCGCCATCATCCCGAAGGTCGAGACGAGCATCATCATCGGCATCATCATCATCATCGGGTTGTCCTTGGCCCGCTGAAGCATGAAGACCATCATCCCGAGGGATGCGACGATCATGACGCCTGGCAGCACCTTCTGAACGATGTTGCCGGGGATCACCCGCGGGATCTCGGGTGGCGGTTCGAGGTGCACCTCCCCGCCAGGCGGCCTCGGAGCGGCCATGCGCGGCGTTCGCTTGAACTGCAGCGTGCTCACCGGAGGCAGCAACCTTTCCTGTCGTAGCAATGTGGAGCGGCGGGCTCACGTCACGACGCCCCTACTGCCGCAGGCGGCATTCTGTACCGTCCACGGCACCGACGTCAGCAGGGTCCGGGTGGTTCCGGCCGGTCCGTGACCATCCGGTTGCGAACCCGTTGGCACGAGTTCGACCAAACCCTTCACCCCTGCGAGGTCGGTGCGGCCATACTAGGGGCGCTCTTCGGCCGGGCGGGCCGCTTTCGCCGAGAAAACCGCACCACGGCCGGATTGACGCAGGAGGACCCAAGTGCCAGGACTTAGGAAGTAGGGGGCCGCAGTGGCGACCGGGACCACGGTGTTCAGCCGCGTGACAGTGGTGGCGCCGAATACTCGCATCGACTTGGCGCTGCCCGCCGACGTCGCGGTGGCGGATCTGCTGCCGATGCTGCTGGAGATGGCCCGCGAGGCCAGCACGGACGGTGGCTCGCGGCACGGCGGCTGGTGCCTGGCGAAGCTGGGTGAAGAACCGCTGGAGAACAGCCAGACGTTGTCCTCGCTGGGCGTCGTCGACGGCGAGCTGCTGCAGCTGCGCCGCCGCTCCGACGACCCGCCGCCGCCGCTGTACGACGACGTGGTGGACGCGCTCGCCGAAGCGGAACCGGGCAGCTACCGGCCGTGGACGAAGGAGACCGCCGCGAAGATCGGGCACGCGGCGGGCGTGCTCGGGTTCGTCGCGGCCGCCGCCGCATTAGGACTGTCCGGTCAGGCCGGTGGCGTCCTCTTCCACGCGATCACCGCGATCATCGCGGTCGTGGTCGCCGTGTTCGCCACCGGAATCGGCTCCGTCGTGACCCGCGCCTACGGCGCCGCCACCACCGGGACCGTGATCGCCGGGGCGGGCGCGCTGCCGATGGCGTTCGTCGCCGGGCTCAACGCGGTGCCGGGCAACGACCCCACCCCGAAGCTGCTGCTGGCCAGCGCGCTGGTGCTCATCTTCGCGTCGATCTCGCTGATGGTGATCGGCACCGGCATCGTCACGTTCATCGCCGCCGCGACCGTCTCCACCTTCGCGGTGCTCGCGTTCATCGCCGCGCTGCTGCTGCCGAGCGGGGCGAGCGCGGCCGGGGTCGCCGCCGGCGCAGGCGCCATCGGGCTCGCCGGGATCTCGCTGCTGCCGCGGCTGACCATCCAGCTGGCGAAGCTGCCGCTGCCGCACGTGCCGGGCAACGCCGACGACCTCAAGGAGGACGAGGGCTTCCCGGACTACCTGATGATCGAGCGCCGCACCGGCCTCGCCCACCAGTACATGACCGGCCTGATCATCGGCTGCGGGCTCACCGCCGCGCTCGGCGCGATCCTCGCCATCACGCTGGCCAACGGCGGCGTCTTCGGCGCCCTGTTCGCGATCGTGGTCTCCGCGGTGCTGCTGCTGCGCGGCCGCAACTACGCCAACGGCAGCCAGGCGGTGGCGCTGCTGGTCAGCGGGCTGCTCGCCGCAGTCGGCGTGGCCGCCGGGCTGCTCGTGCAGACCGCGCTGATGCCGATGGCCGTCGCGTGGGTCTTCCCGCCGCTGCTGCTGCTCAGCGTCGGCTCGCTCGTGTTCGGCGTGGTGTTCCCGAACCGCCGGTTCTCGCCGGTGCAGCGGCGCATGGTGGACATCCTGGAAGCGGTGCTGATCGCACTGGTGCTGCCGCTCGCGCTGGGCGTCATGGACCTGTACATGACGATCCGCGACCTCAACCTCAACTTCTTCTGAGGACCGTCGAGATGGTTTTCAACTCGCGGAACGGTGCGCTGCGGCGGGGCGTGGCGCTGGTCGCCGTCCTGGGGATCACCGGGCTCGGCGCGGCGCAGCCCGCGCTGGCGGACGAGATCGAGTTCCAGCCGCCCCCGCTGGTCCCGGCCGCGCCCGGGAGCGGGCCGCTCAGCCCCTCCGGCAACTTCGAGCCCACCCAGGGCTGCATGCAGGCGAACAACAGCGGCACCTCCGTCGAGGAGAAGCCGTGGAGCCAGCTCACCCTCGGGTTCGAACGCGCCCACGCCGAAGGGCTCACCGGTCAGGGATCGACCGTCGCGGTCATCGACACCGGCGTCAACGAGCACCCGCGCCTGAAGCTGAACGACGGCGGCGGCAGCGCCGTGCCGGGCGGCGGACCGAACCAGGACTGCGACGGCCACGGCACCGTGGTGGCCGGGATCATCGCGGCGCAGCAGTCCTCGGACAGCGGGTTCGTCGGGGTCGCCCCGGACGCCACGATCATGTCGATCCGGCAGTCGTCCGCGGTGTACCAGGACAAGCAGCAGAACAAGACGATCGGCGACACGCAGACGATGGCGCAGGCCGTGCAGTACGCCACGGACCGGGGCGTCGACGTCATCAACATCTCGCAGTCGTCCTGCCAGACGATGGCCGCGGCGATGGCCGACGGCGGCGGGTACAACAACCGGCTGTACAACGCGGTGAAGAACGCCTCCGACCAGGGCGTCGTCGTGGTCGCCGCGGCGGGCAACACACAGGACAGCTGCCAGAAGAACCCGCCCGGCAACCCGGTCACCGCGGTGCTGCCCGCCTGGTTCGACGAGTACGTGCTGACCGTCGCCTCGGTCGGGCAGCAGGGCCAGGCCTCCGAGTTCACCGTCCCCGGGCCGTGGGTCGACGTCGCCGCACCGGGCGAGGACCTCACGGCGCTCGACCCGGGCAGCGGCGGCACCGGCGTGGTCAACCAGATCGCGACCGGGCAGCAGGGCGAGCCGGGACCGATCCAGGGCACCAGCTTCGCCGCCCCCTACGTGTCGGGGCTGGCGGTGCTGATCAAGGAGAAGTTCCCGGAGCTCACCGCGAAGCAGGTGATGGACCGGATCGAGCAGACCTCGCTGAGCCCCGGCGGGCCGAACGGGCGCAACGACATCCTCGGGCACGGCATGATCGACCCGATGGCGGCGTTGAGCGACGTGGTGCCCGCGGAGCACGGCGTGCAGCCCGCTCCGGCGAAGCCCGCCCGGCTCAGCGCGGACGTCATCCCGCAGGCCGACTGGGCGGCGCTGACCGTCGCGTTCGGCGGGGCGCTCGGCGGGATCGGGGCGGTGCTGTTCACGGCGTTCCTGATCAACGCGCGGCGCACGGCCCGGGCGCGCAGCGCGGGCACCGACGACGACTGATCCCGGCACCGGCCGACGACGAGGCCCGGTGGAGTCCACTTCGGACTCCACCGGGCCTCTTCCATCAGCGCGCGATCACTCCGGGCGCTTCTTCTTCGCGTCGCCGAGCACCGGTTCCACGGCGGGCGGGACGCCGAACAGCTCCGCCGGGTCGGCCTTCGGGCGCGGCCGCCGCTGCCCGCGACGGCCCGCGGCGCCGCCCGCCCCGGCCAGGCCCGCCATCCCGGCGAGCGGCATCATGCCCCCGACCATCCCGCCGCCGAGCAGGGCACCGGTGGTGCCCGCGGAGTCGTCGGTGCCGTGCTCGGCGGTGTCGTGCTCGCCGGGTTCGGCCTGGGCGGGGGTGGTCGACGCGGCTCCGGTCGCCCCGGGATCCGCGCGGTGCGCACCGTCCGGCGGTCCACCGGCGGCCCGTTCCGCGCCGCTCGCCAGCTCCGTCCACAACGGATTCTTCGGACCGTCCGCGGTGACGGTGGGCACCGGCGGCAGCACGTCCCGCTGCTCGGCGCAGGACCGCTGCAACCGGGCCATCACCTCGTGCACCGATTCGGCCAGCCCGGCCGCCGGGCGCCGGGCGCGCATCAGGTGCTCGCGGGCGGCGGGCAGGTCGGCGCCCGGTTCGCGCAGCGCCGCGTGCACTCCCGCGGCGACCTCGGTGAGGAACCGCCGCATGTCCCCCGCGATCTCGTGCAGCGCGTCGGCGGCCGCGTCCAGCGCCGCGGCCAGCGCGTCCGCCGCCTCGGCGAGCGCACCGCCGCTCGCGCCGATCCGGCGCAGCCCGGCGATGAACCCGTCGGCGGCCGCGCCGTCCCAGCTCGCCTCGATGCCGCTCACCTCGCCCGCGGCCGCCGAGGTGCCGTCGCGCAGCGCGTCCGCGGCGGCGCGCCAGAACGCGGCGGCGGGCCGCAGCGACCGCCACTCCCCGCCGGCGACGGCGAACTCGGGGGCGAACGGGTCGGGAACTTCCAGCACCTCGGCGGACTGGCGCAGGAAGTCCAGCTGCACCGGGGGCTCGGCCCGCTCGGGGTCGAACGCGGCGGGCGAGGTGTCCGGCGGGCTCGGCGCGGAATCCGGTGCGACGGTCCCGGATTCCGGTGCGACCGGCTCCGGTCCCGCTGCGCCGAAGCCGGATTCCGGTGCGGCGAAGCCGGTTTCCCGTGCGGCGGTTCCGGTTCCCGCTGCGGCGGTTCCGTTTTCCGGTGCCGCACTCCCGGTCTCCCGTGCGGCGGCACCGGATTCCGCTGCGGCGGTCCCGGCTTCGGTCCCCGCCGCCGGAGCGTCCGGCGCCGACCGCCGCTCCGCCTCCGCCGCGCTGGCCGCGCGCACCGTCCGCAGGTCGTTGGCCTGCAACATCCCGCCCTCGTCCGCCATCACGCCGCGCCTTCCCCGCCGAACCCGGCGGCGTGCTCGGCGTCCTCGGCCGCGTGCCGTTCGGCGACCGCGGCGAGCTCACCGCCCGCGTCCGCGACCGCGTGCCCGAGGGCGAAGATCCGCTCCCGCAGCGCCACCGCCAGCCCGTCGTACGACTCGGCGGCCACCTCGCCCCAGGACCCGAACTCCGCGCCACCGGGCGCGTTCCCCAGTTCCCGCCCCACTTCGCCCACGAGCTCCCCGGCGGCGCGCACCGCGTCCGCGCGCCGCGCCAGCTCGTCGGTCTCGATCCGGATCCCCGCCATCCGGCACCTCCCGGTAGTCGACGACACCGGTCACCCCAGCGGACCGGCGGATGCGCCGCGCGACCCGGCGCGAGCACACCATCCCTGCGACGTGCCCGGTGGAGCAACGGTTCCCCGCCACTGGGCGGGAAACGCGACACGGCCCGCCCGACCGGAGTGGTCGAGCGGGCCGTGGACCTCGCGGGAAGAGCCGTCAGCCGCCGGTACTACCGGACTGCTGTTGCGCCTGCGGATTCGGCGGCGGCCGGTTGACGCCGCCCGGCGGGACCGGGACGGAGTCGTACACGTAGCTGGCCTGCGCCGGGTCGAGCAGATCGCCCTTCGGCAGCGAGCGCAGGATCCCGGACGGCCCGGCTTCCAGCAGGCTCGGGTTGTTCACCACGCCGAGTCCCTGCGCGGTCTTCCCGTCCTTGATCCCGTAGATCACGCCCTGGTCGGTCACCAGGTAGATCGGGGCCGAGCCGGCACCGGCCTCGTTGGACGCGCCCCGCACCACGGACGCCTTCCCGGCGGGCATGTAGAAGTAGTCCACCTTCGGGCCGGTCCCGTCGAACTGGGCCAGCTTCACCGGGGCGGTCTTCGTGGGGGCGTCCTTGCCGACCGTGACCGTGACGTGGTGCTCGCCGCCGATGTTGTGCCAGCTCAGGCAGGACGTGGGCGCTGTCTGGAAGGACAGCGGCTTGGGCACGTCCGTCGGGAACGCGGCCATGTCGATCTTCTCGTTCTTCGCGTCCGGCGCCGTCGTGATGGTGCCGCTGGAGTCCGGGATCTCCCGGCTCTTGCTCTTGCTGGCGTGCAGCACGGCCGCGGCGCCGTAGCTGATCTCCTGCTTGCCCTCGGGGAGCAGCGCGTAGTACTGGTTCTCCTCCGGCGCGCCGGGCACGCTCCGCTTCACCACGTCACCCGATTCGTACGGGTTCAACATGTAGGTGACCTGACCGCTCGGCAGGTCCGGGATGCGCAGTGGCGGCGCGTCCGGCACCGAGTTCAGCATGTTGGTGGTGATGGTGCGCGGAACCACTCCGTTGAGGCCGTAGAGGTCCATCACGGCCTGCTCGGAGCGGTCCACCTGGGCCTTGACGACCTTGGTGTGCGGACGGTCCTCCAGCTCGACCCGGTAGATCAGGTACTCCTGCCCGGAGCTCTGGTCCTGCACGAACAGCGATTCGTCGGGCTTGAGCTCGACGCCGTGGTCCGCGTCGCCGCCGATGACCGTGGTCTCCACCTTCGTCGCGCGCTGCGTCCGGTCCTCGCTGCCGAGGTTGTCCCGGACCTGCCCGACGTCGCAGATCGCCCACGCGGGTTCGGCGACGTCGTTCGCCGCGGGCAAGTAGTTGGGGGCGTTGACCATTCCGGTGCGCGGGCCGCGCGGGAACTCCGCCAGCGCCGACTCCTTCACCGTGGTCGCCTGCACCGGCTGGCCGCCCTGGCCTTGGGACTGCGCCATCACCAGCAGCTTCGCCGACGCCATGTTCAGCATCGGGATCAGCCGCTTCTGGGCGGCTTCGTCGGCGGTGACGACGTACACGCTGCCGCTGTCCTTGCCGATGACGATGGACCCCGGCTCGGGGATCGACCCCTTCCCGCCGAACAAGCCCCAGACGAGGAACCCGATCAGACCGATGCAGGCGAGGATGGCACCCGCGATGGTGGCGCGCTTGTGCGAGCCCATCGGGTCGTGCAGCATCACCGCGTCTTTGCGCACCAACGCCGATTCCATCCGGCGAAGGACGAACTGGTACGCCTGAACCTGTGACTTCGTTGTGGGTGTTGATGCCATTCTTCGCCTACAGCTCTCCCGTCCGAGGTACGGTTCCGCAGGATAGCCGGAGAGGGGCGCCGCACGGGTCCGGTTCGACGGAACCCTTCCGCAAACTCTTGGAACGGCTGCCGAACGACCTGGTTGGCGCGCTCGGGCGCGCACTACCTGCGAGGGGAAGAGACCGAACGGATGTCCGTCAGTACGCAACATCCGGCCCAGCCGAACGCCTCCGGTACCGGCGGTGCTCGCACGCGCATCCGAGCGCGGCGTCGCACGGTCGGTGCCAGCCTCGGGGCGATGCCGGTGGCCAACATCGTCGTCATCGAGGTCGGTCTGGCACTCGGCCTGATCCTCCTGCTGCTCAACGAGATGCTGTGGCCGGTGTCCGCGGGCGTCGTCGCGCTCGCGCTGATCATCGCGCTGCTGCGCAGGCGCGGCCGCTGGTTCACCCAGTGGTTCGGGCTCGTCCTGGAATACCGGACGCGCAGCCACATCCGCCGTTCCGTCCCGCCGTCCGAGGACGTCAGCGAGTTCGTCGAGGACCGCAACGGTGACGGCATCATCGGGCCGGACGAGAACCACCGGGTGGCGCTGCTGCGCATCCTGGTGGAGGACCTCGTCGTCGCCCGCGGCCAGGACCACGACCGCAACCCCGTCGGATTGTCCTGGCACAACGGCAAGTGGACCGCGGTGCTCATGGTGGACCCGACGCCGCCGCTGATCAGCAACCCGGACAAGGCGACGAACCTGCCGCTGGGCGTGCTGACGCCGTGCCTGGAGGACCGCGGCGTGGTGCTCGACGCGATCCAGGTGATCTGGCACTGCTACCCGGGAAGTGCCGCGCTGCTGCCGGATTCGCCCGCGCTGAACTCGTACCTGGAGCTGCTCGGCACCTCCTCGGCCGCCGCCCGCCGCACCACCTGGGTGGCGGTGCGGCTGGACCCGCAGACCTGCGCGAAGGCCGTCGGCGAGCGCGGCGGCGGGGTCGTCGGCGCGCACCGGGCGCTGATCGGCGCGCTGTCCCGGGTGCGCAACGCCCTGGCCAGCCAAGGGATTTCGGCGCGACCGCTGGACCCGGACGAGCTGTTGCAGGCCGGCATCTCCTCCGCCGAGCTCCAGGACGCGCTGGGTTCGCAGCGGCCCATCGGGCTGCGGGAGCGGTGGAGCGGCGTCATCGCCGACAACTACCGGCACGCCAGCTACGCCATCACCGGCTGGCCGAACCGGATGACCGACAGCATCAACGCGCTCACCAACGTCCGCGGCCGGTCCATCAGCATCGCGCTGTCCATCGCACCGTCCGGTGAGGACGGCGAGGTGGGGCTGCGCGGCCTGGTGCGGATCAGCGGACGCACCCCGGAGGCGCTGAACTCCGCGGACCACCAGCTGCGCAACATCAGCAACAAGCTCAACCTGACGCTCACCCCGCTGCGCGGGATGCAGCTGGCGGGGCTGACCGGGACGCTGCCCCTGGGAGGTGCGGCATGAGCCGGACGCGAACCCTCGACACCCCGGGCAACAGCACCGGCACCGCCCCGGAATTCCTGGTGCGGCCGGAAATGCTGGACCTGGTGAGCCCGCCCGGCGACCGCGGCGGCATGATCATCGGCGCCGGGCCGAACGGGGAGCCGCTGACCGCGTCGATCCTGCGGCCCGAACCGACCCGCATGGTCACCGTCGGCGGCCTGTACCTGGCCCGGCAGATCGCGCTGCGCGCCATGGCGGCAGGCGCCTGGGTGCACATCGTCACCGGCCGGCCCGGTGCGTGGCGGGTGCTGGAGCGGGCCGCGGGCCTCACTCCCGACGGCAAGCCGGTTCCGGTGGTGAACCTGCGCAAGCTGGCCCCCTACGACGTTCCCCGGGTGACCGAGGAATCGCCGCTGCTGCTGATCCACGACGGTGGCGCGGTGCCGCAGGAGATGTTCCCGCCGCGCGTTCCGTGGCAGACCACCATGTACGTGCTGCCCTACCTGCACCCGCAGGCGGGCAGCGGTGCGGCCACCAACACCGCCGACCTGATCCTGCTGCAGCGGCTGCCGCTGCAGCAGGCCCAGCTGGCGGCGCGGTTCTGGTACTTCGGGCAGCCGCAGGTCCAGCACCTCACGCAGCTCAAGGACGACGGGGTGATCGCCCTGGGCGACAACCTGTGGGAACCGATCACGCTGGTCACCGGCGCCAAGGAACGGGAGATCCTCGGCCCCATCCGCCGCGGCGACTGACGGGATCGCTCTCTTCGGACTTGCGAGGAGCTCGGGTGGCGGAACCTCAGCGGTGCCCTCGCTGCGGGATCGATTTCAGAACGGCCCGCGCCCCTTCATCGGGGTGCGGGCCGTTCCGCGTTGCGAAGCGTCACTGCCTGTCTATGAACCTGCCCGGCGGGTCTTGTCTTGTCGGTCTCCTGTCAGCGGCGAAGCCGCTGAGCCGACGACCACCCAAGACACCGGCACCGCCGCGGGTTCTCAGCGGCTTCCTCGCGAGGACAGCGATGTCGCCGTGTGTTGGACATACATCAGAAATCGATCCCGCAGCGAGGAAGCCGCTGAGGTTCCGCCACCCGGGCACTACGCAACAGAAGTAGCAGAAGTAGCGGAACAGTCAGTCAGCTCTTGATCTCGCCGTAGCGGGCGAGGGCCTCCTGCCGTTCGACGCCGTGCTCGACGATCGGCGGCGGGTAGCCGTTCGGCGGGCCGTCCGGCAGGGTCCACGGCCGGTGGGTGCTCTTCGCGTCGAGGCCGCGCAACTCGGGGACGTACCTGCGGACGTAGGCCCCGTCGGGGTCGAACCGGGAGCTCTGGGTGATCGGGTTGAAGATCCGGAAGTAGGGCGCCGCGTCGGTGCCGGACCCCGCGGCCCACTGCCAGCCGTGCTGGTTCGAGGCGAGGTCGCCGTCGACCAGGTGCCGCATGAAGTGCCGGGCGCCCCACCACCACGGCAGGTGCAGGTCCTTCACCAGGAAGCTCGCCACCACCATCCGCACCCGGTTGTGCATCCAGCCCTCGGCGAGCAGCTGCCGCATCCCCGCGTCCACGAGCGGGAACCCGGTGCGGCCCGCGCACCACTCGCCGAACCGGTCCCAGGCGTCCGCGTCGGTGTCCAGCCGGATCCGGTCGAAGCGGGTGTCGAAGTTGTGCCGCGCGCTGGCAGGCCGGTGCCACAGCACGTCCGCGTAGAACTCGCGGAACGCCAGCTCGTTCCGGTAGCTGCTCGCGCCGTCCCCGGACAGCCCGTCCAGGTCGGCGAGCAGGGTGCGCGGGTGCACGCAGCCCCACTTCAGGTAGGGCGACATCCGGCTGGTGCCCGCCCGGTCCGGCCGGTTCCGGTCCTGCTCGTAGTCGGTGAGCGTCGCGTCGCGGAAGTCGTCCCAGCGCTCCAGCCCGGCCCGCTCCCCCGCCGGTGGCAGCTCGACGCCGCCCAGGTCCTCGTCCGCCGGGATGCCCGCGGCGCGCACCTTCCGCGGCAGCATCCAGTCCGCGGTGGCGGCGCCGGTGTCCGCGGGGGCGGGCGCGCCGTGCTCGTCCCAGGCGCGCCGGAAGGGGGTGAACACCTGGTAGGCGGTGCCGTCCCGCTTGGTGATCCGGCCCGGGGTGACCGCGTACGGCGACCCGGTGGCGACCCACTCGACCCGCTCGCCGAGCGCCTCCCGGACCCGCTCGTCCCGCTCCCGCCCGTAGGGGCCGGTGTCGGCGGAGACGTGCACCGAGCCGGCGCCGACCTCGGCGACGAGCTCCGGCAGCACCCGCGCCGGATCGCCGCGCAGCACCAGCAGCCTGCCGCCGAGGCTCGCGTCGAGTTCCCGCAGGCAGCGGTACAGGAAGGTGCGCCGGGGCGCGCCCGCGGGCGCCAGCAGCGATTCGTCCAGCACGAACACGCCGATCACCCGACGGCCGTCGCGCGCGGCGGCGGCCAGCGCCGGGTGGTCGCGGACCCGCAGGTCGCGCCGGAACCACAGGAGGGCAGGTGCGCTCATGCCCGGCGACCCTACGCACCGCGCGCGCGGGAGGCCGGGCACCGGTCCGGCGCGGCCCCCGTCGAGGGAACCGGCACGAGCCGGAGCCGCACCGCCCGCCGAATCCCGGCACGAGCCGAACCCGGAGCCGGTCTCCGCGCAGCCCGCCGAATCCCGAGCCGCCACCGCACTCCCCGAAGGAACCCGGCACCGCGCTCACCCGGAAACCCGCCCGCTCCGGTGCCCCGCCGGCGACGAACCCCGGACACGAGTCGGCCCCGGGGCCGGCGAGGAGCCGGACACCGGGGCCTGGGCGGGACGACGGGCCGATACCCGCCGCGGCCGGAGCCGCTAGGTCGATTCAGCGTTCGATTCAGTTCCGCCGCGGACGGGTCCCGTCGAGCCCGCACAGCTCATCGGGTGCCTGCGGCGGTGCGGGCTCAGCGCTCGCCGATGCTCCGGTAGGAGCGCTCCGCCGCACCGGTGTACACCTGGCGCGGACGGCTGATCTTGCGGGCCGGGTCCTCCAGCATCTCCCGCCAGTGCGCGATCCAGCCGGGAAGGCGGCCGAGCGCGAACAGGACGGTGAAGTACTTCGTCGGGAAGCCCATCGCCTTGTAGATCAGGCCGGTGTAGAAGTCGACGTTCGGGTAGAGCTTGCGCTCGACGAAGTAGTCGTCGGCCAGCGCCTTCTCCTCCAGCTTGAGCGCGATCTCCAGCAGCGGGTCGTTCGCGCCGAGCTTGCCGAGCACCTCATCGGCGGTCTTCTTGATGATCGCCGCGCGCGGGTCGTAGTTCTTGTAGACCCGGTGCCCGAAGCCCATCAGCTTGACGCCGGGCTCCTTGTTCTTGACCCGGTTGACGAACGAGTCGACGTCGTCGCCGTTGGCGTGGATGCCCTCCAGCATCTCCAGCACCGCGCTGTTCGCGCCGCCGTGCAGCGGGCCGAACAGGGCGTTGATGCCCGCGGAGATCGAGGCGAACAGGTTCGCCTCGGAGGAGCCCACCATGCGCACCGTGGACGTGGAGCAGTTCTGCTCGTGGTCGGCGTGCAGGATGAACAGCAGGTCGAGGGCGCGGGTCAGCGCCGGGTCGACCTCGTAGGGCTCGGCGGGGAACCCGAAGGTCATCCGCAGGAAGTTCTCCACCAGGCCCAGCGAGTTGTCCGGGTACAGGAACGGCTGCCCGACGGACTTCTTGTAGGCGTAGGCCGCGATCGTGGGCAGCTTCGCCAGCAGGCGCACCGTGGACAGCTCGACCTGGTTCTGGTCGAACGGGTCCAGGCTGTCCTGGTAGAAGGTCGACAGGGCGGAGACCGCCGACGACAGCACCGGCATCGGGTGCGCGTCGCGGGGGAAGCCGTCGAAGAACTGCTTGAGGTCCTCGTGCAGCAGGGTGTGCCGCTGGATCCGGTCGGCGAAGTCGTCGTACTGCGCCTGGGTGGGCAGCTCGCCGTAGATCAGCAGGTAGCTGACCTCGATGAAGTTGGACTTGGCGGCCAGCTCCTCGATGGGGTAGCCGCGGTAGCGCAGGATGCCCGCGTCACCGTCGATGTAGGTGATGTCGGACTTGCAGGCGGCGGTGTTGACGAAACCCGGGTCCAGCGTCACCAAACCGGTCTGGGCCAGCAGCTTCCCGAGATCAACACCGGCGGAACCCTCGGTGGGCTCCGTCACCTGCATTTCGTGCTCGCCGCCGTCGTAGCGCAGCGCGACGGTACGTTTGGCGGTCGCGTCGTCGGGCATTCGGGAACCTCTCGCGCTCGTGAAGGGGCGGCGCTTCCGCCGACGACGGCGCACTTCCCGTGGTGTTCGGGCGGCGAGGTCGGTCGCGCGCGTGCGCCGGTCGGGGTTTCCGGACCGCCGCAGCACCACCCCGTTGGGGTCCTGTCAGGTGCCACGCTAGACCGCTCCAGGCCCCTCGCGCAGCAATCGTGTTAGCCCTTTTGGGCAGGTGGGACCACGATCACATCGTCGATCAGGCCGGACGCCACGTGCCCGGCGCCCGGTTGCCGCAACCGATCGCGGCGCGTTCCCGGACCGGAGCCGCGCCGGCCCGGGAACGTCCGGAATGCCCGGACCGGCGCGGATGCTCCCGGAAGCCGGGCCGGTCAGCCGAGTTCGGCGGTGGTGGGCGGCTCGGCGCCGGGCCGGGACACCGTGATGGCGGCGGCCGCGGCCGCGAAGCCGAGGGCCTCGCGCCACTGGTCGTGGGTCAGCGCGCGCACCGCCGCCGGGGACAGCGCATCGTTGCGGTGCAGCCAGGCCAGCAGCGCCCCGTGCACCGTGTCGCCCGCGCCGATGGTGTCGGCGACCTGCGCGCGCACCCCCGGCACCTCGACGAGTTCGCCGTCGCCGACCAGCGCGGCCAGCCCGTCGGCGCCGCGGGTGAGCACCAGGCCCGCCGGGCCCGCCTGCTGCCAGCGGCGCAGCGCGACGTCCACGTCCTCGTCCCCGGCCAGCCACTCGGCATCCTCCACCGACAGCTTCAGCAGGTGCACCGAGGGCAGCCAGGACTCGAACCGCGCGCGGTAGGCCGCCGGGTCGGCGATCAGGTCGGCGCGGATGTTCGGGTCCAGCGCGACGAACCGGCCGCGCTCGGCCTCGCGGAACAGCACCGCCTCGTACGCGGTGGCCCCGGGTTCGAGCACCATGCCGAGGGTGCCGAAGGAGACGGCGGTGACCTCGTCCGGCAGCGGGCCGGGGTCGGCGACGAAGCGCGCGGCGGTGCCTTCGGTGTGGAAGCTGTAGCGGGCCGACCCGTCCTCGGCGAGGCCGACCACGGCCAGCGTCGTCGGCTGCGGGGCGCGGCCCACCAGGCCGGTGTCCACCCCGGATTCGACGAGGCGTGCCAGCAGCTTGTCGCCGAACTGGTCGGTCGAGAGCGTGGCGTGGAAACCGGCGGGCACGTCCAACCGGCCCAGCGCGATCGCCACGTTGTACGGGCCGCCGCCGAGGCGGGGGTGCAGCGGGCCGAGTTCGCCCCCTGGCGTGGCGGAGTCCGGGACGAGGTCGACGAGGGCCTCTCCACCGATGACGATCACGATTCCTCCGTGCTGGTGCTCGACGTGCTGACTTGCTCGGCCCCGCGCCTGGTCCGGCGTGCGGTTCGGGGCCGGGTGCCGCGCCGGACGGCTATGGCCGGGCGGTCTGGGGGCGGGCACCAGTGTGCTCCGCCGGGAGTGGGGCGATCCGCGAACCTTCCGCGGGCGGGTCGAACAGGCCGCCGAGCAGGAACTGGGACAGCTCGGCGAAGGCCTCCGCGTCCGACAGCCCGGTGCGCTCGGCGATCTCGCCGCGCTGGATGGCGCCGATGGTGCCGCTGACCACCTCGGCGACGAACGCGGCGTGCACCTCGCGGAACACGCCTTCGCGGACGCCGTCGCGGATGTAGCCGCGCATGTTCTCGGCGGCGGCGCGGGCGTTGGCCTGGTAGGTGGCGCGGGTGGCCGGGTTGGCGGCCAGGTCGGCCATGAACCGCCGGGAGGCGGGGCGCAGTCCGGCCGCGGCGGCGTCGAGGTAGGTGCGCATCCGGGCGCGCACGTCGTCGACCTCGGCGACGGCGCGCTCCACGTCGGCGGTGGCGTTCTTGAAGAAGCGGGCGACGACGGCGACCGCGAGCTGCTCCTTGCTGCCGGCGAGCGTGTAGAGCGTCGACTTCGAGCAGTGCAGCCGGGCGGCGAGCTCGTCGAGGGTGAAGTGGGCGAACCCCTCCGCGAGGAACAGCGCGCACAACCGGTCGAGCAGGTCGGCGCGGCGCTGCTCCGGCGATCCCGCGCTCCGGCGGCGGACCGGCGACGCGTTCGCCTCGTCGGCGTCCGGGTCGGGAGGAGTCATGCCGGTGAGACTGCCACAGCTCGGGATCGGCCGAGGTCGGCGGGCCTGGCGCGCGGAACACCGCGTCAGTACTCTGATGAGTCCTCCAGTACTCATTTCAGTACTGACGTGTTCCGCTCGGAAATCCCGGTCCGCCCACCACAGCACGCAGGAGCACCACCACATGGCCGTCGACCGACTGCTGCCCAGCCAGGAAGCCAGCGACCTGCTCGCGCTGACCGCGGAGATCGCCCGCGACGAACTCGCCCCCGCCGCCGCGGAAGCCGAGGAGCAGCAGCTCTTCCCCCGCAAGGCCTTCCGGCTGCTCGGCTCCGCCGGCCTGCTCGGACTGCCGTACCCGGTGGAGCACGGTGGCGGCGGCCAGCCCTACGAGGTCTACCTGCAGGTGCTCGAAGAGCTCAGCAGCGCGTGGATGACCGTCGGCGTCGGCCTCTCGGTGCACACCATGTCCTGCTACCCGCTCGCCCGGTACGGCACCGACGAGCAGCGCGACCGGTGGCTGCCGGACCTGATCGGCGGCGAGCTGCTCGGCGGCTACGCGCTGTCCGAAGCGCACGCCGGGTCGGACGCCGCCGCGCTGCGCACCCGCGCCGAACGGGACGGCGACGAGTACCGGGTCACCGGTACCAAGTCGTGGATCACGCACGGCGGGACCGCCGACTTCTACGCGCTGATGGCCCGCACCTCCGACGACGGGCCGCGCGGCATCAGCTGCCTGCTGGTGGACGGCGCGACGCCGGGGCTGTCGGCGGCACCGCCCGAACGCAAGATGGGCCTCACCGGCTCCCCCACCACCGAACTGCGCTTCGAGGACGCGCGGGTGCCCGCGGACCGGCTGCTCGGCGGCGAAGGGCACGGGCTGGCCATCGCGCTCAACGCGCTCGACTCCGGGCGGCTCGGCATCGCCGCCTGCGCCGTCGGCCTCGCGCAGGCCGCGCTGGACCTGGCCGTCGACTACGCCAAGGGCCGCGAGCAGTTCGGGCGGCCGATCATCCGGTTCCAGGGCGTCGAGTTCCTGCTCGCCGACATGGCCGCCGCGGTGCAGTCCGCCCGCGCCGCCTACCTGGACGGGGCGCGGCGCCGCGACGCGGGCAAGCCGTTCGGGACGCAGGCCTCGGTGGCGAAGCTGGTCGCCACCGACGCCGCGATGAAGGTGACCACGGACGCCGTGCAGGTCCTCGGCGGCGCCGGCTACACCCGCGACTTCCCCGCCGAGCGGTACTTCCGGGAAGCGAAGGTGCTGCAGATCTTCGAAGGCACCAACCAGATCCAGCGCATGGTCATCGCCCGCAACCTGGCCAAGGGCTGACCGCCCGGCCCGTTCGAGGGGAGCGCGGCGGGCGCCCGATCAGAACGGGCGGAGACCCCACTGGGCGATCCAGTCCTCCCCCGGCGGGAGGGTGATCAGGTCGGTGCCGGAGTTCAGGGCGTCCGGCGGGCAGGTCATCGGCTCGATGGCGACGGCCCGGCCGCGACCGGGGAACTCGTCGTTGGTGTACACCTGCACCCACGCGAACACCGGATCGGCCCACAGCTCCACGCCGTGCCCGGCCGGGTCGGTCAGCGAGTGCCGGACCAGCGAATCCCCCGGCTCGGGAGCGGCACCGCCGAACGCGGTGTCCAGCAGCACCCCGGCGAGGCGGCGGCCGCGGCGGAAGTCCTGCTCGTCGCCCTCCAGCGCGCGCGGCGGCCGCACCGGCAGCAGCCGTTCCGGGTCGACCGGCAGCACCGAGGACGCCGCGAGCCGCAGCGTGCAGTCGTCGGTCTCGGCGAGCCCGGCGCGCGGGTACGGGTGCACGCCCACGCCGAACGGCACGGCGCGCTTGCCGAGGTTCTCCACGGTGTGCGTGACGGTCAGCCCGGTCGCGTCCAGCGAGTAGCCGATGGAGGTGAGCAGCGGCACCGGCCAGCCCGGCTGCACCGGCACCATCGCGTGCAGCACGATCGTCGACTCGGCGTGCTCGACCACGGTCCACGGGGTGTGCCGGAGCAGGCCGTGGATCGCGTTGTGCCGGTCCGGTTCGGTGAGCGCCAGCTGCTGCGGCTCCCGCTCCAGGGTCCAGCGGCCGTCGGCGACCCGGTTCGGCCACGGCACCAGCACCGCGCCGGCGCCGCCCGGTGGCCGCTGGTCGGCGTCGTAGGTCTCGGAGTACGCGATCCCGTCCACTTCGAACAGGCGCAGCGCCGCACCGACCTCGGTGACGACGGCGCGCGCACTGCCGCTGACGATCTCGAACTGCCTGCCGGTGGCGGCGACCAGATCATTCACACCGCCACTCTAGAGCGTGCCCGGCGACCCCGGTGCGGACGCGGAAGAACCCCGCCCCCACGGGTGCTTCCGCACCGCGGGGACGGGGTTCCGGTCCGGCGACTACTTGGCGAGCTTGTCCGGGTCGAAGTCGACGCGGCCGGCGATCACCCGGTTCACGCCCCAGAACACGACGCCGATGAGCAGCAGGCCCGCGGCGACCAGGTACTCGGCGACGGGACGGCCCGACAGCGGGCTCGCGAAGAACAGGCACAGCACCGCGCCCAGCACGGGCACCCAGGTGGGGGCCTTGAAGTGCTTGTGCTCCACCACGTCCTTGCGCAGCACCAGCACCGCGATGTTGACGATGGCGAACACGACCAGCAGCAGCAGCGATGTGGTGCTGCCCAGGTCCTCGATGTCCAGCAGGCTCACCAGCACCACGGCCAGCACGCTGGTGAACAGGATCGCGACCCACGGGGTCTGCCGGGAGCGGTGCACGCGGCCGAACACGGACGGGATGATCCGCTCGTTCGACATGCCGTACACGAGGCGGCTGGCCATCAGCATGTTGATCAGCGCGGTGTTGGTGACCGCGAACAGCGCGATGATGGAGAACAGGACCGGCGGGAACCACGGTGCGGCGGCCTTGACGACCAGCAGCAGCGGCGCGTCGGTGGCGGCCAGCTCATCGGTCGGCACCAGCGTCGAGGTGATCACCGCGATGATCAGGTAGATGCCCGCGGTGATGGACAGGCCCAGCAGCAGCGCGCGCGGGAACACCTTCGCCGGGTTCCGGGTCTCCTCGGCCATGTTCACCGAGTCCTCGAAGCCGACCATCGCGAAGAACGCCAGCGCGGTCGCCGAGGTGACCGCGAGCAGCGGGCTGGACTCCGGGTTGAACTGGAGCAGCCGGCTCGGGTCCGGCGCCACCGCCGGGTCCTTGCTGCCGCTGATCAGGGCGGCGACGCCGAACAGGATGACGATGAGCAGCCCGCCGAGCTCCACGCAGGTCAGCACCACGTTCATCTTCACGGACTCGCCCACGCCCCGGAAGTTGATCAGGGCGAGCAGCACCAGGAACGCCAGCGCCACCACGATGGCGACCGGCCCCACACCGGGGAAGATCTCCTCCAGGTAGTTGCCGCTGAACGCCTGCGCGGCCGAGGCCGCCGAGGTGATGCCGGAGCACATCACGGCGAACGCGATGATGAAGGTGATGAAGTGGATGCCGAACGCGCGGTGCACGTACAGCGGCGCGCCACCGGCCTTCGGGTACTTGCCCACCAGTTCCAGGTAGCTGCATGCGGTGAGGAACGCGACCACGAACGCGACCACGAACGGGATCCACAACGCGCCGCCGACCTTGCCCGCGACCTTGCCGGTGAGGGAGTACACCGTGGTCCCGAGGATGTCGCCGACTACGAAGAACAAGAGCAGTTTCGGCCCCATGACCTTCTTGAGGCCGGGCTGCGCACCGTCGGGCGCGTCGTCGTTCGTGGTCGTGTCGTTGGCCATGGCAGGAAAGTGTGCAGGGTGGTTTTACGTGATCTTGGGGCACCCCTGGTAGAGCGGTTGCGGAGGCGTCGGCGCCAGGCGCGCGGAGCGCACCCGGGACCGATCGGGAACCGCTCGTCGGCCCAACCGCGTTGAGCTGAACGGCAGCTCCCGGGCACGCTCGGTCGACCGCCGGTGCCGGATCGTCACCGGCTCCCGCACTCCCGCGGGGGCACTGATCCGTTCCAGTGAAGTCCGCGCGCGGTGCTCACTCGGACGGCGCGCGGTAGCGCCAGAACGACGGCGTGAGCGCCGCGGCGGCCAGCGCGAACACGACCACCAGCACGCCGCCGATCGCGATCGCGGGCTGCGCGCCGATCGCCGCGCCGCCCGAGCCGTGCAGCACGTCGGCGAGCCGCGGGCCGCCCGCGACGACGACGGTGAACACGCCCTGGATGCGGCCGCGCATCTCGTCGGTCGCCGCCGCCTGCAGCATCGAGCTGCGGTAGACCATGCTCACCAGGTCGGCGCCGCCGCCGATCGCGAGGAACACCACGCCCAGCCACAGCGAGTCGGACAGCCCGAACCCGGCGATCGCCACGCCCCACACGACGACGCCGATGGTGACGCCGACGCCGTGGCGCAGGATCCGGTGCAGCCACCCGGACAGCACGCCGAACACGAACGCGCCCAGCGGGATCGCCGCGTACAGCCAGCCCAGCGCGGCGCCGCCACCCGCCGGGTCGCCGTAGACGCGCTCGGCGAGCTCCGGGAACAGCGCCCGCGGCATGCCGAACACCATCGCGATGATGTCCATCAGGAACGAGGTCAGCAGCACCGGGTGCGTGCCCAGGTAGCGGAAGCCGTCGATCACCGAACGCAGCCCGGCCTTCGTCGGCGCCCCCGCCAGCGGCGGCAGCGCGGGCAACCGGAACACGGCCCAGACCGCGGTGGACAGCGCCACCGCGTCCACCAGGTACAGCACCGACAGGCCCAGCACCGGCAGCAGCACCCCGGCCAGCAGCGGCCCGAGGACCGCGCCGAGCTGGAACACGGTGGACCCCAGCGCCTGCGCCGAGGGCAGCAGCGGCGCCGGGATGAGCCGCGCGATGGCGGCGCTGCGGGCGGGCATGTTCACCGCGAAGCAGGTCTGCTGCAGCGCGAACAGCACCAGCACCAGCCACACCGAGCCGATGCCCGCCGCGGCCACCAGCCACAGCAGCACCGAGGTGACGGCGAGCCCGGTGTTGGTGACCAGCAGCAGCTTCCGCCGGTCCACGGTGTCGGCGACCGCACCGCCCCAGAGCCCGAACACCAGCAGCGGCACCAGTCCGAAGATCCCGGCGAGCCCGACGTACGCGGAACTCCCGGTGAGGTCGTAGAGCTGCTTGGGCACGGCGACGGCGCTGAACTGGGCACCGACCGCGGTGACGATGCTGGAGATCCACAGCCGCCGGTAGGCGGGGTAGCCGAGCGGCCGGGTGTCGAGCACGACCTTGCCGAGCAGCGACCGCCAGGATCGCCGGGTTCGCTCCCGCTCCGCGCGGCCGCTCTGCTGGTCCACGAGGAGCCAGCCTAGCCATGAGCCTGGCTAAGGAACCCGGGTCGTGTGACGCAGCCGACCGGGCACGGCGGCGATCACGTGCGGGAACGTCCCCTTCGACCGGTTCCGGTCCGAGAACGCCCCGCTTGCGCCCCGGGCTCGCCCCGCTTCCGGCCCGAGAACGACCGGCCCCACCCCCGCGAACGACGGCGGAGGCGGCGCGGGAACTCCGCACCGCCTCCGCCGAACCAGGAGTCGTCCGGTCCGCCGCGGACCGGCGGGGATCAGGGCGCCAGCCGCTCCACGGACCAGCCGTCGCCGCGCCGGAACCGCAGCCGGTCGTGCAGCCGGTCCGGGCGGCCCTGCCAGAACTCGACGGACTCCGGCACGATCCGCCAGCCGCCCCAGTGCGGCGGTACCGGCACCTTCTCGTTGTCGCCGAAGCGGCGTTCGATGCCGTTGAGCGCGGACTGCAGCGCCTCCCGGCCGGTGACCACCCGGGACTGCGGGGAGGCCCAGGCGCCGAGCTGCGAGCCGCGCGGGCGCACCGCCCAGTAGTCGGCGGTCTCCTCGGCGCGCACCTTCTCGACGGTGCCGCGCACGTTGACCTGCCGCTGCAGCGCCAGCCACGGGAACGTCGCCGCGGCCACCCGGGTCGCGGTGAGGTCGTGGCTCTTCGCGGAGGTGTAGTTGGTGAAGAACACGAGGCCGCGCTCGTCGAACCCCTTGCACAGCACGGTCCGCGAGGACGGGTACCCGTCGGCGTCCGCGGTCGCCAGCACCATCGCGTTCGGTTCCTGCACCTCCGCCCGGACGGCCTCGTCGAACCAGATCCGGAGCTGTTCGTGCCAGGTCTCGGCGAGCACCGCCTCGTGCAGCGAACCCGCCTCGTAGGACACCCGCATGGACGACAAAGTGCCGGTGCTCACGGTGCTTTCGGACATCCGTTCCCTTCCTCCCTGACCCGACTGGTGCTGCTGTTCATCGACGGCGCCGGAGGAGGCGAGCCCGCCCGGTCGACGCGGTCGCCGCGGACTGCGCCACGGCACCGCTACGACGGTAAACGGAGTGGGAACCCGGGCCGAACCAACGGGGACGCCACGATCGATTCCGCAAACGATGCAGTGACCGCGGGCACACTCGAATGGCCGCGGAGACCCGGCCGGTTCGTCCGGTTCGGCCGACGGCCGCCGTCGGCGGGTCGCCGTGCGGAGGGGCCGTCAACGCTTCCGAGTGGCCGGCTGGTGCTTCCGGGTGGTGTTGCGGTGCCGCTCCGCGGCCACGGGGTGCGGCGCGCGAACCAGGTGCGCACCGGCCGGTCGCGCACCGGTCCGGCAGGCCACCCCAGGTGCCCGCCGCACGGGAATTGCTCCCGGCAGGCACCGGATTCCCCGGAGCGTCGCGGGAATCGGGCCCGTTCGGCCGTGTGATCTTCGCCATCGCGGCGTCCCGAACCGATTGCCCGCGGCCGCGGCGCGGGTGCACTGTTACCCGCGCAGCACAGGCGGCGACCGATCGCACTCGTGCTCATGCACCCCGCCACGTCCGCCGCACGCCCCCGGGCGCGCGGCAACCGGAACGACTCAACGAGGAGACGAGGCAACCATGGGCACCAGCACCGACGGCACCGAATTCCGCCCCGGCCTGGAGGGCGTGGTCGCCTTCCAGACCGAGATCGCCGAACCGGACCGGGACGGCGGCGCGCTGCGCTACCGCGGCGTGGACATCGAGGACCTCGCGGGCAAGGTCTCGTTCGGCGACGTGTGGCAGCTGCTGGTCGACGGCGCCTTCGGCCGCGGCCTGCCCGACGCGGGCGCGGCACCGCTGCCGGTGCGCACCGGCGACGTCCGCACCGACGCGCAGGCCGCGATCGCGATGCTCGCCCCCGCGCACGGCTTCGAACCGCTGCTGGACATCACCGCGGACGCCGCGCGCGACCAGCTCGCGCTGGCGACCGTGCTCGGGCTGTCCTACGTGGCCCAGTCGGCGCGCGGCACCGAACTGCCCGCGGTCCCCGCCGAGCGGATCGCGGAGGCCACCACGCTCACCGAGGCGTTCCTGACCCGCTGGCGCGGCGAACCGGACCCGGCGCACGTGCAGGCGCTGGACGCCTACTGGGTGTCGGCCGCCGAGCACGGCCTGAACGCCTCCACCTTCACCGCCCGCGTCATCGCCTCCACCGGCGCCGACGTGGCCGCGAGCCTGTCCGGCGCGGTCGGCGCCATGTCCGGTCCGCTGCACGGCGGGGCGCCCGCCCGGGTGCTGCCGATGCTGGCCGAGGCCGAGCGCACCGGCGACGCCCGCCGCGTCGTCGAGTCCATCTTGGACGGCGGGGACCGGCTGATGGGCTTCGGCCACCGCGTGTACCGCGCGGAGGACCCGCGGGCGCGGGTGCTGCGCAGCACCTGCGAGCAGCTCGGCGCGCCGCGCTTCGAGGCCGCCGCCGAGCTGGAGCGGGCCGCGCTGTCGGTGCTGCGGGAGCGCCGCCCGGACCGGCAGATCGAGACGAACGTGGAGTTCTGGGCCGCGGTCATCCTGGACTTCGCCGAGGTCCCGACCTCGATGATGCCCGCGATGTTCACCTGCGCCCGCACCGCGGGATGGTCGGCGCACGTGCTGGAGCAGAAGCGCACCGGCCGACTGGTGCGCCCGTCCGCGCAGTACGTCGGCCCGGACCCGCGCTCCCCGCAGCAGGTCGAGGGCTGGGACTCCGTCTCGGCGCTGCCGGTCGCCGCGGTCTGAGCCGGGGCCCGCGCGGCGCCGCCCGCGCGGGCCACCCCGCGTGACCGGAAACCGCACCCGCGATCACGCAACGTGTCCGCCTCGGTAAGGTGGCGCGGGCGGGGCGGGAACGGCGGCGCACTCCCGGGCGGCGACGCTCCGCGACCGGGAGAGCACGGCAGGCCACCTCGTCGACTCCCGGCGAAACACCTGGTCACAGGCACTGATTTCGATCACAGCGCGGTCCGGTTGCTGGCCAAAGAGCCGCCCGCGCAGTAAGTTGCCCCACGGCTCCGGCAACCGCGGCGCGCCGGGATTTCACCGTTCCGACCCGTAGCCGCACCACGCACCGAGCCCGGACCCGGCAACGGCGCCGGTCCACCCGAGGCGACCCGGGGTCCGCCGAACCCCGTCGTCCACCCGCGGGCCCGCCCGGCCTGGGCGCGGCAGCCGCGGGGCAAGCCGATTCGACAACTCCCGGAGGCGCCGGAATGACGCAGGCCGAAACCGACCCGACCACCTTGAAGCTGCCCGCCGAGCTCCTGCCGTCCGACGGCCGCTTCGGCTGCGGCCCGTCCAAGGTCCGCCCGGAGCAGCTGGCGCGGCTGGCCTCCGAAGGCGCCGCGGTGATGGGCACCTCGCACCGGCAGAAGCCGGTGAAGTCCCTGGTCGGCCGGGTCCGCGAAGGCCTGGGCCAGCTGTTCTCGCTGCCCGAGGGCTACGAGGTCGTGCTGGGCGTCGGCGGCACCACCGCGTTCTGGGACGCCGCGACGTTCGGCCTGGTGCGGGAGAAGTCGCTGCACCTGACCTACGGCGAGTTCTCGCAGAAGTTCGCGAAGGCCGCCAAGGCCGCCCCGTTCCTCGGCGACCCGGTCGTGGTCTCCGCCGAGCCGGGCGACGCCCCCGAGCCGGTGTCGGACCCGAGCGTCGACCTGATCGGCTGGGCGCACAACGAGACCTCCACCGGCGTGATGCTGCCCCCGACCCGCCCGGCGGGCTCGGAGCAGGCGCTGATCGCGGTGGATGCGACCTCCGGTGCGGGCGGGCTGCCGTTCGACGCGTCCGACGTGGACGTCTACTACTTCGCGCCGCAGAAGTCCTTCGCCTCCGACGGCGGGCTGTGGCTGGCCGCGATGAGCCCGGCCGCGATCGAGCGGATCGGCGAGATCGGCGCCTCGGGCCGCTGGGTCCCGGAGTTCCTGTCGCTGCCGACGGCGCTGGACAACTCCCGCAAGGACCAGACCTACAACACGCCCGCGGTGGCGACGCTGTTCCTGCTGGCCGACCAGATCGACTGGATGAACGGCAACGGCGGGCTGGACTGGTGCTCGGCGCGGACCCGCGAGTCCTCGCAGCGGCTGTACCAGTGGGCGGAGGCCTCGAGCTTCGCGACGCCGTTCGTGCAGGACCCGGCGAAGCGCTCGCAGGTCGTGGTCACGCTGGACTTCGACGACTCGATCGACGCGGCCGCGATCGCCAAGGCGCTGCGCGCGAACGGCGTCGTGGACACCGAGCCGTACCGGAAGCTGGGCCGCAACCAGCTGCGCGTCGGTACGTTCCCGGCGGTCGAGCCGGATGACGTCACCAAGCTCACCGGGTCCATCGACTGGGTGGTCTCGCAGCTGTCCTGAGCGCGGCGCCCCCGTCCGCCCTGGTCGCCACCGCACCATGGCGACCGGCACATCCGTGTCACCCGAACTGGCTCTTGATCACTTGCTGTGATCGGACTTGCGGCGGATTTCGCCAAGTGTTCGCATGTCGACCGCTGTTCAGGCAAGATCGGGTAGGGAGAGGATGGTCACGAAGCGACACCGAACCCGGCGTGCCTCCCCCGTCAAGGGGGCACGCCGGGTTACGGTCACAGCTTGGTGACAACGACCGGGGAGGCTGGCGTATGCGCGCGCTGCGGGTTGTCGGGCTTGATGAGGACGGTGAGACCGTCATCTGCGAGGACCCGGAGAACGGCGACCGCTTTTCCGTGCCCGCCGACGAGCGGCTGCGGGCGGCAGCCCGTGGCGACCTGACCCGGCTCGGCCAGGTGCAGATCGAGATGGAGGCGCAGATGCGCCCCCGCGAGATCCAGGCCCGGGTCCGCGGCGGTGCCTCGGTCCAGGACGTCGCCGCCGCAGCAGGCATCCCCGAGCAGCGGGTGGAGCGCTACGCCTACCCGGTCCTGCTGGAACGCGCGCAGATCGCCGAGCGCTCGCAGCGCGCCCACCCCGTCCGCGAGGACGGTCCGGACGTGCAGACCCTCGGCGAGGTCATCGCGCACACCTTCGGGATGCGCGGCCACGACTTCACCGACGCCGAATGGGACGCGTGGCGCGGCGAGGACGGCAAGTGGGTCGTCCGGCTGCAGTGGCAGGCCGGGCGCTCCGAGAACCGGGCGCACTGGGTGTTCCACCCGGGCGCGCACGGCGGCACCGTCGCCCCGCTCGACGACCACGCGGTCGACCTGCTGGACCCGTCGCCGAACCGGCCGCTGCGGACCGTGCGCCCGGTGACCGCGCTGGCCAGGGAAGCGCTGGAGCTGGACGAGTCCGAGGAGACCCCGGTCGAAGCGGAAGCGGAGGACACCGCGCCGCCGCCCGCGCCGCCGAAGCCGTCCACCCCGGCGATCCCCGCGCTGGACCTGGACACCACCCCGTCGGCACCGGCCGAACCGGAGCCGTCCGCGCCGCTGGCCGAGCAGGCGGGCGAGGACGACCTGGAAGCGGTGGAGGACGACGCGGCCCGCAAGACCGAACCGGCCCGCCGCCGCAAGAACCACCCGATGGTCCCGTCCTGGGAGGACGTCCTGCTGGGAGTCCGCTCGCACCGCTGACCACCGAAACGCCTCCGACGGCCCCTCCGGCACGACGCCCGAGGGGCCGTCGCACGTCCGGGCGAGGTCAGCCGAGCAGGGACAGCAGGAGCGACAGCCAGGCGAGGACCACGCCGGCCGCCGCGCCGAACGCGACCCAGCGCCACACCGGCAACCGGCGCCCGATCCAGATCGACGGCGCGAACCCGCCGACCACCACCACGTTCACCAGCACCGCCAGCAGCAGGTTCACCTCGCCGAGCCCGCGGCTCACCACCACCAGCGAGACGGTGACGAGCGCGGCGATGACGACGGCGATGGCGCTGCCGGTGGCCCACGGCGTGGGTTCCGGCACCGCGGGGGCGGCGCGGCGCACCCGGTTCATCCGGCCGCGCGCCGGGTCCCAGTAGCCGACGTCGCCACCGGTCTCGGCGGCCAGCCGCGCGGCGAGCTGGCGGCCGCGGCGGGCCATCAGGGTCGCCGAGCTCTCCCCCGCGATGTCCTGGTCCGGCGCCACCGCCTCCACCACGTGCGCCCACTCGTGCAGGTCCTCGACGAGTTCGGGGGGCAGCGCGAGCTGGGCGGGGTCGTATTCGCGGATCGGCCGTTCCCCGACGCGCTCCGGCCGGTCGACGAGGACGGCGCGTCCTCGCCGCACCCGCAGTTCCCACCTGGGGCGCTGGGCGGTCCCGATCATCTCGCCCCGCTCATCGCGTGGAACGCGATCGCCGCCGCGGTGGCGACGTTGAGCGAGTCCACGTCGGGGTTCATCGGGATCCGCACCGGCACGTCGGTCGCGGCGATGGTGTCCTCGGCCAGGCCCGGGCCTTCGGAGCCGAGCAGCACGGCGACCTTGCCCTCGTCGAGGCCGGCCGCGGCCAGCGGAGTCGCGGTGGCGCGCGGGGTCAACGCCGCGGTCCGGAAGCCGTGCTCCCCGAGCAGCGCCAGCCCGCCGGGCCAGTCGTCGAAGGTCGCGAACGGCACCCGCAGCACGTGCCCCATCGAGACCCGAATGCTCCGCCGGTACAGCGGGTCGGAGCAGCCCGCCCCCAGCAGGACGCCGTCGATGCCGAGCGCGGCGGCGTTGCGGAACAGCGCGCCCAGGTTCTCGTGGTCGCCGACGCCTTCCAGCACGGCGAGTCGCCGGGAGCGGGCGATGAGGTCGTCGGCGGTGACGGCGGGCGCGCGGTCGGCGACGGCGAGCACGCCCCGGTTGAGGTGGAAGCCGACGACGGCGCTCATCACGTCCGGCTCCACCGCGTACGCGGGCACGTCCACCCCGGCGAGCTGCTCGTCGAGCGCGTCGATGCGGCGGCGGGCGCCCAGCAGCGCGCGCACCGGGTACGGGGAGGCCAGCAACCGCTCGACGACGACCACGCCTTCGGCGATGACGAGACCGCGCCCCCCTGGCCGGTCCGGGCGGCGGTCGGCGGTGGCGAGGTCCCGGAAGTCGTCGACGCGCGGGTCGTCGACGTCGGTCACCTGGTGCACGCGTGCCACGGGACGCATCTTCGCATTCGGCGTTGCTCCGATCGGCAGCATGTCAAGATCTCGCCGCACGATGACCCAGGTCACAGCCGCAGGCGTGCACCGCGGGCATAACGGGTACTTCCGCATTGTTAGTTGTAGAGAGCAAGCTGTTGTCGTCTCCCACCACGATCCGGACCCGCACCACGATCCGGACCGGCCGCCACGATCCGGACCTGGCCGGGCCACCGGATGCGGGAGCCGCGGCGCCGGGACCCGGATCCCCGGCACCCGCACGACGACGACCGCACCTGGGGTTCACCGGCCACCCGCACCGACAACCGCCGCCGCGCGCACGCGGCGGCGGCCAGCGATGAGGAGAAGCATGTCCACCGCCGAGGAGGCCACGATCGACGGCGCGCAGCGCCGGTTGGGGAGCAAGACCAAGTTCGCACTGATCCTCGGTGGGCTGACGGCCTTCGGGCCGCTGTCCATCGACATGTACCTGCCCGCGCTGCCGCAGCTGACCACGGAGCTGGGGGCTTCGGAGTCGCAGGCGCAGCTGACGCTGACCGCGGTGCTGCTGGGGTTGGCGCTGGGCCAGCTGATCGCGGGGCCGATCAGCGATTCGGTCGGCAGGCGGCGTCCGCTGCTGATCGGGCTCGCCGTCTACATCGTCGCGTCCGTGCTGTGCGCGCTGTCCGGCTCGATCTACGCGCTGGCCGCGCTGCGCGCGCTGCAGGGCGCGGGGGCCGCGGCGGGCATGGTCATCGCGCGGGCCGCGGTCCGCGACCTGTACTCCGGGGTGGAGGCCGCGCGGTTCTTCTCCTCGCTGATGCTGGTGACCGGGCTGGCGCCGATCCTGGCGCCGGTGATCGGCGGCCAGGTGCTCGCGCACACCACGTGGCGCGGGGTGTTCGCGGTGCTGACCGCGTTCGGCACGGTGCTGCTGCTGGTGGCCGCGTTCCTGCTGCCGGAGACGAAGCCGCAGCAGTGGCGGCAGCCCGCGCGGCTGGGCAGCACCTTCCGCACCTTCGGTTCGCTGCTGTCGACGCCGTCGTTCCTGGGCAACGCGCTGACCGGCGGGCTGGGCATGGCGGCGATGTTCGCCTACATCTCCGGGTCGTCGTTCGTGCTGCAGAACATCTACGGGATGTCGCCGCAGACCTACAGCTTCGCGTTCGGGGCGAACGCGATCGGGCTGGTGCTGGCCGGGCAGATCAACGCGCGGCTGGTGGGCCGGGTGGCCACCGAGGCGCAGTTGCTGGTGGGCGCGCTGCTGACCTCGTCGGTGGCGGGCGCGGTGCTGCTGGCGTCGGCGGTGCTGGACCTGCCGCTGCCGTTCCTGCTGGGTGCGCTGTTCGTGATGGTCTCGGCGCTGGGCTTCGTCATGCCGAACACGACGATGCTGGCGCTGGCGGACAACCGCGAGGTGTCCGGGAGCGCGTCGGCGCTGCTGGGCGTCTGCCAGTTCATCGTGGGCGCGCTGGCCGCGCCGCTGGTCGGGCTGGGCGGTACCGGCTCGGCGGTGCCGATGGCGACGGTGATGTTCGGCGTGGTGGTCGCCTCCGCGGTGATGTTCCTGTCGCTGGGGCGGCGTGGCGCGGCGCGCAGCGAGGTGGTCGCCAGCTCCGCCGAGCGGCCCGCGGAGGACCCGGCGGAGAGCCCCGCGGAGAGCCGCTCGGAGCGCTGATCTCCCCACCGGGCGGCGCGGCGCGGAACCGGCACCGCGCCGCCCGGTCTCGTCCCGCCCGGACTTCCGCGCGGCGCAACGGGATTCCCGGCTGCCGCGCGTAGTCGGCCCCGCCCGGCGGCCCCCGCGAACCTCACCGCATCGGCGCAGGGCGCAACGCAGCGTGCGGGCCGGCCCGCACACCGACGGTGATCACCTCGGCGCCCGCCGCGGGCCCGATCAACCAGGGCACCGCCGGTCCGGCCCCGTTCGAACCGGCCCGGAACGGGTCGCGAAAGTCGCTTTTCCCGCTGGTCACAAGAGGTATTCGGGTGTTCGATCGAACACCGTTTTGGACGCTGGTCCACCGGGTACCGATGTGTCACCGTTGGTGTCCACCTAAGCCGGCGTGCTGGCCGACGAGCGGGGAGACGGCATGGGAAAGCACGTGACCAGTCGGGCTTTCACTCCTGTGGACCGGCAGCGCTATCGGGACAAGATGCAACGCGGGCTCGACGCGCTGGCCCGGATGCTCGCCGAGGGCAACTTCTCCTTCCCGCACCAGCAGATGGGGCTGGAGATGGAGCTGAGCCTCGTCGACGAGCGGATGGACCCGTCGATGTCGAACTCGGTGGTCCTGGAGAAGATCAACGACCCGTCGTTCACCACCGAGCTGGGCCAGCACAACATCGAGCTCAACGTGCTGCCCCGCGCCCTGGCCGGGGACGGCGCGCTGGAGCTGGAGCACGAGCTGCGCAAGGCGTTGCGCCGCGCGGACGGCAAGGCGCAGGACGCGAACGCGAAGCTGGTGCTGATCGGCACGCTGCCCACGTTGCAGCGCGGCCACTTCGACCCGGGCTGGCTCTCGCACGACGCGCGCTACTCGCTGCTGAACGAGCAGATCTTCACCGCCAAGGGCGAGGAGATGCTGCTGGACATGGAGGGTGCGCCGCTCGGCGACGGCGGGCCGGAGCAGCTGCGCTGCTACGCGGATTCGATCGTGCCGGAATCGGCGTGCACTTCGGTGCAGCTGCACCTGCAGGTGGCGCCGGAGGACTTCGCCGCGCACTGGAACGCGGCGCAGTGCCTGGCCGGGGTGCAGCTGGCGATCGGCGCGAACTCGCCGTTCCTGCTCGGCAAGGCGCTCTGGCACGAGACGCGGGTGCCGCTGTTCCAGCAGGCCACCGACACCCGGCCGCAGGAGCTGAAGAACCAGGGCGTGCGGCCGCGGGTGTGGTTCGGCGAGCGGTGGATCACCTCGATCTTCGACCTGTTCGAGGAGAACGTGCGCTACTTCCCCGCCCTGCTGCCGGAACCGGAGGAGGAGGACCCGGTGGCCGCGCTGCAGGCCGGCCGCGCGCCGACCTTGGCGGAGCTGCGGCTGCACAACGGCACCATCTGGCGCTGGAACCGGCCGGTGTACGACCTGGTCGACGGAGTGCCGCACCTGCGGGTGGAGAACCGGGTGCTGCCCGCCGGGCCGAGCGTGCCGGACGTGGTGGCGAACGCCGCGTTCTTCTACGGGGTGCAGCGGGCGCTGACCGAGCAGGACCGGCCGGTGTGGACGCAGATGTCGTTCGCGGCGGCGGAGGAGAACTTCTACACCGGCGCCCGGCACGGGATGGACGCGCACCTGTACTGGCCGGGCGCGGGCTGGATCACCCCGGACGAACTGGTGCTGCGCCGGTTGCTGCCGATGGCGCACGAGGGCCTGCGGTTGTGCGGGGTGTCGGACGCGGCGCGGGAGCACACCCTGGGCGTGATCGAGTCCCGCTGCCTGCGCAAGCAGACCGGTTCCTCGTGGCAGCGGGACGTGGTGGCGCGGCTGGAGCAGCGCGGTCACGACCGGTCGGAGGCGCTGGCGGCGATGCTGCACCGCTACGTGGAGCTGACCGATTCGGGCGAGCCGGTGCACGCCTGGCCGCTGGAGTGAGCCGCGCGCGGTCCCGGTGACTGAGATCAACCCGGGCCGGACTGCAGCCGTCCAGCTGTTGCCACTAGATTGCAATTGCTAGAGACTGCTGACAGCGATACGCGCACAGGGAGAAGCTCCATGGCTCAGTACGTGCTGCCCGAGCTGGACTACGACTACTCGGCGCTGGAGCCCGCGATCTCGGGTGAGATCAACGAGCTGCACCACAGCAAGCACCACGCGACCTACGTCAAGGGCGCCAACGACACGATCGAGAAGATCGCCGAGGCGCGGGACAAGGGCGACTTCGGGTCGATCGTCGGCCTGGAGACGACGCTGGCGTTCAACCTGGCCGGGCACTCGCTGCACCTGGTGTGGTGGAAGATCCTCTCGCCGAACGGCGGGGACAAGCCGACCGGCGAGCTGGCGGCGGCCATCGACCAGGACTTCGGGTCGTTCGACAAGTTCCGCGCCCAGCTGGAGGCCGTGTCGACCACGATCCAGGGCAACGGCTGGGGCGTGCTGGCGTGGGACCCGGTGGGCCAGCGGCTGATCACGCAGCAGCTGCGGGACCACCACTCGAACCTGTCGATCGCCACCACGCCGCTGCTGGTGTTCGACATCTGGGAGCACGCCTACTACCTGCAGTACAAGAACGTGAAGGCGGACTACGTCAAGCAGTTGTGGAACGTCGTGAACTGGGACGAGGTCGGCAAGCGGTTCGCCGACGCCCGTGCCGGCTACAACGGGCTGCGGCTGCCGACCGCCTGATCTTCCTTCCCGCGGCCGCGCGGGACCACGGACCGGCGGTGGATGCTCCGACAAGCGAAGCTGCCGACACTTCGGGGCCTTCCCACGGGAGGGCCCCGAAGTGCTGTCCGGGCCCTTGAGCGCCGCCCAGGCCCTCGATCGCTGTCCGGCCCCTCGAGCGCTGCCCGGCCGCCTGCGTGCCGTCCGGCCCCGACCTGCGCGTGCGCGACCCACCCCGAACGCGAACGAGCCCCGCCTCCCGGAGGAGACGGGGCCCGCTCTGTTCCCGAACTGACTGCCGCTCCCACCACGAAGCGGACATGTATTAGGTTAGCCTAACCTCCCAGGGTCCGCAACCCCCGATCTCCAGCGGCGCAGCAGCACCCCGCACGCCACCGCTGCGGCCAAGGACGCCAGCCCGCCCAGCAGCAGCGGCGACCGCGGGCCCAGCACCTCCGCCAGCCACCCGGACGCCAGCCCGCCCAGCGGTTTCCCGCCGAGGAACAGCAGCATGTACAGGCCCATCACGCGCCCGCGCATCGACGGCTCCACCACCAGCTGCACCGTGGAGTTCGCGCTGGTCGTGAAGGTCATCACCGCGATCCCGACCGGCACCAGCATCACCGCGAACGTCCAGTAGGACGGCATCAGCGAGCCGACCGCCTCCAGCAGCCCGAACGCGCCGGCCCCCAGCACCATCAGCCGCAGCCGCGAACCGGGATTCCTGCTGCGGCGGGCGGCGAGGGTGGCGCCGGACAGGGTGCCGACGGCGAGCATCGTGATCAGCAGCCCGTAGCCGTCGGCGTTCCGGTCGAAGACGTTGCGGGCGATCACCGCGAAGGTGCTCTCGAAGTTCATGCCGAACGTGCTGACGCAGAACACCAGCACCATCACCGCGACCAGGTCGGGCCGCCGCAGCGCGTAGCGCAGCCCGGCCCGCACCTGGCCGCGCTCCTTCGGCACGGGCTCGCCGCGGTGCAGCTGCGCCGCGTTCATCAGCAGCAACCCGCCGACCACGGCCGCCGAGCTGATGCCGTTGGCGATGAACACCCACCCGGTGCCGATCGCGGTGATGAGCAGCCCGGCGATGGCGGGCCCGACGATCCGCGCCAGGTTGAACGTCATCGAGTTCAGCGCGACGGCGTTGGTGAGCTGCGCGGGACCGACCATCTCCACGACGAACGACTGCCGCACCGGCGCATCGACCGCCGCGAAGCAGCCGAGCACGAAGCACAGCGCGTACACCTGCCACAACCGCGCCGCCCCGGACACGTCGAGCAGGCCGAGCAGCAGTCCGCAGGCGCCGAGCGCGGTCTGGGTGGCGACCAGCAGCCGCCGCTTGTCGAACCGGTCGGCGGCGGTGCCCGCCCACAACGTCAGCAGCAGCGTCGGCAGGAACTGCAGCGCCACGGCCACGCCGAGCGCGCCGGGGCTGCCGCCGGAGAGCTCCAGCACCAGCCAGTCCTGCGCGGCCCGCTGCATCCAGGTGCCGGTGAGCGAGACGACCTGGCCCGCCGCGTAGTAGCGGTAGTTGCGCACCCGGAGCGAACCGAACATGCCGCCGGTCGCGGCCGGTGGCTCCGCGACGGACGGCGGGGTGCGGGTTCCGGGATCGGAGTGCGGCGCGGCGCTCCCGCGATCGCCCGGTGGGCCGGGGTCGGCGCCGGTTCCGCGCTCGGCGCGGCCGCCGGGTTCACCGGCGCGCACGTCCGCGGACGCACCCGGAGGTGCGCCGAGCTCGCCGGTGGGTGTGCGGTTCGCACCGTCCGGGTCGGGCCCCGACGGGTGCAGCGATTCCTCTGCCGCCGACGTGCTCAGCTCCCTCCTAGCGCTGCGAGATCCGTTCCATGATCTCGGCCGCGTGACTCAAGGTCGCGCGTTCTTCCCTGGTGAGTTCGGCCAGCTGGACGTCCAGCCAGCGCTCGCGGGCGGAGATCTCCTCCTCGATGCGGGCGCGGCCCGTGTCGGTGAGGTCGACGACGGCCTGCCGCCCGTCGGTGGGGTGCGGGGTGCGCACGACCAGGCCGAGGCCTTCGAGTGCCGCGATCACCCTGGTCATCGAGGGCGGCTGCACGCCTTCCTTCGCCGCGAGGGTGCCCGGCGTCATCGCCCCGGCCTTGTAGAGGCAGGACAGCGCGGACAGCTGGGAGAGCGTGACGACGGAGTCGGTGCTCTGCGCCCGCAGCCTGCGGTTGAGTCGGACGGAGGCCATCCGCAGCCGGGTGGCCAGCGTGCGCTCCCGTTCAGCGATCTCGGACACGTCGTTAGTCTACCAAACTATTTGACGACATTTCGGTCATACGCCCCGTCTTCGGACGCGATGCGCGGAGCTTAGTGCCTCCCCCGCCCCGCACGACCCCCGAACGCCCCATCTTCGATCTTCAGCAGGACCAGGGCCGCAGCCCGCCCGGCGGTCGAGCGGGCCGCGCACCTTGCACTGCCCGTCCCTGAGCCTGCCCGGCGGGCCGGTTTCCTGTCAGCGGCGAAGCCGCTGAGCCGACGACCACCCAAGACACCGGCACCGCAGCGGGTTCTCAGCTGCTTCCTCGCGAGGACAGCGATTTCTCCTGTAGCGGAGCCACCGGTGAAATCGATCCCGCAGCGAGGAAGCAGCTGAGGTTCCGCCACCCGACCACTACGCGGCAGAAGCAGCGAGAACAGGCGTCAGGCGAACAGCGCCGAGATCGGGTCGGCGACGAAGTAGAGGACGAACGCGGCCGACACCACCCACATCAGCGGGTGCACCTGCCGGACCCGGCCGGTGGCGGACTGCAGCAGCACGTAGCAGATGAACCCGACCCCGATGCCGTTCGCGATCGAGTAGGTGAACGGCATGACGACGATGGTGAGGAACGCGGGCAGCGCCTTGGTGAAGTCGGACAGGTCCACGTCCCGGATCTGCCCGAGCATCATCGCGCCCACCACGACCAGCGCCGGCGCCGCCGCCTCCACCGGGATCACGCTGTAGAGCGGGGTGAAGAACATGGCCGCGAGGAACAGCAGCCCGGTCACCACGTTCGCCAGCCCGGTGCGCGCGCCCTCCGCGATGCCGGACGCGGATTCCACGAACACCGTGTTGGAGCTGGCCGAACCGACCCCGCCCGCGACGGCGCCCACGCCCTCCACGGCCAGTGCCTTGCCGATGCCCGGCAGGTTGCCCTTGCGGTCGGCGAGGCCCGCCTCCTTGCCGAGGCCCGTCATGGTGCCCATCGCGTCGAAGAAGTTCGCCAGCACCAGCGTGAACACCAGCATCGCTGCGGCCAGCGCGGGCAGCCGCGTCCACGCGCCGAACGAGATGTCCCCCACCAGCGACAGGTCCGGCAACCCGAAGATCTCCGCGGGCGGCGCCGGGTAGCCGAGGTTCCAGCCGTGCGGATCGGTGCCCTCCGACGGGCCCGCGTGCACCAGCGCCTCGACGACGATCGCCACCACCGTGTTGACCACGATGGCGATCAGGATGCCGCCCCGCACCTTCCGCGCCACCAGGATCCCGGTGAGCACCAGCCCGAACGCGAACACCGCCGTCGGCCAGGACGCGATGGACCCGTCGATGCCCAGCCCCACCGGCACCGTGGTGTTCGCCGCGTCCGGCAGCCTGCGCACGAACCCGGCGTCGACGAGCCCGACGAAGCTGATGAACAGGCCGATGCCGACCGCGATGGCCGCCTTCAGCTCCGGTGGCACCGCGTTGAACACGGCGGTGCGGAACCCGGTGGCGACCAGCACCAGGATCACCAGGCCGTCCACCACCACCAGGCCCATCGCCTCCGGCCAGCTGACCTGCTGGGCGATGGTGACCGCGAGCAGCGTGTTGATGCCGAGGCCCGCGGCGATCGCGAACGGGTAGTTCGCGACCAGCCCGAACAGCAGCGTCATCACACCCGCGACGAGCGCCGTGCTCGCGGCGACCTGCGGCACCGTCAGCACATGCCCGAGCACGTCCCGCTTCGCCGTCGGCGAATCGGCCGAGTAGCTGCCGAGGATCAACGGGTTCAGCACGATGATGTAGGCGACGGTGACGAAGGTGACCAGCCCGCCGCGCAGTTCCCGGCTCAGCGAAGAACCGCGCTCACTGATCTTGAAGAATCGGTCCAGCGCGCCGGTGGCCCGTCCCGCGCCACCACTGCCCGCCGACCCCGCCGCGTTCGAACCCGTTCCCGCAGAACTCACGCGACGATCCTCGACATCGCGTTCCGCGCCCGCAACGGGCTCCGAACCGGGTTCACCAGAACTTTTCAACGGCTCTTCCGCAGCACCGCGCGAATCGTCCGGTTCCCTGTCCGCCATCACTACCTCACCCCGCTCACGACTACCGGGGTAGCCTGCCCGACGTGGCCGAAGACAGCGCACGCACCCCCTCCTCACCAGCGACGACACCACCCGAACCGGCGCACACCGTGCCCGCCCTGCCGCGCAGGCTGGCGCAGCCGACACCGGTGGTGCTGGCCGGGACCGCGCTGTGGCTCGTGGGAGTCGCGCTGTTCGCCGCGACCGCGCCCGGCGGCATCGAGTTCTGGACCTGCGTCGCCGGATTCGCCCTCGGCCTCACCGGCTACGGGGTGTTCCGCTGGCAGCGCTCCGCGTCACGACGCGGATCGCGCGGCGCGTGGAAGGGTTTGTCCGGCCTCGACGGCTGACTCCGATAGCGGAAAGTCACCTTCCCCGACTCGGCCGTTCGCTAGTCTGCTGCTCGCGAAGTACCGACAACTGGGGAGTTGCGCGTGGCATCCAAGCTCGATGTCGATCGCCTGGAATTTGCCGTCCTCACCGGCTGGGCGGGGCTGAAGCGGATACCGCCGGTCTTGCAGTACAGCCATTACGGCACGCCCGTGCAGGACGTGGGGGCGGAGCTGAACGCCGCCGCTGTTCGAGTCAGGCAGCGTGGCCTCGCCGACCGGTCGAACAAGGTCAACGACGCCGTGTGGGATCTCGTCGCCGCTTATGCCGCCCCCAGCATCGAGTACGACCTGCGGTTCTCCGCGCAGAAGGGCACCGAGCTGCGGGCCTCGATCTCCCAGTCGGGCAACGTCGCACTGCGCACCGTCGTGTACGGCGACCGGTACGTGCTCGAACGGGTCCGTCCCGAAGACGTGGTCCCCGCGCTGATCTCGGTCTTGCCCGAGCACCAGCCGATGAAGATGAAACCCGTCAACGTCGACCTCACCGAGATGCGCACCGTGATGGCCGACGTGGCCAAGAAGGGGATCACGGACGCGCGTGCCGTCGAACAAGGACTGCGCAGCCGGGGGATCGACGTCTCCGGCTTCCGCCGAGCCACCGAACTGCTCGACGGCACGAAGCTCGGCGCCGGTCAGATCGGCGTCACGGTGTGGAACGCGCAACGCAAGGAGTTCCGCGGCGAGCACACCGTGCAGGTCATCGACGTGGAGGGTGGCCGGACCGCCATCTACAACAGCGGCCGCCAGCGCATGGTCGCCGGCGCCGATCTCTCCACCTTTCGCCGCGTACTGGGAGACCTCATCTCGAACGCGCAGCGGGTCGCTGCTTGGTGATCTCCCAACGTTGGGCCGAACGCGTGATCCGGCCCGCCCGTCGGGAACGAACGACGGTCGAACGCCGTCGGATCAGTGCACCGCACACTCGTGATCTGGCAAGCTACTGGCCGATCACGGAGCTACGTGACACTAGGGGGTAAGACAGCATGGCCACCATCAACACCACCGTGAACAACGGGGGCGTGACGTCTGGGGCGTCGTTCTCCGTCGACACGGACGCGATCCCGGGCATGATCGCCAAGTACGAGGACGCCCGGGACGAACTGGACGAGATCCTCGGCTCGGCGAAGGACTTCGCGCTCCTCCAGCCGCCCGGCGACGACCAGGTCAGCAAGACCGCTGCTCATACGATCAGTCAGCTCATGGGCGGCGAAGGCGGAATCATGACGGTCGTCTCTTCGGCCCGTGAACACATCCAAGGACAGATCGACCAGCTGAAGGCTGCGCAGAAGGACTACCGCGCGGCCGATGAAGCAGCCACGCCGACTCAAGCGTAAGGAACCTTCGCCGTGCTACGCCGCGCCAGTGTGATCGCCGCATCTTTCCTCGTCCTCGCCGCAGCTTCCGCCTGTTCAGTGGGGCAAAGCGGGGGTGGGCAGCAGCCCGAACCTTCCGGATCCCAAGAGGCGGTAGATCCCGCTCTCAAGGTCGATGCCCCGAAGAACTTGAAAGGCATCACCGACGCCTGCCAACTGCTGACCCCGGAACAGCTGAACCAGCTCGGCGCCAGCGAGCCAGAGATCGAGCCTTCCACGAACCCGCAGTACCAAGAGCCCAGCTGCGACATCTCGAGCGACGCGTTGAAGATCACGATCGACATCAACACCGAACACGGCGGCATGACCGCCGCGAACGCCCGGGCGAGCAACTTCGAGAACTTCGAAGCCACTGAGGTGGACGGCTACCCCGCCGCGCAGGTCAATGCAGCAGGCAGCTTGTGCACGATCCTCACCGGGGTCGCCGATGACCAGTCGGTGGAGGTCTACTACGCGAAGAACTCGGGCGGGACACCGGAGATGGAAGACCCCTGCGGCTACGCGAAGAAGATCACGACTGAAGTCTTGAAGAACATTCCCGCAGCTTGATACCAAGCCGCCACACAGGAGAAGAGGACCGGTAATGGTCGTTCCTGCGGTTCCCATCGCAATCGGCGTAGCACTGGTGACGCCGATCGACAGCGGCAACGTCGACGCGATCATGCACAAGGTCGGTTTCGACCACCCCAAGACCTACAAGGAGATCCACGAAGGCTCCGGCCCCCAAGAAATGACGCGGGCGGCGGACGCGCTGAAGGGGGTCATCAAGGAACATTTCGGGAAGGCGCAAGAGCTCCTCGAGACAGCGAACCGCGAGGCGAACGTCGCTTGGCAGGGACAGGCCGCCGAGCAGTTCGGCAATTCGACGAAGCCGATGACGAGCTTCCTCACCAATGCCCAAACGACGTCGCAGAGCGCGGGCGACTCGGTAGATCGCCAAGTCGAGGGCTTCCTCACCGTCCGGAACGCGATGCCGGAGCCGAAGCCCGTCGACGCGACGGACAACCTCCTGGAGAAGGGCGGCGCCTGGCTCGTCGGGAGCGAGACCGACCTGCAGAAGCAGGAGCGGGAGGCCACTGAAGCCGCGGAAGCGGCGAAGCACACCTACGACACCTACGACAACACCATCCAGGCGGAAGTCCAGAACCCCCCGCGGTTCGACCCGCCGCCGACGCAGAACGGTCCGGGCGGTCAGGGCTCCTTCGACCGCAGTGGTGCGATCAACTCGCCGATGGGCGTGGGTGGCGGCGGCAATCCGGGTTCGTACGGCGGCGGCCAGGGCATCGGTGGTGTCGGCAGCGGTTCCGGGTTCGGGCCTGGTGGTTCGACCGTGCCGGACGCGCCGTCGGGCAGCGGTTCATCGTGGGCTCCTGGTTCCGCGTCTCCGCTTCCCGCGTTCAACCCCGGTGGGCCGGGTGCCGGTGGCGTCGGTGCGGGTGGCGGCGCTGGGGCCGGTGGCATGGGCCTGGGGATGGTGCCGGGCATCGGCGGCGGTTCAGGTGGCGCGGCCGGTGGTGCCGGTGCCGGTGGCCGTGCCGGCGTCGGTGGTGCGGGTGCGGGTGCGGGTGCGAACCAGCCGGGTGCGGGTGGCCGTGCCGGTGTCGGTGCGCCGGGTGCCGGTGCCGGAGCCGGTGGTGCCGCGGGTGCGGGCGCCAAGGGTGCTGCGGGTCGCGGTGGCATGGGCGGCATGGGTGCCGGTGCCGGTCGCGGCGCCAAGGGTGCCGGGGACGAGGACCAGGAGCACGAGAGCTGGCTGGAGGAGCAGGACGACGTGTGGCTGAACGACATGCCGCGCACCGCTCCCCCGGTCTTCGGCGAGTGACGATCCCCGCCTGACCGAGAACTCGGCCGCGCACCGGCTCCGGTGCGCGGCCGTTCTCGTGCGGCACCGAAGTCGGCGCCCTGCTTTCCCACCGACTCGAACGCAAGGACGGCAGAGCAGTGCTTCGGCGCGCGATCACGGCTGCGACTTCCCCGGCCACCGCGGGAGGCGGCTCGTTCGCGGGCCCATCGGCGGCGAACCGCCGCCCCCGAGAACTCACCCGCGTCACAAGGTGCGGGAGACCCGGCACCGGTGAACAGCCCGAAACGGCCCGACAGCGACGTCACCCGAACATTCCCCGTCCTGCGGTCCCCGTTCGGTGGGGAGACCACCCGTTTCTCGAACCAGATTTGAGGTTTTCCTCGTGTTACGACGTTGTGGCCTGCTCGCGGCATCTTTCGTCGCGTTGACCGCGATCTCCTCGTGTGCGCTCGGCGAGGGCGGAGAACAGCCCTCGCGAGCAGCGCCGAGCACGGAGAACATCGACCCCGCGTTGGCGGTGCGGAACCCGAAGGACCTGAAGGGGGTCACGGACGCCTGCCAGCTGCTCACCCCAGAGCAGCGGACGACTCTGCAGATCGAAGGCGCTCCGGCCCAGCGAGACAGCGAGTTCAAGGAACCGGCCTGCGAGTACGACGGCAGCGCTTTCACGGCCGCCCTCGACATCAACACCAATTCTGGAGGCATGACCGCTGCTCACGAGCGAAGGAGCAACTTCGACAACTTCGAAGCGGCCGAGGTCGCCGGATATCCGGCGGTGCAGGTGAACTTCTCCAAGAACCTCTGCAACCTGGCGGTCGGCGTGTCGGACACCCAGAGCCTCCACGTCTTCTACTCGGTGATCTCCGGGGGCACTCCCGAAATGGAGGACACCTGCGGGTACGCGCGCAAGATCGCCGCAGAGGCGTTGCAGAACATCCCGCCCGCGTAGCGAGAACCGCCTCGTCCGGCAGGTGCGCGGCCGTTCTCGTGTTCAGGGGAGGTTGTGGATGATCTGCCGGGCGGCGGGTTCGAGGAGGCGGGCGACTTCCTGCGGGTCGGCGGGCGGTTCGTGGGTGGTGTGCAGGGTGACGGTGGTCTTCCCGGACTGGAACTCCAGTTGCCAGTCCCCGTTGAGGTCGGTGAGGCAGGTGTCGCCGTCGCCGATCCGGATATCGGAGCGCACGGGTGCTTTGCCGAGGATGGCGTGGCCGCAGATGCCCGCCAGGTACCGACCGCCGGGTTCGGGTGCTTCCCAGTTCATGAACGAGGCGCTGATGCCGTCGGGCGACGGGCCGTAGATGTCCTTCTCGGCGGCGATGCGGCGGGTGCAGGAGGTGTCGACCCGGTATCCGTCGCCGTTCATCATCAGTTCGGACGGCAGGTAGGCGTCCTGCACCCAGCCGCTGGCCGTCCCGGGGAATGCGGCTTCGAGCGCGGCGGGGTTCAGCACGTCGCACGGGTTCGGCGTGTCGGCGTAGCGGCCGGTGTAGGCGATGTCGAGGGCGCGCGGTCCGGCGGCGAGCCCGTCGACGAGGCCGGTGCCGAGTTCGCGCACGACCTGCTCGGCGGGTTTTCCGCGGTAGTGCGGGTCGCTCAGGGTGATGGTGGTGTCGACGGCGACGTCCGGGCGCACGGCGGTGACCTGCCAGCCGCCTTCCCGGTCGGGGTCGCGCCAGGCGGCGACCTGGAACCCGCGGTCGGTGCGGACCTCGGCGGAGGCGTCGGCGGCGCGTTCGGCGACGATCTCCAGCCGGCTCTCGGCGGAGCGGGGCTGCTGGTAGAGCTCCAGCGAGACGACGTCGACCGAGCGGACGTCGGAGTGCACCAGGTAGTCGCAGCCGCTCATCTCCTGCCCGGCGAACGCGCGTTCCGGCGGTTCGTCCTCCTTGGCGTAGGAGTGCTCCAGCTCCCGGTTCGGCGAGATCGTCAGCCCGGCCCGTTCCAGGACGTCCGGCGGCAGCACCGCACAGGCGTCGAAGGCGGCGGGCGTGCCGTAGTGCACGGCGGGGTTGCCGGGCGTGAGCTGGAGGAGCCGTTCGGAATCCCGCTCCGGCCGGACCGCGTCCGATCCGCCGTGCAGCGCGACGACGGCGGCGGCGAGCAGCGCCAGCACGACGACGGCGAGGAGCACGAGGACGACCGGCAGCGCCTTGCCGCGGCGCGGCGGCTGCGGCCGGAGCGGGGGCTGCTGCCAGTGCGGGGGCGGGGGCCAGTTCGGCGGGGGCGGCGGGTTCCCGTGCGGTGGGTGCGGCGGCGTCATGTCGAGTCCGAATCTCGCGGGTGGCGGTCGGTGATCAGCTCAGCACGACACCCGAGGCCGCCGGAGTGGAAATGCCTGAATTCGCAGGTGTGCGGCGGAAATCGCCATCCCGCTATTACTAGTCGATCGTTCCGCTGAACGGGACGATGGCGTGTTCGCCGGTGCGGGCGGTGGTGGCGCAGACCGAGCAGGTCGGGCGGCCGTCGCGCGGTTCGAGGTCGACGGGGTCGGCGAGCACCCCGCAGCTCCCGGCGATCTCACCGGAGCGGGCGGCCGGGACGAGGTGGTTCTGGTAGCCGAACGCCACCCAGCAGCGGGCGGGCGTGTCGTGCGGTTCCACGGGGATCTCCTCGGGTGGAGGGCGACCGGGCGGCGTCGGGGAGGGGTGGCCGCCGCCCGGTCACCCGTGCGGACCGGTGTGGGGTCGGGGGTCACCACGACCGGGCCGCGTTCGGGGGCGCGCTCAGCGCGCTCGGGCCGCCAGCTCGCGCCAGCAGTCCATGCAGGTCGGCTCGCGGATCCAGTCGATCTCGTCGGCGACCCGCTGCAACTCGTCGGTGCGCACCACGACGCCGCACAGCGCGCGGGTCAGCCCACCCGGTTCGGAGCTGCGCGCGTCCAGGCCGAAGGCGTGCCGTCCACTGCTCACCGGCTGCCACCGCCCCACCTTCGCCCCATCCGCCAACATGATCGCTCCTCTCCATATCGTTTCCGGTTTAAGTATCTTGTTACCGGCACCAGATAGCTAGTGCCCGATCGATGGATCATGAAGGCGACACGGATTGGTTAAGCTGTTTTCATGGCTGGTACCAGCGAACACACGCCCAAGGCTCGCCTGCTGGGCGCCGAGCTACGGGAACTACGCAAGCAGGCGAACGTCACTACTCGTGAGCTGGCACATCAGCTTGGTACCAGCCATGTCACCATCTCCCGCTACGAAACCGGCACGCGCACACCCCGGCCGGAGGATGTCGCCCGCATTCTGGGAACACTTAGAGTTACCGGTACCAGATATGACGAGCTCATCGAGTTCGCCAGGAACGCTGGAGACAAGAACACGTTCGCCCGAAGCGCATCTGGTCCGCACAAGCATCTCGTCGAGCTGGCCGAGTTCGAGCGGTCTGCCAGCTCGATCGCCGACGTGGCGCCCACCGTGATCCCGGGACTCCTCCAGACCGCCGACTACGCGCGCTCCATCATGCGCGGATTGCCCAACCCTGAAAGGGAGATCCGAGTCGGCCTCCGAATGGCTCGGCGAGACGTACTGTCGGGAAGAACAGCGAAGCCGCTCACCGCGATCATCGCCGAGCACGCGCTGCGTCAACCGCTCGGCGGTCCAGCGGTCATGGCAGAACAGCTCAGGTACATCCTGAGACTCAGCGAACAGAGCAACATCACGGTGGCCGTCCTGCCCAGCGACTTGACGCACTGGACTCCCGCGCACGAAGGCGCGTTCGTCTTGTACGAGTTCGCGAAGGCGCCACCGATCGTCCAGCTGGAGCACTACCGAGCTCCAGCCTTCCTCTTCGAGACGAAGGACGTCGCTGCCTACAAGCAAGCCGTAGTGGATATCCGCACTTCGACCTTGCCTCTTGACGCCTCGGCGGGTCTGATTGCAGCGATAGCCACCGAGATGGAGGAAGCCTGATGCTGAGCGACGCGGCGAAATGGCGGAAATCCAGCCACAGCGGGCAATCCGGCAGCTGCGTCGAGATCGGCGTCTCTTCCGACGCGGTCGGCGTCCGCGATACCAAGGACCGCGACGGCGGCACCTTGCTGTTCGCCCCGCGTGCCTGGCACCGCTTCCTGCGCACGCTCAAACAGACCCGCTGAGGTGAATGGCCCACTCGCCCAGCCACGTTGGGCGGATGGGCCACTCACCTGGGAGCGCACGACGAGCCGGACACCCCCGCTCGACCGACCGGCGAACCCGCGAACTCAGCGAGGAGTGATCCGAGTGCCAGAGATGACGTGGCGCAAGTCAAGCCACTCAGCAGCCAACGGCAGTTGCATCGAGGTCGGCGCCTCCCCCGACGCCGTCGGCGTCCGCGATACCAAGGACCGCGACGGCGGCACGCTGCTGTTCCACCGGCGCACCTGGCACCACTTCCTGCACACGCTCAAGCAAATCCGCTGAGGTGAATGGCCCATTCGCCCAACCATCTTGGGCGAATGGGCCATTCACCTGTGGGGTCAGCGGAGCAGGGTGACCGCTTCCGGGTCGGCGAGCAGCGCGGCGAGGGCGAAGCGGGTGTCCCACGAGCCGGCCGCCCAGGCGAGGGCGCGGGCCAGGCCGTCGGGCGTCCGCTCGGCGTGCACCGCACCGGTCGCGTCGACCCACCAGTGCACGCGCCGCTCCCCCTCGCGGGTGCTGACGCGCAGCCCGTCGTGCAAGGTCACCGAGCCGTTCGGCACCGCGAGCCCCAGCAGTTCGCAGGAGCCGGGCACCCGCGCGACCTCGGCCCACTGCTGCGCGCGGCCGTCGGACAGCACCCGCATGGTGCTCTCCTCGGAGGCCAGCGGGAGGTCCAGGAGTTCGGCGAGCGCTTCGGCGTCGAACTGGTCGGGGCCGCCACCGGCGACGACCAGCGGCGCCTCCAGCACGCCGAGCATCCACGGCTCGTCCAGCACCACGGCCCGCTCCGCGCTGACGACCGCGCCGGACAGGGACCGCACCGATTCGGGCGGCCCGGCGAAACCCGGGCGGATGACGCCGTCGACGACGGCGTTCGCGAGTTCGCGGTGCGCGCGCAGCGCGGTGCCCGCGCGGATGCCGCGGTCCGGGTCGCCGAGCCGGGCCACCAGGTCCGCGGCGTCGTCCGGGTCGTCGACGCGCAGCTCGCCGCGCACCCCGGCAAGCCGCAGCCGCCGCGAGTCCAGGCCGAGGTCCGGCACCGGGTCGTAGATGCCCGCGATGTCCTCGGCCTCCGGCAGCCGCCAGGACCGGGGTTCGCGGCCGTCGAGGACGGCGAAGCGGGACAGCCACCACGCGGGGTGGCTGTGCGGGTCCTCCAGGACGTGCGCGATGTCCGGGGAGTCGGTGAGCAGCCGGATCGCCTGCGGCCACGCGTCGTCGGCGACCAGGTCCAGGTCGCGGACCGCGGTGAACCGCGCGGGCGGCCAGGCACCGCCCGCGAGGTGCTCCTGCTCGTGCCACCAGCGGACGCTGTCGGCGAACTGCTCGTCCGGGTCGATCGGGTCGTCCTCGACGTGCAGCGCGAACGAGTCCAGCACTCCGACGGAGCGCAGCAGATCGCGCGGCCAGCGCGCGGCGAACGCGCCGTCCAGCACGCCCAGCGAACCGTCCGGCCCGACCTCGTCCGGGTCGAGCACGGCGAGCAGCGCCGCGTCCGGCAGCAGCAGCTCGTCGGCGCGGCGGATCTCGCCGTCGCGGTCCGGCATGGCCAGCGCGGCCAGCCAGTCGTGCGGGTGCGAGTCGCGGACCAGGCCGAGCACCGATTCGGTCAGCGGCAGCACGTCGGCGCCCACCCGGGCTTCGGCGACGCTGCCGCGCACGGCTTCCGCCAGCGGCGGGGCGTCGAGCAGTTCCGCGGGTCCCGCGCGGTGCGCGCCGAGCTGCTCCAGCAGCGGGTGCGCCGCGTCCGGGTGCGCGATGCGCAGCCCGCTGATGTCCAACGTGGACAGCACGGCGGCGGGTCCGGAGTCGGCGGCACCATCGGTGAGCAGCACGTCCCGGGCGCCGGTGACGGTGCGGCCGTCGGCCAGCGGCACCGGCAGCGCCGCGAACTCCTCGCGGGCGCGCAGATCGGTGCGCTGGATCGGGGCCAGCGCCTCGTACAGCCGGTGCCACCAGGACGGCGGGCGCTCCAGCCCGCCGACCGCGGCGACCAGCTCGGCCGACCCGAGCCGCCGCACCTCCAAGGTGCTCAGCGCGCGCCGCTGCCGGGCGTCCGAGAGGTCCGCGGCCAGCAGGCCCGGCACCACGTCCGCCAGCAGCGACACCAGTTCCGGCGAGTAGTAGTCCAGCACCTCGGCCCCGCTCGGAGCCACCGAGCCACCGGCACCACCGGGCAGCCACGCGCTGATCCGCAACCGGTCCAGCACGGCCTGCCGCAGCTTTCCGTCCACATCGGACAGCGGGAAGCCGGGCAGCGGCACCAGCGCGGTGCGGTGTTCCGGCGCGACCTTCGCGACCAGGTCCGGGTAGCTCTCCGCGGCGAACGTCAGCACCGAGTCGACCGCGGGCGACGCCGCGACCCGCCGCCGGTCCGCCTCCACCGGCAACCCGGCCAGCAGCCGGGCGGGCAGCGACAGCCGCTCCTCGGTGGGCGTCGGGGCGTGCAGCACGTCCTCGGCGAGCGGGATCGGCACGTCGTCGGGGCCCAGCGGCACCGCCCAGCACGCCCACCAGCTCGCGCCGCGCTTCGCCTCCGAACCCAGGCCTTCCAACGCCGACTCGCCCAGCTCACCGGACACCCGGTGCAGCAGCCAGCGGTCGCTGCGCTGCGGGCCGTGCACCACCGCGCGGGAGGAACCCTGGTCCTCGCGGCGCCACGACCGCGGGCCGACCTGGACCTCGCGCAGCGCGGGCAGCGCCAGCAGCAGGTCCGCGGCGCGCTCGGCGAAGCCCGCCAGCAGCGCATCACCGTCCACATCGGACCGGACGGGCAGCCGCACCTCAGTGCTGAAGCCCTCCGGCGGCCGCTCGTCCGACGGCCACGCGAGCCGCAGCACCGGCACGCCGCCGTCGCGGGATTCGAGTTCCTTCGCCGGGCCCGGCAGCGCCGCCGCCTCGGCCCGGGTGCGCTCCGCGGAGAACTCCACCCCGCCCGAGGTCGACACCACGCGCGGCGCGTCCGTCACCGCCAGCACCGCGGCGAAACCCACGCCGAACCGGCCGACCGTCGCGCCCTCGCGCTTCGCCGACGCCCGCAGCGAGGCCAGCGCCGCCACGCCCTCCGAGGTCAGCGGCGCGCCGGTGTTCGCCAGCCGCAGCTCACCGTCCTCGAACCGGACCCGCAGCACGCCGTCCGCACCCGCCGCGTCCGCGGCGTTCTGCGCCAGCTCCACCAGCAGCCGGTCCCGGTAGCCGCCGAGGCGCAGATCCTCCTCGGCGTTCGCGTCCTCGCGGAACCTCGTCGGCGAGGAATCCCAGGACTCCAGCACGGCCCGCCGCAGCTCGGCCGTGCCGAACACGTCCTGCGCGGTCACCCGCGCGACTCGAAGTCCAGCGTGGTGTCGTCGTAGACGACTTCGGCGACCGGGACCGTCGAGGACGTGTCCACCTCGGCCTCCGAATGCGCGCCGCAACCGAACTCCACGTGCACCACGCGGCCGTCCGCCGGGGCGATCTCGTTGCCGCACACGCCGAACGCGGCCTGCATCGACCCCGCCAGCTGCAGGAAGAAACCGCAGGTGCCGCACGCGCCGGGCGCCAGCTTCGCGATGTCGCTGCCCGGGCCGAACTCGCCCTGGTGCCAGCGCTCCGCGGCCGCCAGCCGGCCCTCGTGGCTCAGCACCCGCTTGCGGCCCAGGCCCACCTCGTGCGCCAGCGACTCCACGCCCTGGTCCGCACCGGACAGGTAGCCCTCGGCCAGCCGCGGATCGCCCGGGGCGCTCGGCAGCAGATCACCGGCACCCAGGTCGCCCGGACGCAGGCGCTCGCTCCACGGCACCCAGGCCGGCGCGGTCAGCGCGTCCTGGCCCGGCAGCAGCACGACCTCGCTGACCGTGACCGGCTCACCCGGACCGGCGATCGCGACGGTCACCGCCCAGCGCCAGCCCACGTACCCGGGGTAGTTCGATTCGAAGTAGTGCGTCGCCGCGTCCGGCCCCTCGGCCTCCACCCCGACGTGCGCGCCGACCGGGGCGTCCGCCGCATCGACCGTGAGCACCGGCGAACCGATCGGGTCGGCTGCCGGACCCGCTTCGCCCTCGGCGGCGGCGCGGGCCGTCTCCACGGCCGCTGCCAGCGTCGGGTCGAGCCGGGCCGGTTCGGACTGGGCCGGTTCAGGCTGGGTCCCCGTGGACTCGCCGCTCGGCTCGCCGGGAACTCCGAGCGGAGCGTCCGGGTCGGTGGTCGGAGCAGGCATAGGCGTCACGTGCTCGATTGTGCCGTACGCGGTCGATGCGGTCGCCGCCCGTGTCAGGCTTTCGGGGTGCGAACCGGAGATCTCCCCAGGCGAACTGCGCTGGGCAACCGTCTGTCCGCAGGCGTGATCATCACGAGCCTGCTGTCCGGACTGGCGTTGGGCGCGTGCTCGTCGTACATACCAGCTCAGCACGAAGGCCAGGAGGATCGCGAGCACACCGATCAGAGCATTGGGCACGCGGGCAGCGTGCCACACCTTCGAGCGATGGTGACCCGCGTGCTCCCGCACGACCGCTCCTCGTTCACCCAGGGCTTCGAACTGTCCGGTGGAACCCTCTACGAAGGAACCGGGCGGTACGGGCGCTCGCTGCTGCGGGCGCTGGACCCGGACACCGGCCGCGTGCTCGGGGAGGAACGTCTCCCCGCCGACCTCTTCGGCGAAGGCATCACCGTCGTCGGTGACCGTATCTGGCAGCTCACCTGGCAGGAAGGGGTTGCGCTGGAACGTGATCGGACGAGCCTGCGGGAACTGCGCCGAGTGGACTACGACGGCGAGGGCTGGGGGCTCTGCCACGACGGCTCCCGGCTGGTCATGAGCGACGGCAGCGCGCAGCTCACCTTCCGCGACCCGGCGACGTTCGCGCCCACCGGCTCCGTCCAGGTCACCTTGGAGGGCAAGCCGGTCCCGGAGCTCAACGAGCTCGAATGCGCGGGCGGGCAGGTGTGGGCGAACGTGTGGGGCAGCGATCAGATCGTGCGCATCGACCCGGCGACCGGCGTGGTCGGCGCGGTCGTCGACGCGTCCGGGCTGCTGCCCGCCGGGGAGAAGGCGGGGGCGGACGTGCTGAACGGGATCGCCGCGGTGCCCGGGACCGACGAATTCCTGCTCACCGGGAAGCTGTGGCCGCACGCGTACCGGGTGCGGTTCGCACCGCAGTGATCCACAGCGGCCGCACCCGGCTGTGGAGAACTCGCTCCTGATCTCGCAAATTTCCACAAGTTGTCCACAGCTGGGGCTCGACTGTGGACAACTCCGCGGCACGCCCGGCTGAGCAGCGGCGGAGCGGACGCGGCCGCGCCCGAGGCTGGGGCAGGATGAACACATGGGGCTCCGACGCGACCAGCGCACCGACCAGGAACCGACCGGCCGCCCCGGCTGGGGAGCCGGTCGACGCGGCAGGCGCGGGCGGATCCCGCAGGGCTTCGGCGAACGGCGGGACGACCGGGAGCGCGACGGCGGGTCCGGCCGCGCTGCCGGACCGACGGCGGACGAGCAGGGCCGCGCAGCCGGACCCGCGGCGAGCGAACGGAGCCGCACGGCAAGGCCGGCGGCAGGCGAGCAAGACCGCGCAGCCGGACCCGCGGCGAGCGAGCAGGGCCGCACGGCAGGGCCGGCGGCGGGCGAGCAGGTGGGCACCGAGCACGCGGGGCACGAGCACGCCGCGGCCACCGCACCACCCCGCAGCACCGGGACCCGCCGCGACTCCGGTTCGGACGGCGAGCACCGCCGCGGCCCCGACCCCGACCGGGGGCACGACACCGACGCCGGGCGCGAACAGGACCGGGACTCCACCCCGGACGACCGAGCACCCGGCGACGCTCCCGAGGACACCCCGCGCGGCCGCTGGGACCCCACCGCTCCCCCGCGCAAGCTCACCGTCACCCGCGTCGCCGCCTGGCGCGGCAGGCAGCTCACCCGTGGCGCGATGCGGCTGTTCTTCTCCGCCGCGCACGCCGACGGCGCCGCCGAATCCGGACTGGCCCGGTTCAGCTACGCGGTGATGCTCAACTACGCGGTCGACGCGGCGATGGCCGTGGCGCTCGCGAACACGCTGTTCTTCTCCGCCGCCACCGGCGAGAGCCGGGACAAGGTGGCGCTGTACCTGCTGATCACCGTCGCCCCGTTCGCCGTGATCGCCCCGGTGATCGGCCCGGCGCTGGACCGGCTGCGGCAGGGCAGGCGCACCGCGCTCGCCGTCTCCTTCGGCGTCCGGGTGCTGCTGGCGGCGGTGATGGCGGTGAACTTCGACGGCTGGCTGCTGTACCCGGCCGCGCTGGGCTGCATGGTGCTGTCCAAGTCGTTCGGCGTGCTCAAGGCGGCGATGACCCCGCGGGTGCTGCCCGCGGCGATCGACCTGACCAGGGCCAACTCCCGGCTGACCACGTTCGGCCTGGCCGCCGGGGGCGTGTTCGGGGCGGTGGCCTCCGGGTTCGCGTGGCTGCTGGGGTCGCCGGGAGCGCTGTGGTTCATGGCGGCGCTCGCGGCAGGCGGGGCGTGGCTGTGCCTGCGCATCACGCGGCGGGTGGAGAGCTCGGCGGGCGAGGCGCGGGCCGTGGCCGGGAAGCGGCGGCGGGCTCCGCTGAGCTCGCACGTGGTCGTCGCGCTGTGGGGCAACGCCGGAATCCGGGTGCTGACCGGGTTCCTGACGCTGTTCGCCGCGTTCGTGATCAAGGAGAGCACCCGGCAGGACCCGGCGATGCAGGTCGTGCTGCTCGGCGCGGTGGGCGGCGCCGCGGGGCTCGGCAGCTTCCTCGGCAACGCGGCGGGCGCGCGGATGCGGTTCGGCAACCCGGACCGGCTGATCGCGAGCTGCCTGGGCGCCGCGCTGGCGATCACCGCCTGCGCGGCCGTGCTGGCCGGGGTGCCGGTGGCGGTCGCGGTCGGACTCGTGGGCGCGACCGCGAGCGCGCTCGCGAAGGTGTGCCTGGACGCGGTGGTGCAGCGGGACGTGGCCGAGGAGTCGCGGGCCTCCGCGTTCGGCCGCTCCGAGACGGTGTTGCAGCTGAGCTGGGTGTTCGGCGGGGCGCTGGGGGTGCTGCTGCCGCCGGTGTGGTGGATCGGGTTCACCACGACGGCCGCGCTGCTGGCCCTGGTGCTGGTGCAGACCGTCCTGGTCGGACGCGGCGGCGGGCTCCTCCCCCGGCCGCGCCGCCGGAGCGAGGCCGAACCGGGCACCGAGCGCGTCGCCACCGGACCGTAGGTCCGCCGGACGACACCCGACCGCAGGTCCACTGGACGACACCCGACCGCAGGTCCACCGGACGACACCCGACCGCAGGTCCGCCGGACGACACCCGACCGCAGACCCACCGGCGGCACCGGACCGCACGTCCGACGACCGGCGCCGGACCGCAGGTCCCACCGGCCCGTCGGCCCGACCGGCGATCCCGGGCCGCAGATTCGACGGACGTCCGTCGGCTCCCAGGTCCGCCGGACGACACCCGACCGGAGGCGCACCGGACGACACCGGACCTCAGGTCCACCGGCGCCACCCGACCGCAGGTCCAGCGGACGGCGCCGGATCGCAGGTCCGACGGCGACCCCGACCGCAGGTCCGGCGGACGACACCGGATCGCAGGTCCCGTGGACGACACCCGACCGCAGACCCGATCCGGGCCGGACCGGCGAACGCCGAACCGCGAGGCCGACCGGCGATCCCGAGCGGCAGACCCGGCGGACTCGCCGGACCGCAGCCCGACCGGCGACCCCGGCCCGTGGGTCCGACGGGTGACACCGCGTCGTAGGCTCGCGGTCGTGCATCGTGGACTGAAGTCGCTGCTGCTCGCGGCTCCGCTGGGCGTCATCGCGCTGGCCGGGTGCTCGGCACCCTCCGCCCCGCAGGTCACCTTCTACTCGCACGGCGAGGCCATCGAGGTCGCCCCCGCGCGGTTCTGCGACGCGACCGGGGAGAACTGCGCGCCGCCCGCCGAGGACCCGGTGGGGAAGCTGCGGGTGCCGGAGAAGTCACCGCTGCAGATCTCGGTGCCCGGCGACGTGTCGGCGACGCCGTGGCAGGTCTCGTACATCTACCGGGGCGTGGACGGCCAGGAGATCGAGGGACGCACCGGCGTGATCCGGCCGGACGAGCGCCACTCGTACACCTTGCGCGTCCCGCCGGACGGCACCCGCCTGGAGCACGTCGAGGTCCAGCAGTACTCCGGCCTCCTCGTCCTCGGCGAGGACGGCGGCGTGGACTTCCCCATCGCCGCGACCTGGGTCATCGACCCGACCTGACGTGCGACGAGGGCGGGCGGCGGAGGATCCGCCACCCGCCCTCGTCCGGCGTCGGGAAGGATCAGGCGCCGGGGTCGAGCTCCCGGGCGACCGCGCGGACGACCTCGCCGATCCGCTTGGACACCTTGCGGTCCGGATACCTGCCGCGGCGCAGGTCGGGCTGCACCTTCAGCTCCAGCAGCTTGATCATGTCGTCGACCATGCCGTGCAGTTCGTCGGCGGGGCGGCGGCGCGCTTCGACGACGGAGGGCGGCGGGTCCAGCAGCTGGATCCGCAGCGCCTGCGGGCCGCGGCGGCCCTGGGCCATGTCGAAGTCGACGCGCTGGCCGGTCTTGAGCGAGTCGACGTCGGACGGCAGCGCGGAGGAGCGCACGTACACGTCCTCCCCACCGTCCTGGGTCACGAAGCCGAAGCCCTTGTCCGCGTCGTACCACTTGACCCTGCCGGTCGGCACTGTCCTCACCGTTCCCTGTCGATGCCCGGCCCGCACTCCTCGCGCAACCCTGGTCAGGCCGGGAGCGAGCGGGTCCTTCTTGTCGTCATCGTCCGTCGTGCTGGAGCGTTCCGGCCCTGGCACAACAAAAACGCCCCGGAACGCCACGCTGTCAGAGCGTTCCCAGGACGCGTCAGTTTAAGGGTACCCGTCCGCGGTGGAACACCTTCGCCCCTTTCGCGAGGGATGTGCCGACATCGCGTTGACCTGCGCTTCCCACCTCCGCGGCGGAGGTTCCGGCCACATCGGGGCCGGCCCGGCGAGCGCGGCGCCTACCCTGCCGACATGGACACCGCTTCTCGTCGTTCCGCCGTGCTCCCGCTCGCGGTGGGGCTGTTCGCCGCGGGCCTGCTCGCCGTGCTCGCGGTGTTCGCGTCGTTCGCCGCGGGCGTGGAGAACCTGCCGCTGTGGCTGAACCTGGCGACGCTGCTGGCGCCGGCCGGACTGATCGTCGGGGTGGTCGGCGCGGTGCTGCGCACCCGCCGCGGCTGAGTCACCCGCCGCGGGCGGCGAGCCAGGCGGGGAACTCGGTGAGGTCCGCGAAGACGACGTCGGCGCCCGCTTCCAGTAGTTCGTCGGCCCGGTAGGAACCGGTGGCGACGCCGACGGCGACGGCGCCCGCGGTCTTGGCGCCGACCACGTCGCCGAGGTGATCGCCGACGTAGATGGCGGCGTCCTCGGCGAGCAGCACGTCGCCCTTGGCGGCGGCGAACACGTCACCGGCGAGCCGGTCGACCTTCCAGTCCAGCGCGTCGAGGTGCCGCTGGGCGTTGAGCTCGAACTTCCCGGTGACGACGAGCGCCCGGCCGCCGAGGTCGCGCACCGCCGCGAGCGCGTCCGCGGCACCGGGCATGGCCCGGGTGACCGGCACGACGAGTTCGGGGTAGAGCTCCCGGAACCGGTCCACGAGGCGGGCGACGAGCGGTTCGTCGAACCCGTAGGTGCGCAGCACGTCGGGCAGCGGCGGGCCGAGGTTGGCGGCGAAGTGCTCGCCGTCGAGCGGCACGCGGAACTCCTCGCGCAACCGCTCGAACACGTCGATCATGCCGGGCCGGGGGTCGATGAGCGTGAGGTCCAGGTCGAAGCCGACGGTCGCAGGTGTCACGGCCTGGAGGCTAACCGCCGCGCGCGGCCGAGTGACCGCCCTTGACGCGGAACTTTTCAGTACCGAAAATCGTCGGTGTAACGCGACTCACACTCCCGGGCGAGCTGGAGCAGGCCGATGACGACCACCACGGACAGCAGCAAGCACCGCGACGACTTCCACTCCCTGCGCCCCGGCGGCCTCAACTGGGACTCGCTGCCGCTGCGGCTGTTCAGCAAGGGCAACGCGAAGTTCTGGAACCCCGCCGACATCGACTTCGAGCAGGACGCCCGCGACATGGCCGGGCTCACCGCCGAGGAACGCCGCAGCGTGGCGGGGCTGTGCGCCGAATTCATCGCGGGTGAGGAAGCCGTCGCCCAGGACCTGCGCCCGTTCCTGTCCGCCATGGCCGCCGAAGGCCGCTTCGGCGATGAGATGTACCTGACCCAGTTCATGTACGAAGAGGCCAAGCACACCCAGGCGTTCCGGCTGTGGATGGACGCGGTCGGCCTCACCGAGAACCTCAACGAGTTCGTCGAGGACAACCCCGGCTACCGCACGATCTTCTACGACGTCCTGCCGACCGTGCTGCACGCGCTGGACGCCGATCCGGGGCCGCGCAACCAGATCCGGGCGTCGGTCACCTACAACCACGTGGTGGAGGGCTCGCTCGCGCTCACCGGCTACTACGCGTGGAACAAGATCTGCCGCAGCCGCGGGCTGTTCCCCGGCATGCAGCGGATCATCGGCCACATCGGCGACGACGAGCGCAGGCACATGGCCTGGGGCACGTTCACCTGCCGCAGGCACGTCGCCGCCGACGAGGCGAACTGGGGCCACGTCGAGGAGATGATGCAGGAGCTGCTGCCGCCCGCCATGGAGCTCATCCAGTGGCAACCCGCCGACGCGCCCGAGGTGCGGCCGTTCGAACTCGACACCGACGAACTGCTGAGCTACGCGAGCGACCGCGCCGGACGCCGCCTCGGCGCGATCTCCTCGGCCCGCGGCACCCCGCTGGAGCAGATCGACGTGGACGCCTCCCCCGAACGCCTGGAGGACCAGTTCGGCGAGGAGGACGCAGCCGAACTCGCCAAGGCCTGACGCCCCGGGCGGGTGCCCGCCCGGGGCACCCGCCTCAGTCGCCCAGGTCGAGGATCTCCTTGGCCTGGCGGCGCATCTCGACCTTGCGGATCTTGCCGGTGACGGTCATCGGGAAGTCGTCCACGACGTGCACGTAGCGCGGGATCTTGTAGTGCGCGAGCTTCCCGGCGCAGAACTCGCGCAGCGCCTCGGCGGTGAGCTCGGGCGCTCCGGAGCGCAGCCGGGCCCACACCATCAGCTCCTCCCCGAAGCGCTCGTCCGGGACCCCGATGACCTGCGCGTCCACGATGTCGGGGTGGGTGTAGAGGAATTCCTCGATCTCCCGCGGGTACACGTTCTCGCCGCCGCGGATCACCATGTCCTTGATCCGCCCGGTGATGCTCACGTACCCGGATTCGTCCATCACCGCGAGGTCGCCGGTGTGCATCCAGCGGGCGGCGTCGATGACCTCCGCGGTCTTGTCCGGCTGGTCCCAGTAGCCGAGCATCACCGAATAGCCGCGGGTGCACAGCTCGCCCGCCTCGCCGCGCGGCACGGTCAACCCGGTGGCGGGGTCGACGACCTTCACCTCCAGGTGCGGTCCGACGCGGCCCACGGTGGACACCCGGCGCTCCAGCGAATCGTCGGCGCGGGTCTGGGTGGAGACGGGACTGGTCTCGGTCATGCCGTAGCAGATGGCGACCTCGGCCATGCCCATCCGATCGATGACCTGCTTCATCACCTCCGCCGGGCACGGCGATCCGGCCATGATGCCGGTGCGCAGCGAGCCCAGGTCGAAGCCCTCGAAGTCCGGGTGGTCCAGCTCGGCGATGAACATCGTCGGCACCCCGTACAGCGCGGTGCAGCGCTCCGCGGCGACCGCGGCCAGCGCGGTGCCCGGGTCGAAGCCCTCGGACGGGATGACCATCGCCGCGCCGTGGCTGGTGCAGGCCAGGTTGCCCATCACCATCCCGAAGCAGTGGTAGAAGGGCGGCACGATCGCGACCCGGTCCACTTCGGAATACCCGCACAGCTCGCCGACGAAGAACCCGTTGTTGAGGATGTTGTGGTGCGACAGCGTCGCGCCCTTCGGGAAACCGGTGGTGCCCGAGGTGTACTGGATGTTGATCGGATCATCGGCGCTGAGCCGCGCCTGCGCCGCCGCGAGCCGCGCCGGATCGCCCGCGCGGCCGCGCGCCACCAGCTCCTCCCAGCTCGGGTCGTCGAGCAGCACGACCTGCTCCAGGCCGGGGCACTTCGGCCGCACCTGCTCGATCATCGCGGTGTAGTCGCTGGTCTTGAACCGCTGCGCGGAGACGAGCATCCGCACCCCCGCCTGGCCGAGCACGAACTCCAGCTCGTGCAGCCGGTACGACGGGTTGATGTTGACCAGGACCGCGCCGATCTTCGCGGTGGCGTACTGGGTGAGCGTCCACTCGGCGCGGTTCGGCGCCCACACGCCCACCCGGTCGCCCTTGTCGATGCCCGCGTCCAGCAGGCCGAGGGCCAGCGCGTCCACGTCGGCCACGAACTCCCGGTAGGTCCAGCGGCGGCCGCCCGCGTGCTCGACGAGCGCGTCCGAGTCGGGGACGCGGGCGGCGGTGCGGTCCAGGTCGGCGCCGATGGTGTCGCCGAGCAGCGGCACCCCGGAGGTGCCGGAGTCGTAGCTGAGTGCTGGTGTTCCTGCCGTGTCCACAGTGCCCTCCCCGACGCCGACGTGACGCAGGGCACTCATGATTCCGCCCGTCGCGGCGAAAAGTCGAGTGCTCGGCCCCACTCCTTTTCGGCACCGGCCCTTTTCGGCCCCACCCCTTTTCGGCACCGGACCGTGCCCCCGCGTCCGGCCGTAGGCTCCGGGGGTGCGCATCTACGTCGTGGACTCCTTCACCGAGAACCCGTTCACCGGCAACCCCGCCGGGGTGGTGCTGCTCGACGCACCCGCCCCCGAACCCTGGATGCGGTCGGTCGCCGCCGAGATGCGGCACGCCGAGACCGCGTTCGTGGTGCTGGACGGCACCGAGCCGAAGCCGCTGCGCTGGTTCACCCCCACCACCGAGGTCGACCTGTGCGGGCACGCGACCCTCGCCGCCGCGCACGTCCTCGGCGGCGACCAGCGGTTCGCCACCCGCAGCGGCGAGCTGACCTGCACCGGCTCCGGCGACGGCTGGATCGGCATGGACTTCCCGGCGAGCGCGCTCAGCCCCGCCGAGCCGCCCGCGGACCTGGCCGCCGCGCTGCCCGGCACCACCGTCGAAGCGGTGCGCGAGACTCCGCAGCGGCTGCTCGTCCGGGTCGCCACGGCCGCCGAGGTGCGCGCCCTCGAACCGGACCTGGCGCGGATCGCCGCCTGGCCCTACCGGGGCGTCGTCGTCACCGCCTCGGGCGACCGGGACGGGGTGGACTTCGTGAGCCGGTTCTTCGCCCCCGCGTCCGGCATCCCGGAGGACCCGGTGACCGGGTCGGCGCACTGCCAGCTCGCCCCCTACTGGGCCGCCGAGCTGGGGCGTTCCGGCGTGGAACTGGTCGGCGAGCAGGCGTCGCCGCGCGGCGGGTTCGTCCGCGCCACCCCGCTGGGCGACCGGGTGGCGCTGCGCGGGCGGGCCGTCACGGTCCTCGAAGGCGAACTGCGGGTCTAGCTCGGGGAGAACTCAGGGTCACCACCTGACCACCCGCCCGAGCGGCCGTGCCACGCTGAAGACATGCAATTGCTGCTGAACGTGATCTGGTTGATCTTCGGTGGGCTGTGGCTGGCCCTGGGCTACGCCGTGGCCGGCATCGTCCTGGGCATCACGATCATCGGAATCCCGTTCGCCATCGCCTCGTTCCGGATGGCCAACTTCGCGCTGTGGCCGTTCGGGCGGCGGCTCGTCGACGAGCCCGGCGCGGGCGCGTTCTCCGCGATCGGGAACGTGCTGTGGCTGCTGCTCGCCGGCTGGTGGCTGGCCATCGGGCACATCGTCACCGGCATCCTGCAGTGCATCACCATCATCGGGATCCCGTTGGGCATCGCGAACTTCAAGCTGCTGCCCGTCTCGCTGTTCCCGCTGGGCAAGCGGATCGTCGACTCCGACGACCGGCTGCCCACCCGGGGCTGACCCGCGCCGAGGTGAGCGGCCCACCCGCCGTGGGAGAGGCCGCTCACCGGGGCGTCAGGCGCCGAAGGGGTCCGCGGTGTGCCCTACCAGGTCCGCCACCGAGTTGATCACCTTGGTGGGGCGGTACGGGAACAGCTCCGCGGTGTTCTCGTCCGAGATCCCGGTCAGCACCAGGATCGTCTGCAGGCCCGACTCCAACCCGGAGCGCACGTCGGTGTCCATCCGGTCACCGATCATCAGCGTGTTCTCCGAGTGCGAACCCAGCGTCCGCAGCGCCGACCGCATCATCAGCGGGTTCGGCTTGCCCACGTAGTACGGCGCCCGCCCGGTGACCCGCTCGATCAGCGCCGCCACCGCACCGGTCGCGGGCAACGTGCCCTCCCGGCTCGGCCCCTTCTCGTCGGGGTTGGTGGCGATGAACCGAGCGCCGTTCTCCACCAGGCGGATCGCCTTCGTGATCGCCTCGAAGCTGTAGGTGCGGGTCTCGCCCAGGATCACGTAGTCCGGATCCCGGTCGGTGAGCACGTAGCCGATGTTGTGCAGCGCCGTGGTCAGACCGGACTCGCCGACGACGTGCGCGCTGCCCCCCGGCCGCTGCTTCTCCAGGAACTGGGCCGTGGCCAGCGCCGAGGTCCAGATCGCCGACTCCGGGATGTCCAGGCCGGTGCGGTGCAGCCGCGCGCGCAGGTCGCGCGGGGTGAAGATCGAATTGTTCGTGAACACCATGAACGGCAAGTTCTGCTCGCGGAGCTCGGCCAGGAACCGATCGGCTCCGGGCACCATGTGCTCCTCGTGCACCAGCACGCCGTCCATGTCCATCAAGTACGTCCAGGGCGCTTCCTCAGTCACACCTCAGATGATCCATCGGATACCGGGTGCGTGGCCACTTCGGTCGCCTTAACCACGAAGAACACCAGGTCTCCGATGCCCAGCCGCAGTTCGGCGACCGCCGCGGGCGTCACGTCGGCGGCCAGCACCACCGGCTCCGGCGTCCGCGTCGAGGCCCGCAACCGCACCGCGTCACCGCGCGGTTCCAGCGCGTCGACCCGCACCGGCACCGCGTTGCGCGGGCTGCCGTCCGGCCGTTCCCGGTGCACCGCGACCGCCGACGGCGCGAACACGGCCGCCGCGGGTTCGCCCCGCGCCACCTCCACCGACCTACCCGCGATCGCAGTGCCGCCGAAGTCCAGCCCGCTCTCGGTGGCGACACCGGTCAGCAGGTTCAGCCCGGCGATGCGCGCGGTGAACGCGGCCTGCGGGCGGGTCAGCACCTCCCGCGTCGGCCCCTCCTCGATGATCTTCCCGTCCACCAGCACCGCGACCCGGTCCGCCAGCACCACCGCGTCCAGCACGTCGTGCGTGACCAGCACCGTCGGCTGCCGCTGCTCCTGCAGCACCCGGTGCAGCAGGCCGCGCACCGCCGGGGCGGAATCCACGTCCAGCGCCGCCAGCGGCTCGTCCAGCAGCAGCAACCGCGGCGAGGCCGCCAGCGCGCGGGCCAGCGCGATCCGCTGCGCCTGACCGCCGGAGAGCTGCGCCGGGCGCCGGTCCGCGAACTCGGTCGCGTCCACCTCGGACAGCCACCGGCGCGCCGCCTCCCGGGACGCGGACTTCGACGTCCCGGTCGAGCGCGGCCCGAACGCCACGTTCTCCAGCACCGACATCCGCGGGAACAGCAGCGCGTTCTGCGCCAGCAGGCCCACCCCGCGCCGGTGCGTGGGCACGTGCGCGCCGGTCGCCGCGTCGCACCAGACCTGCTCGTCCAGCGCCACCCGGCCGCGCTCCGGCGCCAGCAGGCCGGACAGCACCGACAGCAGGGTCGACTTCCCGGCGCCGTTCGGGCCGAGCACCGCCAGCACCTCGCCCGGGGCCACCGACAGCTCCACGTCCAGCGCGAACTCGGGCCGCGCGAACGCGACCTCGGCGTGCAGACCCGTCACGTCCGTCCCTCCACCGCTCTCGTGCCCGCCACGCCGATCACCAGCAGCGCCAGCACCACCAGCAGCAACGACATCGCCACCGCGGCGTCCACGTCGGACTGCGCGGTGGTGTAGATGGCCAGCGGCAGGGTGCGGGTGGTGCCCTGCAGGCTGCCCGCGAACGTGATCGTCGCGCCGAACTCGCCCAGCGCCCGCGCGAACGTGAGCACCACGCTCGACCCCAGCGCGGGCAGCAGCATCGGCACCGTCACCCGCCGGAACGTCGTCCACGGGCCGGCGCCCAGCGTCGCCGCGACCTGCTCGTAGCGGGCGTCCGCCGAGCGCAGCGCACCCTCCAGGCCCACCACCAGGAACGGCATCGCGACGAACGTCTGCGCCAGCACCACCGCCGCCGTCGTGTAGGGCAGCCGCAGCCCGGCGTCGTCCAGCAGTCCGCCCAGCGGGCCGGTGCGCCCCAGCAGGTACAGCAGCGCCAGCCCGCCGACCACCGGCGGCAGCACCAGCGGCAGCAGCACCACCGCGCGCAGCACCCGCGAACCGCGCAGCCGCGCCCGCGCCAGCACCACCGCCAGCGGGCCGCCGAACACCAGCGACAGCACCGTCGCCACCAGCGAGGTGCGCACCGACAGGTCCAGCGCGTCCAGGGCCGCCTCGCTGGTCAGCAGCTCGGGCAGCCGGGCCGGGTCCACCCTGGTGAGCAGACCCAGCACCGGCAGCACGATCAGTGCCAGCGCCAGCGCGGCGGGAATCCACAGCACGCCCGGTACGGCGACCGGCCGCGCTCCCCCGCCGCGCGCGCGACGCGGGCTCACTCCGAGCCGAAGCCGTGCTCGGTGAGCACCTGCTCGCCCACCGGGCCGCGCACGTAGTCCAGGAACTTCGCGGCCAGCTCCGGTTCCGGCGCGTCCTTCAGCGAGACGATCGGGTAGTCGTTCACCGCCTCGTCCGCCTCCGGGAAGTCCACCCCCTGCACCTGGTCCGCGGCGGAGCGCGCGTCCGTCACGTACACCAGACCGGCGTCCGCCTCACCGGCCGCGACCTTGCGCAGCACCGACTTGACGTCGTTCTCCTCGCTGGCAGGCTTGATGTCCAGGCCCGCGGCCTGCTCCACCGCCGCCGACGCGGAACCGCACGGCACCTCCGGCGCGCACTGCACGACGAGCCTGCCGGGCGCGGTCAGATCGGCCAGCGCGCCGATGTGGTCCGGGTTGCCCTTCGGCACCGCGATGGTCAGCTTGTTGGTGGCGAACACCTGCGGTTCCCCGCCGGTCACGCCCGCCTTGGTGGCCTTGTCCATGTTCTTGGTGTCCGCGGAGGCGAACACGTCGGCGCGGCGGCCCTGGGTGAGCTGCTCGACCAGCGTGGACGAACCCGCGTAGTCCAGCTGCACCTTCACCCCCGGGTTCTCCGCCTCGAACCGCTCGGCGAGCTGGTCGAACGACTCGGTCAGCGAGGCCGCGGCGAGCACCGTGACGGTGCGCTCGCCCTGCGCCTGCTCACCGCCGCCGGTCGAACACCCGGCCGCTAACAGCGCCAGCCCGGCCAGGGCCGCGACAACTCCACGTCTCACCACGTCAGCCTCCCGGCGTCTCCACCACGACGTTGGTCGATTTGACCACCGCCACCGCCAGCACTCCCGGTTCCAGGCCGAGTTCCCGCACGGCCTCGGTGCTCATCAGCGACACCACCCGGTGCGGGCCGCACTGCAGCTCCACCTGCGACATCACCGTGTCCGAGACGACTTCCGTGACGAGCCCGACGAGCCGGTTGCGGGCTGAGCGGCCGACCCCCGACGGGTCCGGCACGGCGCGCGCCTGGTCGCGGGCGAACCCGGCCAGCACGGCACCGTCCACCACGAGGCGGCCGGAGCCGTCCCGCTCGGTGGCGAGTTGCCCGCCGTCGGCCCAGCGGCGCACGGTGTCGTCGCTGACGCCGAGCAGTCCGGCGGCTTCGGAAATCCGGTAGTGCGGCACAGTCGTGCAGATTACTGCCGCACCTGCGGCCAGGACAGCGCCCACCGTCCGCACCCGCGGGTGCTGGACCGTCCACTGCGGATCCCCGCAGGTCGGGAAACCTGCGCTCCGCTGCGAGAAAGCCGCTCCCGGCGATCGAAATACCCCCGCGAGCAGGGTTAGGGTCGATGGTGTGACCGCAGTGGACCTGGGCATCCCGGCCGTGCGCCCCACGACCGACACGTCGACGCGTCCGGACACCCCGGCACTGGTCGACCGATTCGGCCGCGTGGCCACCGACCTCCGCGTATCCCTGATCGACAAGTGCAACCTGCGCTGCACCTACTGCATGCCCGCCGAGGGGCTGCCGTGGCTGAAGCGGCAGGAGATGCTCGACACCGACGAGATGATCCGGCTGATCCGGCTCGCCGTCGAGACCCTCGGCGTCACCAACGTGCGGTTCACCGGTGGCGAACCGCTGCTGCGCCAGGACCTGGTCGACATCGTCGCGGCCACCAGCGCGCTGCCGAGCCACCCGAAGACCTCGCTGACCACCAACGGCATCAACCTGCACCGCTACGCGGACGCGCTGGTGGCGGCCGGGCTGGACCGGGTCAACGTCTCGCTGGACACGCTGCGCGCCGAGACCTTCCACGAGCTGACCCGCCGCGACCGGTTCCACGACGTGCTCGACGGGCTCGCCGCGGCGAAGGCGACCGGGCTGGAGCCGGTGAAGGTGAACGCGGTGCTGCTGCGCGGCGTGAACGACGACGAGGCCGGGGACCTGCTGCGCTTCTGCCTGGAGCAGGGCTACCAGCTGCGGTTCATCGAGCAGATGCCGCTGGACCCGCAGCACGGCTGGGACCGCGAGCAGATGATCACCGCGGACGAGATCCTGGAACGGCTCGGCGCCGAGTTCACCCTCACCCCGCACGTCGCCGAGCGCGGTTCGGCGCCCGCGGAGCGCTGGCTGGTGGACGGCGGGCCCGGCACGGTCGGCGTGATCGGCTCGGTGACGCGGCCGTTCTGCGCCGACTGCGACCGCACCCGGCTCACCGCCGACGGGCAGCTGCGGTCCTGCCTGTTCTCCACCTCCGAGACGGACCTGCGCGGCCCGCTGCGCGACGGCGCGGGGGACGAGGAACTCGCCCGGCTGTGGCAGGGGACGATGTGGGCCAAGAAGGCCGGGCACGGGATGGACGACGACGGGTTCGCGCAGCCGTCCCGGCCGATGAGCGCGATCGGAGGCTGACCGCCGTGACTGTGCAGTTCGAAGGTGCTCCCGCCGCGACGGCCGTCCGGGTGCGGTACTTCGCCGGCGCCAGGGCGGCGGCGGGCGTGGCCGAGGAGGTCCTGAGCATCGCGCCGGCCGTGCCGGGGCCGGTGCGGGCGTCGGACGTGGTCGAGGCGGTGCTGGCGGCGCACGACGAGCGGCTGGCCGCAGTGGTGCCCGCCTGCAGCTTCCTGCTCAACGGGGTCGCGCTGCGGGACCGGTCGATCGAGGTCGGCGCGGGTGACGAGCTGGACGTGCTGCCGCCGTTCGCGGGTGGCTGAACGCCTGCGGCGATCGAGTTCTCTCCTCATTACTCCGCCCGCGCAGGCGCGCGTGCGCGAATACAACATTCCCCGGCGTGTCTGACACACTCCCCCGAGTGACTTTTCGGTGTGCGATCGAGTGGTCCCGCACCGTCTCCCCGGAGGTGCCGCCGGGACGGTCTCCCGATCTTGGAAAGACCCCGGGACGATCTCGAGCCATCTCCTCCAATCCCTCACCCGGCAGAGGTTCGCCATGACCGAGCGTCACTGCGCTTGATCGCGCAGTGATCGCCGGAAGGCCCGATTCCACGCCTGCCCTGGACTCGATTCAGCCCGCTCGCGAGATGACATCCGGTCGACGACGAGGTTGCGAGGCCACTGATGTGGTGAGCCACGCCTCACCGACGGTGATCGATCTCGGCCCGGAAACGACTTGATAACGACGCCCTGATCAGCGAAAACGATCGAGATCGGACACCCCTGAGCCATCGTTACTGTGACTAGCGTCACATATGCTCAGATTTCCGCTTCGGCGATCGGTTACGTAGTGTCGCTCTCCGGTCGGCCCCGAACCGATCAGCAAGGACCACGGAAGCCCGCAGCGCCGAACCCTGTCCGGCGGGCTTCCCACCCCCGAACGAACACACCGGACAGGGGCGGGGGAACCACCACTGGGCGCCCCGAACGCCCTAGGGGTGAAGCCGGCTCCCGAGCCGGCCGGGCTGCCTCTCAGCCCGAACCCGACAGCTCACCTCGCAAGCGCGGCAGGAGAGGGAACATGACTCGCTACGAAGGCAAGCACCGGAAACCTTCCACCGCCGGTATCGCTCGCAACGCCGCCAGACTCGCCATCGCAGGTGCCGTGGTCGCCGCCCCGATCGCGGTCGCGGCCCCCGCGAACGCCGCGGACTGGGACCAGCTCGCGCAGTGCGAGAGCAGCGGCAACTGGAGCGCGAACACCGGCAACGGCTTCTCCGGTGGCCTCCAGTTCACCCCGTCGACCTGGGCGGCCTACGGCGGCACGCAGTACGCGTCGAACGCCAAGGACGCCAGCCGTGAAGAGCAGATCGCGGTCGCCGAGAAGGTCCTCGCTTCGCAGGGCCCCGGCGCCTGGCCGGGCTGCACCTCGAAGACCAGCTGGACCAGCGGCAGCACCAGCGGTGGGTCCAGCTCCGCCTCCGAGAAGAGCTCCTCCTCGTCGTCGAAGAAGAGCTCGAAGAGCACCACCAGCACCAAGAAGAAGTCGACCGTCAAGTCGAACGGCGCCGACTACACGGTGCAGGCCGGTGACACCCTGGGCAAGATCGCCAGCCAGTACGGCGTGGACTACCAGGACATCTTCGAGCGCAACAGCGGCGTGCTGAGCGACCCGAACCTGATCTTCCCGGGCCAGCAGCTCGACATCAAGTGATCGACCGGCCAGGTCGTCGACCTGGCGCGGAGTCGACCGCCCGGCTCGTTCCCCCGTGCGAGCCGGCGCGACTCCCCTCTCGGGCCCCTGCCGCCTCCCCCAGCGGCAGGGGCCCGTTCTTCTTCCCGAGCCCGACGCCGCCGCGAGACCCGATCGTCACCTCGCCGAGATCTGAATGCATCCGGCGCGCCCTGAGAGCGCCGTCAACGAGATCAACGGGCGTTCCCGCCCTTCCCCCGAGATCCCGCACGTCCGACAGCGCAGAGACGATCTCAGCGGCGATCGCCGGAGCGAGGCTCCGAATGTCGAGGCTCCGGATCAGGGGCAGTTGACCCATTCCTCCGAGGCGTCGGTGAAGACCTGGCGCTTCCAGATCGGCAGCCTGCGCTTCACCTCGTCCACCAGCTCCGCGCACACCGCGAACGCCTCCTTGCGGTGCTCGGCCGCGACCGCGCAGGCCAGCGCCACATCGCCGATGCCCAGGTGCCCGATCCGGTGCGCCACGGCCAGGCCGCGCACGCCCTCGTAGCGGGCGGCGAGCTCGGCGGCGACCTCGCGGATCACCTCGTCCGCGCTGGGGTGCCCGACGTACTCGAGCTCGGTGACGCCGCGGCCGCCGTCGTGGTCGCGCACCACGCCGCCGAAGGTGACGACCGCGCCCGCGGCCCGGTCCTGCACCAGCCGCTCCAGCTCGGTGACGTCCAGCGGCCGGTCGACGACCTCGGCGCGCAGCACCTCGGCCGGCGCGGTCCGCACCGGTGCGGCGTGCGCGTGCGGCACCCCGCCGCCCGGCGCGTGGTCCCCGCCGTCGAGCTGGTCCAGCGCGTGGTCCAGCACCCCGTCCAGCACGCCGAGCCCATCGGCGACCCCGCCGCGGGACCCCGGCAGGTTCACCACCAGCGTCCGCCCGGCCACTCCGGCCAGCCCGCGGGACAGCACCGCCGTCGGCACCTCCGGCAGCCCGGCGGCGCGGATCGCATCGGCCAGGCCGGGCACGGGACGGTCGAGGACCTCGGCGGTGACCTCGGGTGTGCGGTCCGTCGGGTTGATCCCGGTGCCGCCGGTGGTGATCACCACCGCGACCTCGGCGGCCACCGCCGCGCGCAGCGCCGCACCGACCGGCTCACCGTCCGGGACGACCTGCGGTTCGCCGACCTGGAACCCGCGTTCGCGCAGCCACTCGACGATGATCGGACCGGTGCGGTCGGTGTACACGCCTGCGGCGGCGCGGTTCGACGCGGCCACGACTCGAGCGGTGCGGGTCGGCATGGTCGGAGCTCCTCGCGTGCTGAGCGGATCGTGCGGCGGCCGGGTCGTGCACCGGACGGTTCGCGCACCGGACGGCGGACTCGCGGGCCGGGTGGATCGCGGACCGGTCGGGACCCGGCGGGGCGACCGCGGATCCACGTCGTGGTCCAGCGTACGAGCAGCCGCCGGGCCGCGGCCGATCAGTCCTCGCGAACCCAGGTGCCCGTCTTGCCGCCTTCCTTGCGCTCCACCCGGACCGCGTCGAGCACGGCGGCCGGATCGACCGCTTTGATCATGTCGTGCAGCGCGAGCCCGGCGCCGGTGACGGCGGTGAGCGCCTCCATCTCGACACCGGTGCGGTCGGTGGTGCGCACGGTCGCGGTGATCCGCACCTCGGCATCCCCCAGGTCGAGCTGCACCTGCACCCCGGACAGCGCGATCGGGTGGCACAGCGGGACGAGGTCCGGGGTGCGCTTGGCGGCCATGATCCCGGCGATCCGCGCGGTGGCGAGCGCATCGCCCTTGGGCAGGCCGTCCCGGCGGACCAGCGCGAGGACCTCCGCGGTGGTGCGCACGACGCCGGTGGCGACGGCGGTGCGCGCGGTGACCTGCTTCTCGGAGACGTCGACCATGCGGGCCGCGCCCGACTCGTCCACGTGCGTCAACTCGTCCTGCGCCATACCGCGAACTCTAGTCCGCGCGGTGCGCGGCCCGTCCGGCCAGTGCACCCGGCCGGACGGGCCGCTCACCTGCGGCGCGGGATCAGAAGTCGAGGTCCTCGGCCATGGACCACGGCATGGAGGAGCCGCCCGGCGAGGGCTGCTCGGTGCGGCTCGCGATCGCGGCCTTGCGCACCGCTTCGGCAACGGCGGGGGCGACGTTGCTGTCGAAGACGCTCGGCACGATGAACGACGGGTTGACCCGCTCCTCGCCGTCCACCACGTCCGCGATGGCGTTCGAGGCGGCGATCATCATCTCGTCGGTGATCTCGTGCGCGTGCGCGTCGAGCAGCCCGCGGAAGAAACCGGGGAACGCGAGCACGTTGTTGATCTGGTTCGGGTAGTCGCTGCGCCCGGTGGCGACGACCTTGGCGTGCTGCTGGGCTTCCAGCGGGTCGATCTCCGGGTCCGGGTTGGCCAGCGCGAACACGATCGCGTCCTCGTTCATGGTGGCCACGTCGTCGCTGCTGAGCAGGTTCGGCGCGGAGACGCCGATGAACACGTCCGCCCCGTTCACCGCGTCGGACAGCGTGCCGGTGCGGCCCTCGGAGTTGGTGCCCGCGGCGATGGAGCGGAGGTTCTCGTCCTCGTCGCCGCGGCCGCCGTGCACGATCCCGTCGATGTCCACGGCGATGATGTCCGCGGGCGACTTGCGCTGCAGCAGCCGGATGATCGCCGAGCCCGCCGCGCCGACGCCGCAGACCACGATCCGCACGTCCTCGATGTTCTTGCCGACGACGCGCAGCGCGTTGCGCAGCGCACCCAGCACCACGATGGCGGTGCCGTGCTGGTCGTCGTGGAACACCGGGATGTTCAGCTTGTCCCGCAGCCGCGCCTCGATCTCGAAGCAGCGCGGCGCGGCGATGTCCTCGAGGTTGATGCCGCCGTAGACGGGCGCGATGAGCTCGACCGCGCGGATGATCTCCTCGGTGTCCTGGGTGTCCAGGCACACCGGCCAGGCGTTGACGCCGGCGAACTTCTTGAACAGCGCCGCCTTGCCCTCCATCACGGGCAGCGCGGCCTCCGGCCCGATGTTGCCGAGGCCGAGGACGGCGGAGCCGTCGGTGACCACGGCGACCGAGTTCCGCTTGATGGTGAGGCGCCGGGCGTCCTCCGGGTTCTCCGCGATCGCCGTGCACACCCGGGCCACGCCCGGCGTGTAGGCGCGGGAGAGGTCGTCGCGGTTGGCGAGCGCCACCCGCGAGCTCACCTCGATCTTCCCGCCGAGGTGCACCAGGAACGTCCGGTCCGAGATCTTGCGGACCTTCACGCCGGGCAGCTCGCCGAGCCGGTCGGTGATGTCGCTGGCGTGGTCGGCGGACAGCGCGTTGCAGGTGATGTCCACGACGATGCGATCGGTGTGCGATTCGACGACGTCGAACGCGGTGATGACGCCGCCGGAACGCCCCACGGCGCTGGCGAGGTCACCCGCGGCGCTCGCGGACGGCGGCGCCTCCACTCGGACCGTGATCGAATAGCCCGGACCTGGAACCGGCATGGCGACACCCCTGTCGTGAAGTTTCGACTCGAGCGCCGGGCCTATGCACAGAACTCAGGTCTCAGGCAAGATCCAACACCCACCAAAGCCATTGAACTTCACCCGGCTGAGAAAAAGCCTAGAACTTTCTCCGGTGTGATCGATATCCGGCACCGTTACCGACGAGTCGGCCTTGACAACCGGCCCGGAACGCACGTCGGCCCCGGGTCCGCTGGGGACACCGGGGCCGGGGCGGCGCGGCGGGGCCGCTACTCGCCGGACGTCACTTGTTGAGCTCGGTGACGGGGTGCTCGTACGGGAACGTGCCCTCGTCGAAGGGGAAGGTGACGTCGCCGAACGGGGACAGCGCGCCCTGCTTGTCGGCGACCAGCTCGCTGACCGGGTGCTCGCCGTCGCCGACGTGCGGCCACGTCGGGTCGATGCGGTCCTTCTTCGCGTTGCCACCGGCCACGGTCATCCTCCGGAAAGTCGGGTGGGCGTACGCGCACCAGTTTGCCCGATCGGGTGGCCAGGGCGAACCCCGGCCCGCCGGATGCGGTGCGGATCATCGCCCGAGGTCGGGGCGCGTGCGCGTTCGACCACGATCCGGACGGGTGCGCAGGGCCGACTCGGTATCGTGGCGGGGATGGCTTCTCTCGCGGACTTCCTGCGCGCACGCGGCGACGAGGAACTCACGGATCTGCTGCGCACGCGGCCCGATCTGGCCACTCCTCCGCCCGCGGACACCTCCGTGCTGGCCACCCGCGCGGGGGTGCGCTCCTCGGTGGCCAGGGCGTGCGAGGACCTGGACGCGTTCGCGCTGTCCACCTTGGAGGCGCTGGTGCTGCTGAACGCGGACGCCGCGCCGGTCGGGCTGGACGCGGTGGCCGAGCTGCTCGGCGCGGACGTCACCCCGCAGCAGGCCCGCCGCTCGGTGTCGGAGCTGCGCCGCCGGGCGCTGGCCTGGGGCGAGGACGACGAGCTCGCGGTGGTGCCGACCGCGCGGGAGTCGCTGCCCGCGTTCCCCGCCGGGCTGGGCCGCCCGGCCGACGGCCTCACCGTCGAGGACGCCCGCGCCGCGCTCGCCGACCTGGACGAGCCGGAACGGGACCTGGTGGGTAAGCTCGCCGGGCCGAACCCGATCGGGCGCACCAAGGACGCGGCGCGCGGGGCCATCGACGAGGCGGCCACCCCGGTGCAGCGGCTGCTGGCGAAGGGCCTGCTGCTGCGCCGCGACGACGAGACCGTGGAACTGCCGCGGCAGCTGGCGTTCGCGATCCGCGGCGACCACCCGATGGGGCCGGTGGAGCCGGCGGAACCGCTGCTGGACCTCGCCGCGCACGATCAGTCCACAGTGGATTCTACTGCGGCCGGTGAAGTGCTGGAACTGCTGCGGCACCTGGAATCCCTGCTGCACCTGTGGAGCGAGGACCCACCGGACGTGCTGCGCTCCGGCGGCATCGGGGTGCGCGACATCCGCCGGGCCGCGAAGGCGCTGGACGTCGACGAGGCGCGGGTGTCGCTGCTCGCGGAACTCGCGGCGACCACGAACCTGATCACCTCCGCCGAAGGCGCGGCCCCCGACTGGTCGCTCACCTACGGCGCCGACACCTGGCTGGCGTCCGGACCGGAGCAGCGCTGGGCACCGCTGGCGAAGGGCTGGCTGGACCTGCCCCGGCTCCCCGGCCTGGTCGGGAGCCGGGACGAGAAGGACCGGCTGCTCGGCACGCTGTCCGACGAGCTGCGCCGGGTGACCGCGCCGCGCGACCGGCTGCGCGTGCTGGGCGTCCTCGACGAGCTCCCCGGCGGGCACGGGGTGCGCAGCGCGGAGGACGTGGCGGCGCTGCTGGCCTGGCGCGCCCCGCGCCGCGGCGGGCGGATGCGGGACGACCTGGTGCGCTGGACGTTGCAGGAAGCGACCGCGCTGGGCATCGTCGCGCTCGGCGCGCTGTCCGGCGCGGGCCGGGCGGTGCTGTTCGACGGGCCCGGTGCCGCCGCGCAGGTGCTCACCTCGGCGCTGCCGGAACCGCTGGACCACGTGCTGGTGCAGGCCGACCTGACCGTGGTGGCGCCGGGCCGCCTCGAACCGGACCTGGCCGCGGACATGAAGCTGGTCGCCGACGTCGAATCGGCGGGCAGCGCCACCGTGTACCGGGTGGGCGAGAGCAGCATGCGCCGCGCGCTGGACGCGGGCCGCACCGCCGACGAGCTGCACGCCCTGTTCCGGGACCGCTCCCGCACCCCGATCCCGCAGGGCCTGACCTACCTGATCGACGACGTGGCGCGCAGGCACGGCAGGCTTCGCGCCGGCACCGCATCGGCCTTCCTCCGCTGCGACGATCCCGTGCTGCTGGCCGAAGTGCTGGCCAGCCCGGGCGTGGGCGAGCTGGAGCTGCGCCGCATCGCACCGACCGTGCTGGTGAGCCCGCTGCCACTGGTGGAGGTGCTGGATGGCCTGCGCGCCGCCGGGTTCACCCCCGCCGCCGAAGGACCCGACGGGCAGATCCTGGACCTGCGCGCCGAAGGCCACCGGTCCCGCGGCCGGATCCGCACCACGCAGCCGCCCGCGCTGCCCGCTCCGCCGGGGGACGAGCAGCTGGCGGAGATCGTGGCGCAGCTGCGGTCCGGGGACCGCGCCGGATCGGTGCGCCGCGGCAGCGCGATGCGCCCCGAACGCGGCAGGCCCAGCGCGGACGCCACCTTGCAGCTGCTGCGCGATGCCGCGGTGCAGCAGCGCAGCGTGTGGCTCGGCTTCGTGAACTCGAACGGCGTCGCCAGCCAGGTCGTGGTGCAGCCGGTCAGCGTCGGCGGCGGCGTCCTGCAAGGCGTGGACCGCGGCAGCGGCGAGCCGGGCCGATTCCCGTTGCACCGCATCACATCGGTGGCGGTCGTGGAGGACTGAGCACTCCCGGACGTCCGACCGGCGCGGCAGGTAGGCCGGAACCGGAGGGCCGCTGGGCGGTGCGAAAGGCGGTGTGGCGCAGGTCCCCGAGGCCGGGAATCCCGGCCACCCGCGCGCTGCTACCGCGAAGAACCGGCGCGCCGACGGCGCCGGACCGGAGAGCGCGCCCGCGCACGGCGCGCCGCTCGGTTCTCCTGGAGCGCGGCCTCCCTCCCCAGAGGGCCGCTGCTCCGGGACGTCAGCCCTTGGCTTGGGACTGGGACGCGGGCATCGCGAGGCGCTGCCGCATCGCGTGCTCCACCAGCGTGATCAACGCCTGCTTGGTGGACTGCCGGTTGCGGGCGTCGCAGGAGATCATCGGCACCGACTTGTCGATCGTCAGCGCCTCCCGCACGTCCTCCATGTTGTGGTGCAACATGCCGTCGAACGTGTTGACCGCGACGACGTACGGCAGCTGCCGGTCGTCGAAGAAGTCGATCGACGCGAACGCGTCCGCGAGCCGGCGGGTGTCCACCAGCACGATGGCACCGATCGCGCCCTTCACCAGGTCGTCCCACATGAACCAGAACCGGTGCTGCCCGGGCGTGCCGAACAGGTACAGGATCAGGTCGGAGTCGAGCGAGACCCGGCCGAAGTCCATCGCGACCGTGGTGGTGACCTTCCCGGGCGTCGAGCTGAGGTCGTCGACCCCCACGCTCGCCTCGGTCATCACCGCTTCGGTGGTCAGCGGCATGATCTCGGAGACCGAGCCGACGAAGGTCGTCTTCCCGACGCCGAAACCACCGGCGACGACGATCTTGGTCGAGGTCTTGCCGCTGCTTTGATTGTTCATGATCGCCCGGGGATCAGAGCTTCCGGAGGCCACTGAGCACCCTCTCCAAGAATTCCATCGACGGTCCGTCTCCCACGACCATGCCGTTCTCGTGAATGAGGACCAGGCCGAGTCCGGCCATGTCACCGATCAACACCCGCACCACGCCGAGAGGCAGCCGCAGATGGGCGGCGACCTCGGCGACCGACCTGGCCTCCACGCAGAGCCCGCAGATCGAGCGGTGCTCAGGCGTCGCCGGGTTGCTTTGCCCCCGGCCGCGCTCGCTGGTGGAGACCAGCGTCTCGATGGCAAGATCATAATCGGTACGCGTGCGGCCCCTCGTGCGGGCATAGGGTCGCACCAGGGAGCCCGTTTCCTGCATCTCCCCGTGATCCACCGGACCACCGGGAATGGCCGGCATCGATCCGGAGATCGACGGCAGCGAACCCGACACGGGCGGCATCGACTGCGACAGCGACGGCATCGAGCCCGACGGCGGACCGCCGTCGTAGCGCCCCTGCCCGCGCGTGCCCGCCTGCGAGTCCCACCCGGAGCGGTCCCGGCCCTGGCCGGACCCCGGCTGGCTGTGCCCGTACGGGACGTCCAGCGGTGAGCCGTGCTCCGGGTTCGGCACCGAGCCGGAGGACACCGACGGCATCGAGGACGACGACATGCCGGAACCGAACAGGTCGGCACCGGGCCCGCCGAACAGCGCGCGGCTGTAGTCGGACCCGCTCGACGAACCCGGCCACGAGTCCGGTTGACCACCGCGCGGGTCGTCGAGGAAGTCGTCCTGCCAGGAGTCCGCGCCGCCGTGCCGGTTGTACGCCCGGAACGGGTCGCCGTCCCAGTTCGGGTCGGGACCCGAGGTCATGGCGAACCCCCCTCACACGTCGCCGAATAGCACGGCACGGCGAGCGTCATCGCCGGACCATGCCCTGCAGCTGCGCGCGGAGCTCCGGCGTCAGCTGCTTGCCGACCCGCTCCACGAGCAGGGTCATCTCGTAGGCGACCAGGCCGATGTCGGCGTTCGGGGCCGCCAGCACCGCGAGGCACGACCCGTCGCTGATGGACATCAGGAACAGGTAGCCCTGCTCCATCTCCACCACGGTCTGCGTGACGTCGCCTGCCTCGAAGCAGCGCGCCGCGCCCTGGGTGAGGCTGACCAGGCCGGAGGCGACCGCGGACAGCTGCTCGGCGCGATCCCGCGGCAGGCCCTGCGAACCTGCCAGCAGCAGGCCGTCCGCGGAGACCACGACGGAGTGCGCGACGCCGGGAACCCGGCGCACGAAATCGGTGATCAGCCAACTGAAGCTGTTCTGGCTCATGGGTTGCTGGACGGACCCGGTCACTCCTGCTCCTCGGGACGGCTCGGGGTCGAGCGGGGCGGTTCGGTCGAGACTGGTTCTGCCTTTGCGTGCCTACCACGCCGGACGCCGCTCTGGAAGTTCGACATCCGTCCGCGGACGGCATCGGCCGAGCGCGGCGCGGCGGGTTTCACGGGTGCTGGAGACTGCGAACGAGGTGCGGCAGAGCCCGGCACCAGGTTCGACTTGGGAACCCGCTTGGGCAGCCCGGCGGCAGTGGTCTCCTGGGTTTGGCGGGTTTGCGCCACCAGTGCTTCGGCGGCCTGCCAGCCCACATCCGCCGAACCCCAGCCCGGGTCGTGCGGCCCGGCCAGGATGTGCCCGCCGGTGTCCGCGGAGCCATCGCTCCCGACACCGATCGAGCCGGTCGTGTCGAGCGGGTCCGAACCGGACAGCGGTTCGGCCTGCTGCTGTTCCTCCGCCTCCCGGCGGGCCTTGCGGCGGCCGATGGCCGGCGCCGGGTCCTCGGGGACGTCCGGGGTGTCCGCGGCCTCCGATTCGAGCGGCATCGAACCGGCGCTGGGGGCGGTGGCCTCCGGGGTCGGTTGGTCGCTGCCCTCGCGGAACCACTGCGACAGCACCGCCTCGTAGATCGGCAACCGCTCGGTCGGAGCGTCGTCGCCTTCGCGGCGGGCCTGGTGCGCGTAGCCCAGCGGCGGCGGAGTCGTCCCGGCGCCGTTCGAGGCCGGGGCTGGTTCCGGTTCCGCCGGAGCGCCCGCGCCCCAGTCGAAGTCGTCCGGGGGGAGGCTGATCTGCTGGGTCTTCTCCGCCTCGAACGGGCTGTGGAAGAGGTCTTGCGGTCCGCTGCCGACCCGGCCCAACGTCGTCGTCACGTCCTCACCGAGCTGCGGCGCGTCCAGGCCGGGCGGGGTGCCGCACTGGCCGTCGAAGTCCGGATCGCGGGTCTCCTCGTCCGGCCAGACCTCGGAGGTCTGCTCGGCGCGGTTCGCGGCCGGGCGGGGGGCCTGCGGTTCGACGTCGCGGATGGCGGCCTGCTCGGCGGTGTGCCAGCGCGGCACGTCGGTGACGCCGAACGCGTCGCCGGTCGCCACGCGGAACGAGTAGTCGCCGGGCTCCGATTCCTCGGCGGCCTGCTGCTCCTCGTCGGCGTCCTGCCAGTCGACCTCCTGCTGTTCGACCTCCGGGTGCCGGGCGGCGGCCGGTTCGGGCTCCGGCTCCGCGGCGGGCGCCTCGAAGTCGAGGTCGGTCACCGGGTCGTCGTCCTCGGTGACCCACACCGGGGAGACGTGCGTCTTCTCGATGCCGCCGTGCCCGTTGACCGCCGCCTGGGAGCCGGACCGCTCGGTGGGCCGCTCCGGTTCCGCCGGGTCCACCGGGGTCAGCTGCGTGGACGAGTCGGTGGGGCGCCCGTTCGCGGCCGCACCGCCGAACGCGGCGGCCAGGCCCAGGTTCGTGCCGGTGTCCCCCGAGTCCCGGTCGTCCGCGGCGACCCGCTGCACGTCGGGCATCGGGCGCGGGCCGTCCGGGGTCAGCTGCACCACGAACTCGCCGGAGACCCGGACGCTGGCGGTGACGCCGCCTTCCAGGTCGCCGTTGTTGCGCAGGTCCACCCGGATGTCGTGGCGGCGGGCCAGCTGCCCGACCACGTACAGGCCCATCCGGCGGGACACGGCGACGTCGATCTCCGGCGGCCGGGTGAGCCGCTCGTTGATCTCGCCGAGCTCGGCGGCGTCGATGCCGACACCGCGGTCCCGGATCTCCAGCACCAGTTCCTGCCTGCGGTAGGCGGTGCGGACGGTGACCTCGGTGTCCGGGTTGGAGAACACCGTGGCGTTCTCCAGCAGCTCCGCCACCAGGTGCACGAAGTCGTTGACCACGCGGCCCTGGATGCCCAGTTCCGGGGAGTCGGCGACCGAGACGCGGGTGTACTGCTCCACCTCGGAGACGGCGGCGCCGACGACCTCGGTCAGCGGCACCGGCTGCATCATCCGGCGGGTGAGGTCGGTGCCGCCGAGGATCAGGAGGTTCTCGTTGTTCCGGCGCATGCGGGTCGCCAGGTGGTCCAGCTCGAACAGGCTGGAGAGCTGGTCCGGGTCCTGCTCGTCCTGCTCCAGCCGGTCGATCAGGGACAGCTGCCGCTGCACCAGGGTCTGGCTCCGGCGGGCCAGGTTCACGAACAGGTCGTTGACGTTGTTCCGCAGCAGCGCCTGCTCGGACGCCAGCCGCAGCGCCTGCGAGTGCACCGCGTCGAACGAGCGGGCGACCTTGCCGATCTCCTCCCGGCTGTAGACCGGGATCGGCTCGATCTGCGCGAGTCCGCCACCGCCGCCGGTGCCGGACTCGTTCAGGATCGCCCGGACCGCCTCCGGCAGCCCGCGGTCGGCCACGTCCAGCGCCGAGCGGCGCAGCGTGCGCAGCGAACCCAGCAGGGAGCGGGCCACGACCAGGGCGATCGCCACCGCGACGATCAGGGCGAGCAGCGTCGCCACGCTGATCGCGATGGTGCGCTGCTGGGCGCCGGCCGCGGCGTCGTCGGCCGCGGCGTCCAGGCTGTCGTGCAGCTTGCCGCCGACCTGGTCGATCAGGTCGACGCTGGTGTTCGCGACCTTGTCCCACTCCTGCGCGTCCAGCGAGTTCAGCGGCTGGCCGCCGCTGTCGAAGGCGAGCGCGCTCTGCGACATGCTGTTCGCGCGGTCGACGTCGGCGCCGGTGACGCTGTCCGCGTAGAGCTGCCGCTGGGGTTCGGTCGCGACCGCGTTGAAGTCGCTGATCGCGGTCTCGATCCGCGCTTCGGCGGCCAGCAGCTCCCGGTTCTGGTCGGTGCGGAACTGGCCGGCCCGGATCGCGTCGTTGAGCAGCGCGGCGCGCAGCGAGGCGGCCTCCTGCGCGTCGGCGATCGCGTTCGTGGCCAGCGTGAGGCGCAGCAGGTTCGAGTCACCGATGTTGCTGACGCCCTGCTGACCGAGGTCGAGCAGGGAGTCGATGCTCTGGCTGTAGGTGCGCAGCACGCCTTCCGGCGGGTACTGGGTGTTGTCCACCGAGTCGCGGAGGCTGGCGAGCCGGTCGCTCAGGTTGTTCGCGGCGACGCGGTACTCGGCGGCGATCGACTCGTCGTTGCTGCCGATCTGGTCCTTGAACTCGGTCAGCTCGGTGTCGACCTTGCCGCGGGTCTCGTCCATCGGCGCCTTGTCCCCGGACCGGCCGCTCGCGACGTACGAGACCGAGAGGTCCCGTTCGCGCTGCAGCTGGTGGGTCAAGTCGTCGGCGGCCCGCTGCAGGTTCACCTGCTGGTGGGTCTGGTCGAGCAGGCGGGCTTCGCTCACGCCGTCGTAGACGTGCAGACCGCCGAACACGATCGCGCTCAACAGCGGGATCAGCAGGACGGCCAACAGCTTGGTGCGCAGTCGCCAGTTGCTCAGTCGCCAGTCGCCGGGACCGCTGTCCTGGCCGCTCCGGAGCTGGGCGGAACCCATGCTCAGCGCAGCGCCCTGACTTTCGGTGCCGAGCGACTGACCTTCGGTGCCGAGCGCCTCGCCCATGTGGTGGATACCGGCGTCCGCCTGCTCCGTGCGGCTCAGGCGCTCGCGACCTGTGTCTCCTCGGGCCACTCCAGGCTTCCTCTTCCGACAGCAGCGGAGGCTCGCACCGCTCACGAAAAATCTACACTTGCACCGTGCTCCGGACCGAACCCGCAGTTCAGCGGGCCGATTCTGGACACGAGGCGCGACCTGGCACTCGTTGTGACGGTACCGGGACGCCTCGCGTTCCAGCGCAGCACAGAGTACTTGCGACGACCGTCGACGGGGAAGTGGGTAAGGCCACGGAAGGTAACGTAACCGGCTGCGACTTTCACTCCAAAGAGGAGAGTCGGCAGTGTTGATTTTGCCCGTCACTCACCGTGTCCGCCGGGCGCTTCGAAAATCCGAAACGCCCGACCTACCACCCGTTCGGGCTATCACCTAGGCTCACCACCGGCTCTGCGGCCCCGTGGGTCCTGGTCGACGACGACCACGTCGAGCGACCGTCCGACAAGTACTGGGAGCACCTTAGAGCCGCGCTCGACACCACCGTCGCCTGGGTGATCATCATCGTTCCGACCAGCGACGACGGTGGCGGTGTGGACCGTTCGCAGCACCCGGTTGGGCCACCTCGCCGACCGCCGCACGGACACGCACCGCGACCCCGGAAACCCACGCCGTCCACGCGAGGAGAAGCAGTCAGGATGCGCACCGCCGCCGGCCGCGACCCCGGCCCCCGCCACGACCCCGGCGCACCACCGAAGAGGAGCTGACCGGTGGCCCGACTCGCTCGCGGCCTGGCCGGGCTGGCCGGTCTGCTGGTGGTGTGGGAGCTGTGCTGCGCGTTCGGCCTGCTCGACGCCCGGTTCGTGCCGCCGCCCTCGGTCGTGGGCCCGCGCATCGTCGAACTGCTCGGCGCCGACGCCGACTTCGCCCTCGACACCATCGCGACGGTCCTGACCTTCCTCATCGCGCTCGTGCTGGCCGCGGTCATCGCGATCCCGCTCGGCCTGCTGCTGGGCAGCGTGCGGCCCGCCCGCGTCGCCGGGCTCACCGTGGTCGAGTTCCTGCGCCCGCTGCCCGCGGTGGCGCTGCTGCCGCTGTTCATGCTGCTGCTCGGCTCCGGGCCGGAAACCAAGATCACGCTGGCCACCTACGCCGCGCTCTGGCCGATCCTGTTCAACACGATGTACGCGCTGGACGAGATGGACCCGCTCTACACCGACATCGCGCGGTCCTTCGGGTTCGGCAAGGTGCGCACCATGTTCACCGTGGCGCTGCCGCACGCGGCGCCGTTCATCGCCACCGGCATCCGCATCTCCGCGTCGATCGCGCTGGTCGTGGTGGTCGTCGTCGAGCTCATCGCGGGCGGGGCGCGCGGCGTCGGCACGTTCATCCTCGAAGCCAGCAGCGGCGGCGGGCAGATGGACCTGGTGCTGGCCGGAACCGTGATCGTCGGCGCCATCGGATATCTGATCAACTCCGGGCTGCAGCAGCTGCAGCGCAGGCTGTTCGGCTGGACCGCGAGCCGGGAGGAACTGTGACGGCACAACGGACCGAACCGACCACCGCCCCGGTCGCCGGCGTGCGGAACTTCCTGGGCAAGTGGGGTCTGCTGCTGGTCCTGCTCGTGCTGTGGGAGCTCGCCACCCGCGCCGCGGGCAACGTGTACTTCATGCCGCCGACCGAGATCGTCGCGCACGCCTGGCAGCTCTGGCTGACCGGCCCGGCATCTCGGTTGTGGCTCACCGACGCGGTGTTCCGCGACGTGCTGCCCAGCCTCGGCAGGCTGTTCGGCGGCTGGCTGATCTCCGGCGCGCTCGGTGTCGTCCTCGGCATCGCGCTCGGCCGCTCCCGCACGGCCGCCGAGTACGTCGGGCCGCTGCTGGACTTCTTCCGCTCGCTGCCCACCCCGGCGCTGGTGCCGCTGTTCCTGGTGCTGTTCAGCCTGGGCACGCCGATGCAGCTGGCCACGATCGTCTTCGGCACCGTGTTCACGGTGGTGCTCAACACCGCCGACGGCGCGGCCTCGGTGGACTCCGTCAAGGAGCAGACCGCGCTGGCGTTCCGGATCGGCCGGTGGGACTGGTGGACCCGGATCGTGCTGCCCGCCGCCGCGCCGAAGATCTTCGCCGGGCTGCGGGTCAGCCTCTCGCAGGCGCTGATCCTGATGGTCGTCTCCGAGATGGTGGGCGCCAGCAGCGGACTCGGCTTCCAGCTGGTCAACGCCCAGCAGCAGTTCGAGTTCGCCGACCTGTGGGCCGGGATCGTGCTGCTGGCGCTGCTGGGATACCTGCTCAACTCCGGCCTGCTCGCGGTGCAGCGGCGCGCGCTGAGCTGGCAGCAACGCTCCGACCAGCCCGCTCAAGCGAAAGGATGACCCGTGAGCACGATGCTGGAAGTGACCGGGCTCGGGCACACCTACCCCGGCAAGCAGCGGCACGTCGCCATCGAGGAGCTGGGCTTCACCGTCCGCACCGGTGAGCTGGCCTGCATCGTCGGCCCGTCCGGCTGCGGCAAGTCGACGCTGCTGCGGCTGGTCGGCGGGTTGCAGCGCCCCACCTCGGGGCGCGTCGAGCTGCACGGCACCGAGATCGACGGGGTCCCGGAGGACCTCGCCGTGGTGTTCCAGGACTACGGCCGCTCGCTGTTCCCGTGGCTGACCGTCCGCGGCAACGTGGAGTTCCCGCTGCGCACGCGCTCGGTGAACCGGCGCGAGCGGGCCGAGGAGGCGCTGGCCCAGGTCGGGCTCGCGGACGCGGCGAAGAAGTACCCGTGGCAGCTCTCCGGCGGCATGCAGCAGCGGGTCGCGATCGCCCGCGCGCTGGCCACCCGCCCCGCGCTGCTGCTGATGGACGAGCCGTTCGCGTCCGTCGACGCGCAGACCAGGTTCGAGCTGGAGGACCTGCTGCTGTCGGTGCGCGAGCAGCACGGCAGCACGATCCTGCTGGTCACGCACGACATCGACGAGAGCATCTACCTGGGCGACCGGGTGCTGGTGCTGTCCAAGTCGCCCGCGACCGTGGTGGCGGAGCTGGACGTGCCGCTGGGTTCGCGGCGGGACCAGATCAGCACCCGCGCCTCGGCGGAGTTCGTGCAGCTGCGCAGCCAGGTGGCCCGGCTGCTGCACTCGCCGGGGGCGCAGGAGACCGCGGAGATCGCCGCCCAGGAGGGCTGAGGCTCCCCCGCACGCGCACCCGCGGCCCGCGATCCGGCACTCGTGCCGGGCGCGGGCCGCGGTCTTTCTGGTCCATACCTGATTGCGCAACGTGGTCGAACCACACTCGAACGAGTGTTGTTCGAACACCATTCCATGGCCGTTCGCGCATTGATCGAATGCGCGAAACCGGAATTACCCAGCGGTAGCGATCACTCTCCGAATACGGCGAGCCGAAGCATTCGGGAAAAGTCTGGGGAAAATCCCCGATGTTCCCGGACCGCCCCGGCCCGCCGAATATCCGCGGGGGTTTTCCCTCGAATCAGCGGGATCCGATCAATACAGTTTCCGGGCGCTCGCGGCGACCGGCACGTGCAGCACCGTCGGACCCGGTTCGGCCATCGCCGCGGGCAGCTCCCGCTTCAGCTCGTCGAGGTCCGACACCCGGCGGGCCGCACAGCCCATGCCGCGGGCGACCGAGACGAAGTCGATGCCGCCGAGCTCCACGCCGGGCAGCTTCCCGCCGTTCTCCGTCTCGCCGAGCACCCGCACCGCCGCGTACTCCTCGTTGTCCAGCACCAGCATCGTCAGCGGCGCCTGCTCCTTGGCCGCGGTCCACAGCGCCTGGATGCCGTACATGCTGGCGCCGTCGCCGATCAGGCCCAGCACCGGCCGGGACGGGGCGGCGAGCGCGGTGCCCACCAGCGCGGAGATCCCGTAGCCCAGCGAACCGCTGGCGCCCGCGTGGAAGTCCTGCTCCGGCGAGTCGAACGGCAGGTGCCGCTGGATCGTCTGCTTGTGCGTCGGCGCCTCGGTGACCACCACCGCGTTCTCCGGCAGCAGCTCGCGCACCAGGCTGATCACGTGGTCGGCGGCGGGCGGGGTGCTCAGCGGCGGCAGCTCCGGGCGCGACCAGCCCGGCGCGACCGGGCGGTCCGAGGGCGCCACCTCCGGCAGCAGCTGCCGCAGCGCCTGGGCCAGGCCCGCGTGCACGCCCCGCAGGTGCCGGGTGCGCGCCAGGATCTCCGGATCGTCGCTGATCACGAAGCCGCGCGGGTGCGGGTGCTCCGGTTCGCCGCGGTAGACGTGGTAGGTGAACGCGGGGGCGCCGAACACGGTGACCAGGTCGTGGTCCCGCAGCGCGGCGGCCACCGCGGGCTCGGCGGGCTGCAGGAACCCGGCGAACTGCGGGTGCGTCTCCGGGAACGAGGAGCGGGACACCATCGGCGAGATCCACACCGCGGCCCCGGTCCGCTCGGCCAGCTCCACCAGCTCGGCGACCGCGCCCGCCTCGATCACGGCGGGGCCGACGACGAACGCGGGCCGCTCGCAGTCGCGCAGCGCGGCGGCCAGCTCCGCGATGACGGCCGGGTCGGCGGCGGGCGGGGAGATCGGCTGCGGTGCGGACACCGGCTCGCCCGGCTCGTCCCAGTCGTCGGCGGGCACCGACAGGAACACCGGACCGCGGGGCGCCTGCATCGCCATCTGGTAGGCGCGGACCAGCGCCAGCGGCACGTCCGCGGCCCTGGCGGGCTCCAGCGACCACTTCACGTACGGCTTGGGGAACTGCGCGGCGTCGGTGGCGCCGAGGAACGGGTCGTGCGGCAGCAGCCTGCGGGTCTGCTGACCTGCGAGCACGATCATCGGGGTGCGGTTGCGGTAGGCGCCGAACACCGCGCCCAGCGCGTGCCCGAGCCCGCCCGCGGAATGCAGGTTGACCAGCACCGCGTTGCCCGTCTGCTGGGCGTAGCCGTCGGCCATCGAGGTCACCACGGACTCCTGGAGACCCAGCACGTAGCGGAAGTCGTCCGGCCACTGGTCCAGGAACGGGACCTCGGTCGTGCCGGGATTGCCGAACACGGTCGTCAGGCCGAGCTCGCGCATCAGGCCCCGCGTGACGTCGCGCACGGTCGGCATGTCAGCTGCCTCCATCACCATTCTCCTCAGCCGGTCCGGACATTCCCGTATTTCCCTCAAATACGCGAAAAACCGTCTACGAGCCGCGCAGGACTACGCCGAGACCCGATGCAATTACTTTTCGTCACCAGGCACGAGATCACCTTGACACGCTCGGGTAAGTGCGATTCCAATCCTATTGCAGCCTGTTATGCAGGCCCGACGTGGGCTTCCGGCGCCACCCCGCTCGGCTAGCTTCGTTCCACCGTTCCGCACCCGCTCGCCCCGAGGAGGCACCCCCGCATGCCGAGCAGACCGACCGGATCCGCACCACGTGGAGCTCGGCGGCGCGTCGTTCGCGCGCTGCTGTCCATCGCCACGATCGGCGTCTCGACGTTCGCCCTGAGCGGTTGCGGCCTGCTCAGCGGTGCCGGCGGGTCGAGCGATGGCGGCAACGGCACGCTGGAGAAGACCACCGTCGTCGTGGGCTCGCTGCCCGCCCTGTCGCAGGCCCCGATCGCGGTGGCGCAGGCGAAGGGCTACTTCGCGGAGGAAGGCCTCACCGTCAAGGTGCAGCCGGTGTCGGACGGTCCGGCGGCGCTGACCTCGCTGATCTCCGGGCAGAACGACGTGAGCCTCGGCAGCTACACGGCGCCGATCAAGGCGCAGGCCACCGGTGCCGCCGACCTCAAGATCGTCAGCGAGATGATGATCTCGGTGCCGAACAACATGAACATCATGGTGCTGCCCGGCTCCAAGATCAAGAAACCGGAGGACCTCGCCGGCGCCAAGATCGCCATCAGCGCGCCGGGAGCCATCACCGACATCGGCACCAAGGCCGCGCTGCAGGACCGGGGCATCAACGTCGCCGACGACCAGTTCGTGCGCTTCGGCTTCCCCGACATGCTGCCCGCGCTGCAGAACGGCCAGATCGACGCCGCGGTGATGACCGAACCGTTCATCACCCAGGCCGCCAAGAACGCCGGTGCCGTGTCCATCATGGACGCCTTCTCCGGCGGGACCGCGGACTTCCCGGTGGCGGGCGCCGTCACCACCTCGAAGTTCGCCGAGGAGAACCCGAACACGCTGCAGGCCTTCCAGCGCGCCGTGCACAAGGCGCAGGTCACCGGTCAGAACCGCGCCGAGGTCACGCCGCTGCTGCCCCAGTTCGCCAAGATCACCCCGGAGCTCGCGCCGATCGTGGAACTCGGCAAGATCCCCACCTCGATGGACGCCGCCCGGCTGCAGCGCGTCGCGGACCTGATGGTGCGGTTCGGCCAGCTCGACAAGCCCGTCGATGTCGCCGAAATGCTGGTCCAGCCGCCGCCGTTCGACGATGATTCGGACGGTGGTGCGTGATCGCGCACCGCTAGTCAGCTCGAGCCGGATTCGCCGGCGGCCGGGGCGGGCCGCCGGCGAATCGCTGTCCGGCCCCGGTTCCGCCCCGGCGAGGAGGCCCGGCCATGAGCGCTGCTCGACCACCCCGACGGTTAACGACCCGGCGCGGACTGCTCGCCGCCGCGGGATCGGCCGCCCTGCTCGCCACCGGTGGCTGCGGACTGCTCGGCGGCAGCCGGGTCAGCGGCTCCAACGACAAGGTGGAGCGGGCCACCATCCGGGTCGGGACGCTGCCCACCACCGAGTACGCCCCGCTGGCGCTGGCCGTGCGGCGCGGCTACTTCCAGCACGAGGGCCTCCAGGTGGAGATCGTCACCGCCACCGACGGCAGCGCCGCGCTGAGCAGCCTCATCGGCGGCGACTACGACGTCGCGCTGAGCAGCTACGTCCCGCTGCTCACCGCGCAGGGGCGGGGCGCCGCCGACCTGCGGATCGTCGCCGACGCCGGAGCGGCGGCGCCCGGCACCGCGGTCGTCATGGTCCCGGCGGACTCACCGGTGCGCGATCCCGCCGAGCTCGCCGGGAAGGTCATCGGCGTCAGCGCGATCGGCACCGTCTCCGACCTGCTGGTGAAGGCCGGGCTGAGCACCCGCGGCGTCGCCGTGCGGGACGTGCGGCTCGTCCCGATCTCGTTCCCGAACATGCCCGCGGCGCTCGCGCAGGGACGGCTGGACGCGGCGCTGCTCACCGAACCGTTCATCACCATCGCCACCCGCGAGGGCAGCGCCCGCACCCTGTTCGACTCCGCGGTCGGGCCCGCCGAGGGGCTGCCGCTGAGCGGCTACGGGGCGACCGCCCGGTTCGTGCAGGACAACCCGCGCACGCTCGCCGCGTTCCAGCGCGGCCTCACCCGCGCCACGCTGGAATCCCGGGACCGGCGGGTCGTCGAGCCGCTGCTGCCGGACGTCGCCCGGATCTCGCCGGAGGTCGCCGCCGAGACGAAGCTCGTCGAGTTCCACACCGTGCCGGACGGGGCGCAGGTGCAGCGGGTCGCCGACCTGATGCACCGCTTCGGCTTCCTGGACCGGCCGCTGGACGCGAGCAGCATGATCGCCGCGCACCCCTGATCCGAGGGCGCCGGGCCGTTCCCGGCGCCGGACCGGCCGTTCGTCCGGCGCCGACCGGGCCGATCACCCCACGCCGACCGGGCCGAACACTCGGCGCCGACCGGGCCGATCACTCCACGCCGACCGGGCCGATCACCCGGCGTCGGAAAAGGCGTGGCACCGACCGGCCTCCGGCTGGAGGATGAGCGCGCGCCGGGGAACGGCGCACCGACACGAACCACGGGCGGGCGACCACACGCGATGAACACCGGCTGGACCACCACTCCCCTCACCGCCGAACTGCTGCGCGGCGTCCTCGAACTGGAACCGACCGAGCGCGGGCTGCGGCCGCACCGGCTGCCCCGCTGGGCTCGCGAGCAGTGCACCGACCTGCAGCTGTCCATGGTCGAAGCGGAGACCGCGGGCGTGCGGCTGGCCTTCCGCACCGCGGCCACCGCGATCGAGCTGGAGACCGTGCCCACCAAGCGGGGCATGGCGGGCGCCCCACCCCGGCCGGACGGCTGCTACGACCTGCTCGTCGACGGCGAACTGCTCGCCCGCACCACCGTGCCCGAGGGCGACCGGATGGTCCTCGACCCGGCGGCCGGCACCGCCGACGTGCAGCCCGGGCCCAGCGGCACCGCCCGCTTCACCGGACTGCCCGCCGGGGACAAGGACGTCGAGATCTGGTTGCCGCACAACGAGATGACCCAACTCGTCGCGCTGCGCACCGACGCCCCCGTCGCACCCGCCGCCGACCGCGGCCGACCGGTGTGGCTGCACCACGGCAGTTCGCTGAGCCACGGGTCGAACGCCACCGAACCCACCTCGACCTGGCCGGTGCGCGCCGCGCTGCTCGGCGGCGTCGAGTTGATCAACCTGGGGCTCGGCGGCAGCGCGCTGCTCGACCCGTTCACCGCGCGCACCATGCGCGACACCCCGGCCGACCTGCTCAGCGTCAAGATCGGCATCAACCTGGTGGGCGGGGACCTGATGCGGTTGCGCGCGTTCACGCCCGCGGTGCACGGTTTCCTGGACACCCTCCGGGACGGGCATCCGGACACGCCGCTGCTGGTGATCTCGCCGCTGCACTGCCCCATCCACGAGGACACGCCGGGGCCGGGCGCGGTGGACCTCAGCACCGGGGTGCTGAAGTTCCGCGCCACCGGTGATCCGGCGGAACGGGCGCAGGGGAAGCTGACGCTGCGGGTGGTGCGGGACGAGCTGGCGCGGATCGTGCGGCAGCGGTCGGCGGCGGACCCGAACCTGCGGTACCTCGACGGCGAGGAGCTCTACGGCCCCGCCGACTACGCCGAACTGCCGCTGCCGGACGAGCTGCACCCGGACACCGCCGCGCACCTGCGCATCGCGGACCGCTTCGCCGAGCGGGCCACCGCCCCCGACGGCTTCTTCACCGCCAGGTGAATGGCCCATCCGCCCAACGGGGCTGGGCGAATGGGCCATTCACCTGCGGGGCCGTTCGAGGGTGAATGGCCCACTCGACCAGCAGGGCTGGGCGAATGGGCCATTCACCTGGTCAGTAGAGGTGGCGCTGTTCCGCGGCCACGTGGACGTGGAGCAGGCGGGGGCCCGGTTCGGCGCGGGCCAGCGCCTCGTCCAGCTCCTGCGGAGTGCGGATGGTGTCGGCCGGGCAGCCGAGGCTGCGGGCCAGCGCGGCGAAGTCGGTGCCGCCCAGCTCCACCCCGGGCAGCTTGCGCCCGCCACCGGCCGCGCCGAGCACGGCGACGGCCGCGTAGCGGGCGTTGTCCAGGATCACGAAGGTGACCGGCGCCTGCTCCCGCACCGCCGACCACACCGCCTGGATGCCGTACATGCTGGACCCGTCGCCGAGCAGCGCCAGCACCGGCCGCGACGGGTCGGCGATCGCGGCCCCCACCGCGGCACCGACGGCGTAGCCCAGCGACCCGGAGGCGCAGGCGAAGAACCCGCCGTCGCGGGAGGTGATCGGGAAGTGCTCGTGCAGGTCGTTGCGGTGGCTCGGCGCCTCCTCCACCACCACGGCGTCCGCGGGCCAGGCCGCGCGCACCCGGGAGAGCACGTACGCGGGCGGCAGCGGGGTCGCGGGTTCCGGCGACTCGGGCCGGGCGCACGGTTGCGGTTCGGGCCGCCACTGCGCGGCTCCGGCCAGCTCGGCGACGCGGCGCACCGCGTGCGCGACGGACCCCAGCACTCCCCTGCCGCGCCGGGCGCGGGCGAGCACGTCCGGGTCGTCGTGCACCAGGAACATCTCGGGCAGCTCGTCGACGGCCTCGCCCCGGTACACGTGGTACGTGAACGCGGGAGCGCCCCACACCACCACCAGGTCGTAGGCGGCGAGCTCGGCGGCCAGCAGCCGTCGTTCCGGCTGCAGGAATCCGGCGAACCGCGGGTGGTCCTCCGGGAACGAGCAGCGCGCCGACAGCGGCGCCACCCACACCGCGGCCCTGGTGCGCTCGGCGAGTTCCACCAGCTCCGGCACGGCGCCCTCGTGGTCCACGGCCGGGCCGACGACGAACGCCGGGCGGGCGCAGCCGTCGAGGGCGGCGGCGAGTTCGGCGAGCACCGCCGGATCGGGCGCCGGGTTCGGGGTGTCCGGGCGGACGGGCACCGGTGCGCCGGGCTGGTCCCAGTCGTCGGCGGGGATGGAGACGAACACCGGCCCCTGCGGCGCGGTCACGGCCAGCCGGTGCGCGCGGGCGAGCGCGGCGGGCACGTCGGCGGCGCTCGCCGGTTCGCAGCTGTGCTTCACGTACGGCCGGGGGAAGGTGGCCGCGTCGGTGGCGCCGAGGAACGGCTCGTCGAACAGCAGCGTCCGGGTCTGCTGCCCGGCGGTGACGATCATCGGAGTGCGGTTGCGGTAGGCGGTGAACACCGAGCCCAGCGCGTGCCCGACGCCGCCCGCCGAGTGCAGGTTCACCAGCACCGGTGCCCGCCGCGACTGGGCGTACCCGTCGGCCATCGCGACCACCACGGATTCCTGCAGCCCGAGCACGTAGCGGAAGTCGTCCGGCCAGCCGGTGAGGAACGGGACCTCGGTGGTGCCGGGATTCCCGAACACGGTGGTCAGCCCCAGTTCGCGCAGCAGGTCCCGCGTGACGTCCCGGACCGTCCGCTCGTCCATCCCCACCTCCCGGTTCGGTGTCCGCGATCAGCCCAGCACACCGGCGCGCACCGGTCCAGGCTCAGCGGGTCAGCTTGAAGCAGAAGGTCTTGGCCGGGGCGGTGAAGACCGAGTAGTTCGCAGTTCCCTCCGGGCAGGCGGACTCGCCCGCGGTGGTGTCGGTGGCGCCGACGACCTCGACGTCGGCCTTCGGGCTGCCGCACGGCACCTTGGTGTCGATGCCGGTCGGGATGGTGGCGCCCGCGCTGCTCGCGCCGGGCACCCGCTGGCAGTCGCCGACGACGACGTCCGGGACCAGGCACAGCCGGGTGCCGCCCCGGGCGATCTCGGAGTAGTCGCCGTCGCAGGCCTGGTCGTTCTGCTTGACCTGCACGATCCGGTGGTCGGAGTCGGCGGTGCCGCAGGCGGTGGTCTCGTAGGCGAAGGTCCGCTCGGAGTCGTCGGTGACGGCGACGCACTGGCCCACCTGGGGGGCCGCCTCGCCCAAGCCGACCTGCGCCGGGACGAGGGCGCCGAGCAGCAGCAGGGCCCCGCACCCGAGCCCGGCGCCGAGCAGCCCGCGCCTGCGCTTCGGCGGCGCGCCGGAAGCCGGGATCGAGGTGGGCCGCGGCCGGGCCTGGTCGGGCTGCGGCAGGCCGGGCCTGGTCGGCACCGGCCCCGCCGGGGCGGACGAGGACCGGCCGGGCGGGACTTGGTCGGAAGCGGACCCGCCGGACAGGACTTGGCCGGACAGGACTTGGCCGGAAGAGGGCTGGTCGGCCGGGAACCGGTCGGATGTGGCTGGCCCGGACGGAACCTGACCGGACGAGGGTCGGCCGGACGGGGTTGGGCCGTACGAGAACCCGCCGGGCAGGACCTGGTCGGACGGGATCTGGTCGGACGGGATCTGGCCGGACGGGATCTGGCCGGACGGGATCTGGCCGGACGGGATCTGGCCGGACGCGAAAGGCCCGCCCGCCGCCATCCCGAAGGCGAGCTGCCCGAGCGGCGGCTCCACCGGCGCGAACCCCGGCAGCGGGCCGCCGTACTGCATGCTCCCGTACCGCCGGCCCTGCTCGGTGCGGTCCTGCTCGACATGGTCCTGCTCGCCAGGAACCTGCGCGCCGGGTGCTCGCTCGCCTGAGTCCCGCTCACCGCGGTCCCGCTGGCGGTGGTCCTGCCAGTCGTGGTCCTGCCAGCCCGGGTACTGCTGGTCCGGCGGGGACGAGAACCCCTGCGGATGGCCCTGCGCCACCCTCGGATGCCCGCCCGGCCCCCACTCCGGCGACGATCCCGACGGCTCGACCGGCGAGTGCGGACCCTGCGGCGGAACGCTCACGAAGACACAACTCCTAAATGATCTACGTCCGAGCGAAACCTAGCCGACGCCCGCGCGCGCCACGCAGGAACCGGGGGAAACGTTTCCAGAACCGTTCGGTTCCGACATCGCGGACGCCGCACCCGGGCGCGCCCGCGGCGGTGGAATACTGGAGCCCGGCCCGACCGTTGTTCCCGCAGGCCGATCACCTGCGCAAAGAGCCGCCCAGCCCGAGGAGCCGCACCCGTGACCGACGGACCGCTCATCGTCCAGTCCGACAAGACCCTGCTGCTCGAGGTCGATCACGCCCAGGCCGACGAAGCCCGCGGCGCCATCGCCCCGTTCGCCGAGCTGGAACGCGCCCCCGAGCACGTGCACACCTACCGGATCACGCCGCTGGCGCTGTGGAACGCGCGCGCCGCGGGGCACGACGCCGAGCAGGTGGTGGACGGCCTGGTCCGGTTCTCCCGCTACCCGGTGCCGCAGCCGCTGCTGGTGGACATCGTCGAGACGATGGGCCGGTTCGGCCGGTTGCAGCTCGCCCAGGACCCCGCGCACGGACTGGTGCTGATCTCGCTGGACCGCGCGGTGCTCGAAGAGGTGCTGCGGAACAAGAAGGTGCAGCCGATGCTCGGCGCGCGCATCGACGACGACACCGTCGCGGTGCACCCCAGCGAGCGCGGCAGGCTCAAGCAGCTACTGCTCAAGATCGGCTGGCCCGCCGAGGACCTCGCCGGTTACGTGGACGGCGAAGCGCACCCGATCGAGCTGAACCAGGACGGCTGGACCCTGCGCGACTACCAGCGCCAAGCGGTGCAGTCGTTCTGGGCGGGCGGCTCCGGCGTGGTCGTGCTGCCCTGCGGCGCGGGCAAGACCCTCGTCGGCGCGGCCGCCATGGCCGAAGCGGGCGCCACCACGCTGATCCTGGTCACCAACACCGTCGCGGGCAGGCAGTGGAAGCGGGAGCTGATCGAGCGCACCTCGCTGACCGAGGAGGAGATCGGCGAGTACTCCGGCGAGAAGAAGGAGATCCGCCCGGTCACCATCGCCACCTACCAGGTGATCACCCGCAAGTCGAAGGGCGAGTACAAGCACCTGGAGCTGTTCGACTCCCGCGACTGGGGCCTCGTCGTCTACGACGAGGTGCACCTGCTGCCGGCGCCGGTGTTCCGGATGACCGCGGACCTGCAGTCCCGCCGCCGCCTCGGCCTCACCGCCACGCTGGTGCGCGAGGACGGCCGGGAGGGCGACGTGTTCTCGCTGATCGGGCCGAAGCGGTTCGACGCGCCGTGGAAGGACATCGAGGCGCAGGGCTGGATCGCGCCCGCCGACTGCGTCGAGGTGCGGGTGACGCTCACCGACGACGAGCGGCTGCGGTACGCGACCGCGGAAGCCGAGGAGCGCTACAAGCTGTGCTCCACCGCCCGTACCAAGGCGCCCGTGGTGCGCGCCATCCTCGACCAGCACCCCGGCGAGCCGGCGCTGGTCATCGGCGCCTACCTGGAGCAGCTGCACGAGCTCGGCGAGGCGCTGGACGCGCCGATCATCGAGGGCTCCACGAAGAACAAGGAGCGGGAGAAGCTGTTCGACGCGTTCCGCCGCGGCGAGATCTCCCGGCTGGTGGTGTCGAAGGTCGCGAACTTCTCCATCGACCTGCCGGAGGCCTCGGTGGCGGTGCAGGTGTCCGGCACTTTCGGGTCCCGCCAGGAGGAGGCGCAGCGGCTCGGCCGGTTGCTGCGGCCGAAGGCGGAGCGCAAGCAGGCGCACTTCTACTCGGTGGTCTCGCGCGACACGCTGGACACCGATTACGCGGCGCACCGGCAGCGGTTCCTCGCCGAGCAGGGCTACGCGTACCGCATCGTCGACGCCGACGACCTGCTCGGGCCGGCCCTGCCGGACGTCGGTCCGCATGGCGGCTGAGCCCCGGGACCACGGGCGTCGCCGGTCGGCTGATCGGTTGCGGTACCCGCCGCCGGCGCCGCGGAGCGAGGTCGTATTTTCGACGTCGTCGGTGAAACTGCCCGTGCCCCTCGCGGCACCGGTTACCGTTGCGACAGCACACGCAGCACTGGAGATCGGATGACCACCGAGAAGCACAACACCGCGATGGGTGGTGCGCACCGGTTCATCGGGCTGGCGGAGAACCTCGAACGTCACGCGGGCACCCCGACGGCCGCGGAGCCGCCCAACGTGCGCGGCGAGAACCGCGGCTACGGGCTGGTGTTCTTCCACTTGGAGCAGTACCACCTGAGCACCGTGATCAGCTCGGGGCTGCGGTTCCAGCCGCTGGGCGCGGATCCGGCGCAGGAATTGGCGTGCACCGTCTACAAGGAGCAGGCGGAGGCGGCCCGCCACCTGGTGGACGTGACGTCGGAGCTGCTGGTGCAGAGCGGCACGCACCTGGTCCCGGACCAGATCGTGCCGAACGAGGCGCCGCTGCTGCCCGACACCGAGTTCTACGGGGTGCTGGCGAGCGGGCATCCGCTGTTCCCGCCGGAGTTCACCCGCTTCACCGATCCCGAGGGCATCGAGCAGCTGCAGGTGTACACGCTGCTGCCGGTCACCTTGGGCGAGCTGAACTACATCCTCGACAACGGAGTGACCGCGCTGCGCCAGCAGTGGGCCCGGTTCGAGGTCGACGTGTTCGACCTCGGCCGCCCCAGCGTCGCCTGACGCGCGCCGGTTCCCCGCACGCACCGGCCACCCGCGGAGGTGGCCGGTGCTTCGCGTCGTGACCGGTGCAGGAACACCTGCACCGCCCGCGACGTCATTGCACGTGCGTCCCGCTGCCCGCACGGGGCACCGGGACGACGATGTGCGCGACAGGACGCCGTGGTGACGGCCGAGCGGAAGGACCGAACATGACCGCGAACGGGGCGACGATCAGCCTGGCCGAGCTCGACGCGGTCCGCGTGTACGGCCTGCCGATGCGCACCCGGTTCCGCGGCATCACGCGCAGGCACGGGGTGCTGCTCGGCGGCCCGGCGGGCTGGGGCGAGTTCTGCCCGTTCGAGGACTACACCGACGCCGAATCCGTGCCGTGGCTGGCCGCCGCCCTGGAGTCCTGCGCGGGCGACTGGCCGGAGCCGGTGCGCGACGAGATCCCGGTGAACTGCACGGTCCCCGCGGTCGGCGCCGAACAGGCGCACGCCATCGCCGCCGCCTCCGGCTGCACCACCGCGAAGGTGAAGGTCGCCGAACGCGGCCAAGATCCCGGCGACGACCTCGAACGGGTCGCCGCCGTCCGGGACGCGCTCGGCCCGTCCGCCGCGATCCGCGTCGACGCCAACGCGGCCTGGGACGTGGACACCGCCGTCGCCCGCATCGCCGAACTGGACCGCGCCGCGGGCGGCCTGGAGTACGTGGAGCAGCCGAGCCCGACGATCGACGACCTCGCCGCCGTCCGCCGCAAGGTGCGGGTGCGCATCGCCGCCGACGAATCCATCCGCCGCGCCGAGGACCCGATGAAGGTCGCGGTCGCCGGAGCCGCCGACGTGGCCGTGCTCAAGGCCGCACCGCTCGGCGGGGTGCGGCGGGCCCTGCAGGTCGCCGAGGCCTGCGGCCTGCCCTGCGTGGTGTCCTCCGCCGTGGAGAGCAGCGTCGGGCTCGCCGCGCAGCTCGCGCTGGCCGGGGCGCTGCCGGAGCTGCCGTTCGCCTGCGGGCTCGGCACCCTGTCGCTGCTCGACGGCGACGTGGTCAGCGACTCGCTGCTGCCGCGCGACGGGGTGCTCCCGGTGCCGCGCCGCGCACCGCAGCCCGACCCGGCGCGGGTCGCGGCCGCCACGCCCACCGCCGACGACCAGCGCCGCTGGCTGGACCGCCTGGTGCGGGTGCACGCGCTGCTCGCCGCCCGGTGACCCGCCCTCCGAGCCGGAGCCGCGACCTGGTGGTTGGCTAGCGGCATGGAGCGCACTTCTCCCCCGCTGACCGACCTGGTCCGCCGGTGGCAGCACGGGTGGGGCGTCGCGTGCGGGCTCGCCCCCGCCGACGAGGCGGACGGCGCGCTGCACGTGCTGTCCGGCAAACCCGGCAGGAACCTGGAGAGCATCGTGCTCGACGCCGACGGGAACCCCGGCTCGCTGCGCCTGCACGCCGCGCAGGTCGCCGGCTCACCGCACCCCGACTGGCTGACCGTGCCGACCACCGACCCCGCGGCCGTCGAGGACGTGCTCAGCTCCGAAGGGCTGCGGCTCGCGCCCGCCCGCGAGCACTTCATGACCACCGACCTCACCGCGCACCCGCAGCGGACCGCGGGCGCCCGGTACGCCGTGGACCTGGTGCGCGAAGGCCCGATCCTCGCCGCCCGCATCACCGACGAGCACGGCGATCCCGCGGCGCACGGCGTGATGGTGGTGCACGGGGACGTGGCCGTCGCGCACAACATCGCCACCTACCGCGCGCACCGCAGGCGCGGCCTCGGCGGAGCGCTGATGAGCGCGCTGGTCCGGGAGTCGGTGCTGCTCGGCGCGAGCACCGGACTGCTCACCGCGAGCAAGCAGGGCCACCACCTCTACACCGCGCTCGGCTGGACCCGGCTGGCCGGAGTCGTCTCAGCGGGCACCCGCCGCTGACCTGGCACGGCACCCGGGTGGCGGAGACCTCGCCGCAGTCCGCGGTTCCCGGTCGGCGACCGAGCCGCCCGATCGACGGGTGCCGCCGCGGGTGCGCTGCGGTGCCCTCGCGAGGACGGCGAGTTCCCGGGCGGCCGCAGCCGATCTCGACGCACGGGAACTCGCGCGTGACAACAGCGGTCAGCCGCGGCGGCGGCGCAGCTTGCGCAGGAGCAGGACCGCGGCCAGAGCTGCGGCGGCGAGGGGCACCGCCCGCTTGAGCACCGGCTTGTCCGCGGTGCCGAGGAGGTCGACGGGTTCGTCCTGCGGGACCGGGGCGGCGGTGACCACGGCGTCCGCCCGGCTCGCGGAACCGTGCACGGCGGTGGTCGTGACGGCCACCGCGTCGGCGGGCGCGGTCCGCACCGCGGCGGCCGGCGAGGTGACCCGCCACGCCGGGTTGCGGCCGGAGGGGCGTTCGCCGTTGCTCGGGTGCCGGGAACGGTCCGGCGAGCCGCGCCGCCCGGGTCCGTCCGGAGCCGGTGGCTCGGCACCGTCCGCGCTGCGGTCGTCGGGGCGCTGGTCGCCGGGGTTCCGGGCATCGGCGGGGTTCCAGGCATCGCCGGGATTCCGGACATCGGCGGAGTCCTGGGCATCGCCGGAGTCCTGGGCATCGCCGGAGCCCGCCGCGGCGGCGCGGTCCTGCGCGTTGCCGGGGGCCTGGGCATCGGCGCGGTCCCGGGCGTCGCCGGAGTCCCGGGCGTCCGCGGGGTCCGCCGCTCCTCCCGCCCGCTCGGCGTGGTCGGCACCGGCGCGCTCGGACTCCGGCCGGGCCGCCGCGGTGTCCTGCCCGGTGAGGCTGCGGGCCAGGTTCGCGGCGAACTGGTGCAGGACCTTGCCGACCACTTCGGACATCAGGCCGCGCCCCAGCTGCGCCGGTTTCCCGGTCACCTTCAGGTCGGTGTCCACCTGCGCCGTGGTGCCGCCGTCCGCTTCGGCGAGCGTCAGCGTCACCGTCGCCGCCGCGGTGCCGTTGCCCCGGAGGTCCGTGCCCGCGGCGTCGACCACGATGCGGCGCGCCGCCGCGTCGATCCGCTGGAACGAGCCGAAACCCTTGTACCGCAGGGAGATCGGCCCCAGCTTCACCGTCGCCGTGCCATTGAAGCGGTCGTCCTCGGAGGAGGTGAGCGTGGCACCGGGCATGCACGGGGCGACCTGCTCCGGGTCGATGATCGCCGGCCAGGCCACGTCGACCGGGACCGGAACGGTGAAGTGGTGCTGCAGCTGCACGGGACAGGTCCTCCTGGTAGATCGCCGCACTGCGTGCGGGGCGGTGCTCGGCGCTCCCGGTCGTCCGGCCGGGGACCTCCGCGCCAGTCTCCCCGCGCACGCCACCGCGCACCGGGAGGCCGGTGCACCCCGGGCGCGCCGACCCGTCCATTCCTACACCCGAGCGCCCCCGCCCACCGCCCGTCCGGCCCGCGGCCGACGGCCGTTCCCCCGCTCCCGGCGGACCGCGCCTTCGTCCTGCCAGCAGCGAACCCACGAGCACCCGGCACCGCAGCGGGTTCGCAGCGCTTTCCTCGCGGGGACGGTGTCGTCGCAGGTGGCGGAACCACCTGTGCAAACGATCCCGCAGCGAGGAAAGCGCTGACCGCCCGTCTCCGAACCCGCCCAGCGGGTCTTGTCGGCCTCCCTCAGCGGCGAAACCGCTGCGGTTCCGCCACCCGAGCACCACGCGGCAGAAGAGACAGGCAGTCGGCTCACCCCGAGGAAGGCGAACCGTCAGCCCAGCACCCCGTCCGGAGTCGCCTGCAGGGTGCCCACCTGGAGGCTCGTGACGGGGAGCAACGGGTACGGCTCCCCCGCCCCTTCGACCACGACCATGCTGTGGCCCGCGACGTCGTCGGGGGCCGCCTCGAACCCGACCGCGTTGAAGTCGGTCTCGCCGTACTCGGCGCGCACGCCGGCGTAGGCGGTCCCGCCGGGTGCCACCTCGTCGACCCCGGGCGGGCCGGGGACCTGGAAGTAGTCGGTGGGCACGTCGATCGGCGTGCCCTTCGCGGTCTGCGGCGTCAAGCGCACCCAGCCGCCGACCTGGCAGGCCCGGTCCGAGGTGTTGCGCAGCTCCAGCAGGAACGAGCCCGGGTCGGCCTGCGCGCGCATCGTGACCGCGAAGTCCTCCCCGGAGCAGTTCGACGCCGCGGTGCCTCCAGCGGGCGGGTTCGCCGCCTCGGCCGCGACGGCCTGGCCGCCCCCGGCGAGCAGCAACGATCCGGCGCAGAGCGCGACGGCCGCAGTGGCGAGCTTCCGCTTCGGCATGCGTGGTATTCCCTTCCCGAGACTTCGCTTCCGGCCCGTAGGACGCACGGAGCGGCGCGGGGTTGTCCCGGGTGGGGAACGCCGCGGTCAGCGGTGGATGGGGCCTTCCGTCTCGGTGAGCCGGGCGCCGAGCCCGCCCCAGCGCAGCGCGATCAGCTCGGCGGCGATGGACACCGCGGTCTCCTCGGGAGTGCGGGCGCCGAGGTCGAGGCCGATCGGCGAGGACAACCGGGCCAGGTCGGCTTCCGGCACCCCGTTCTCCCGCAACCGCAGCATCCGGTCGTCGTGGGTGCGCCGCGAACCCATCGCGCCGACGTAGCCGAGCCGCTGCCGCAGCGCGATCTCCAGCACGGGCACGTCGAACTTCGGGTCGTGCGTCAGCACCATCACCGCGGTCCGCGCGTCCAGCCGCCCCGCATCGGCCTCCGCCTGGAGGTAGCGGTGCGGCCAGTCCACGACCACGTCGTCGACGCCGGGGAACCGGCTGCGGGTGGCGAACACGGGCCGCGCATCGCACACGGTGACCCGGTAGCCGAGGAACGAGCCGATGCGGGCCATCGCCGCGGCGAAGTCGATCGCGCCGAACACGAGCATCCGCGGCGGCGGTTCGAACGCGTTCACGAAGACCCGCATGCCTTCGCCGCGCCGCTGGCCTTGCGGCCCGTACTCGAGGACGCCGCTGCGCCCGCTGGCGAGCATGCCGCGGGCGTCGTCGGCGACGGCGGCGTCGGTCCGGTCGTCGCCGAGCCCGCCCGAGGTCCGCTCCGGCCACACCAGCAGGTGCGCACCGACCCGGGCCGGGTCGGGATGGTCCACGACGGTCGCGATCGCCACCGGTTCCTCGTCGCGCACCGACTTCACGACCACGTCGAAGTCGGGGAACGCGGCGCGGTCCACCCGTTCCACGAACACGTCGAGGATGCCGCCGCAGGTCAGTCCGACGGCGAACGCGTCGTCGTCGCTGACGCCGTAGCGCTGCAGCGCCGCCGGTTCGCCGTCGAGCACCGCGGTGGCCCGCTCGTACACGGCACCTTCCACGCAGCCGCCGGACACGCTGCCGACGGCCTCACCGCCCTGGGTGACCAGCATCGACGCGCCGGGCGGGCGCGGCGCGGACCGGAAGGTGGCGACCACGGTGCCGAGGCCGACCGCCTCCCCGGACTCCCACCGCTGGAACACCTCGTCGAGCACGTCACGCACGGCCCACCTCCACTGCACCTCGCCGCGTCATGGCCATCTCAGCACCCGGGGCGCCGATCGCATTCCCGTTGGGGCGGATCGAAGTCACATTCGTCCGGAGTCGCCGCGCGGTATCACCGACCGTCGCCGAACCGGCACGGAACGTTCTCGCGCCCACCGGCGGTGGACCCGCCGGGCCGCCCGATCGGGCACCACCCGTCCGGAAGGGCGACCGGTCAGGCCGCGGAGGGCCTGCGGATGTCGGTGAGGTCCACGTTCCGCTGCTCCCAGCGGTCGTAGAGGGCATCCCGGCCGTAGCGGGCCACCAGCTGCGATTCGCCGCGGGTGACCGGCAGCAGCGTGATCAGCTGCAGCACCGGGCCGCCGTCCGCGTCCAGCAGCACGTCGAACTCGTCGGCCAGGTACGGGTGCGGGGCGGCGAGCGCGCCGGCGATCTCGGTCTCCGGCAGCAGCGCGCGGTCGTTCATGATCAGGGCGCCGTAGCCGACGCGGCTGTTCGATTCGGTGAGCAGCTCGGCGACGACCGCCGTCAGGTGCCTGCCCAGGATCTCCTGGTCGGCGTGCACCGTGCACAGCACTTCCTGGGGCAGCGGGGCGCCCGCGGTGTGCTCGCGCAGGCCGCTGGTCAGCACCGACACGTACGGTCCGGAGTGGTGGTCGCAGTAGACGAGGTGGTAGGCGCGCTCGCGCCCGTCGGTGCCGCGGGAGTCCGCCCCGCGGACGGTGCCGACGTACTTCTCGACGTGCGCGGGGAACCCGCTGAACCGGCTCATGCCACCCCTTCCCTCGGAAGGCGATCATGCCACGGGCCGGGTGCCGGGCCGTCCGGGTGCGGGGCTTCCCGGAGGCGCGCGCCCCCGATGTCCGGGTGCGCCCCCGGGACTCCCCGGAGGCCCCCGGGACGCCTGGAGATCACGCTGGTGGCATGACGGAGACGACGCACCAGCACACCACCGCCACCGACCCGGGCGGCGCCGCGACCGGGACCGCCACCGACCCGACCGGGCCCGCCACCGACTTCGCCGGGCCGACCGCCCACTTCGCCGGGTCGACCACGGACTCCGCAGGGCAGGCCACCGACTCCACCGCACAGGCAGAGCCCCGCCGGTTCCGCCGCCACCGCGACGGGATGATCGCCGGGGTGTGCGGCGGCGCGGCCGACCTGCTCGGCATCGACGCGACCCTGATCCGGGTCGGGCTGGTGGCGGCGACGATCCTCGGCTTCGGCACCGGCATCCTGCTCTACCTGGTCTGCTGGGTCCTGGTGCCGCAGGACTGAGCGGCGCCCGGCCGCGGTCCGGCTACAGCTGCGGCGCCTGCCGGACGAACACGTCGAGCACCCCGTCGGCGAGCCGGACGGGGCCTTGCGGCCGGGTCTCGCCGGGGATGGTCTGCACCTGCTCGGCCCGGCGGGCCAGGTCCGCCGCGACGGCGAACCGCTCGTCGGCGACCTGCCCGGCGCCGTCCTCCCGCGCCTGCAAACCGTCCACAGTGGTCACCAGCGCGTCGCCCCACAGGTCGGTGGCCTGCAACCACGGCTCCGAGTCGGCGACGAAGTCCGCGGGCGCCGACTCGCGGATGCGCTCCGGGGCGTCCGCGATCTGCCGCGCGTAGTCCCGCAGCCCGTTCAGCGCCTGCACCCGGTCCCCGCCGCTCCACCCGGAGCGGAACTCCTCGATGCGCCGCGCCAGCTCCGGCGCGGGCGGCAGCCACGGGGAACCGTTCGCCAGCGGCGCCATGCTGTTGAGGTCGAAGAACACCTGCAGCGCCTGCGTCGTCGCCGGATCGGCCGCCGTGGCCGGGCGCAACGCCGCCGCCGGATCGGTCGCCAGGTAGCGCGCCGCCGCCCGGTGCGCGCGCTGCGCGTCGAAGTCGTCGTCGTTCCAGGCGAAATCGGCCGCACCGATCTCGACGACCTTGCTGGCCGCGGCCTGGTTCATCGGGTTCACCACGTCGCCGACGAGCTGCTCGCCCAGCCCCGGTTCGCGTTCCCCGTACGGCCCGAGCAGCAACCGGCCCTCGGAACCGTCGAAGTCGTTGACCGGGTAGTTGTCCCACAGGAACACCTTCCGGCCCCACACCTGCGCGGCCTTCTCCGCGTCCGAGACGGTGATCTGCTCCGGGATCACGCCGTCCCCGGTCCACATCGCCACGACCCGCGGGTCCAGGCCTTCGCGCAACGCCGTCTTGTACGGCGAGTCCTCGTAGTCGGAGTACTCGGTGGGCACCATCTGCAGCGGGCGCGCGTCGGGGTGGGCGTCGATGAACTCGCGCTGCACGCGGCTGAGGATCTCCGCCTGCGCGCGGCCCGCCGCCGCCTCGCCGGGGGCGCCGTAGTGCGCCTGGTCCGCCCCGCAGTTCCAGCGGGTGTAGGAGATGTCGTCGAACGGCACCGAGAAGTCCCGCACGCCCGAGTCGTACACGGCCTGCAGCTTCCCCAGCAGCGCCTGGAAATCCGCCGGGTCGCTGAAGCAGATCGACTGCCCGGGGGAGAGCGCGAAGGTGAAGCGCACGTGGTGCGCCGCGGCCTGGCCGATCAGCTCGCGCACCTCGGAGAGCTTGTCCTCCGGGTACGGCTCGCGCCAGCGCTCCCGGTGGTACGGGTCGTCCTTCGGCGCGTAGACGTAGGTGTTGAGCTTGACGTCGCCGTAGAACGCCAGCTGGTCCATCCGCTCGGCGTGCGTCCACGGGCTGCCGTAGAAGCCTTCGATGGAGCCGCGGATCGGCATGTTCGGCTGGTCCACGACGCCGACCCCGGCGATCCGGCCGGGCGAGGCGAGCTGGCGCAGCGTCTGCACCGCGTAGTAGGCGCCCGCCGCGTCGTCGGCGCCGAGCACCACGCTGTCCTCACCGCCGTGCGCGGCGAGCACGTAGCCCTCCGCGGGCAGCGGGGACGGCGCGCCCCAGCCGTTGGCCTGCAAGCCCTTCACCACGCCGGGAGCCATCCGGTCGCCGATCCGCACCTGCAGCGTCGCATCCTCGGCGCGCGGGCCGGGTTCGCGCACCACCACGTCGGAGGCGCCCGCTTCGCGGAGCACCCGCTGCGCCAGGTCCCTGGTCGGTTCGTCCACGAAGGGGTCGACGACGAGCTCGACCTTGCCGCGCACGGCCACGTCGTCGCCGAGCCGCTCGGCCTTCTGCGGCTGCGGGACCACTTCGGGCACGCCTTCCGCCGGGTAGGACGACGGCCCCGCCTCGGCGCCCGCACCGGGCTGCTGCGGGGGTGGTGCCGCATCCGTGCAGCCCGCGGCGACCAGCGCGGCGCTGAGCACGATCGCCGCTGAACCACCGAACCGGCGCAGCGCACCTGGAATGGCCATTCGCCCGAACCTCCTCGACCTGAGCGGACGTGTGTCCCGTTCGGTGCTCAGGAGATCACATCGTCCGGCCGGTGGCCGCGACCTGACCGGCTTGCGCCACGCGTCCGGCCGCAGCATCCCCCGATCGGCCGCACGGGGCCGAGCGCGGGGCCGGACGACACGAGCGCCCGGGGTCGGCGCAGGATCCTGGACGGCACGAGAACACCGGGTGGCCGCAGGGCCCCGGGACGCACGAGAACACCGGGTGGCGCAGGACCCGGACCGCACGGGACTCCGGGTGGCGCAGGGCCCGGGACGGCCTGGGAACCCGGGCGGGCGCAGACCCCGGACGGCGCGAGAGACCAGGTGGCCCGGGACCCCGGACAGCGAGAAGGGCCGCCCCGGAACGGGACGGCCCTTCTCGTGCGGTAGCTGGGATTCAGCGCGAACCCCGGTGACCGGCATGGGTCACATCATGCCGCCCATGCCACCCATCGGGTCGCCACCGCCGGCCGCACCGGCGGCTTCCTTCTCCGGCTTGTCCGCGACCACGGCTTCGGTGGTCAGGAACAGCGCGGCGATCGACGCGGCGTTCTGCAGCGCCGAACGGGTGACCTTGGTCGGGTCCGGCACGCCGGCCGCCAGCAGGTCCTCGTACTCGCCGGTCGCGGCGTTGAGGCCGTGCCCGACGGGCAGGTTCTTGACCTTCTCCGCCACGACGCCGCCTTCGAGACCGGCGTTGATCGCGATCTGCTTCAGCGGAGCCTCGACGGCCAGCTTGACGCTGTTGGCACCGGTCGCCTCGTCGCCCTCGAGCTTGAGGCCGTCGAACGCGGACACGGCGGCCTGCAGCAGGGCCACGCCGCCACCGGCGACGACACCCTCCTCGACGGCGGCCTTGGCGTTGCGGACCGCGTCCTCGATGCGGTGCTTGCGCTCCTTGAGCTCGACCTCGGTCGCCGCACCCGCCTTGATGACGGCCACGCCACCGGCCAGCTTGGCCAGGCGCTCCTGCAGCTTCTCGCGGTCGTAGTCGGAGTCCGAGCGGTCGATCTCGGCGCGGATCTCGTTGACCCGGCCGGCGATCTGCTCGTCGTCGCCCGCACCTTCGACGATGGTGGTCTCGTCCTTGGTGACGACGACCTTGCGGGCCTGGCCCAGCAGCGGCAGGTCCGCGGTCTCCAGCTTGAGGCCGACCTCTTCGCTGATGACCTGGCCGCCGGTCAGGATCGCCATGTCCTGCAGCATCGCCTTGCGGCGGTCGCCGAAGCCGGGGGCCTTGACCGCGACGGACTTGAAGGTGCCGCGGATCTTGTTGACCACCAGGGTGGACAGGGCTTCGCCCTCGACGTCCTCGGAGATGATCAGCAGCGGCTTGTTGGCCTGCATGACCTTCTCGAGCAGCGGGAGCAGGTCCTTGATGTTCGAGACCTTGGAGCTCAGCAGCAGGATGTACGGGTCGTCGAGCGACGCCTCCATCCGCTCCGTGTCGGTGACGAAGTACGGCGAGATGTAGCCCTTGTCGAAGCGCATACCCTCGGTGAGCTCGAGTTCGAGCCCGAAGGTGTTGCTCTCCTCGACGGTGATGACACCTTCCTTGCCGACCTTGTCCATGGCCTCGGCGATGAGCTCGCCGATCTGGCGGTCGCCGGCCGAGATCGCCGCCGTGGAGGCGATCTGGTCCTTGGTCTCGATCTCCTTGGCGCTCTTGAGCAGCTGCTCCGCGATCGCCTCGGTGGCCTTCTCGATGCCCCGCTTGAGGGCGATCGGGCTGGCACCGGCGGCGACGTTGCGCAGACCCTCGCGCACCAGCGCCTGGGCGAGCACGGTGGCGGTCGTCGTGCCGTCACCGGCGACGTCGTCGGTCTTCTTCGCCACTTCCTTGACGAGCTCGGCCCCGATCTTCTCGTACGGGTCCTCGAGCTCGATCTCCTTGGCGATGGAGACGCCGTCGTTGGTGATGGTCGGCGCGCCCCACTTCTTCTCGAGCACGACGTTGCGGCCCCTCGGCCCGAGCGTCACCTTGACGGCGTCGGCGAGGGTGTTCATGCCGCGCTCAAGGCCGCGGCGGGCTTCCTCGTCGAACGCGATCATCTTGGCCATTGCGGTGTGGTCCTCCACCTATCTGGACGCCACGAAAGGCAGATTCACCCCGTGGCAGGACTCTGTGCTCGGCCAGGCTCGGTGCCCGCGACGGACGACCGGTCGCGCACCCGCCGTCGTGTGGCGGAGCGCGGACGGCCTCACCGTCCCGACCTGGCACTCAACTGCGCTGAGTGCCAAATCCAGGTTTAGCACTCACGCCCGGCGAGTGCAAGCCGCTCGGGCGCGCGCCGCCCCGACCAGCCGCATTTCCCCCGTTCGGACCGCACGCGGCCACCCGACGGGGTGGCCGACGCCATGTTCAGCGGCCGACGGTCGGGACCTCGGTGGGCAGCCCGCTCGGTTCCGCGGCGGACGAGTGCACGGCCGACGTGGTGGCCCCGCCGGAGCCACCGGAACCACCGCCCGACGAGGACGCCGTCGCGATGAACACGATCACCACGATGATCGCGGCGACGGCGATCAGCAGCGGCACCAGCCACTTCGCCGAACCACCGCCCTTGGCGGTGGCGAACGACGAGGACTGCGCGGGCATCGGCGGGCGCAGCCGCACCGGATCGGCGCCCGGACCGGACATCGGGCGCGGCGCCTGCTGGTACTGCGGGCCGTACGGCCCGGACTGCTGCGGACCCGGCTGCTGCGGGCCGGACTGCTGGGGCCCGGACTGCTGCGGGCCGGACTGCTGCGAGCCGACCGGCTGGGGCCCGGACTGCGCCGGACCGGGCTGCTGCGGGGCCGGGTGCGGGCCGGACTGCGCCTGCTGCGGACCCGCGGGCGGCGAGACCGGGCCCGACTGCTGCGGCGAACGGGCCGGGGGCTGCGGCGCGGACTGGACCTGCTGCGGACCGGACGGCGGCCCCAGCGTCGGCATCGTCTTCTTCGTCGGCGCGTCCGGCGGCGCGTTCAACGCGGCCTTCGCCGCCGCCATCAGCTCCTTGCAGGTGTCGTAGCGCTGGTCGGCCTTCTTCGACATGCCCTTGCGCAGCACCTCGTCCAGCCCAGCCGGCAGCGCCACCAGCGGCAGCGCGGACGGCGCCGCGGTGCTCAGGTGCCCCTGGATGACCTCCTGCACCTGGCCCTGGAACGGCGGGCGCCCGGTCAGGCAGGCGAACAACATGCAGCACAGCGCGTACAGGTCGGTGCGGCCGTCCACCGGCTCGCCGCGCAGGTGCTCCGGCGCGGCGTAGGTCGGCGAGCCGAGGAAGTCCCCGGAGCTGGTGCGGTGCCCGGTGGCGCCGCGGCGGGTGAGGCCGAAGTCCGCGAGGTACACGTGCTCGTTCGAGGACTCCCGCGAGGTCACCAGCACGTTCGCCGGCTTCAGGTCGAGGTGCACCAGACCGCGCTCGTGCAGCATGTCCAGCGCCTCGGCGACCTGGCTGAGCAGCTCCAGCGCGCGGGGCGGCGAGATCGGCCCGTCCTTGATGAGGCTGGCCAGGTCGGACCCGTCGACCAGCCGCATCGCGATGTAGAGCATGCCGTCGACCTCGCCGAAGTCGTACAGCGGCACGATGTTCGCGTGGTCGATGGCCGAGGTGTTGCGGGCTTCGTCGACGAAGCGCTCGCGGAACTCCGCGTCACCGGTGATGTGCTCACCCATGATCTTGAGCGCGACCTTGCGGCCCAGCCGGGTATCGGTGGCGCGGTACATCACGCTCATACCGCCGCGGCCGAGCACTCCGTCGATCTTGTAGTGGCCGAGACGGCGCCCGGTGAGGTCTTCCGACACGTCAGGAAGCCTAACGTCCCGCGATCTTCCCCGTCTGCGGGTTCCACCGGTTCGGCCCCGGCAGCGCCCGGCAGGCTCCCCGGAAAGCCCAGTGGCCCGCCCCCTGCCGCGGGGCGGGCCACTGGCGGCGAGCTTCAGACCTTGCGGACGCCGTCGGCTTGGCTTCGACCGTCGCGCCCAGCCTTCACCTCGAATTCGACCCGGTCACCTTCGGCGAGAGTGCGGAAACCGGACATGTTGATAGCGGAGTAGTGCACGAACACATCGGAACCACCATCGGTGGCGATGAAGCCGTACCCCTTCTCCGAGTTGAACCATTTGACCGTGCCGACCGCCACGGCGTCCTCCTCGTTGAAATGTGATGCACGGCGCCCCGAAAAAGCGCCGATGGAGCACGGATGACGCTACCGGAGTCGGCCCGGTTCGTCCGCTGTTGACCATTGCGACTTTTCCGCGAAATACTGCTCCGAACGAGTGGATTTCCCAGCCACCGCGCGTAGCCGGAGCGCTCGCATTGGGCCGTTTCGCGGACGCGAGAATCACGGAATATTCCGAATGCCGCAGTGGTGCGAAAACCCGCCGGAGCCTGCGCCTGGCCACGACCTGGGCCGCGCCCGGCCCGCACCGGCCCACCCGGGGAGCGGGTATCGAAACGGCGCCCCGGAATGCCGCGGCGGCGCAATAACGATGAAGATCATTACCATTGCGCGCCGCCGGAACCCGCCGAAAGCGCTCCGCTTTCCCCGCTCGGCCGGAGCGGCGAATACCGCGCTCACGAACGCGGCGCGCCCAGCCCCTGCGAATGCAACCAGCTCACCATCGAACGCGGATCCCGCGTCTGCACCAGCACCTGACCCGGGCCGGCGAAATCGAACACCAGACCCTCCCCCGTCTTCAACGACTGCGGCACCCCGTGGCCCAGTTGGCGCAATCGCGTCTGCACGGACTCCCCGTAGGCCACCACGTGCCCCGGGGCGACGGTGAGGAACTCGCCCGGTTGCAGCGTCATCACGTCCAGCGCGCCGTAGCAGGCCAGCACCACCGGGCCCTGCCCGCTGACGTGGCCGAGGAAACCGCGCTCCCCGCCGAAGAGGTTCTTGAACCCCGCCCACTGCTCGTCGAACCGCACCCCGGACGCCGACGCCAGCCACGCCGACCCCGCCACGCACCAACCCTGGCCGTCCGGCTCCAGCACGTGCAGATCGCCCGGCAGCGCGGGCGCGACGTCCACCCAGCCGCCCTGCTGCCCGGCGGTGCAGGTGGCCACCGCGGCCGACCGGCCCTTCGCCAGCGACTTGAGCAGACCTCCACCGCGCACCTCGACCGCCACGCCGTAGCTGGTGGCCAGCAGCGAGCCGGCGGCGATCCGGACGGGTTCGCCGGGCGCGAGCACCAACCGGGCCACTCCGAACGACGGCGTGTGCCGGTTCCGCACCTGCACGGCCCCACCCCTCCCCGCACCGCTCACACGATCGCCCGGCAGTCTGCCACGGGCGCCGCGGCGACTTTCCGCACGCCGGTGGCGACAGCCCGGTACCCGATGCCCGATGATCGGGGCGTGCCCCACGCAACTGGACCTTCCGGCCTGACCCCGGTGCCCGAGCACCGCGCGCGGGTCGCGGCGCTGCTGACCCCGGCGCCGGTGGAATCCCGTCCGCTCGCCGACTGCCTCGGGCTGGCGCTGGCCGAGGACCTGGTCGCGGCGATCCCGCTGCCGCCATTCGACAACTCGGCGATGGACGGCTACGCGGTGCGGTCCGTCGACGTCACCGAAGCGAGCCCCGAGCAGCCGGTCCTGCTGCCGGTGGCCGAAGACCTGCCCGCCGGGCGGGTGGACAGCCCACCGCTGCTGCCCGGCACCGCGCACCGGATCATGACCGGCGCCCAGGTGCCGTCCGGCGCGGACGCGATCGTGCCGGTGGAGCGCACCGACGGCGGCACCGCCGAGGTGCGGGTGCACGCCCCCGCGCAACCGGGCGTGCACGTGCGACGCGCCGGCGAGGACGTGCGGGTCGGCACGGCCGTGCTGGCGGCGGGCGCCACCCTGGGCCCCACCCAGCTGGGCATCGCCGCCGCCGTCGGCGCCGCGCGGCTGCCGGTGCGCAGACCCGTGCGGGTGCTGGTGCTGTCCACCGGCTCGGAGCTCGTCGAACCCGGTTCCCCGCTGCGGACCGGGCAGATCTACGAGTCCAACGGGCTGATGCTGGCCGGCGCAGTGCGGGAGGCGGGCGGTCGCGCGGAGCTGCTGCGCTTCGTGCCGGACGACGTGGCGTCCTTCCACGCCGCGCTCGCCCCGCACCTGGACGAGACCGACCTGATCATCACCTCCGGCGGGGTCAGCGCCGGGGCCTACGAGGTGGTGAAGGACTCGCTGTCCGGCAACGGCGTCGAGTTCACCAAGGTCGCCATGCAGCCCGGCATGCCGCAGGGCGCCGGCCGGTACCGCGGCGGACCCGCGGTGGTGACGCTGCCCGGCAACCCGGTCAGCGCGATGGTCTCCTTCGAGGTCTTCGTGCGGCCCGCGCTGCGCGCCGCGGCCGGGCACCACCGGGCCGAGCGGCCGAGCAGGAAGGCGGTGCTGACCCGCTCGCTGGAGGGCCCGCCCGGCAAGCGGCAGTACCGCAGAGCGCTGTACGACCCCGCCACCGGCGAGGTCACCCCGCACGGCGGCCCCGGTTCGCACCTGCTGTCCGCGATGGCGACGGCGAACTGCCTGCTGGAAGTACCGGAGGAGACGGTGGATCTACCAGCCGGTTCCACTGTGGACGTACTTCTGATGGATTGACGTCCGGCTGATTTCCGCTAAGACTGCCCCCGCACGTCCCGTCGCTGCGCTCGTCGCGCCGGGTTCGGACCGCGAGCAGTCGACACCTCACTCAGGAGTTTCAACACCGTGCGTGGCCCCTGGCGCGCCACCTTGGCGCTGGCGTTGCACATCGGCTTCTTCGCCGTGCCCCTCTGTTCGGTGCTGGGCCTGCTCTTGATAGCGGCCTACACCGTCCGGCTCGACTTCGGAGGCGGCGTCCGCGCCGGTCTCGCCGCGGTCGTCGTCGCGGTGGTGTTCGGCATCGGGCTGCGGACCGTGCTGCGCAGACGTGAACGACCGCGCGGCGTCGAGCTGACCCGCGGCGCGCAGCCCAAGGTCTGGAAGATGGTCGACTCGATCTGCTCGGGGTCCGGCGCGGCCGCCCCCGACGCGGTCCGGGTGACCTCGCAGCCCACCGCCCGGCTGCGGGAGGACACCGCGCTGCTGGGCCTCAAGGTCCGCTCCCGGCACCTGGAGATCGGGTTACCCCTGATCGCCGGGCTGTCCACCAGCGAGCTCCGCGCCGTGACCGCCCGCGAGCTGGGCCGCACCGTCGGCGCCGGGAAGTTCGTCGTGCTGGCCGACCGGATCGACACCAGCGTGCGGCGCACCGCGACCGGCCTCACCGGCGGACCGGTGAAGTGGCTGTTCACCGGGTACGCCCGCACCTACTCGGCGGTGGCCGCCGGGGTCGGCGACAAGCTGTGGTTCGGCGCGGACACCATCGCGGTGAAGGCGGCGGGCAAGCGGGCCGCGGTCACCTCGCTGCGCAAGATGAAGGCGGTCGAGTTCGGCTGGCGCGACTACGCCGAGCAGTACCTGAGCATGGCCACCAAGGTCGAGCACACCCCGGACCTGCTGCTGGGCTTCCGCGCGTTCATGGACCACCCGGAGCGCAAGCCGCAGCTGGCCGAGCGGGTCAAGGAATCGCTCGCCGAGGAGCGCGACGTGCACCCGCCCACCCGGGAGCGGGTGGAGGCGATGAAGCGGCTGCGCGGTGGCGACCGGGAGCCGGAGGAGGCGCCCGCGTTCGCGCTGCTGCGGGAACCGCGCAAGAGCGTCCCCGAGCTGGAGGACCGGCTGCTGGTGGACGGCCTCGGGCCGCGGCTGCCGTGGCCGGACCTGGCCCGCAAGGCGGGCGCCGCGGAGGTGGCCCGGCAGGCGGGCCTGCTGAGCTCGGCGGTGCAGCAGAGCGGCCTGGAGTGCCCGCCCGCGATCGGCGGCGTGCTCGCCGCCATCCACCGCGGCGAGGGCGCGGACCTGATCAACCCGGTGCTGAACCCGGGCCTGAGCCCGGAGCTGGTGGACGAGGCCGCGGTGGACACGCTCACCGAGCTGCTCGGCGGTGCCGTGGTGGACGCGCTGGTGTGCGCGGGCCGCGCGCAGCACGAGCTGGACTGGGCGGGCGAATCGGTGGTGCGGCTCAGCGGTGGCAGGCCGCTGGACCCGGACCGGCTGGTGCGGCCCGCGGTGGCGGATCCGCGGCTGGTGCCGGGGCTGCACCGGGCGCTGGTGGACCTCGGGGTCCCGCTGCAGCACTCCCGCGAGCCGGTGGCGGAACCGGAGCCGTCGGTGTCCGGGATCGTCAGCCCGGTGCAGTACGCGGGCGAGCGCTACGACCTGCTGGTGACGGATCGCGGGCTGGTGTTCCTGCCGAGTTCGGCGAGCACGGCGCGGCGGCTGCTGGCGGGTGCCTCGGCGCGGATGTGGCAGTCGGAGCTGGAGGAGCTCGACGAGCTGATGGTGGCGCCGGTGGACCGGCTGCGGGACCGGGACGGCGCGCAGTGGGTGGACAGCCGGGACGTGGCGGCGACGACGCTGGTGCAGGACCGCTCGGGCTGGTCGCTGAAGCTGGAGCTGTACCTGGACGACGCGTCGTCCTCGACGGTGCGCTCGGACGCGGTGGTGCACGGCGAGGACGACGTGGCGGAGCTGGAGGTGCGCAGCACGGCCGACACGGACGAGCGCGGCGACCCGTACAGCGGGCTCGACGAGCTGATGGGCGCGCGGATGCGGGTCGACGACCGCCGGGAGCCCTCGGACGAGTGAGTAACAACGGCCCAGATTTGTCACCCTCCGTCACAAATTTCGTGCCCAATGTCCTCCAATAGCGGCTACGTAGTTCGTGTGAGCTCAATTACACTGGAAAACGCGTAACAACCTGTCGATCGACTCCGTCTCTTCAGACGTCAGCCCCCTTCCACCAGGGAGGGAGCGGACACCGGGCTCCGTGTGCCGTCGGGGGGTGCACGGGCCCACATCGGGGACCGTTCGGCGCCCACGGGGAGGCGCCGTGCGGTTGGGTGCCGGGGTGGGCCCGGCGCGTGGGGGGGGGCGGGCCCCCCCCCCCCCCGGCACTTTTCCGTTCACCTGCGACGATCCGGTTCGGCCACCGCATCCGGCCGGGCGTCCGCGAGCTCCGCCGCCGACCGGTCGCCGCGACCCGCGATCCCTCCGGAGCACCCCCGCGAGCACCATCGCGGCGCCGCCCACCTCGCCTCACTCGTTCGGAGCAGCCCCGGCGCGGCCCGCCGGTTCGCCCGGCGCACGCCCGCACCGCTGATCGACTCCGCCCCCTCGCGCAGCCGCCGCCACCCCGTCCGCGATGCTGTACCGGCCCGGCCGCAGCGCAGCCACCGCGCCGCGGTAACGACCTCCGATGCAGGGGTGTACAGCTCGATGAGCACCCAGACAGACCGGGGCACCGCCCCCGCCAGCGGCAACCCGCTCGCGCACCTCGCCAAGCTCGCCCGCGACACCGTGCCGCCGATGCACCCGGCGGGTCGCCCGTTCGTGCTCGGCGCCGCCGCAGGCACCCTGCTGCTGCGCCGCGCCTGGCGTCCCGCGGGCGTGCTCGGCGCCGTCGCCACCGCCTGGTGCGCCTGGTTCTTCCGCGAACCGCAGCGCGTCACCCCCACCCGCGCGGGCATCGCGGTCGCCCCCGCCGACGGCACCGTCGCGCACGTGGAGACCGCCACCCCGCCGCCCGAGCTCGGGCTCGGCGACCGGCCCATGACGCGGATCAGCGCCTTCCTGACCGTCTTCGACGTGCACGTGCAGCGGCTGCCCGTCGACGGCGAGATCGTGCGCGCCGCCTACCGGCCCGGGAAGTTCCTCTCCGCCGACCTGGACAAGGCCAGCGAGGACAACGAGCGCAACTCGCTGCTGCTGCGCACCGACGCCGGCCAGGAACTCGCCGTGGTACAGATCGCCGGGCTCGTCGCCCGCCGCATCGTCTGCTCCGTGCAGAGCGGGGAACGCGCCACCGCGGGCAGCACCTACGGCCTGATCCGCTTCGGCTCCCGGGTGGACCTGTACGTCCCCGCGGGCAGCCGGGTCCTCGTCGAACCCGGGCAGCGCACCGTCGGCGGCGAAACCGTCCTCGCCGAACTGCCGGACCACGAGCAGGCGGGTGGCGAGCGGGCATGAGCGGCGCCCGCATCGCCCCGCCCGGAATCCGCCTGCTGCCCAACGCGATCACGGTGCTGGCGATGTGCGCCGGGCTCTCCGCCGTGCAGTTCGCGCTGAACGGGCAGCTGGTCGGCGCCATCGCGGCCGTCGCGGTGGCGGCGGTGCTCGACGGGCTGGACGGCCGCATCGCCCGGCTGCTGGACGCCACCACGCGGATGGGCGCCGAGCTGGACTCGCTGTCCGACGCGATGTCGTTCGGCGTGGCCCCGGCGCTGACGCTCTACGCGTGGCAGCTGCAGGACAACCGGGCGGGCTGGATCGCGGCGCTGATCTTCGCGGTGTGCATGATCCTGCGGCTGGCGCGGTTCAACACGCTGCTCGACGACACCGAGCAGCCCGCGTTCAGCAAGGAGTTCTTCGTCGGTGTCCCGGCCCCCGCGGCCGGGCTGCTGGCGCTGCTGCCGCTGGTGCTCACCGCGCACTTCGGCTATCCGGGTTGGTGGGCGCAGCAGCCGGTGGTGATGGTGTGGATGGTCGCCGTGGCCGCGCTGGCGGTGAGCCGGGTGCCGACGCTGTCGCTGAAGACCGCGAAGGTGCCCGCGCGGCTCGTCGCGCCGCTGCTGGTGCTGGTGGCCGTGCTGGCCGCCGCGGTCATCGTGTTCCCGCTGATCTCGCTCGCGGTGGCGCTCGTGGTGTACCTGGCGCACATCCCGTACGCCGTGTACCGGCACCGCTGGCTCGCGGCGCACCCGGAGGCGTGGGCGGCGGCCCCCCGCGAGCGGCGCGCCATCCGCAGGCGCACCCAGCGGCGGCTGGGCCTGCGCCCGCCGCACCCGCGCCGCGCTCTCGCCGGCGCCCGCCAGCGGATGCGCCGCAGCCGCGCGGGCGGCCCGGAAGGTCCTCGTCTGAGCTGGCGCCGCCTGGGCCTGCGCCGCAACCGCGGCAACCAGCACCCCCGCTGAGCGCTCCCCCGGCCGCTGCGAGCCGGGGCAGGTAGCGGAATCCCGTCGGCGGCCGAGTCGCCGAGCGGCGCCCACCGGATCGACCGGCACCGCCGCGGGTCCGCGGCGCCGTCCTCGGGAGGGCGGCGCCGTCGCACGTGGCGGAACCACCGGTGCCGGCGATCCCGCGGCGAACACGCCGCCGGGGTTCCGCCACCGGCCCCGCTCAGCGCCTGTCTCCGAACCTGCCCGGCGGGCCGGTTTCCTGTCAGCGGCGAAGCCGCTGAGCCGACGACCACCTGGGCAACTCGCACCGCAGCGGGTTCTCAGCGGCCTCCTCGCGAGGACAGCGTTGTCGCCTGCGGCGGAGCCACCTGCGAAAACGATCCCGCAGCGAGGAAACCGCTGCGGTTCCGCCACCCGAGCACCACGCGGCAGAAGCAGCACGAACGAACAGTTCCGGGGCGAGGCCTTACTGTCGGTGCGTGGCTTCGTTGATGTTGACCGTCCGGTTGTCCGCTTCCGCCGCCGACACCCGGCGCGGGGTGGTGCGGCTGCACCCGGAAGTGCTGGATGCGCTCGGCCTGCGCCCGTGGGACGCGGTGGCCCTCACCGGCGCCCGGGTGTCGGTGGCGCTGGCCGCCGCCGCGGACCGGGGCGGCCCGGCGGGCGTGGTGCTGGTGGACGACGTGGTGCTGACCAACCTGGGGCTGGCCGAGGGCGCCGAGGTCGGCGTCGCCCCGGTGCGCACGGCGCCCGCGCGCAGCGTCACGGTCGCCGGTTCCCGGCTGGCCACCGCGACCGCGCCGCCGGAGGCGATCCGGCTGGCGCTGACCGGGAAGGTCTTCCGGGCGGGCGACACCGTCTCGCTGCTGCCGCAGGACCTGGCGCCGGCGACGGCGGCCAACGCGGGGCAGGTGCGCAGCAGGCTGGCCGCGTCGATCGGCCGGACGTGGACCACCGAGCTGATCACGATCGCGGCCACCGATCCGGACGGCGCCGTCACCGTGCAACCGTCCACAGTGGTCTCCTGGCGCGGTTCCGCGCCGAGCGCCCCCGCGGGCGCCCCGCTCGACGTCGCCGACCTCCCCACCACCGCGGCCGAAGCGCCCGAACCCGCCGAACGGGTCGAACCGGTCGAACCGGCGCTGCCGGTCAGCGATCTCGCGGGCGCGCAGGACACCGCCACCCGGCTCACCGAGTGGTTGCGGCTGCACTTCGAGGAACCGGAGCTGCTGCGCAGGCTCGGCGGCGGCGACCGGCTGGGCGTGCTGGTCAGCGGACCTCCCGGGGCGGGCAAGAGCACCCTGGCGCGCTCGGTGGCGGCCGCGGTCGGCGCGGAGCTCGTGGAGGTCACCGCGCCCAGCGTCGCCGCGCTCGAATCCCGCTCCGCAGCGCAGCGCCTGCAGCGGTCGCTGGACCGCGCGGCGGGAATCGCCGCGGGCGGCCGGAACTGCGTGGTGCTGCTCACCGACGCCGACAGCCTGCTGCCCGCCGCCGAGCCGCCGCCGCTGGCGACCGTCGCGCTCGACGCGCTGGACACCGCGATGCGCACCGAGCGGCTCGCCGTCGTGGTGACCAGTGCGCAGCCGCAATCCCTGGACCCGCGGCTGCGCGAAACCGGCCGGGTGGACCGGGAGGTGACCGTCGGGCTGCCGGACGCGGCGACCCGGGTGCAGCTGCTGCGGGTGCTGCTGCGCGGCACCCCGCTGGCCGCGGACGTGGAGCTCGGCGAGCTCGCCGAGCGGACCCCCGGCTTCGTCGTCGCCGACCTGGTGGCGCTGTGCCGCGAGTCCGCGGTGCGAGCCGCGCTGCGCCACCGCGGCGGGGCGGACGGCGAACCGGCGCTCGCCCAGCAGGACCTCGTCGACGCCCTGTCGTCCGTCCGGCCGCTGTCGATGTCCACATCGGACGATCTGCGCACCGGCGGGCTCACCCTGGACGACGTGGGCGACATGGTCGAGGTGAAGCAGTCGCTCACCGAATCGGTGCTGTGGCCGCTGCGCTACCCGGACTCGTTCACCCGGCTCGGCGTGGAGCCGCCGCGCGGGGTGCTGCTGTACGGCCCGCCGGGCTGCGGCAAGACGTTCCTGGTGCGGGCGCTCGCGGGCAGCGGCCGGCTCAACGTGCTCTCGGTCAAGGGCGCCGAGCTGATGGACAAGTTCGTCGGCGAATCCGAGCGGGCCGTGCGGGAGCTGTTCCTGCGCGCCCGGAACGCGGCCCCCGCGCTGGTCTTCCTCGACGAGGTGGACGCGCTGGCCCCGCGCCGCGGCCAGTCCGGCGACTCCGGGGTGGGCGACCGGGTGGTCGCGGCGCTGCTCACCGAGCTCGACGGGGTCGAGCCGATGCGGGAGGTCGTGGTGCTCGGCGCCACCAACCGGCCGGAGCTGATCGATCCGGCGCTGCTGCGGCCCGGCAGGCTGGAGCGGCTGGTGTACGTGCCGCCGCCGGACGAGGATGCGCGGGCGGAGATCCTGCGCGCCGCGGCGCGGAACACGCCGCTGGCGTCCGATGTGGACTTGGCGGCGGTGGCGGCGGAGCTGGACGGGTACTCGGCGGCGGACTGCGCCGCGCTGGTCCGGGAGGCGGCGTTGACCGCGATGCGCGAGTCGCTCAGCGCCGCGGAGGTGACGGCCGCGCACCTGGCGGCGGCGCGCGGCGCCGTGCGCCCCTCGCTGGACCCGGCGCAGCTCGCGTCCCTGGAGTCCTACGCCGACCGGCGCGGCTGATCCGCGGTGCGCGGCCCACCCGCTCGGCGGGGCCGCGCACCGGGCGCTAGCTGCCCTTCGGCATGCCCTGGTAGTCGTTCGTGATGATCGCTATGACACCGGGGCTCGCCGGGGCGAGGCCCTCGAAGCGCGGTTCGGCGCGGGCCTGGAACGCGACGGCGATCTCCTTCGCCTGCGCCTCCTCCGGCGTGCCCGGCCGGTAGTACACCGTGGTGGTGGGGATGACGCCCTGCGAGTAGTTGCCGACCTCCGGCACCTCGTACCCGGCGCTGCGGAACTCGTCGGCGGCCCGGTGCGCCAAGCCCTTGATGGTGCTGTTGTTGTAGACCCGCACCACGATCCGCTGCCGCTGGTGGTCCGAACCGGTCGAGTCCGAGCCCGGCGAGTCCGGGCGCGGCTGGTTCGCCGGCGGCACCTGCGGTTCCGGGTCGGGTGTCTGCGCGGGCGGTTCGTCCGCGGCGGGCGGCGGTTCGGCGACCGACGAGGTCGGCGGCTGCGCGGAGCTCGTCGGGCCGGGCGGCAGCGGCGGCAGCGGAGCCGAGGTCTGCTGCTGGTCCACCGGCGGCGCGGCCGCGTCGTCGGACCCGCCGGAGACCAGCGTCGTCAGGCCGAGCACGGCCGATAGCGCGCCCGCGCCGATGAGAGCGATACCGCCGATCTTCGCGGCGGACGGGCTGGTCGGGGGTTCCCCGGAAGTCATCAGTGCCACTCGATTCCCAGTCGGCGGGCCTGCCGGGCGCGCTGCCGACTCGCCCGCACCTTGCGCAAACGTTTGATCAGCATCGGATCGGCCCGGACCGCCGCCGGGTCGTCCAGCAGATCGTTCAGCACCTGGTAGTACCGGGTGCCGGACATGTCGAACAACTCGCGGATGGCCCGCTCCTTGCCACCCTCGCTCTTCCACCACTGCCGCTCGAACGCCAGGATGCTCAGCTCGCGGTCGCCGAGACCCCGCTCCGCCGCGGGCTCCTGATCGTCCGAAGTGGACTCATCCGGGGGGATGCGCGGCAGCGGTTCGGTGGGCGGGTCGACCGCCCGCAGGTGCCTGCCGGACGCGGGTTCACCCGCCGCTCCGCGCCCGTCGGTACGCGCCAGTTCCTCGCACTGCCGGGCGATCTCGTGCACGGTCAGCATCTGGGCGGCGTCCATCTGGCTCCTCGCGTCGCGATCCGGGGCCCCCGCGTTCGCCGGAATCACACGGGTGTGATTCCAAGCCCATTACATCACGCGAGCCCGCCCGCCGTGCGCGGCCAACACGCCCCCGGCGGAGATCCACCGGCAGCCCGGCGAAGATCACTCCGATGGGCGGCGCGCACCTCCGCGCCACCACTCCCGAGGCGCCCCGGAGACCGCTACCGATACCCTCCGCCGCATGGCTGTTCACCCGATCCGCATCGTGGGCGACCCGGTGCTGCACCACCCCACGCGCCCCGTCGAGCGGTTCGACGACGCGCTGCGCACCCTCGTCGAGGACATGTTCGAGACGAACACCGCCGCGAACGGCGCCGGGCTGGCGGCCACCCAGATCGGCGTGGACCTGCGGGTCTTCGTCTACGACTGCCCCGACGACGACGGGGTGCGGCACCGCGGCGTGGTGGTCAACCCGGTGCTGGAGACCAGCGAGCTCCCGCAGACCATGCCCGACCCCGAGGACGACTGGGAAGGCTGCCTGTCCGTCCCCGGCGAAGCGTTCCCCACCGGCCGGGCGAGCTGGGCGAAGGTCACCGGCTTCGACGTGGACGGCGCGCCGGTCGAGGTCGAGGGCACCGGCTTCTTCGCCCGCTGCCTGCAGCACGAGACCGACCACCTGGACGGGCACCTCTACCTGACCCGGCTCGTCGGGCGGAACGCGCGGGCCGCGAAGAAGGCCGTGAAGCGCAACGGGTGGGGAGTTCCCGGGCTCTCCTGGGACCCGGCGATCGAAGGCGATCCGTTCGCTGAGGAGGATTGAGCCTTCTCCCGTTGCGGGCGGGGCGGTTGGCGGAACCTCAGCTGCTTCCTCGCTGCGGGATCGTTTTCACCGGTGGCTCCGCCACAGGCGAAAACGCTGTCCTCGCGAGGAAGCAGCTGAGAACCCGCGGCGGTGCCGGTGACGTGCGTGGTCGGCGGCTCAGCGGCTTCGCCGCTGACAGGCGAAAGACGCGCTTCACTGGGCGGGTTCCGCGGACGGGCGGGTCCGTTCAGCGGGGGAAGGGCTCGGTTTCCAAGGTGACGTCGAACGGGGACGGCAGGTCGAGCGGCTTGCCGAACGGGACCGCGTGCGATTCGCGGTAGGCCTCGCCGTCCGGCTCGGAGAACAGGGTGGTGGTGGGCCCGTTCGGCGCGTAGCGGTCGATGCGCAGGTGGAACGGGACGTCCGCCGCGGCGTACGCGCGGAGCTTGGCACCCCGGTCCGAGCCGGTGCCGCCGCGCACCGCGATCTCCGCCGCGAGCAGCGCGTGCGCACCCGTTTCCGCCGGGTCGCCGCCGGCTCGGTCGCGCGGAACGACGGCGAGGTCCGGCACGAGCACGCACGGCCCGTCCTGGACCAGCACGACCGGGTCGCGCAGGACGACCAGCCGCGACGGCAGCACCGCGTACAGGCACCGCACCACCGAGTCGGCGATCAGCTCGTGCCCCGGCGCCGGCGGCGGGGAGAGCACCATCCGCCCGTCGATCGCCTCCGACCGCCAGTCCGGCGGGAGGGCGGTGCGGCTCCGGAGCGCGCGGAGCTCGTGGCAGCAGCGGGATTCCACGTTCGGACGGACCTTCACGGCCGATCACCTCCTGTGATCACTTGATCACCGATGGTATCTTCGGCTGAATCGGGCCGTCATCCACCCTGGTCGCGCGCGTGGCCGCCGCCGCTCCCGGCGAGCGAGGACTTGGCAGGACGGCATCGCGGGGCTAGCCTCGGCGCCGACAACTGATCGCGGGAGCTCGCACCGGAAGCGGGCTGAGAGGGCGGCTGGATCATCCGATCCGGGGCCGCCGACCGCCTGAACCTGACCGGATAATGCCGGCGTAGGGAGTGAACGGCCGTGGCCGACGTGCGTCCTGAACCGTCCTCTGTGGACTCCGATTCCCCGGGTGTGACCACCGGACCGATCAGCGGTTCCCGCAAGGTGCACCGCGAGGTCGGCGACCTGCGGGTGCCCGCCCGCCGCATCGAGCTCAGCAACGGCGAGCACCTCGACGTCTACGACACCTCCGGGCCCTACACCGACGACGCCGCCACCGTCGACGTGCACGCGGGCCTGCCCCGCACCCGCGACGGCTGGCACCGCGAGCACCCCACCCAGCTCGCCGCCGCCAAGGCCGGGGCGATCACCCGGGAGATGGAGTTCGTCGCCGCCCGCGAGGACCTGCCCGCCGAGTTCGTCCGCGACGAGATCGCCCGCGGCCGCGCGGTGCTGCCCGCCAACCACCGCCACCCCGAGAGCGAACCGATGATCATCGGGAAGAAGTTCCTGGTGAAGGTGAACGCGAACATCGGGAACTCGGCGGTGACCTCCTCGGTCCCCGAAGAGGTGGAGAAGATGGTGTGGGCCACCCGCTGGGGCGCCGACACGATCATGGACCTGTCCACCGGCAAGCGGATCCACGAGACGCGCGAGCGCATCCTGCGCAACTCGCCGGTGCCGGTCGGCACGGTGCCGATCTACCAGGCGCTGGAGAAGGTGAACGGCGACCCGGCGAAGCTCACCTGGGAGATCTACCGGGACACCGTGGTCGAGCAGTGCGAGCAGGGCGTGGACTACATGACGGTGCACGCCGGAGTGCTGCTGCGGTACGTGCCGCTGACCGCGCAGCGCGTCACCGGCATCGTCTCCCGCGGCGGTTCGATCATGGCCGCCTGGTGCCTGGCGCACCACCGGGAGAGCTTCCTGTACGAGCACTTCTCCGAGCTGTGCGAGATCCTCCGCGAGTACGACGTCACCTTCTCCCTCGGCGACGGGCTGCGGCCCGGCTCCATCGCCGACGCCAACGACCGCGCCCAGTTCGCCGAGCTCGAAACCCTCGGCGAGCTCACCGGGATCGCCCGGGCGCACGACGTGCAGGTGATGATCGAAGGCCCCGGGCACGTGCCGATGCACAAGATCGCGGAGAACGTGCGGCTCGAGGAGGAGCTGTGCGACGAGGCGCCGTTCTACACGCTCGGCCCGCTCACCACCGACATCGCGCCCGCCTACGACCACATCACCTCCGGCATCGGCGCGGCGATGATCGCGCAGGCCGGGACCGCGATGCTCTGCTACGTCACGCCCAAGGAGCACCTGGGGCTGCCGGATCGGGACGACGTGAAGACCGGCGTGATCACTTACAAGATCGCCGCGCACGCCGGTGACCTCGCCAAGGGGCACCCGCGGGCGCAGGAGTGGGACGACGCGCTGTCCAAGGCGCGCTTCGAGTTCCGCTGGACCGACCAGTTCAACCTGGCGCTCGACCCGGACACCGCGAAGGCGTACCACGACCAGACGCTGCCCGCGGAACCAGCGAAGACCGCGCACTTCTGCTCGATGTGCGGGCCGAAGTTCTGCTCCATGAAGATCACCCAGGACGTGCGGGACTACGCCGAGAAGCACGGCCTCACCAGCGTCGAGGCGATCGAGGAGGGCATGCGGGAGAAGTCCGAGGAGTTCACCGGCTCCGGCGGCGAGGTCTACCTCCCCATCGTGAGCTGATCGGAGTGAACGGACCGTTCGTCCCATCCGGCTGGACGAACGGTCCGTTCACCCGCTTCCGGACGCGGTGGGCGGTGCTCCGGTGTTTCGCATCGGCAGGTTCCGCACGGGCCGGATCGACGCCGGGAAGGGGTCGTAGCATGGGCCGGATGCACGAGACGCCCGCCCACCTGCAACGACCCGCGCACGACACGGCTCCGCCGACGGCGCTGACCATCGCCGGGTCGGACTCCGGCGGCAGCGCGGGGATGCACGCCGACCTGCGGGCGTTCTTCTCCTGCGGGGTGCACGGCATGACGGCCGTGACCGCGGTGACCGTGCAGAACACCGTCGGCGTCACCGGTCTCGTGGAGATCCCGCCGGAGACGGTCGCCGCGCAGATCGGCGCCGTCGCCACCGACATCGGGGTGGACGCGGCGAAGACCGGGGTGCTGTCCTCGGCCGCCACCATCGATGCCGTGCTCGCCGCCTGCGACGAGCACGGCATCGGCCGCGGCCGCCGCACCCCGTTCGTCGTGGACCCGGTCGCCGCGTCCCGCAGCGGGGAACCGCTGCTGCGCCCGGACGCGCTGGACGCGCTGCGCGACGAGGCCTTCCCGCGGGCGACGCTGGTGACGCCGAACCTGGACGAGGTGCGGCTGCTCACCGGCATCGACGCGCGCAGCCGGGACGACCTGCTGGACGCGGCGAAGGCCGTGCACGACTTCGGCCCGGACTGGGTGCTGATCAAGAGCGGGCACCTGCTGGACGATCCGGAGTGCGTGGACCTGCTGTTCGACGGGACCGACGCGATCCCGCTGCCCGGGCCGCGCTACTCGACGGTGCACACGCACGGCGCGGGCGACGTGTTCGCCTCGGCGATCACCGCGGCGCTGGCGAAGGGCGCGGCGATGCCGGACGCGGTCGCCGCGGGCAAGCGGTTCGTGACGCGCAGCGTCGAGCACGCCTACCCGCTCGGCGCCGGGGTCGGGCCGGTCTCGACGTTCTGGCGGGTGAGCCCGCGCTCGATCTGACCGGGGCCGTTCCGGTGATCGGACCACGCTCGGTACCGTCGCCGGGCACGAGCGCTGCGCGGCAACCGCGCGAATGGCCCAGCGGACCCGCCGCGAACGAGCTTGAGATACCGAATCGGGTGATTTTGGCCCGCGCGGGTAACTCACCGGGCGGGTCCCGTCGACATAGTGCGTGAGGCCTGCAGCCCCCGCCGCGCTCCCGAGCGACGGCGCCGCGCGCGCTGCGCCCGTCCCGCACAGGCACCGAGAACGTCAGGAGCGAAGCGACCGCCGTGGCAGCACCCGGGTGGACGACCATGAAGGACCGGCTCCTCGCCGGGCTCAACACCGAGGCCGGTGCCCCCGACCTCAGACGACGCCAGTACGCGATGGCGGTGCTGGTCACCGCGGTGGCTGCCACCGCCGTCGGCTGGTTGCTGGATCTGCGCACCCCCGCGCTCATCGGCGGGCTCACCGCCGTGTTCGCGCTGGTCGCCGCCGGCGGCCGGTCGCTGCGCTCCGACCTGCACCGGTTCGCCTGGTTCGGGCCCGCGCTGGTGCTGGTGATGGCCATCGGGCCGCTGCTCGACGCGATCCCGGTGCTCGCCGGGCTGCTCGTGGCGGTGGTCGTGTTCGGCTCCGGGATGCTGCCCGCGATCGGCGAGCAGTACCGGGTCAGCGGCCAGACCTTCGCCGCCGCCACCCTCGTGGCCACCACCACCGGCATCGGCTCCGGGGAACCCGCCTGGATGCTGTTCCTGTCCACCGGGGCGGGCGCCGCGTTCGCGCTGGTGCTGCGGGTGCTCATCGGCATCGGCGACCCGACCCGCGCCACCCGGCACGCCGTGGCCCGCACCCTGCTCGAACCGGGGCCGGGCGTGCTGGAGATCGCCGCGAGCGCCTGGCGCGCCGACGGGTCGAGCACCTGGCTCGGGCAGGTCCTCGCCGGGGCGGCCCGGTTCCGCGCCGCCCGCGAGACGCTGCTCGCCCAAGCCCAGCGGGCCGACCGGATCGAAGCGGAACGGCTGCACCGCATCGTCGTCGAAGCGGACCTGGTCGCCGCCGAACTCGCCCGCGCGGTGCGCTCCCGCGCCTGCACCGGGCTGCCCGCGATGGCCCGCGTCGACCCGGCGCAGGCCGTCGTCGCCGCGGGCGGCAGGCAGGACCTGCCGGAAGCGGTGCGCGGCATGAACGAAGGACTCGACCGCATCCGCGGCGCCGTCGTGCAGCGCACCGAGGTCGCCGCCAGCCCGCCCGCGCCCGGCGGCCGCCGCCAGCGCGCCATCGGCGGCATCAGGGCGCACCTGTCGCTGCGGTCCTCGCTGTTCCGGCACGCGCTGCGCTGCACGCTCGCCGTCGCCGTCGGCATGGTGATCGTGCTGCTGCTGGACGACCCGTCCGCGTCCACGCTGCTGCTGGCGCTGTACGTGGTGCTCGCCCCCGCCGCGCGGGACAGCATGAACGGCGCGCTGGAGCGCACCGGCGGCGCGGTGCTCGGCGTGGTGGTGCTGGCCGCGCTGATCACGCTGCTGCCCGGGGTGTACCTGCTGGTGCCGGTGGTCGTCGTCGGCATGCTGCTCGGCGTGGAACGGCTGCGCACCGACTACCAGGTGCTGCTGAGCTCGCTGATCGTGGTGACCGTGGTCGACCAGGCGATGCGGCTGGACCGGCCGCTCGCGAACATCGCGATCAGCTTCGCCTCCAACACGGCCGTCGGCGCGGCCATCGCGCTCGGCGTCGGCTACATCAGCTTCATCGTGCTGCCCAGCAGCATGGTGCCCGACGTGCGCGGGGCGATCCGGTCCACCGTGTGGTCGGTGTCCGAGCTGCTGCGCAGCGTGCGGGCCGCCGGGCAGGGCCACCAGGTCCGCGCCGCCATGCAGTCCGCGCACGTGCTGGCGCTGCGGCGGACCCAGGACCTGCTGGGCATGCCCGCGCTGCTGGACGAACCGGACTCGGACGAGGACCCGCAGACCACGCGGGCCGCAGCGATCGCGCTCGACGCGCTGCGCCAGGACGTGGCGACGCTGGCGTTCCGGCCCGAGGACGAGCTGGCGGTGGCGGTGCCCGCGCTCAAGGCGGTGGACCAGCTGCTCAGCGGGCGGAGCAACCCGAAGATCCCGGACATCCAGTCCGCCGGGGCACCCGAGACGGAACTGCTGGCCAGCTCGCTGGTGGAGAACGCGCTGCACGCCCGCGCGGCGATCGACCAGACCCTCGGCAACGAGCCGTGGAAGAGCTACACGATCAACTTCGTGCGGACCGAACGGCTCCGCATCCGCTGATCATCAGGTGCGCGGCCCGTTCGACCAGGCAGGTCGGGCGGGCCGTGTCACGTCGCGGCGGTTCGGTTCACCGCGCGAGGTCCGGGCTGGAGGCCCGCGCCCAGAAGCGCTGCGGGATGCGGCCCGCGCCGACCGCGAGGCGGCCCGCTTCGACCGCGGCGCGCATCGCGGCGGCCATCCGCTCCGGGTCCTGGGCCCGGGTGACGGCGCTGGCCAGCAGCACCGCGTCGCAGCCCAGCTCCATCGCCAGCGCCGCGTCCGACGCGGTGCCGATGCCCGCGTCGAGCACGACCGGCACCGACGCGCGGGACACGATCATCTCGATGTTGTGCGGATTCCGGATGCCCAGCCCGGTGCCGATCGGCGAACCCAGCGGCATCACCGCCGCGCAGCCCACGTCCTCCAGCCGGGTCGCCAGCACCGGGTCGTCGTTGGTGTACGCGAGCACCACGAAGCCCTCGTCGACGAGCTGCTCGGCCGCGTCCAGCAGCTCCACCGGATCCGGCAGCAGCGTGTCCTCGTCCGCCACCACCTCCAGCTTCACCCAGTTCGTCTCCAGCGCCTCCCTGGCGAGCTGCGCGGTGAGCACCGCCTCCGCCGCCGTGCGGCAGCCCGCGGTGTTCGGCAGCGCCTCGATGCCGAGCCGGTGCAGCAGGTCCAGCACACCCGTGCGGCCTCCGGCGTCGGCGCGGCGCATCGCCACCGTGGTCAGCTCGGTGCCGGACGCCAGCAGCGCCCGCTCCAGCACCGACAGGTTCGCCGCTCCCCCGGTCCCCGTGATCAGGCGGGAGCCGAACTCGCGGCCCGCGATCACCAGTGCGTCGTCCACGTCAGCCTCCCTGCACGGCGGTGAGCACTTCGACGGCCGCCCCGTCGCGGAGCTCCGTCGCCCGCCAGTTCGCCCTGGGCACCACGGTCCCGTCCACGGCGACCGCGACCCCGCGCTCGGGCACGCCGAACTCGGCGAGCACCGCCGCCAGCGTCGCGTCCGCCTGCACGGGCCGTTCCGCCCCGTTGATCACCACTTGCACGGTCGACCTCCTCCGTCGCCTGCGGGTACCGGTCCGGCGACCGGTGGTTCGCGGCCCGACAGCTCCGCCAGCACCGCGTCCGCGGTGATCGGCGCGAGCAGGAAACCGTTGCGGTGGTGCCCGGTCGCGGCCAGCACCCCCGGTTCCAGTTCGCCGATCACCGGCAGGTTGTCGTGCGTGCCGGGCCGCAGCCCGGCGACGGCTTCGAGCAGCTCGTACTCGGCGATGCCCGGCAGCAGCCGTTCCGCGTCGGCCAGCAGATCGCGGACGCCGCCCGCGGTGACGGCCTCGTCGAAGCCCGCGTCGTACTGGGTGGCGCCGACGACGAGCCCGCCGTCGTCGCGCGGCACCAGGTAGACCTGCCTGCCGTGCACCGGGCCGCGCACGGTCCGCGCCGGTGGGGGCAGCGCGCTGGGGCGCGCCCGCAGGCGCAGCACCTCGCCCTTGACCGGGCGGATCCGGCCGCGGAGCGCCGGGTGCAGGTCACCGGAGCGGGCACCCGCGGCGATCACCACGACGTCGCAGCGCAGCACCTCCGCATCCAGCTCCACCTCGCCCGGCCGCACCCGCCGCACCGCGCCGTCGCGGAACCGGGCGCCCGCCGCCTCCGCCGCGGCCCGCAGCGCGGCCAGCGCCAGCCGGTTGTCCACCGCCAGGTCTCCGGGCACTTCCAGGCCGCGCCGCACCGCGGGCCCCAGCGACGGTTCCAGCCGCCGCACCTCCCGGCCGCCGAGCCGGGTGACGGTGCGGCCCAGCGCGGCCAGGTGTTCGGCCAGCATGTCCAGCTCGGCGCGGTCCGCACCGTCCACGCCGACCACCAGCGTGCCCTCCCGGCGCAGCCCGGACGGCAGCCCGGACTCGCGGGCCAGGTCGGCGGCGAACGACGGCCAGCGGCGCAACGACTCGGACCCGAGCTCCAGCAGTTCCTCTTCGCCCGGCGCGGCTTCGGCGACCGGTGCGAGCATCCCGCCCGCGACCCACGACGCCCGCCGCGCCCCCGCGTCGACGACCTCCACGCGGTGTCCCGCGCGCGCGGCCGTCCACGCGACGGAGAGACCGATGATCCCGCCACCGACGACGGTGACGGCCGACTGCTGCTGCATCTGCGCTCCCTGCGCCGGCATGACCCGGATCAGGTTCGACGGTCGGGGCCTGCGCCCCCTCTCAGCCCGGATCCCGGGCTCCCGTGCCAACCACCACCACCGTACTCATCCGCCCGCGCGAGGTCAGCCGCCGCCCGGCCGCGGACTACCCTGGGGTCATGCCCGGATTGGACGGTGTCGGCATCCGCACGCGGCTCGCCGACGCACGGCTGTACCTCTGCACCGACGCGCGGGCGGAGCGGGGTGATCTGGCGGAGTTCGCCGACGCCGCGCTGTCCGGCGGCGTGGACATCATCCAGCTGCGGGACAAGGCTCCCGGCGGTGCTCCGCTGGAGGCGCGCCAGGAGCTCGCGGCGCTGGAGGTGCTCGCGGACGCGTGCGTGCGGCACGGCGCGCTGCTCGCGGTGAACGACCGCGCGGACGTGGCGCTGGCCGCGGAGGCCGACGTGCTGCACCTCGGCCAGGACGACCTGCCGGTGGCGACGGCCCGGCGCATCGTCGGCGACGAGGTGGTGGTGGGCCGCTCCACGCACGACGTGGTGCAGGCGGACGCGGCCGCGACCGAACCGGGCGTGGACTACTTCTGCACCGGGCCGGTGTGGATCACGCCGACGAAACCCGGCCGGGAGGCCGCGGGCATCCAGCTGGTCCGGCACGCCGCGGAGCACCGCGGGCACGGCAGGCCCTGGTTCGCGATCGGCGGCGTCGGCCACGACAACCTCGCCGAGGTCGTCGCGGCGGGCGCGGAGCGGATCGTGGTGGTCCGGGCCGTCACCGAGGCCGACGACCCGCGCGCCGCCGCCGAATCCCTCAAGGCCGGACTGCCCGCCTGACCCGGCGGGTCCCGGCACGACGAACGGGCTGCGTCTCGTGGGGCTGAGACGCAGCCCGTCCGGCTGCCATCACCCGGTGACCGGGCTCCCGATCAACCCGTGATCAGGGTCAGGCCGTAGGCGTCCAGGATCTCGTTGACCGGCTGGAAGTAGGTCGTGCCACCGCTGGTGCAGTCGCCGGACCCGCCGGAGGTCACGCCCTGGGCCTGGTCACCGGCCAGCCACGAGCCGCCGGAGTCGCCGGGCTCGGCGCACGCGTCGGTGCGGGTCAGCCCGGTGACGGTGCCCTCGGCGTAGTTCACCGTCTGGTTCTTGGCCTGGACGGTGCCGCAGTGCCAGCCGCTGGTGGAGCCGGAGCGGCAGATCGAGGCGCCCTCGGCGGCCTCGGTCGAACCGGCGACGCTGACGGTGCCGCCCGCGTAGTCGTTCACCAGGCCGCGCGGGGTCTCACCGGACGCGGTCTCCACGTAGGAGTAGTCGTCCCCGGGGAACGAGGAGCCCGCGAAGGTGCCGGACGGGGTGCTGGTGCTGTCGCCCTGGCTGCCGCAGTGCCCGGCGCTGACGAAGCCGCCCTCCACGGAGAAGCCCACGGAGCAGCGCGCGGAGTTCTCGATCGTGTAAGCGTTGCCGCCGATCACGTCGGCGAGGATGCGCGGTGCCTCCGCGGACTCGACGACGTGCACGGCCTGCGCGTCCACCCCGGTGGAGTGCACGAACTCGTTCGCGGCCGCACCGGCGCCCTCGGCGGCGGTGACCACGACCGAGTTGGCGGCCGAGTCCAGGTACCAGCCGGTGACGCCCTGCGGCGCCTGGCGGGTGTTGAGGCCGTCCACGACACCGGCGAGCTGCTTGGTGCTGTGCTCGACGACCTTCGGCTCGGCGCCCGCGGCGCGGATCTCGTCGGCCAGGTTCGCGTCGGTGGTGCCGACGACGAGCTTGCCGAGCCCGGCGTCGTAGCGCGAACCGCCGAACGAGTCGGCGAGCACGCCGCGCAGCGTCCGGTCCGCGGTGTTGGCGATGGCCTCGCTGTGCAGCCGGGCCTGCGCCTGGTCGGCGGTGAGGCCGAAGTCGCGCTGCATGGCTTCGAGCTGGGTGGCGGCCTTCGCCTGCGGCGCCGGGGCGACGGTGGCCGAGGCGGGCATGGTGAAGGCGGCGACGGTTCCGGCCGCCAGCACGATCGTCCCGGCCATTCTGGCCGCGAGCTTGCGCGTCATAGGTGGGTCTCCTACTCCTTGAGGTGGGGCTCAAAGATCCCTACGAGGAGCCAGTATTGGTGGGGACCACCACCCGGCACATCCACCTTTCGACGCATCGATGCGCAAAAATTCCCGGTTATCCGGCATTTCTGCCGAATAACCGGGAATCGTCACCATTCGCTGCTCTCCGGTCACGGAGCGTCCGGCTGCTCCTGCTGCGCTGATTCACCGCCCGCGGAACCGCGTTCTCCGGTGGTTCCGGATTCGGGCTGCCGCGCTCCGGTCGGTTCCGGGACCTCGGAGGCGCCGGTGTCCCCGGTGGGTTCGGTGGCCTCGCTCTGCCCGGTCTCGGTGGTCTCGGACGCGCCGGAGGTGGGTTCGCCGGAGGTGTCCTCCTGGGATTCGGAACCGGTCTCCTGCTCCGCCGAGCTGCTCGGTTCCGCGGTTTCCGACTCCTGCGGCACGGCGTCCCCGGTGTCGCGGTGCGCGGCGGGCGTGAAGACCTTGCTGATCGTGGTGCCGCCATCGCCGCCGGAGAGCGGCTTGCCGACGACGCCCTCGAAACCGGTGATCAGGAGCATGCCCAGACCGAAGATGAGGGCGCTGGTCGCGGCGACGACGCCCCAGCGGAGGCGGCGGCCGCGCGGCGGGGCGACGACCTCGGTGCCCGCTCCGGCGGTGGCCTCGGCGGCGGCGTCCTCGGCGGTGGAGTGCTCGGCGGTGGAGTGCTCGGTGGTGGGGCGCTCGGCCGCGGCGGTGGCGTCACCGGCGGTGGTCCCCCAGCTCAGCATCCGGGTCCGCGCCTCGGCGGGGTCGAGCCTGCGCGTCGCGTCGGGATCGCGGTCGACCTGCTCACCGCCCGGCCAGTGCATCCCGGGCAGCTGGATCTTGCGGGTGGCCTCGTCGGCGGGCGCCTGCGGGCGGAGCGCCGGAGCCGCGGTGCCGTTGACCGGCGTGGCGGCCACGTACTGCTCGACCCTGGTGGGCTTCTTGATCCCGGCGCGGGCGACGACGACGTTCGCCTTGTCCTTGGTGACCTCCAGCTTCTCCTTGGTGGTCTCCAGCGAACGCTGGTACAGGGCACCGCCGACGGTGATGACGACGCTGGTCAGACCTGCCCCGAAGACGGTTCCCGCGACCCCGAGGTACGACCCGAGGAACGCCGCGGTCACCGAGGCGAGCGCGCCTCCGGTGACCTGCGTGGCGGACAATTCGATCTTCTTCGATTTCTTTTCCGCGGGCTCATCGTCGTCGGTTCCGTTCGCCCCCCGTTCGGCATTCTCCTTCGCCACTGTGGCTCCTACTTGATCTGGTGCGCGCTCTCTCGAACCTGTCAACGGATGATCTCGCCACAATTCTCCCGATTGTTGCACTTTCGTGATGACTGCCACTTCGGGTAACGAGGAGAAGACCCGCTGATTTCGATCCAGGCGGTGTGGGAGCGGAGCGGTACGGCAGAACCGGCATTGCGCCGGGCAGCGGAAACCGGGCGCCGCGAAGGCGCGAACCGGTGGCCCCGACAAGGGGCGCTGCGGTCTCCGGCGGCACCGTCGGCGCGGGAGACAGCGCGGGACCCGGCTCGGCGCCGGGTCGGTCGATCACTGCGGCGGGTTGAGCCGGGCGACGAACTTGTACCGGTCGCCGCGGTAGATGGAGCGGACCCATTCGACGGGCTCGCCCGCGGAGTCGAAGGAGTGGCGGGACAGCAGCAGCATCGGCAGGCCCACGTCGGCGCCGAGCGTCTCGGCCTCCTCCGGGCTGGCCAGCGCGGTCTCGATGGTCTCGTCGGCGTGCCCGAGCTCCACGCCGAAGTGCTCGCGCAGCACCCGGTACAGCGAGCCGCCCGATTCGAGCCTGCCGGTGAGGCCGCGGAACCGGGACAGCGGCAGGTGGGTGGTCTCGATGGCCATCGGTTCCCCGTCGGCGAGCCGCAGCCGCCGCAGCCGCAGCGCGGTCGAGCCGGGCCGGGTGCCGAGCAGGGTGGCGAGTTCCTGGTCGGCGGGCTCCTCGACGACCTCCAGCAGCCGGGACGCCGGCTGGCGGCCCTGGGCGCGCATGTCCTCGGTGTAGCTGGAGAGCTGGAGCCGCTGCGCGACCTTCGGCTTGGCGGCGAAGGTGCCCTTGCCCTGCACCCGCAGCAGCCTGCCTTCGACCGTGAGCTCGGCGAGCGCCTGGCGCACGGTGGTGCGGGAGACGTCGAACTCGGCGGCCAGCGCGCGCTCGGTGGGGATCGGCGAGCCTGGGGGTAGCGAGCGCAGCATGTCGAGCAGGTGCTGCTTGAGCCCCCAGTACTTGGGTTCGCGCTGCGCGCGCACCGGGGTGTCCGCCCCGCCGGACACCGACGTTTCCAGCATTCGTCCTCCTACCGCCGAACCTGCCGCGATGGCCGCCGCTCCAGCACCCGATGTCCGGCCGCGGCCCCGGGCCGCCACCTCCCCGCACGAGGGGTGACCGCACGCGGCGGGGGTGGGTTCGCCCACCCGCGCGCCGCACCTGGCCCGTCCAGCATGCCTGACCGAGGACACGACCATCACGTTCTCCACAGTTTTCCCACATTGATGATCTTGGTCTGCACGCCGGGTGGCCGGAGGGGTGTCGCACGGGTCACGCTCGGGACCTCGGCACGTTCGATAACATTGGTCTAGACCTACCGGCCAGCGAGAGGCACCCATGAGCGAGGCGACACCCGGCGCGAGCATGCGCGCCGAGATCGACGAGCAGCCGCGGATCTTCGCCGAGCTGCTCGAAGCCACCGACATCGCCGCCGTCGCGGCCACCATCGCGCAGCGCAGGCCGCGGTTCGCGCTGCTGGCGGCCCGCGGCTCCAGCGACCACGCGGCGCTGTACGCCAAGTACCTCATCGAGGTGCTGCTGCAACTGCCCGCCGGGCTCGTCTCGCCGTCCACCACCACGCTCTACGGCGCGCAGCCCGACCTGCGGGACGTGCTGCTGCTGACCGTCAGCCAGAGCGGCGGCTCGCCCGACCTGATCGAGGTCACCGAGTCCGCCCGCCGCCGCGGCGCGACCACCGTCGCGATCACCAACACGCCCGACTCGGCGCTGAACCGGGCCGCCGAGCTCTCGGTGCACGTCCACGCCGGGCAGGAGCTGGCGGTGGCCGCCACCAAGACCTACAGCGCCACGCTGCTCGCGCTGTACCTGCTGGTCGACGCGGTGCGCGGCGGGACGGGGCAGGCCGCGGCCGGGCTCCCCGACCTGGCGCGGCGGGCGCTCGCCGACGGCACCGCGGCGGTCGGCGAGGCGGTGCAGCGGCTGCGCGCCACCGAGCGGCTGGTCACCACCGCCCGCGGCTACTCGCTGGCCACCGCCCTGGAAGCGGCGCTGAAGCTCGCCGAGACCAGCTACCTGCCCGCCCGCGCCTACAGCGGCGCCGACCTGCTGCACGGGCCCGTCGCCGCCGTCGACCCCGCCACCGCGGTGCTCGCGGTCAGCGGCGAAGGCCAGGGAGGCGCGGCGATGCGCGAGGTGCTCGACGCGGTCCGCGAACGCGGCGCCGACGTGTGCACGCTCGGCTCCGGACCGGCCGCGGCGCACCACATCCCGGTGCCCGCCTGCGCCGAGGAGCTGGCGCCGGTGCTGGAGATCCTGCCGGTGCAGCAGCTCGCCCTCGAACTCGCGCTGGCCCGCGGCGGCGACCCGGACCGGCCGCGCGGCCTGTCCAAGGTGACCCGCACTCGATGATCGTCTGTTCGGACGAACGGACGACGCCCGCTCCGCGCGGTGCCGAGACCAGCACGTTCGGTGCCGCGCGGGGAAACGCCTGCTTCGACGGGGTCCGGCGGAGAAGTTAGAAGCCCGCCTCACCGAGGGGGCGGGGTGAGGCGGGCAGCGTCAGATTACGCCGAACGGGTCAGAAATGACCACCGTTCCGCGCCGGGAAAACGGGACCGCCCGGGATGCGCCGAAGATCCCCTTCCGAGACCACCGCCGCGAACGGGCTCAGATCTCGTAGACCTCGCGGGCGTTGCCGTCGAAGATCGCCGACCGCTCCTGGTTCGACAGGCCGTCCAGCAAGCCCGACGTCAGCTCCAGCACCTCGCGGTAGGACGCCGACAGCAGGCACACCGGCCAGTCCGAGCCGAACAGCAACCGGCCGGGGCCGAACGCCGCCAGCACCACGTCCGCGAACGGCCGCAGCACGTCCACGTCCGGTTCCCGGCCCCAGCCGGCGGCCGTGACCAGACCGGACAGCTTGCACACCACGTTCGGGTGCTCGGCCAGCCTGCGCACCAGCACCGCCCACTCGGTCGGATCGCCGCCGACCGGCGGCCGGCCGCAGTGGTCCAGCACGAAGGTCAGCTGCGGGAACTCGGCCGCCGCCTTGATCACGGCGGGCAGCTGCTCCGGCCGCGCCACCACCTCGAACAGCAGGCCCGCGTCCTCCACCGCGGCGAGCCCGCGCAGCACGTCCGGCCGGGCCATCCAGTCCGCGTCCGGTTCGGCCTCCACCCGATGCCGGAGGCCGCGCAGCCACCGGCCCGCCGGGTGCGACAGCAGCGGACCGAGCTGCTCCCGCGCCGTGCGCGCGGTGAGGTCCACCCAGCCGACGACGGCGCCGATGCACTGCGCCGAATCGGCCAGCACCAGCATCTCCGGCGTCTCGTCCGGGTCCGCCGCGGTCTGCACCAGCACGGTGGTGTCCACCGAGGTGCCGCGGACGGCCTGCGCCAGGTCCGCGGGCCGGAAATCGCGGCGCAGCGGTTCCATCTCGGGTCCGGTGATCCACGGCTGGTCCCGGACGTCGATGTCCCACAGGTGGTGGTGCGCGTCGACGGTCATCGCTCGCTCGTCCTTCCCCGGATCCCGGCGATCAGCCCCACAGTGTGCTCGCCGCCCGGTGCGGAGCTCGGGGCGGGCGGGATTCCCGGCGCCGCGCGCTGCGGTACAACGGACGGATGCGGGAGTTGGTGCTCGGCCTCGACATCGGCGGCACGTCCAGCCGCGCCCTGGTCGGCGACCTGACCGGCCGGGTGCTCGGCAGCGGGTCCGCCGGGGGCGGCAACCCCAACTCGCACCCGCCCGAGCAGGCCGTCGCCCAGGTCGCGGCGGCGGCCCGCACCGCGCTCACCGGCCTGGACGGGGCAGCGGTGCGCTCCGCGGTGCTCGGCATGGCCGGGGTGAGCGCGATGACCGACCCGCGGGTGGCCGCGCTGTTCGAGGAGGGCTGGACATCGCTCGGGCTGGACTGCCCGGTGCGGGTGGTCAGCGACTGCGAGGTGGCGTTCGCCGCCGGGACCGGCGCCGCCGACGGGACCGTGCTCATCGCGGGCACCGGCGCCATCGCCGCCCGCATCGAGGACCGCCGGGAGGCGGCCGTCGCGGGCGGGCACGGCTGGCTGCTCGGCGACGAGGGATCGGCGTTCTGGCTCGGGCGGGAAGCGGTGCGGCACGCGCTGCGCACCGCGGACCGCGGCGAAGTGCCGGAGTCGGGGCTCGCCGGGGCGGTGCTGGAGCAGGTGCTCGGCGACACCGCGGGCGATCCGATGGCGGTGCGCAAACGGCTGATCACCGCGGTGAACGGGGCCGCGCCGATCCGGCTCGCCGAGCTGGCCCCGCTGGTCACCGCCGACTGCGCGGCGGGCGGGCCCGGGGCCGGGATCGTGGCCCGCGCCGCGGACGAGCTCGCCGACACGGCGGTGCGGGCGCGGCGGGACGGCGGCACTGGGCCGGTCGTGCTGGCCGGCGGGCTCACGGCCGACGGGAACCCGGTCGGCACCGCGCTGCGCGCCGCCCTCGCCGAACGGCTCCCCGGGGTGCCGCTCCCCGCGGCGGGACCGGGCGCCGCCGGGGCCGCCTGGCTCGCCGCTCTGGACCGGACCGGCGACCCGCCGCGCTACCCGGGGATCTGACCCGCGCTCGCCGGGTCGGGTCCGCTGCCCGCGGGCGGCGAAGCGCGGAGCCGACCACCTGATCGACCGGGACCGCCGCTAGTGCTCAGCGGCCTTCTCGCGAGGACGGCATCGTCCCTGGTGGCAGCGCCGCTCGGGGAACAGGTCCCGGGCCGCCGAGGTCCCGCCACCTCACCCCTGCGCGACCTGCGGATGGCGGAGCCCGGGGTGGTCGGACGGCAGGGCCTTCTTCAGGACCCACCAGCTGCTCGCCACGCACAGCGCCACCAACGGCCAGGTGAGCGCCGCCTGCGCCGCGCTCAGCGCCAGCACCGCATCGGCCAGCCACAGCGGGATGAACACGAGCAGCCGCACCACGTACTGCCCGACCCACACCCAGCTGGCCAGGCCGTAGCCGCGCAGCAGCGCCGGGTCCCGCCGCCACCGCTTCCCCTGCCCGAGCACGGCGCCGACGATGACGCCGAGCAGCGGCCAGCGGGCGGCGATGCTCACCATCCACATCAGCGCGCTCACCGCGTTGGTGACGAGCCGGGCGAGGAAGAAGTCCGCGGCGTTGCCGGTGTAGAGCGCGATCACCGCGCCGACCAGCACCGCGAGCAGGCTGATCAGCACCGCCAGCGGCCGGTCGCCCTTGCGCAGCCGCCACGCGCCGAGCACGGCACCGACGGCCACGGCCGCCGCGCCACCGGCGAGGATCGATTCGCCGCCGAGCCACCAGCCGAGGCCGAACGCCACCGGCGGCAGGCTGGCGTCGAGCGCGCTGGTGCGGCCACCGAGCAGCCCCATCAGCGAGTCCTGCTCGGATTCCGGGCGCCGCCCAGGGGTGCCCGCGTCCGGTTCGCCGTCGTCCGGGCCGGTCCGCGCCTGCCCCGTCTGCCGATCCTGCATCACGCTCTCCAGCCTGCCGCACCGGAGGCCGTGGACGCACCGGTGTCCCGGCGGATGCGCGTCACAGGCGGGGGTGTGCGGCTCGCATGCCTGTCTTCCAGCTCGTTCGCGGTGGTGGGGGCCGCGCGGTCGGGTCGGCGTCCGGTGGAGGTTCCGGCCGTGCCGGTAGGCAGTCAGCTCGCTCTCGATCATGTCACAGGAACGGCCACCGGTTTCGGGACGAACCGGACCGTTTCGCGCGGGCCGTCAGCCGCGGGCGAGGTGGGCGAGCTGCTCGGCCAGGAGCTCGGCGATGGAAGCCCGGTCCGCGGGCGCGCAGGTCACCAGCTCGCGGCCGTCCGGCGTGGTCTCGCCGAGCAGCGTGAACCGGCCGAGGTCGTTGTCGAACCAGGCGGGCCCGGCCGGAGCACCGCCGCGGCGGTCGCCGCCGGAGACCTGGAAGTGCCCGATGCGGTAGCGGGGCCGGGCGGTGATCTCCTCCAGCGCCCGGGAGTGCGCGGTCCGCTCGGCGCGCACCGGCTCGCCCGGCGGGATCGGTGCCTGCGGCAGCAGGTCGGCGCACACCTCGGGCAGGTCGTGCGGATCGAGGAAGTCGAGCCGCAGCCCGCGCCCGTCCAGCACGCCCACCACGCCCACCTCGCCGGTGGCGACGACGCGGGCGGCCAGCCGCTGCCCGGTGCGCACGTCGAGCAGCCCGGCCGCGGCGATGGACACCTCGGACCCGCACAGCAGGTACAGCGCGTCCTCCACCTCCGGTTCGGGCCTGCCGTCGGTGGCGAGACCGGCGGCTTCGAGCTCGCCCCACACCTGCCGGACGAGGCGGGTCCGTTCCTCGGCGGACTCCTCCGGCCGGGACAGTTCGAACGGGTACTGCCGGACGTCCAGGTCGAGCTGCTCGCCGAGGACGTCCACGGCGGGCAGCGAGAGGGCGATCGTGTCGACCATCGGCTGTCGCATCTCACCTTCGGTGCGGCGGGCTCGCTGCGGAGCCCGCCGGTCAGGGGGCGGAGCCCGGGGCTCCTCAGAAGTCGCGGTATCCCGGCGGTGCTTCGCCGAGCACCGGGGGTGCCACGAGGCGGCCGCCGCCGTACTCGTCGTCGTAGACGTCGTCGGCTTCGAGCAGGAACTGCGGGCCGCGGGTGCCCTCGTCCAGCTCGCCGGGGCGGTAGCCGCCGGTGCTGAACTCCCGTTCGCGGGACTCGTGCTGCGCTTCGTCGATCGCCGCCCAGGAGTTGCGGCGGGCGGGCCGCTGCGCGGAGGTGCGCGCCCGGGAGCTCATCGGGCCGAAGCCGCCGTCGGGGCGGGTTTCGGGCCGTTCCGGGAGCGCCGCCGGACGCTGTCGTTCGGGGCGCTGGGCGTCCTGCTGGTCCGCGGGGTGCGGGGGCTGCGGCTCGACCGGACGCTGCTGCTCGTTCGGGCGCTGCTGCTCCGGTTGCCGGGGCGGCAGCGGCGGCCGCACCGGTGCTCCCGGCGGCGGTCCCTGCTGGTGCGGCGGCGGCCCGTTCGGCGGCACGTCCGGCCGAGGCCCGGGCGGCAGGCCCTCCGGCGCGGGCGGTAGGCCCGCTGCCGCGGGCGGTAGGCCCTCCGGCGCTGGAGGCAGGTCCGCTGGTGCGGAGGACATGCCTTCTGGCGCGGGGGGCAGTGGAGTGCCGTGCGGCGGCGAGAGCTGCTCAGGTCCGGGCGGCACCGGGTTGCCGGGAGACACCGGGTTGCCAGGAGGCACCGGGACGCCGGGAGGCATCGGGGCACCGGAAGGCATCGGGGCGCCGGGCCGCGGTGCGCCCTGCTCGGCTCCCGGGGGCACCGGGTTGCCGGGCTGCGGGGCCTGGTCCCGCGCCGGAGCACCGTGCGGCGACGGGGTCTGCTCCGGCCTCGGCTGCTGCGGTCCGCCCGCGTCGGGCGGCAGCGGCGGGCCGGATTCCGGGCGCGGCTGCACCGGCCCTGCGCCGGACGGCGGGGCGAGTTGTCCCGGCTGCGGAACCTCCGGCGGCTGCGGAATCCCGCGCGGCGCCGACTGCGGGTCGAAGCCGGATTGCGGCGCCGACGGTCCGCCATCGCCGGGTCGTCCCGGAACCGGCCCGGGGTGGCCGGGCGGCTCCGGGGCGGAGCCCGGTCGGCCTGCGGGCGGCGGGCCCTGGTGCGGCTGCTGCTCGAACTCGGCGGGCGGGCCGATCAGGCCGCCCGCCACGGCGGGGGCGTCGGGCAGGTCGAACAGGTTCGGCTGCTGCTCCGGAGGCGCCTGCTGGACTCCGCCTGGCTGCGGGCGTCCGCGATCGACCGGGCCGGGATGCGGTGGTCCGGGCGGCGGAACCGGTCCGCCCGGCGGCGGACCCTGCCTGCCGGGCGCGGCTTGCTGCGGCCCGGGCGGCTGTTGACCGGGGTGCGGCGGACCGGCCTGGAACGGACCGGTGTGGGGCTGGCCCGCCTGAGGCTGGCCCGGCTGGGACTGGCCGGTCTGGGACTGGCCGACCTGGGGCTGGCCCGGCTGCGGCGGGCCGGTTTGGGCCTGGCCAGGTTGGAGCCGGCCGGGCTGCGGCGGCCCGGTTCGGCCCGGCCCCGGGCGACCCGGCTGGGGCGCGCCGGGGTGCGGCGGTCCCTGCCGCGGCAACGGCCCGGAAGCATGCCTGCGCGGCGCCTGCTCGGGCGGCACCGGCGGACCGGCCGGCGGCGGCCCCGGCACCGGCGTCGCACCGGGATGACCGGGCTGCACCGGCGCGGCCGCGTCGAACGGCTGCGGCGGGACCGGCTCGCCGGATCGGGGCGTTCCCGCGGGCGGCTCCGGCAGCGGGAGCTGCCCGGAGACCGGCCCTTCCGGCCGCACCTCCGCGCGGCCGCCGGGGCCGTGCGGGTGCGGTCCGGACTGCTCCGGCGCCCGGTCGGGCGCGGGCCGCCCGGTCCGCTGGGCGTCGAACGGGGGTCGTTCGGAGTCGAGCGGCTCGTCGTCGGTCCGCTGCTCCGCCGGCGCGTCCTGCTCCGGCGCGCCGGGCTGCGGCAGCGAGCCGAGCAGCGGGCCGGAGAAACCGGTGGGCCTGCTCGGCTCCCGCGGTTCGGCACCGGGCTCGGGCGACCGGGCCTGCTCGGCGAGCCCGCCCAGGTCACCGGAGAGGGCCGAGGTGCCACCGGCCGGATCCGGCCGCTCGGGCTGCGCGGGCCGCCGCGGCGCGAGGCCGCGGCGCTCGTGCGCGAACCGGTCGCCGAGCCGTCCGATCCGGCCCCAGAGCACGAAGGGGTCGGGTTCGGCGGCCAGCGCAGCGAACTCGGCGCGCAGGTCGAACCGGCCGGGCCGGGTCGCCGGGCGCGCGGGCCTGCGCGCCTCCTCCGGGTTCAGCTCCCCCTGCGCCAGCGGCTCGCCGCGGGCGGGCGTGCCGGCCGGCGGTTCCGGGAGGCGCCCGGACGGCGGCGGCTCGCCGGGGCCACCGGGCCGCGGCAGCCTGCCGGAGTCGTGCCTGCCGCCGGGGCGCGGCGGTTCGGGGGTCCCACCGGGCAGCGGCAGCTCCCCGGACGCCTGCAGATCACCGGCGCGGCGCAGGTCCGGCGCGGGCCTGCGGGGTCCGCCGCCGTCACCGTGCGCAGCGACGGCCCCGACCGGGTGCTCCCGGGCAGGTGATCCGGCGTGGTCGTGCGGAGTCCGCGCACCGGACTCCCGGAATTCCCCGGACATCAGGTGATCACCACCGAGAACGGATTCGGAATGGCGGAAATCTCCGGAAACGAGCGATTCGCCGGAAATGACGGTCTCGCCGGCGGAGAAGGATTCATCGGCGGTGCGGCCGCCGAATTCGGGCATCCGCGGTTCGCTGCGGAAGGCCGCGTCCGGGCCGAGTTCGCCGCCGAGCCGGGCACCGCCGGGCGCGTTCACCGGGCGCGGCGGAGCGGGCCGCCGGGTGGCGACACCGGGCGCGGGCCTGCCCGGCCTGCGGGCGGGCTCGCCGGGTTCGGCGTCGCGCGGCGGTTCGGGCTCCCGGCGTGGCGCGGCGGGCAGCGGTCGGCCCGCTGGTCCCGGCGCCGCCGGGTCGTGCGGTGACGTCACTTCTCCCCCAGCTCTCGGATGCACTTCGGCCGCCGCGGGCCCCTCGCCCGGGCGTTCGGCACCGGTGCGGCGCGCGTCGGTCCGACGTTCGCGGTCCGGCCGTCGTTCCCGCTCACGCACCTGCGGTCCGGGTACCGGCGCCGGTCCCGGCCTGCCGGGGCCTCGCGGCGCGAAGCCCTGCGTCGACGTCGTCCCCCACCGCGCGCAGGGTCGCCACCTGCGTCGATCGCGACATCACGAGCCCCCTCGTTGCTTCTGCTACCGCCGAGCGACATTAGCAGTCGCGTTCGAGGCGTACGGTGGTTTCCCGGCAAGCCACCACTATTCCCGCGGGTGCACGCGCGTGGCATCGATCGGTCTCGTTCGGCAAGGTGCGGCGCATCGCACGTCCGGCGAGTTCTCCGACTCGGAACGAAGTGCACCGGCGCGGAATAAAATCGGAACATTCGAGTGCCGTTACTCACTCCACCCGTAACCGACGGTGGCGTAGGTCGCGATCGGAGGACCACTGTGTTCTCCGGCGAATCGAACAGCGCAGGAGGAGGGCCGATGAACGGCCGGGAGCAATGGGACGGCGGAGCACGGCGGGCGAACTGGGCCAGTTTCGCCGCGTTGGGCGACAGCTTCACCGAGGGGATCGCCGACCCGGCTCCCGGCGGCGGCTTCCGCGGCTGGGCCGACCGCCTGGCCGAGCACCTGACGACCCGGGAACCCGAGCTGCGGTACGCGAACCTGGCGGTGCGCGGCAAGCTGCTCCGCCAGATCGTCGAGACGCAGGTGCCGCAGGCGCTGGAGCTGCGGCCCGCGCTGGTCTCGCTCGTCGGCGGCGGCAACGACATCATCCGGCCCGGCGGCGACCCGGACGAGCTGGCCGCGATCTTCGACGACGCGGTGGCGCGGCTGCGCGCGACCGGTGCGGACGTGCTGATCGGCACCGGTTTCGATACCTCGACGACGCCGGTGCTGCGACGGGTGCGCGGCAAGGTGGGCACGTACAACGCGCACCTGCGGGCGGTCGCGGACAAGCACGGCTGCTTCGTGGTCGACCTGTGGTCGATGCGGGTGCTGCAGGACCAGCGCGCGTGGAGCGACGACCGGCTGCACCTGTCCGCGGAGGGCCACCGTCGGGTGGCGCTGCGGGCGTGCGAGGCGCTGGGCGTCGAGGTCGACCAGGACTGGCGCACCGCGTGGCCGGAGCTGCCGACCCGCACGTGGCGGGTGCAGCGGGCCGAGGACATCCAGTGGGCCCGGGAGCACCTGGCGCCGTGGATCGTGCGCCGGCTGCGCGGGCGCTCCAGCGGGGACGGTCGCGGGCCGAAGCGGCCGTCGCTGGAGCTCGTGTGCACCGCGGGCGCCCAGTCCGGCAAGTCCGCCTCGGCGACCGAGGAGCGCGGCGCGTGCTGACCCGGGGCTGATCAGGGGTGGGAAGACGAAGTGCGGACCTCCGAGTGTCCCCCGCTCAAAGGCCCGCACCCACCCCCACGCCCTCCCGGATCGCTCCGAGCACCCCGTTCCGGAGTGTCCGCCCCGACCCGCCCGCTCGCGCGGGCTCGGCCGGGACGGCCGGGCGGCAATCCCCCCTCGGATTTCCCCCAGTGCCGCCCGGTGCGGGTCTCGTCTGGTGCCGACCCGCACGCAAGACACTTTCGCAGCGGGGACTAGACATCCGCTAAACGTCGGCTAAACGTCCCGGCGGGACGCCTGCGACCTGGGTCAATCCTCGTCGAGGGCGGCCAGCCGGGACCGCGCCTGGGCGGCGCGCGGCGAACCACCGGTCTCGAAGATCGACAGCGCGGTCTCCCACCGGGTGCGGGCCACCGACCGGTCACCGCGGGCCACCGCGACATCGCCGAGCCCCTGGTAGGCCGAGGCCTGGTGCATCGCGGAACCGCAGCGCTGCGCCACGTCGAGCGCCTCGTGGTGGTAGCCCTCACCGTCGTCGAGCCTGCCCAGCTCGATGCTGACCTCGCCGCAGTTGTTCAGCACCATGGCGAGCGTCTCGAGGTCGTCCGCCTCGCGGTACATCACCTCGGCTTCGAGCAGGTGCTCCAGCGCCTCGGCCAGCCGCCCGTTGGCCTGCTCGACCTGGGCGAGGTTGTTCAGCGCACCCGCCTCGCGGTACCGGTCGCCGAGCGTGCGGTAGGCGCGCAGCGCGTCCCGGCAGTGCACTTGCGCTTCCGCGTAGCGCTTCATCCGGAACAGCACCGCACCCATGTTGACCTGGGCCATCGCCAGCCAACCCGGGCTCCCGGTGGCGACGGCGCAGCGGTAGGAGTCGGCGTAGTGCGCGAGCGCCTCGTCGTGCTCGCCGGTGCGCGCGTACGCCACGCCGAGGCCCGCGGGCATCAGCACCTGCCCCACCGGGTCCGCGGCGAGCCGCGCCGATTCCAGGCCCACCGTGTAGATCTGGATCCAGTCCTCCCACGGGCAGCGCACCACCAGGTAGTTGAACTGGCAGCGCACCAGCCGCCACGCGTACTCGTGCAGGCCGTGGGCGTGCGCGGCGCGCACCGCGGCGACCAGGTTGGGCCATTCCGAGTCGAACCAGGCCAGCGCCTCGGTCCGGTTCCGGATCTCGGGCTGTTCGATGGTGGAGTCGCCGGACAGGTCGAGGTCGTCGCGGGCGGGGCGCAGGAAGCGCCGGGCGTGGTCGGCGACCACCAGGTAGTAGTGCAGCAGCCGGGTGAAGGCCTTCTCGTCGCGGTCGGCGTAGCCCTGCTCGGCCCGTGCGGAGGTCCCGTCGGCGGCGGTGAGCAGTTCCCGCGCGTAGAGCCGCAGCAGGTCGTGCATCCCGAACCGGTCCGGTTCCGGCTCGGTGACCAGGTGCGCGAGCGCGAGCGCCCGCAACCGCCGGTAGGCGGCGGGCGGATCGGTCTCGCAGACGGCGGCCACCGCGTGCGCCGTGAAGGTGTGCCCCGGCACCAGGCCGAGCTGCCGGAAGGTGGCGGCGTGCACCGGGTGCAGGTTCCGGTAGGAGATGTCGAAGGCGCGGCGCACGCTGGTGTCGGCGTCGTCGATGTCCAGCGCGTGCAGCCGGTTGCCTTCGTCGGTGAGCTCGCGGACCAGGCTCGCGACGCCGCGCGCGGGGTTGGCGGCGAGCCGGGCGGCGGCGATGCGCAGCGCCAGCGGCAGCCCGCCGCAGAGTTCGGCGAGCTCGCGGGTGGCTTCGGGTTCCGCTGCGGAACCGTCGATGCCGCCCGCCCGGTCGAGCAGCGCGACGGCGGATTCGGTGGGCAGCGTCTCCAGCGGCAGCACCCGCGCACCGCTGCGCACGACGAGCCCGTCGAGCCTGCGCCTGCTGGTGACCAGCACCAGCGAGCGGGAGCTGGAGGGCACCAGCGGCCGCACCTGCTCGGAGTCGCGGGCGTTGTCCAGCAGGACCAGCACCCGCCGGTCGGCGAGCAGCGACCGGTACAGCGCGGCCCGGTCGTCGAGGTCGACGGGGATCGCGTCGGCGGCGACGCCGAGCGTCTTCAACATGCTGGTGAGCGCCTCGCCGGGGGACAGCGGCGCGCGTTCGGAGTCGAAGCCGCGCAGCGAGGCGTAGAGCTGCCCGTCCGGGAAGGCACCCGCGACGCGGTGCGCCCAGGTGATGGCGACGGCGCTCTTGCCGACGCCCGCGGTGCCGGTGAGCACGGCGAGCAGCGTGGTGTCCCCGCGATCGCGTTCGATCATGCGGTCCAGCACGCCCATCTCGCGTTCCCGGCCGACGAATCCGGCGACGGCGGGCGGGAGTTCGGCGGGCACCGGGCCGACGGGCGCGACTTCCCGGTCGGCCTGCCGCTGGGTGCCGCTGAGCAGGGCTTCGTCGTCGCGCAGCAGCCGTTCGTAGAGGGTGCGCACTTCGGGCCCCGGGTCGATGCCCAGTTCGTGCGAGAGCCGTCCGCGCAGCGCGTGGTAGCGGGCCTGGGCTTCGGCGCGGTTGCCGGACCGGTAGCCGGCGAGCATCAGCAGGTAGGTGAGGCGTTCGCGCAGCGGGTACTGGTCGACGAGCGCGGACAGCTCGATGACGAGCCGGTGGTGCCTGCCGAGTTCGAGTTCGGAGGCGATGCGCTCTTCGAGGGCGAGCAGCCGCAGCTCGTCCAGGTTGGTCCCGACGCTCTGGTGCAGCCGTTCGGCGGCGATGCCGGAGAGCACCGGTCCGCGCCACAGCTGCAGCGCTTCGGTGAGCAGCGCGGCGCGGGCCGCGGCGTCCTTGCCGTGCGCCTCGTTGATCAGGGTGCGGGCGCGGTGCGCGTCGATGCGCTCGGGGTCGATGCGCAGCAGGTAGCCGGGCGAGCGGGTGAGCACTTCGGGCCGCCCCGGCGCGTCCGGGCGGCCGTGGCCGTGCAGCAGCCTGCGGATGCGCGAGATGTAGCCGTGCACGATGGTCCGGGCGGTGGTGGGTGGCTCGTCACCCCACAGGGTGTCGATCATCCGGTCGATCGAGACCAGCTGGTTCGGTTCCAGCAGCAGGCAGGCGAACGCGCCGCGCACGGAGGCGGAGCCGAGCCGCAGCGGCTCGTCGTCCAGCCGCACCTCCAGCGGGCCGAGCACCCGGAAGGTGAACCCGGGCGGGCCGGCGCCGACGACCTGGTCGGCGCCCGTTCCGCCGGGCACGGCGTCCCTGCCCTGCATGCCCCTCGACACCTGCCGTTCGCTGCGTGTTCGATCCTCGCCAGTTTCGGTCACCCGGGCTCGCGGAGTCCACTCTCGGCGAAGCGGACACACGGTAGCGATCTTCGGGTCGGCACCCGGTGACACCGGGCCGGGCGTCACCCGATCGGCCCAAGGCCGTGTTCCTCGCCGGTTCGGCGGGCGACCACGCCGAAAGTTGATCATTCATCGAACCCGAGGTCAGCCGCGGGGTGCCGCACCGCACGCGGCGCAGATGCTCGCGGTGGACGGATCGGCGCCGGGCCCGCGGTATCGCCCAGTAGAGTCGGCCCCGATCGATCATCGTTCGACAGCGCCGCCCGAGAAGGAGCCCGCCGCGTGCCCACCCCGTCCACAGTGGTCGATCGCGCCGTGGGCTGCCTGCTCGGCGGGGCTCTCGGCGACGCGCTCGGCGCGCCGGTCGAGTTCCAGCAGCTCGACGGGATACGAGCCGAGCACGGCGAGCAGGGCATCACCGAACCGCCCCCGCAGGCCCTGCTCGGCGACGCCACCCAGATGACGCTGTTCACCGGCGAGGGCTACCTCAGCGCGTGGACCCAGGGCAACAACGGCGGCCAGTGGCGCCCGGTGGAGACCGTCACCGCGGCGTACCGCCGGTGGCTGATCACCCAGCAGGAGTCGAAGCCGCCACCCGGTGCGACCGGTCTGCTCGCCGAGGGCGAGCTGTACGCCAGCCGAGCCCCCGGGCTCACCAGCCTGCGCGCCCTCGGCGAACCGGAGCTCGGCAGCCCGGACCGGCCGCGGAACAGTTCCAAGGGCTGCGGCGGCGTGGACCGCAGCACCCCGATCGGCTTCGCGCCGAGCGCGACCATCGCCTACGGACTCGGCTGCCGGCTCGCCGCGCTCACCCACGGCGGCGCGGGCGGCTGGGCGTCCGCGGGCACCCTGGCGCTGATCGTGCACCTGGTCGCCGTGCAGGGCAGGCGGCTGCCGGACGCGGTGGACCAGGCGACCGGGCGGGTGCTGCGCGACGACGGCGAGACCGCCGGGCTGCTCGCGGAGGCGGCGAGCCTGTCCCGGATGGGCGCCTCCGTCGCGCACGTGGAACGGCTCGGCCAGGGCTGGATCGGCCCGGAGGCGCTGGCGATCGGCGTGTACTGCGCGCTGGCGCTGCCCCGGCCGGAGCAGTTCCCGGCGGCGCTGCGGCTCGCGGCGAACCACTCCGGGCACAGCGACAGCACCGCGGCGATCACCGGTGCCCTGCTCGGGGCGCGGCACGGCACGGCGGCGCTGCCGCGGCCGTGGCTGTCCCGGCTGGAGCTGGCGGACGTGGTGGAGCGGATCGGCCACGACATCGGCGCGTCCTGCGCGGGCGAGAAGTTCAACGAACGCCGCTACCTGGGCCTGGACCCGCAGCTGTCCACGCCCTGATCAGGCCTTGCGGGCGACCCCGGCGAGCATCCGGGAGCGCTCCGGGTCCCCGGTGAACTCCTCGTGGCCGTCGGGCCGCCAGCTCGGCGCGTACACCAGGCCCGGCTCCAGCATCTCGAAGTCGCCGAAGAACGCCTGGACCTCCGCCTTGGAGCGCAGCTGCCCGGGGTGGGTGGACTGCTCGTAGGCCTCCACCAGCCGCTCGTTCGCCACCTGCTCCTCCGCGGTCGCGTCCGAGGTGGTCCAGTGCGACACGGCCAGCAGCGATCCGGCGGGCAGCCGTTCCCGCAGCGCGGCGACCGACTCGTGCGGGTGCTCGGAGTCCTTGGAGAAGTGCAGCATCGAGACCATCAGCAGGCAGGTCGGCTCGTCGAGGTCGAACACCCCGGTGCGGTCCAGCAGCGGCCACAACCCGTCCGGGTCGGCGATCGGGTCGGCGCGCAACGCGTGGTGCCGCCGCGGATCGCCCTCACGGGCGAGGATGAGCCCGCCCAGCGACTGCACGACCGGGTCGTTGTCCACGTAGACGACCCGCGCCCGGTCCTCGTCGGCGCCGGGAGCGGAGCTCCAGTGCAGTTCGGCGACCTCGTGCACGTTGCCCACGGTGGGCAGCCCGGAGCCGATGTCGAGGAACTGGCGGAATCCGGCGTCCAGCGCGTGGCGCACCACCCGGTTCAGGAAGCGGCGGTTCTCGCGGGTGTAGGACTTGATGTCCGGGATGATGTCCACGACCCGCTGGCCGAAGTCGCGGTCGATCTCCCAGTTGTGCGCCCCGCCGAGGAACCAGTCGTAGACCCGCGCGGCGCTCGGCGTGGTGACGCTGTCCCGCATCTCCACGGGCACCGCTGCGATCGGGTGATGCAGTGTACTCATCCGCTCTCCTGGACCGCCCCGTTCACGGGTGTCGCCGTGAACCGGCTCCACCTTCGCCCATTGGGATCAAGATTCCAACCCTTCTGGGGCCTCAAGTGTGACGCCTGCAACGAGCGTGCCACTCGTGCGGGTGGCGCGCGCCTCGGCCCGGCGCGCACGCGGCGCACCGGGCCGAGCAGTGGTGATCAGCGGGTGATCGGCGCGGCGTCCCGCGCCGCGACGAACTCCGGCCGCGGCCGCCGCGCGGCGAACGGCGCCACCGGGGCGTTGTGCACGCTGTTGAACACGATGAAGATGTTCGACCGCGGGAACGGCGTGATGTTGTTGCCGGACCCGTGCATCGTGTTCGAGTCGAACCACAGCGCCGAGCCCGCCGGGCCGGTGAACTGCTCGATGCCGTGCTCGTAGCCGAGCCGGGTGATGTCGTCCTCGCCGGGCACCCCCACCTTCTGCTCCTTGAGCGAGGACTTGTAGTTGTCCCCCGGCGTGCGCCCGGCGCAGGACACGTAGGTGCGGTGCGCGCCCGGCATGACCATCAGGCCCCCGTTGAACGGGTAGTTGTCGGTGAGCGCCACCGACATGCTCACCGCCCGCGGTGCCGGGAGGCCGTCCTCGGCGTGCCAGGTCTCGAAATCGGAGTGCCAGTAGAACCCGCTGCCCTTGAACCCCGGCATGTAGTTGATCCGGCTCTGGTGCACGTACACGTCGGAGCCCAGGATCTGCCGCGCGCGGTCGAGCACCCGCGGGTCGCGCACCAGCGCCGCGACCAGCTCGCTGGTGCGGTGCACTTCGAACAGCGAGCGCACCTGGCCGGAGTCCTTCTCCACGACGGTGCGCTCGTCGGCGCGCACCTCGGGATCGTCGGTGAGCCGGTCCAGCTCCTGCCAGTACTCCTGCACCTCCGCCGGGGACAGCAGGTCCGGCACGGTGTGGAACCCCTTCGCGTCGTGCGCGGCGAGGTCCTCGGCCGAGGCCGGGCCGGTGCGGACCCCGCGCCACACGACGGGATCGGTGCGATCGATGAATGCGGACTCGGCTCCGCGCCGAGTCGGATAACGGTCCTGAGTCGTCACGTCCGCGACGGTCATCAGTTGCGCCTCCTTCGCGAATTACCGCCGGAGCGGCCGACTCCAGAATCGGCCGCCATTTCTCGGTTCCTCGTTCGGTGGCAATTCCCGGATATCCGGGATGCGTCGCGCACCGCGGCAGGCAACCAGACGCTCCTCGGCTACCCGACCCCTGCGGTCATTACGCATCCGGAATCCGGCGCGAAAAAACCGCCCACGGCCGCGGGGGCGGCACGTGGGCGGTTCGAGGCGGACCGCTACCGGATCAGTCCTCCACGATCAGCGGGTACACGCCGTTCTCGTCGTGCACCTCGCGACCGGTCACCGGCGGGTTGAAGACGCAGACCGTGCGGATGTCGGTCTTGGGGCGGACCTGGTGCTTGTCGTGCTCGTTGAGCATGTACAGCGTGCCCGGCTTGAGCTGGAAGACCTCACCGGTCGACTTGTTCTCCAGCTCGCCCTCGCCCTCGTACACGAAGACGGCTTCGATGTGGTTGGCGTACCAGAAGTCGTTCACGGTACCGGCGTAGAGGGTGGTCTCGTGCACCGAGAAACCGACCTTCTCCCGCGCCAGCACGATGCGCTTGCTGCGCCAGTTCTCGGTCTGGATGTCGTCGTCGGTGTTCTCGACCTCGTCGAGCCTGCGAACGAACACAATGCCCTCCTTCGGGGTGCCGGGGATACCGGGGATGCCGAACGCGACGGCCGGCCCGGACTGCGGGCCGGCCGTTCGCGTACGTCTTTGTCAGGCAAGCACAGCTTGCACGGAATCGACGATGATCTGAAGACCCTGTTCGAGTTCCTTGTCGGTCACGGTCAGCGGCGGCATGATCTTGATCACTTCGCTCTGCGGACCGGAGGTCTCCAGGATCAGCTTCCGGTCGAAGGCCGCCTTGGAGATCTTGCCCGCGACCTCCGGGTCCTCGAAGCCGAGGCCGCGCGCGAGGCCGCGGCCCTTCGCGAGCGCGCCCTCGTACTTGTCGGCGATCTCGCCGATGACCTGGCCGACGCGCTCGCCCTTGGCGATGGTGCTGCGCTGCAGCTGGTCGTCGCTCCAGTACAGCTTCAGCGCCTCGGAGGCGGTGACGAACGCCGGGTTGTTGCCGCGGAAGGTCCCGTTGTGCTCGCCGGGCTCCCACACGTCGTGCTCGGACTTGATCAGCGTCAGCGCCATCGGGAGGCCGTAGCCGCCGATGGACTTCGACAGGCAGACGATGTCCGGGGTGATGCCCGCTTCCTCGAAGCTGAAGAACGGTCCGGTGCGCCCGCAGCCCATCTGCACGTCGTCGACGATGAGCAGCATGCCGTGCTTGTCGCACAGCTCGCGCAGGCCGCGCAGCCACTCCGGACGGGACGAGTTGATGCCGCCCTCGCCCTGCAGCGTCTCCACGATCACCGCGGCGGGCTCGTTCAGGCCGGAACCGCTGTCCTCCAGCAGCCGCTCGAAGTACAGGAAGTCCGGGTACTGCCCGTCGAAGTAGTTGTCGTAGGGCATCGGCGTGGAGTGCACCAGCGGGATGCCCGCGCCGCCGCGCTTCATCGAGTTGCCGGTGACCGACAGCGAGCCCAGCGTCATGCCGTGGAACGCGTTGGTGAAGCTGATGATCGACTCGCGGCCGGTGATCTTCCGGACCAGCTTCAGCGCGGACTCCACCGAGTTCGTGCCCGTCGGCCCGGGGAACTGGACCTTGTAGTCCAGCCCGCGCGGTTTCAGCAGCTTCTCGTCGATGGTCTCGAGGAACTCGCGCTTGGCCACGGTGGCCTGGTCCAGGCCGTGCGTGACGCCGTCGCGCTCGATGTACTCGATCAGCTTGCGCTTCAGCAGGGGGTTGTTGTGCCCGTAGTTCAGCGCGCCGGCGCCGGCGAAGAAGTCCAGGTAGGGCGTGCCGTCCTCGCCGTAGAGCCAGCTGCCACCCGCCTTGTCGAACGTCGTCGGCCAGGTGCGGCTGTAACTGCGGACCTCGGATTCGAGGCTTGCGAAGATGTCGTTCACGATCCTCCGTTCGCGGCGGCCGGAGCGGCCACCGGCTGCAAGTCGGTCATGGTCCCCACCCGGAGACCTGCCGTCGGAACTCGTTCGTCTCTGCGGCGCGGCGCGGTCCGCGCCCGCACGTCCCGCATCCCCGGCTCCCACCGGGTCGGCGCGGCGCGCTCGCGGTCAGTCCGCCGGACGCGGTGCCGCGACGGCTTCACCCGTCGCGACGCCGGGGGCCGCGAACGGGCCGATCCGGTAGAGGTCCTCGCCCAAGTGCGCGTCCGGGAACAGCTCGGCGCCGAACAGCTCGCTGCGAGCGAGCTCGGTGCCGCGGTCCCTGGCCAGCGCGGAGAACAGCTTGATCGAGGCGGTGTTGTCCGCGGTGATCGTCGTTTCCAGGTAGCGCACGCCTTCCGGCTCCAGCCGGTCGACCAGGTGGCCGAGCAGCTGCCCCGCCACCCCGCGACCGCGCTGCGACGCGTCCACCGCCACCTGCCACACCATCAGCACGTCCGGGGCGTCCGGACGCCGGTAGCCGGTGACGAAGCCGACCACTTCGCCGCCCTCGCGCGCCACCGCCGTGGTGTGCGCGAAGTCCCGGCACCACAACAGGTACGCGTAGGACGAGTTCACATCGAGCACTCGCGAATCACGGGTGATCCGATAGAGTGCGGGACCGTCCGCGACGACCGGAATGCCGATCTCGACCGGAGCGGAAGAGCCGCTCCCCGCATTCCGTCCGCCATTCGGTCCGTCGCCGTTATGGCTGGGTTTGTCGCCGGTCATGCTTTGCCAACTTAACAGAACATCCGTAACGCGTCAGGTACTCAGCCGTTTCCTGACGCCGCTACCAGGCGATACTCGATTTTCCACGTGATGAGCACTACAGGATCGTTGCATCTCGCGTCAGCGCGGTGATAACGATCTATCACGCATACTGATCGAATATGCGAACAGCGGACGTGACCTGCGGAAACGTCCGCCGCAGGGCCGTGCCCAGGGCCGCCGCGATTGCGTCGGAGAATTTTCGCCGAGTTCACCGGAATTGCGATCTTCGACCGCGATCCGGGACCGCGGGTGAGCCGAGCCTCACTTTCGGCCACCGGAAACCTCCGGAAACGCGGACGTCCGGGGCCGCCGTGGCGACCCCGGACGTCGTGCTGCCGGGTCTTGCTGGGTGTCGCGGCGATCAGACGCCGGCGACCTCCTTGATCCAGTCCCGGTACTCGGTGATGTTGTTGTACGCGGTCGAGGTCGCGCGGTCGCTGGTGGAGGCCACGCCGACCTGCTTGCCGTTGGAGAACATCGGGCCGCCCGAGTCGCCACCGGCGGTGATGCCGTTGATGCGGTCCGCGCAGACCGCGGTGCCGCCGCGGTAGTCGGTGCAGGCGATGTCGGTGACCTTGACGTCCGCCACCTTCAGGTTGTCCGCCTGGCACTGGGCCTCGGGCTGGTCGGTGCAGGTGGCACCCCAGCCGTAGACCTGCACGGTGTCGCCGTTGTTCACGTCGCCGGTGGTGCCCAGCGGCGAGAACTCGACGTTCATCGGGCGGTCCACGTTGACCAGGGCGAGGTCCACGCTGTCGTGGATGTGCACGCCGCCGGACTTGGCCTTGAACTCCTCACCGTCGTGCTGGTTGAGGCTGCCCACGTGGAAGCTGATCGCGTCGCCCGCGCCCTCGACGCAGTGCTGCGCGGTGAGCACCCACTCCGGCGCGATGGCGGTGGCGGAGCAGGCTTCCTGACCGTTGTTGAACTGCCGCACGGCCCAGGGAGCGTCGGTGGCGTTCTCGCCATCGATGATCATCGGCTGCATGTCGGTGGGGGCGGCCGCGGGGGCGGCCTGGGCGGGAACGGCGAAGGCGGCGGCGGCGAAGGCCACGCCGGCGACGCCGGTCAGCACTCGTGCGAGGGACACGCTGATCTCCTCTGGGTAGCAGCGGCAACGCTGTGGGGACGGACAAGTCCCCCTATGACCTCACCCATACGTGTAATGGGTCAACCAATTGGTCACTATTCGCCACCACACTGGCCGATCGGGACCTGATCGAGATGCGCCGTTCGAAGGACCCTCCCAGCATTTCGAGTGCCCACTATGGGCCTCGGCCGCACCAGGACGTCAAGGGTCGTGCGACCGCAGCGCGCGGAACGGGGACCACCGATGGAGATCACGTCGTACGCGCCGGGCACGCCGTGCTGGGTCGACCTCAACACCGCCGACCCCGGCACCACCGCGGAGTTCTACGCCGAGCTGTTCGGCTGGACCGTGCGCGACACCGGCCCCGCGAGCGGCGGCTACCTGATGCTCCTGCTCGGGGGCGAACCCGTCGCGGGCATCGGCCCGCAGTTCGAACCGGCGCCGGGCCCCACGTTCTGGACCACTTACCTGTCCACCGACGACGTGGACGCCAGCGCCGCCGCCTTCCAGCGCGCGGGCGGCCAGGTGCACGTGGCCCCGATGGACGTGCTCGACGCCGGCCGGATCGCGGTCGGCTCCGACCCCACCGGCGCCGCCGTCGCGCTCTGGCAACCCCGCCGCACGGTCGGCTCCGCGCGCGTCGACGAGCCCGGGGCGCCGTGCTGGCACGAGCTCGCGACCCGCGAACCGGAACGCGCCACCGCGTTCTACCGGGAGCTGTTCGGCTGGGAGGTGGTCCCGCAGCAGGTCGCGGGTGCCGACTACCGGCTGCTGCGGCTCGACGGCCGCGAGATCGGCGGCATGATCCGGATCGGGACCGACTGGCCCGCCGAGGTGCCGCCGCACTGGCAGGTGTACTTCGCGGTGCCCGACGCGGACCGGGCCCTCCAGCGGCTGACCGCGCTCGGCGGCACCGTCCGCACCGGACCCGTCGAGATCGAACCCGGCCGGTTCGCCGTCGTCCAGGACCCGGCGGGCGGCGTCTTCGGCATCATCGCCCTGCGCGCCTGACCGCCGCGCCCGATCCGCGGGCCCGCCGGATTCCCCGCCGCACGGCCGGAATCGACGAGGCTAGGCCGGCAGCGGGTGGTCATCGCCCGGTCGGGTAGTACAGATTCGACCGCGGATCACGGATCATCAGAGGGCGAATCCAACGGGTCGTTCCCCGGTCGCACCGGTCGGCCCCGCCGCACCCGATGCCCGCCGGGCTCCCCCGCCCGGAATCGCCGGCGGCGGCGAACTCCGCGATGCCCGTCTCCTGCCGGACGTCCCCGCTCGCGGATCCCCCGACCGCCGCGGGACGGAGCCGCTGAGGGGACTCGAACCCCTGACCGTCCGCTTACAAGGCGGGTGCTCTACCAACTGAGCTACAGCGGCGCGCACGGCCACGCCGTGCGCGCACATCGTAATCGGCGGTGGTCGCCCGCGGTGAAGCGGCCGGGCCGGTGGCCCCCTCGCCCGCGGGCGCGCGGGCCGGGTGTCAGGCTCGTGACGGAGGACACGAAGCGGACGTGCAACGGCCACGGCGTGCGGGCCGATGGCCGAGGGGACGAGCAACGCGGTCACCTCGAGGTGACGAGCAGGAAGGTAGGTCTGCGGTGGGAATCACGCAGCGCGCCCGTGGTGTGCTGCGGCGGCGCGACCCGGCCGAGCCGGTGGGGACACGCAACGCCGTTTACGGGCCGGCACTGCCCGAGGAATCAACGGTCCACCTGGTGATGGACCTGGGGCTGCGCATCGGCGAGGTCCAGATGGCCAGCGGTGCGGGCGCATCCGACGTCACCGCGACGATCATCGGTGTGGTCAGCGCCTACGGCCTGCCGCACTGCGAGGTCGACGTCATCTACACGTCGATCACCGTCTCCTGCTACCGGGGCACCGAGGAGGTGCCCATCACCTCGCTGCGCGTGGTGCGGAACCGGTCCATCGACTACACGCGGCTCGCCGACGTGGAGGACCTGGTCCGGAAGATCACCGCCGGTGAGATGTCCGCGTCGGACGCCTACTCCGAGCTGGACAAGATCACATCGGCGCCGCACCCCTTCCCGCGCTGGGTCGCGACCCTCGCGTGGGCGGGCATGGCGGCCTCGCTGTCGGTGCTGCTCGGCGGCGGGGATCCGATGCTGCCCCTCGTCGCCGCGGTGGTGACGGCGCTGGTGGACCGGATCGGGCGGTACCTGAACAAACGCGCGCTGCCGTTCTTCTTCCAGCAGGCGGTCGGCGGCGCGGTGGCGACGAGCATCGCGCTGGCCTGCTCCCGGTTCGGAGTGCTGGACACCGCTGCGCTGGCCGTGGCGGCGAGCATCATCGTGCTGCTGTCCGGGATGACCGTCGTCGGGTCGATGCAGGACGCGATCACCGGCTACAACGTGACCGCCGCGGGGCGGATCGCCGAGCTCGCGCTGATGTCGGCCGGGCTGATCGCCGGCGTGGTCCTCTCGCTCTACGTCGGGGTGCAGATCTTCGCCGAGTTCGGCGGGAGCACCGACGACCTGCTGCGCAACGTCGGGGCCGCGCAGGTCTCGTCGGGGGTCCTGCTGATCCCGGTGCAGGCGCTCGCGGGCGCCTCGACCTCGGCCTGCTTCGCGCTGGCCAGCTACGCCCCGCCCCGGCCGCTCATCATCGCCGCGCTCGGCGGGGCGGTCGCCGCAGGGGTGTCGGGCGCGCTGACGAACGTGGGCGGGCTGAACACGGTCCTCGCCGGCGCGATCGCCACGACGATCGTCGGTTTCACCGGCGGCCTGGTGGCCAGGCGGCTCCGGATCCCCGCGCTGGTGATCGCGGTGTCCGGCGTGGCGCCGCTGCTGCCCGGGCTGGCGACCTACCGCGGGCTGTACCAGATCGCGGTGGTCAGCGACCCGGCCGGCATGTCGACGCTGATGCTGGCGGCCGCGACCGGTCTGGCGCTGGGCGCCGGGGTGGTGCTGGGCGAGTACCTGGCGCAGCCGGTGCGCACCCGGCTGGGCGGGTTGGAGCGGAAGCTCGCCGGCCCGCGCCTGTCCGGGCCGCTGCGGCCCACCCGGCGCCGCCTGGAATGAGGTCCGGGCGCGGTCCGGCGGGCCTCCCGCCGGACCGCCGTCCCCCGCACGGGGAGTGAGCAAGGACTCGGGGCGCGTTGGCCCACACGAACGACGCGGGCGATGGATAGATTGACTAGCCTCGCCTGCGGGTAGTGAGTGATCCGGGACGGACCGCGACGGCGGTCCAGCCGCTGGAGAGCACGATGCCGCCGGCGCAGCCCATCCCGCCCGAGACAGCAGCGGTCTCCCGAGGAGGCAACACCGGTGAGTAGGGGCAGCACGCCCGCCCGTGCGGATTTCGTCGTCGTCGCCAACAGGCTCCCCGTCGACCTGGAGAAGCTCCCGGACGGCACCGAGCGCTGGAAGCACAGCCCCGGTGGCCTGGTGACCGCGCTGGAGCCGTTCCTGCGCGCCCGCCGCGGCGCCTGGGTCGGCTGGCCGGGCGTGGCCGACGTCGACGTCGAACCGTTCACCGACGAGGACCTGCACCTGCACCCGGTGCGGCTGTCCTCCGACGAGTTCCAGGACTACTACGAAGGTTTCTCGAACGCGACGCTGTGGCCGCTCTACCACGACGTGGTGGTCCCGCCGGTGTTCGACCGGTCCTGGTGGGAGGCGTTCCGCCGGGTGAACCGCCGGTTCGCGGAGGCCGCCGCCGAGGTCAGCGCCGAGGGCGCGACCGTGTGGGTGCAGGACTACCAGCTGCAGCTGGTGCCCGCGATGCTGCGGGAGCTGCGGCCGGACCTGCGCATCGGCTTCTTCCTGCACATCCCGTTCCCGCCGGTGGAGCTGTTCATGCAGCTGCCGTGGCGCACCGAGATCGTGCGCGGGCTGCTCGGCGCGGACCTCGTCGGGTTCCACCGGCCGGGCGGGGCGCAGAACTTCCTGTGGCTGGCGCGGCGGCTCGCCGGGTTCGAACCGAGCCGCGGTCAGGTCGGGGTGCGGTCCCGGCCGGGCGTGGTGCAGGTCGGCGACCGCGCGGTGCGGGTCGGCGCGTTCCCCATCTCCATCGCCTCCTCCGAGCTGGACCAGATGGCGCGCAGCAAGGAGATCCAGCAGCGCGCCAAGGAGATCCGCGCCGAACTGGGCAATCCGCGCCGCATCATGCTCGGCGTCGACCGGCTGGACTACACCAAGGGCATCGACGTGCGGCTGCACGCGATGCACGAGCTGCTCGCCGACGGCCAGATCCGCGCCGAGGACGTGGCGATGATCCAGATCGCCACGCCGAGCCGGGAACGCGTCGAGCACTACAAGCAGATGCGCGAAGGGATCGAGCGCGAAGTCGGCCGGATCAACGGCGAATTCGGCCGGGTGGGTCACCCGGCAGTGCACTATTTGCACACGTCGGTGGACAAGAAGGACCTGGTGGCGTTCTACTGCGCGGCCGACGTCATGGTCGTCACGCCGGTCCGCGACGGCATGAACCTGGTGTGCAAGGAGTACGTCGCCTGCAGGCACGACCTGGGCGGCACGCTCGTGCTCAGCGAGTTCGCCGGAGCGGCCGCGGAACTCACCAGCGCCTTCCTGGTCAACCCGCACAACTTGGACGGCGTGAAGGAGGCCTTGCTCTCCGCCCTCGACATCGAGCAGGCCGACGGCCGCCGTAGGATGCGAGCATTGCGTAGGCAGGTGCTCACGCACGACGTCGACCGCTGGGCCCGTTCGTTCCTCGAAGCGCTCGGGACTCCCTGACGGGGCTCGACGTCGAAGAGCCCGCCGCGCGAGGTAACTGGTCGATCACCGGACGGGACGTGCGGCGGGAACCGGCAGCGGACCCGACCTGCACACCCGGCACCGAATCGATCATGCAGACCCATCCGACCGCCCAGAGGAGTATGGCGTTGACCGCCGAAGCTCTCCCCGCCGAGCTGCGCCGCACGATCGTCCAGCTCGCGCGCACCCCTCGACTGCTGGTCGCCTGCGACTATGACGGCACTCTCGCCCCGATCGTGGCCGACCCGAACGCGGCCAAGCCGCTCCCCGAATCGGTGCACGCGCTGCGTTCGCTGGCGTCCCTGCCTGCGACGACCACCGCAGTGATCTCCGGCCGCGCGCTGCGCGACCTGGCCACCCTGTCCCGCCTCCCCTCCGAGGTCCACCTCGTCGGCAGCCACGGCTCCGAGTTCGACGTGGGCTTCGTGCACGAACTCGAACCGCAGGCCACCGAGCTGCGCACCCGGCTGCAGCGCGGCCTGCAGGACATCGTCGCCGGCAAGGAGGGCGTCACCCTCGAGGCGAAGCCGGCCAGCGTCGCGGTGCACGTGCGCCGCGCCGCGGACGACGTCGCCGAGAGCGTGCTCGACGAAGTCCGCTCCGGACCCGCCACCTGGGACGGCGTGCAGGTCACCGACGGCAAGGCCGTGATCGAGCTGGCCGTGGTGCAGACCGACAAGGGCAACGCCCTCGACGCGCTGCGCCACCAGGTCGCCGCCACCGCCGCGATCTTCCTCGGCGACGACGTCACCGACGAGAAGGCGTTCGCCCGGCTGCACGGCCCCGACCTGGGGCTGAAGGTCGGCGACGGCGACACGCTCGCCGAGTTCCGCGTCGCCGACACCACGCAGGTCGCGACCGCGCTCGCCTTCCTGATGGAAGAACGGCGCACCTGGCTCTACGGCGAGCAGGCCCCGCCGATCGAGCGGCTCACCATGCTGTCCAACGAGCGCACCGTCGCCCTGCTCACCCCGGACGCGCGGCTGACCTGGATGTGCCACCCGGGCCCGGACTCGGCGGCCGTGTTCGCCGACCTGCTCGGCGGCCCCGGCGCAGGCCACTTCTCCATCCGCCCGCACGGCGGGGACGGCGCGCCGCGCAGCCCGCTGCCGCTGGGCCAGCGCTACGTGCCGGGCACCATGACCGTCGAGACCCGCTGGTCGCGGCTGCTGGTCACCGACTACCTGGAGCACGGGGTCGACGGGCACCGCACCGACCTCATCCGGGTGATCAGCGGCGAGACGAAGGCCGCCATCGAGTTCGCGCCGCGCCCCGAGTTCGGCCAGGTCCCGGTGCGGCTCGTCGCCGAACGGGACGGGCTGCGGGTGATGGGCACCGCGGAGCCGATGGTGCTGCACGCCCCCGGCATCACCTGGGAGATCTCCTCCGACGGGATGCACGAATCGGCGCGGGCCGTGGTGTCCGCCCCCGACGAGGCACCGGTCGTGCTGGAGCTGCGCTGCGGCACCGAGGACCTGTCCCCGTCCGAGCGCACCGAGCAGCAGCGCCGCGCCGCCGCCGACGTGTACTGGTCGGACTGGCTGGCGACGCTGACGCTGCCCGCCGTGGAGACCGACCTGGTCGGCCGGTCCGCGCTGACGCTGCGCGGCCTGTGCAACACCGACACCGGCGGGATCATGGCGGCCGCGACGACCTCGCTGCCGGAGGAGATCGGCGGCGTCCGCAACTGGGACTACCGCTACTGCTGGCTGCGGGACGGCTCGATGACCGCGCAGGCGCTGGTCACGCTGGGTTCCACCGCCGAGGCGGAAGGTTTCCTGGACTGGCTGCACCGCGTGCTGGAGACGCTGCCCGGACCGGAGCGCCTGCACCCGCTGTACAGCCTGCAGGGCACCAGCCTCGGGCCGGAGGCCGTGATCGACAGCCTGCCCGGTTACGCCGGTTCGCGGCCGGTGCGCGTCGGCAACCTCGCCGACCAGCAGGTCCAGCTGGACGTGTTCGGGCCGGTCGTGGAGCTCGTCTGGCACCTCGCCGAGGTGACCGGCGGCGTGCGGGACCGCGACTGGCAGCTGGTGAAGGCGATGGCCGAGGCCGTCTCGCACCGCTGGTTCGAACCGGACCACGGCATCTGGGAGGAGCGCGACCAGCCGCGCCACCACGTGTACTCGAAGGTGATGTGCTGGGTCACGCTGGACCGCGCCGTCAAGATCGCCGAGCGGTACGACCGGGAGGCCGAGCCCGCCTGGGGCCCGCTGCGCGACGAGATCGCGCAGGACGTCATCAAGAACGGCTGGCAGCCGGACGTGCAGGCGTTCACCACCGCCTACGAGGGTTCCGACCTGGACGCGGCCTCGCTGCACGTGGGCCTGTCCGGCCTGATCGACCCGTCCGACGAGCGGTTCCGCGCCACGGTGAACGCGATCGAGTCGGAGCTGCGCAGCGGCTCCACCGTGTACCGCTACCGCCGGGACGACGGGCTGCCGGGCGACGAGGGCGGCTTCCACCTGTGCGCGGCCTGGCTGATCGAGGCGTACCTGCTGATCGGCCGCCGCACCGAGGCCGAGGAGCTGTTCCAGCAGATCGTGGACACCGCGGGACCGACCGGGCTGCTCGCCGAGGAGTACGACCCGATCGCGGAGCGTTCGCTGGGCAACCACCCGCAGGCGTACTCCCACCTGGGCCTGATCCGCTGCGCGCAGCTGCTCTCCCGGTGACCGCGCGCTGACCGCACGCTCCACGGCACGGGCCGTTCACCCACCGGGTGGACGGCCCGTGCCGCGTTCCGCCCCGGATTCCAGATCACGTTTCGCGGCGAAACCGCCGTTCGGGTCGACCACGGCCGTTACGCTCCGCCGCGGGATGACGCACTCGCGCGGTGACGCGCGGACTTCTGGGGGGACCACGTGACGGGATTGACGATCGCGATCGTGCTCATCGGCATCGCCGTCGCGGTGTCGAGCCTGGTGCTGCTGTACCGCCGCACCCGGGCCGCGCCGCAGGCGGCGAGCGGGCCGACCGACCCGTTCCACACCGGCGACGAGGACTCGCTGCGCGGTGATCCGCGGCGGCTCAAGGCAGGCGACATCGTGGAGGTGCGCGGGCTGAGCTACACGGTGCGCGGCTCGCTGCGGCTCGTCGAAGGCGGCTGGGGCTGGGCGGAGCACCTGCTCGACGACGCGAAGGGCACCCAGGTGTGGCTCGGCGTCGAAGAGGACCCGGACCTGGAGCTGACGCTGTGGACGCCGGCCGACGACGCCGGTGAGCCCGGCGGGAAGCACGTCGAGTTCGGCGGCCGCCGCTACGCGCGCGAGGAATCCGGCTCGGCGACGTTCCGCAGCGAGGCCACCACCGGCCTCGACGAGCAGGGCACCGTCCGCTACCAGGACTACGCCGCCGACGACGGCGCGCTGCTGGGCTTCGAGTCCTACGGCGACTCCGGCTGGGAGGCGAGCACCGGCGAACGGCTCAGCCGGTACGACGTGCGCATCTACCCGACCGCGGACTGAGGCGCACCGCCATGGGACGAGGGATCTGGATCGCGCTGGCGAGCGTCGGCGCGGTCGTGGCGCTGCTCATCGCGGTGATCGCGGTGTTCAGCGGCGGCTCCGGGCCGCGCGGCTACGTGCCCGCGCACTACCAGCGCGCCCCCGCGCTGGACATCGCGGACGCCAGGGACGAGGCCTACACCAGCCCGAAACCGGTGCCGGTGGTGGCGCGGGAGATCACCTCCCGGCGGAAGCCGCAGTCGCAGCACACCGACAGCAGCGGCGTCTACCTGCGCTATTCCGACGACGCGGTGATCGTCCAGCCGCACGGCGCGGGTTCGGTGATCCACCTGATGGACGCCGATCGGGCCTACCGCCACTACCACTCGCACCTCGGCGGGGTGTGGGGCTGGGGCGGTCACCGCGGCGAGACGTTCCGCGGTGGCGGGCCGGGCTCCGGCAAGTGAGCGCTCCTCGGGCCGCGGTGCGCGGCCCCCGCAGACGAAGAAGGGCACGACCTTGTACCAGAACCTGCTCTCCGGCCTGATCGCCGCGGTCGCCTACGGGGTGATCGGCACGATGATGATGGGCCTCGGCTACCTGCTGGTGGACCTCGCCACGCCCGGCAAGCTGCGCGACCTGATCTGGGTGCGGCGCAACCCGAACGCGGCGCTGCTGCTGGTGTCCGGGCTGATCGGCGTCGGGATCGTCCTCACCACCGCCATCGCCGCCAGCTCCGACGACCTGGTCGCCGGGCTGCTCGGCACCGTCGTGTACGGGCTGATCGGATTGGTGCTGATGAGCCTGTCCTTCCTGCTCATCGACGCGCTCACCCCCGGCAGGCTGGGCGAGGAGCTGTCCGCGGAGACCATGCACCCCGGCACCTGGGTGTCGGCGGCGGCGCACCTGGTGATCGCGGCGCTGATGGCCGCCGCCATCTGGTGACGGTGACCCCGTGACCACCGGTGCCGACCTGGACGCCCGCGCCGACGCGCCTGCGGAGCCCGCTCCGCGCGGCCGCGCCGCCCGCACCGCGGTGCTGGTGGCGGTGTTCCTGTGCGCCGCGTGCGGTCTGGTGTACGAGCTGGCGCTGGTCGCGCTCGGCAGCTACCTGATCGGCGACACCGTCGGGCAGGCGTCGATCGTGCTGTCGCTGATGGTGTTCGCGATGGGCGTGGGCGCGCTCGCCGCGAAACCGCTGCAGCGCCGGGCCGCGGCCGCGTTCGCCGCGGTGGAGGTGCTGCTCGCGCTCATCGGCGGGCTCAGCGTGCTGCTGCTGTACGCCGCGTTCGCCTGGCTGAGCCTGTACACCCCGGCGCTGGTGGTGACCTCCCTGGCGCTGGGGCTGCTGATCGGCGCCGAGATCCCGCTGCTGATGGTGCTGCTGCAGCGCATCCGGAAGCAGGACGCGGGATCGGCGGTGGCCGACCTGTTCGCCGCCGACTACGTCGGCGGGCTGCTCGGCGGGCTGGCGTTCCCGTTCGTGCTGCTCCCGGTGTTCGGGCAGCTGCAGGGCGCGCTGCTGGTGGGGATGCTCAACGCGGCGGCCGGACTCGGCCTGGTGCTCGTCGTGTTCCGCCGGGAGCTGTCGAAGCGGGCGCTGCTGCTGCTCGTGTCCGGAACGGTGCTGGTCGCGGGCGTGCTCGGCACGGCGTGGCTGCTCTCCGACGAGTTCGAGGTGACCGCCCGGCAGGCGCTGTACCGGGACCCGGTGGTGCAGTCGCTGCGCACCCCGTACCAGGAGATCGTGCTGACCGAGTCGTTCCCGCTGGACGGCGACCCGGACACCCGGCTCTACCTGAACGGCGACCTGCAGTTCAGCTCGGTCGACGAGTACCGGTACCACGAGGCGCTGGTGCACCCGGTGCTCGACGGCCCCCGTTCGCACGTGCTGATCCTCGGCGGCGGCGACGGGCTGGCGCTGCGCGAAGTGCTGCGCTACCCGGACGTGCGGGACGTGACCCTGGTGGAGCTGGATCCGGCGGTGCCGCGGCTCGCCCGCACCGACCCGCGGGTGACGGCGCTGAACGGGGGCGCGTTCGAGGACCCGCGGGTGCACCTGGTGTCCGCGGACGCGTTCGGCTGGCTGCGCGACGACCGGGCGCGGTTCGACGCGGTGGTCGTGGACATGCCGGACCCGGACTCGACGGCGACCGCGAAGCTGTACTCCACCGAGTTCTACGGGCTGGTGCGGCGCGCGATGACCGACGACGCGCGGGTCGTCGTGCAGGCGGGCTCGCCGTACTTCGCGCCGAAGGCGTTCTGGGCGATCGAGGCGACGATGCGGGAGGCCGGGCTGGGCACCACGCCCTACCAGGCCTCGGTGCCGAGCTTCGGCGAGTGGGGCTTCCACCTGGGCGCCGCCGGACCGGCCCGCGAGCTGCGGCTGCCCGCGGACGCCCCGCCGCTGCGCTCGCTGGACCCGCGGACGCTGGCCGCCGCCGCGGCGTTCCCGCCGGACCGCGCCCGGATCAGCGGGCTGACCCCGTCGACGCTGCTGCACCCCACGATCCTGAGCTACGTCCAGGACGAGTGGCGGAACTACTGAACCGCCGGCGCCCGGGTTCGCGCTCGGATCACGGACCGAACCAGCGCTCTTCGGCGGAGCGGGGCGGGGCGGCGGTGGTGCCGGTGATCAGCCGGGTTTCGAGCAGCACGTCGCGCGGCCTGCCGGGTTCGCTGGTGTCCAGCAGCAGGCGGCCCGCGGCCCGGCCCTTCTCCAGCACCGGCTGGCGGACCGTCGTGAGTCCGGCCCGGTCGGCGTCGTCGATGCCGTCGAAGCCGGTGATGGTGAGGTCTTCGGGCACCCGCACGCCGCGGCGCCGCGCCTCTTCCAGCGCGCCGAGGGCCAGTATGTCGGAGGTGCAGATGATCGCGGTGATCTCCGGGTCGATCTCCAGCAGCTGGGCCGCGGCGGAGGCGCCGGACTCGGTGCTGTGGTCGAAGCGCTCCACCACCGGGACCTGCGCCCAGTCGACGCCGGCTTCGCTGAACGCGGCGGCGAGCGCGGTGAGCCGGGAGCGCTGCACGTGGAAGCTGGCGTTCGCCTGCCGGTGCACGGAGGCGACGCCGTCGTTGCGGCCGCGCGCCAGGCGCATGCAGGACACGCCGATGCGGCGGTGGCCGAGGCCGATCAGGTGCTCGGCGAGGACGCGCACCGCGCCTTCGTCGTCGGGCCCGACCCAGTCCAGCTGGTCGATGCGCGGCTGGTCGCAGATGACGACCGGCACCGGGCGTTCGAGCACGGCGGCCAGGTGCGGGTCGTCGTCGGGCACCGAGTACACGACGAACCCGTCGACACCGGCGCGGTGCACCGAGGCGACGTCTTCGCGCTCCGGGCTGGCCGGGATGAGCAGCAGGCCGTGCCCGGCGTCTTCGCAGGCCAGCGCGAGCCCTTCGAGGAACTGGATCGCGGCCGGGTCGCGGAAGGCGTAGGAGAGGTTCTCGGTGAGCAGCAGCCCGACCGCCCCGGCCTTCCGGGTGCGGAGCGAGCGCGCGACCGGATCGGGGCCCGGGTAGCCGAGCCTGCGCGCGGTGTCGAGCACCCGCTTCCGGAGCTCCGGCGAGAGCTGATCCGGGCGGTTGTACGCGTTCGACACCGTGGTCCTGGAGACCCCGAGCTCCGCCGCCAGCGAAGCCAGCGTCGCAGGCCGTCGGGCATTCGTTGACCGAGCCATGGAGGAACCGTAACGGTTCAGTACCCGGCGGTGAAGCCGCCGAGATGCAGATCCCATTGCCGATCGGCAACGATCACCACGAGTAGTCGGATGATCACTTTCCGAACCGGTTCGAGGAAAGGGATGACCTTAACTCGGTTAAGCGCTACGTTGTGCTTAACCCGAGTCAGTGAAAGGTGCGTCCCAGATGTCCGAGGTTGCATACGTCCAGGCATCCCGCCTCTACCCGGGTAACCCACCGGTGCGAGCCGTCAACGCACTCGATCTGCAGGTCGACGACGGAGAGTTCCTGGTCCTGGTCGGACCGTCCGGCTCGGGCAAGTCGACCGCGCTGCGCATGCTCGCCGGCCTGGAGGACGTCGACGAAGGCGCCATCACCATCGGCGGCCAGGACGTCACCAACACCCCGCCGAAGGCGCGCGACATCGCGATGGTCTTCCAGTCCTACGCGCTGTACCCGCACATGACGGTCGCCGACAACATGGGCTTCGCGCTGAAGCTGCGCAAGACCCCCAAGGACGAGATCCGGGCCAAGGTCACCGAGGCCGCCAAGATGCTCGACCTGGAGAAGTACCTGGACCGCAAGCCCAAGGCGCTCTCCGGCGGCCAGCGCCAGCGCGTCGCGATGGGCCGCGCCATCGTCCGCGAGCCCAGCGTCTTCCTGATGGACGAACCGCTGTCCAACCTGGACGCGAAGCTGCGCGTGGAGACCCGCGCCAACATCGCCGCGCTGCAGAAGCGGCTGGCCACCACCACGATCTACGTCACGCACGACCAGGTGGAGGCCATGACCATGGGCCACCGGGTCGCGGTGCTCAAGGACGGGCTGCTCCAGCAGGTCGCCAGCCCGCGCGAGCTGTACGAGAACCCGCGCAACGCGTTCGTCGCCGGCTTCATCGGCTCGCCCGCGATGAACCTCAAGACGGTGCCGCTGTCCGCGGGGGGCGCCGAGCTCGACGGGCAGACCATCCCGCTGACCCGCGCCGCACTGGCCGCGGCCGACGGGCTGCAGGAGGTGACCTTCGGCGTGCGCCCGGAGGCGCTGAGCCTGGTCTCCGGCGAGGACGAGAAGGCCATGACGATGACCGTCGAGCTCGTCGAGGAACTCGGCGCGGACGCCCTGGTGCACGGCAGCATCCAGGTCGCCGGGCAGCCGCAGCGGTTCGTGGTCCGCACCGACGGCCGGACCCCGCCCGCGCTGGGCCAGCAGGTGAAGGTGGCGCTGCGCGACTCCGGCGAGGTGCACCTGTTCCGCCCGGACGACGGCACCCGCCTGACCAGCTGATCCACCCGCACGCCTGCGATGCCCCCGCCCGCCCGGCGGGGGCATCGTGCTGTCCGCCCCCGGGATCCCGGTCGGGTGGCCCGCCCAGCACCGCGAGGCCGGGTGAACGGACCGCCCGTCCGATCTACCGGGACGAACGGTCCGTTCACCAGCCACGCGAGGTCGACGTGAACGGACCGCCTGACCGATGCCGTCGGGCGGGCGGTCCGCCACGCGCGATCGGGGTGAACGGACCGCCTGACCGGCGCCTCGGTCTGACCGCCCGTCCGGTGCGGCAGAGCGGGCGGGCGCACTCCGGCGCGATAATGCGAAACGTTGTCATGTTCACAACGAACGGCCCGCCCGCTGGGGCACTTCCCCGCACCTCGCGGCGTACGCTGCACATGACAACGGTTTCCGTTTGCGGTCGTCGCCGAACTCGGCTCCCGGCCGCCCACCACCACGGTGCGTTCCCCGAGGAGTGCGTTCATGACCGTCTTCACCCGACGTGCCCGCCGCAGCGGCGCGGCGCTGACCGGGCTCGCCGTAGTCGCGCTGACCGCAGGTGCCTGCGGCGGCGGTTCCGGCCAGAGCGCCGACGACGGCAAGCTCAAGGTCGTCGCCACCACCAACGTCTGGGCCTCGGTGGCCAGGGCCGTCGGCGGCCAGGACGTCGACGTCGAATCGATCATCGACGACCCCGCGGCCGACCCGCACTCCTACGAGAGCAGCCCGCAGGACGCGGCGAAGATCAGCGAGGCCGACCTGGTGCTGCTCAACGGCGGCGGCTACGACGAGTTCGCCGAGAAGATCCTCGGCACGAGCGGCGACAAGCCGACCGTGCAGGCCTTCGGAGGCGAGCACGAGCACGGCGACCACGCGGATGACCACGCGGGCGAACCCGCCGCGGACCACGACGAGCACGCGGGCGAACCCGCCGACGAGCACGGCGCCGAGCACGCGGGCGACGCGCACGAGGGGCACCACCACGACCACTCGGTGAACGAGCATGTCTGGTACGACCTGCACGTGGTGCGCGAGACCGCCGACCAGGTCGCCGACCGGCTCGGTGAGCTCCAGCCGGAGAAGTCGCAGGCGTTCCACGACGGCGCCGCCCGCTTCGGCGAGCAGATCGGCGGCCTGGAGGGCCGGGTGCAGCAGATCTCGGCCACCGAGCACGGCAAGAAGGTCATCGTCACCGAACCCGTCGCGCAGTACCTCGTCGAGGCGGCCGGGCTCACCGACATCACCCCGCAGTCCTTCGTGAACTCCGTCGAGGACGGCAACGACCCGTCCGCCGCCTCCGTCGCGGAGATCCAGAACGCGGTGAACTCCAAGCAGGCCGCCGCCGTCATCTACAACCCGCAGACCGAATCGCCGGTCACCGAATCCGTCCGCAAGGACGCGGAGCAGAATCAGACCCCGGTCGTCGAGATGACCGAGACGCTGCCGCAGCAGAACCAGGACTACGTGCGGTGGATGGACGGCCAGATCTCGGCGCTGCAGAACGCGCTGACCGGCCGGGCCTGACCCGGCGGGCGCCTTCGCCGGGGCGGTGGACCGCCCGTCCACCGGCCCGGCGCCCGAACCGACCCCACCACTGATCCGAGAGCCACGTGGAACCCAGCACCGACACCGAAGCACCGGACCGCACCGAACCGGATACCACCGGGCGGGATCCCGCGGTCCGGTTGCGCGGCGCCCGCCTCTCCTACGGCCCGCGCGTCCTGTGGGACGGGCTGGACCTGGACGTGCACCCCGGCGAGTTCCTCGCGGTGCTCGGCCCCAACGGTTCGGGGAAGACGAGCCTGCTGCGGGTGCTGCTCGGGTTGCAGCCGCTCAGCGGCGGCGAGGTGCGGATCGCGGGCGAGGCGGCGCGGCGCGGGAGCTCCCGCATCGGCTACATCCCGCAGCAGCGCTCGGTGGATCCGACGCTCACGGTCCGCGGCAGCGACCTCGTCGGCCTCGGCTTGGACGGCCACCACTGGGGGGTGGGCTTCCGCGGCCGCAAGGACCGCAGGCAGCGGGTCGAGCGGGCGCTGCGCGCGGTGGAGGCCACCGAGTACGCGCGGATGCCGCTGGGCCTGCTCTCCGGCGGTGAGCAGCAGCGGCTGCGGGTCGCGCAGGCCCTGGTCGGCGATCCGCACGTGCTGCTGTGCGACGAGCCGCTGCTGTCGCTGGACATCGCGCACCAGCGCAACGTGAGCAGGCTGATCGCCCGGCAGGCGCGGGAGACCGGCTCGGCGGTGCTGTTCGTGACGCACGAGATCAACCCGGTGCTGCCGCTGGTGGACCGGATCCTGTACCTGGTCGACGGCCGGTTCCGGATCGGCACGCCGGACGAGGTGATGACCTCGGCGACGCTGTCCGAGCTGTACCGGTCGGACGTCGAGGTGGCCCGGGTCGGCGGCAGGCTCGTCGTCACCGGCACCGACGAAGTCGATCACCACCACGTCGACGCGGAGACCACCTCATGAACACCCTGCTGGACGCCCTGAGCCGGTTCTTCGACTTCGAGCTCACCGGGAACCTGCTCGGCTACCCGTTCGTGCAGCAGGCGCTGCTGGCCGCGGCCGCGCTCGGCCTGGTGTCGGGGGCGCTGGCACCGCTGGTGGTGGCGCGGAAGATGTCGTTCGCGGTGCACGGCACCGCGGAGCTCGCGTTCACCGGCGCGGCCGCCGCCCTGCTGTTCGGCGCGAGCGTCGGGGCCGGGGCGCTCGGCGGCGCGGTGGTGGCGGCGCTGCTGCTCGGGTTCCTCGGGCAGCGCGGCGGGGAGCGGGACTCGGTGATCGGCGCGATCCTGTCGTTCGGCCTCGGCCTCGGGGTGCTGCTGCTGTGGATGAACCCGGAGCGCACCTCGAACAAGTTCAGCCTGCTCATCGGCCAGATCGTCGGCGTGGACTCGGCCGACGTGGCGCTGCTGGCCGGGAGCGCCGCGGTGGTGCTGGTCGTGCTGGCCGTGGTGTACCGGCCGCTGCTGTTCGCCAGCGTCGACCCCGACGTGGCGGCGGCGCGCGGCGTGCCGGCCCGGCTGCTCAGCCCGCTGTTCGCGGTGCTGGTGGGCGTGGCGACCGCGCTCGGCGTGTACACGGTGGGTGCGCTGCTGGTGCTGGCGCTGATGGTGACGCCGGGCGCGGCGGCGGCGCGGGTGACCGCGAGCCCGCTGCTGTCCACGGTGCTGGCCGTGGTGTTCGCCGAGGTCGCGGTGCTGGGCGGCATCGTGCTGTCGCTGGCGCCGGGGGCGCCGGTGAGCGCCTTCGTGACGATCCTGTCGTTCGCGATCTACCTGGTGTGCCGCGCGGTCGGCAACGTGCGGCTGCGCCGCGTCTCGCGCGCTCCCGCGGCCGCCTGAGCCGCGATCCGGGCCCGCTGATCGCCGTCCGATCGTCCGGCGGTGACCGCCCGGGGCACGCACGCTGAGCGGGTGTTCTCCTCGGAGCGGGGCCTGCTGCGCCGGACGGCGGTGACCGCGCTGGCCGTCGCCGCGAGCACCGCGGTGTACTTCGCGCTGCCGCTGGGCGTGTTCGACGTGCGCGGCACGTGGGCGTTCGTCGGCGCGTTCGCGGCGGGCCTGGTCGTGGTGGCCGTGGTGATCGTGCGCCAGGTCCGCCGGTTCCGTTCCGGGGGCGTGGCGCTGACCGGGGTGCTGATCTCGCTGTACCTGGCGGTGCTGTTCTTCGCGGCGGTGTACTGCGCGTTGAACGCGCACTGGCCGGGGTCGATCGCCTCGCTGCGCACCAAGGTGGATGCGCTGTACTTCGCGCTGTCGATCACCAGCACGGTCGGGTTCGGGGACGTGCACGCCTCCTCGCAGGCGGCGCGGGTGCTGGTGGGCGTGCACCTGGTGTTCAACCTGGGGTTCCTCGGCGCGGCGGTCACGGCCGTCCGCAACGCCACCCGGTGAGCACGGGGCCCGCCCTCGGACCCGCGCCCCGTCAGCGGCGGAGCCGACGAGCACCCGGGGCACCGGTGCCGCCGCGGGTTCCCGCGCGGACGGCGAGGTCGCGGGCGTACCTCAGGAATCGCGCCCGCACCGGGAGCGCGGCCGGCGACGCGCCACCCGAGCACTCCGCAGCACGAGCCGGCAGCAGGAGCCCGCGAGCCGGGGAACCGCCGGTCAGCGCGGGTCGGCGGCGAGCACGGCGCCCACCTGGTCCGCGACGGCCGGGTCGAGCAGGTCGTAGCGGCCGCCGGAGACGAACCGCTCGGACAGCTCGAAGGTCACCACGTCGCCCTCGGCGAGCAGCCCCGCCGTCTCCCGCGGCCGCTTCGCGATCTCCTCCGGGTGCACGATGCTGATGTCGGCGAACGTCGCGGCCAGGTACGGGCTGGCGAACTGGGTGAACGAGTCGCCCACCATCCGCGTCGGCTCGGCGATCATGCCGGTCCGCGGCATCGACTTCAGGTGCAGCGGCTCGTGGAAGTCGCTGGGTTCGAAGCGGGTGTGGTCGGAGCCGCCGTCCGGCGCCAGCGAGTAGGCCTGGATCGGCACGGTGCGGCGCTGCCCGAGCAGGTCCGGGATGTCCGCGGAGTGCGGGTACTGCCTGCCGGGCTGCAGCTTCCAGGTGGCGGTGCTGCCCGGGGCCAGCCGCTCGGCCAGCTGGTACACCATCGTGATGCCGCCTTCGTGCGTCCAGTGCGTGTCGATGTCGTGGTAGATCGCGCGCCCGTTGCGGTCGGCGGATTCGAGCAGCGGTTCCCGCAGGTCGATCGCGCCTGTCGCGGTGGGCAGCCGCCGCCAGAACTCCGCCCTGGCCTGCGAGGAGCAGTCCTTGCCCGCGTAGTCCGGCGGCAGGTTCGCCGGGTACATCGTCGACTTGTCCGGCGCGATGACCAGCTGGAACTTCCGCCCGGAGGCCTCCACGACGCGGCGCCAGCGCTGCAGTCCGGTGATCACCTCGTCGAGGCTGCGCTTCGGCGTGCACGGGTAGGCGACGTCGTGGCCGAGGTACAGCCAGCCCGCGCGGCCCTCGATGACCTTCGGGAACACGTTCTCGTCCAGCGGCTGCCGGGGCTGCTGCTGGTCGCTGCCGGTGCCAGTGGGCGAGCTGTGCGTCCCCGATTCGAGCCGCGCCTGCTCGCCGAACACGCCCTGGCTGATCGAGTGCACGGACCGGACGGCGGTCCCGCGGAACGGCAGGTTCTCCGCGGCCCACGGCGACAGCCCGGTGAGGAAGCCCCAGCCGTCGGTGATGCTCGGGAACTCCGCCAGCGGCCGGTTCTCCAGCTGTTCGGCCCGCGCGCCGAACACCCAGGTGGTCGCGGGCGCGGTGAGGAACAGCAGCGCGCACACCAGGGCGGTCAGCTGGCGCTTGCCGTGCCGCGGCCGGTGCATCGGGTGTTCGCGCGGCAGCCACGACTCGTGGACCGCGGGTAACTCGGTGGGTTCCGTCCTCGACACGTCGCTACGTTAGCCCGACCGGGCGGTCCACGTGCCCGGTTCCCCCGCACCGGTCCCGCTATGCCGGTGCCCGGTCGTTCCGCAGGTACCGGGGTGGCGCGGGTTCGCGGTCCGCGTGCAGTTCGGCCAGCTGCGCCGCGATCGGCGGGTGCAGGTCGAGCCGGTGCAGCTCGGCGACCGGGACCAGGTCGGGCCGCAGCCCGTCCTCCCGGAACCGCGGTTGCCCGGCGGGCCGCCCCGACGAGCGGAACACGACGTCGACCAGCCGCTCGGCGTAGGGCCGCACGGTTTCGACGATGAGCGCGCAGCTGCCCGGGTCGATCAGCATGTCGGTCTCCTCGCGCAGCTCGCGCCGCACGCAGGCGTGGAAGTCCTCCCCCGGCCGCGGGGTGCCGCCGGGCAGCACCCAGTCGTCGTGCTCCCGGCGGCGCACCAGCAGCACGCGGTCGCCGAAGAACACGGCGGCGGAGCAGCGCAGCAGGACGTGGATGTGCGACATGGCGAGCCTCCTCGCGATCCGAAGAGGCCATCAGCGGCGTGTTCCGCACTTCCGGCGAGCCTCATCGCCACCGCCCAGTCTCCGCCCACCCCACCCCCACCACAACGGCCCAACGACCCGAACCCGGCATCCGAACGAGCACAGGGCCATGCCTTCGTCCTGTCAGCGGCGAAGCCGCTGAGCGGAGACCACGCACGTAGCAGGACCACCCGCGGGTACTCAGCGCTTTCCTCGCGAGGACAGCGATTTCTCCTGTGGCGGAGCCACCTGTGAAAACGATCCCGCAGCGAGGAAAGCGCTGAGGTTCCGCCACCCCACCCCAACGCGAAAAGAGCCGGGCAAGCCCTCAGAACTGGTAGTACAAGAACGGGCTGAACGAGCCGGTGGCTACGAGCAGCCCGGAGTACAGCAGCCCGACCGTCATCACCGCCGCCCGCAGCGCGTTCGCCTGCCGGGACCGCACCGACTCCAGGAACGCCCCGGTCCCGGTGGAGGCGGGCAGCAGCACCACGACCAGCGCCACCAGCAGGAAGAACACCCGCTGGTGGGTCACCGAGGCGGCGACGATGTCGGTGAGCCCGGACAGGTCCGGCAGCAGCATGTGACCGATCATCGTGAACGCGGTGCCCAGGTCGGGCGCCCGGAAGAACACCCAGCCCAGCACGACCAGCAGCAGCGTCAGCGCCCGCCTGCCCAGCCGCGCCCAGCGGTCCGCGGGCGCCGAGTCGTGCCCGGTGGCGCGTTCGACGACCAGCAGCGCCCCATGGAACAGGCCCCACACCAGGTAGGTCCAGGCCGCGCCGTGCCAGAACCCGGTGAGCACGAAGATGATCGTCAGGTTCAGGTAGGTGCGCCCGGTGCCGTGCCGGTTGCCGCCGAGCGGGATGTAGACGTAGTCGCGGAACCAGCGGGACAGCGACATGTGCCAGCGCCGCCAGAACTCGGTGACGGTCACCGAGGAGTAGGGGCGGGCGAAGTTCTCCGGCAGCCGGAACCCGAGCATCCGCCCCAGCCCGATCGCCATGTCGGAGTAGCCGGAGAAGTCGAAGTACAGCTGCACGGTGTAGCCGATGGCGCCGAGCCAGGCGACGGCGAAGCTCATGTCCTCGGCGGGCGTCGCGAAGCAGGCGTCGACCATCGGGGCGAGCGTGTCGGCGACGACGACCTTCTTCGTCAGCCCCCACGCGAACCGCGGGAAGCCTGCGGCGACGTCGTCGAGCCGGTGGGTGCGCTGCTGCGGGAGCTGGTCGGCGATCTCCCGGTAGCGCACGATCGGGCCGGCGACCAGCTGCGGGAACATCGCGATGTAGGTGACGAAGCCGACCGGGTTGCGCAGCGCGGGCCGTTCGCCGCGGTACACGTCGACCACGTAGGAGATGTGGTGGAACGTGTAGAAGGAGATGCCGATCGGCAGCGCCAGCTGCAGCACCGGGAAGTCGCCGCCGAACCACCGGGTCAGCGTCGCCAGCTGCTCGGTGGCGAAGCCGGCGTACTTCCACACCACCAGCACCAGCAGGTCGAACGAGACGGCGCCGATGAGCAGGGCGCGGCGCTGCGGGTGCTCCGCTTCGGGTTCGAGGGCCTTGCCCGTGAGGAAGTTGACGACGATGCACGCCAGCAGCAGCAGGGTGGTGCCGCCCGCGCCGCTGGCGTAGAACACCAGGCTCGCGACGGCCACGATGGCGTTGCGCGCGGATCGCGGCGCGATGAGCACCGCCGCCAGCACGACCGGCAGGAAGTACCAGAGGAACAGCGGAGTGGAGAAGTACATCGGTGTGGGGCCTCGCGGTGCTGGGAGACCCTGGCCTCCCGATCGACTCGGCTTCGGAGCCTAGCCGAGCGCCCACCCGCACCGACGTCGAATGCCCGAGCTCACCACGACGCACCGCGGTGGGCGGCCCATCCGCCCGATGGGACGGGACGGACGGGCCGCTCCCCGGCGGTCAGTAGGTGACGGGCTTGATCCGGCGGCGCCGCGCCACCTCGGCCAGCACCACGCCGGCCGCGACGGAGGCGTTCAGCGACTCCACCTGCCCGGCCATCGGGATCGACACCGTCTGGTCGCAGGTGTCCCGCACCAGCCGGGACAGCCCGCGGCCTTCGGAACCGACGACGACCACCAGCGGTCCGCTGGCCAGTTCCAGCTCGTCGGAGGTGATGTCGGAGTCCGCGTCGAGCCCCACGACCATCAGGCCCTCGTTCTTGAGGTCCTTGAGGGTGCGGGTGAGGTTCACGGCCATCGCCACCGGCAGCTGCGCCGCGGTGCCCGCGCTGGTGCGCCACGCGACGGCGGTCATCCCGGCGCTGCGGCGCTGCGGGAGGATCACGCCGTGCGCGCCGAAGGCGGCGGCCGAGCGGATCACCGCCCCCAGGTTCCGCGGGTCGGTGACGCCGTCCAGCGCCACCAGCAGCGGCGGCAGGCCGGAGTCGGCGGCGTGCTCGAGCACCTCGTCCGGGTGCGCGTACTTGAACGGCGGCACCTGCAGCGCGAGGCCCTGGTGCATCGCCCCGCCGGTGATCCGGTCCAGTTCGGTGCGCGGCACGTCGATCACCGAGATGCCCTTGTCGGACGCGGTGCGCACCGCGTCCCTGACCCGGTCGTCGGTGTCGATGCCCTGCGCCACGTACAGCCCGGTGGCGGGCACGCCCGCGCGGAGGCACTCGGCGACCGGGTTGCGGCCGGCCACCATCTCGGGCAGGTCGCGCTGTTCGCGCTGCCTGCGGTTCTGCTGCTCGGTGCGGGCCTTGGCCGCGTCCGCGCGCTTCTTGGCCGGGTGCGGGACCCGGTCCTTGGCCTTGGGGGTGGGGCCCTTGCCTTCGAGGCCCTTGCGGCGCTGGCCGCCGGAGCCCTTCACCATCCCCTTCTTGGTGCCCGGCTTGCGGGTCGCCCCACGGCGCTTGTCGTTGCCTGCCAACGTTCGTTCACCCGTCCTTGAGTGTCCACAACGGACCGTCGGGTGTGTCCTCGACGGCGACGCCGGAAGCCAGCAGCCGGTCCCGCAGCAGGTCGGCGGTGGCGAAGTCGCGCTCCGCCCGAGCCTTCTGCCGCTGCTCCAGCAGGCCGTCGACCAGCTCTGCGAGTGCTCGGCGCGCGGCGTCGTCCGCGCCGGACTCCTCGGCCCACTGCGGGGCGAGGGGGTCCAGGCCGAGCACATCGGTCATGGTGCGCACCGAGGCCGCCGCGGCGCGCGCGGCCTCGTCGTCACCGGTGTCGAGCGCGGCGTTGCCCTCCCGGATCGTGGTGTGCACCGCGGCCACCGCCTGCGGCGTGGACAGGTCGTCGTCCATCGCCGCGGCGAATTCGGCGCGCACCTCCCCGTGCCCCACCCCGCCGGTGCGCTGCGCGACGCGGTGCACGAAGGATTCGATGCGCCGGTAGGTGGCGACCGCTTCCTGCAGCGCCTCCTCGGAGAACTCCAGGGTCGAGCGGTAGTGCGGGGCCACCAGGTAGTAGCGCAGCTCGCAGGCGCGAGCGCGTTCCAGCACGGCCGGGATGCTCATGGTGTTGCCGAGCGACTTCGACATCTTCTCGCCGCTCATCGTCACCCAGGCGTTGTGCAGCCAGTAGCGCGCGAACGGGTCGCCCGCCGCGTTCGACTGGGCGAGTTCGTTCTCGTGGTGCGGGAACACCAGGTCCAGGCCGCCGCCGTGGATGTCGAACTCGGCGCCGAGGTAGTAGGTGGCCATCGCCGAGCACTCCAGGTGCCAGCCGGGGCGGCCGTCGCCCCACGGCGTGGGCCAGCTCGGTTCGCCGGGCTTGGCTCCCTTCCACAGCGTGAAGTCGCGGGGGTCGCGCTTGCCGGACGCCGCGCTCTCGCCCTGCTGCACCTCGTCGAGGCGCTGGCCGGACAACCGTCCGTACTCCGCGGCGAAGGAGCCGACGGAGAAGTACACGTCGCCGCCCGACGGGTAGGCGTGGTCCTTGTCGATCAGCCGCTGGATCAGGTCGACCATCTGCCCGATGTGCCCGGTGGCGCGGGGCAGCGCGGACGGCGGGAGGCAGCCGAGCCGGTCGTAGGCGCTCTCGAAGGCGCGCTCGTGGGTGGCGGCCCACTCCCACCAGGGGCGGCCGGCCTCCCCCGCCTTCGCGATGATCTTGTCGTCGATGTCGGTGACGTTGCGGACCAGCCGCACGTCGTACCCGGTGTGCAGCAGCCAGCGGCGCAGCACGTCGAAGTCGAGCCCGCTGCGCACGTGCCCGATGTGCGGCACGCCCTGCACCGTCGCCCCACAGACGTAGATCGACGCCACTCCGTCGCAGCGCGGGTGGAATTCGCGCGTCGTGCGGGTCGCGGTGTCATGCAGGTGCAGGCTCACGCCTCGATGGTACGGGGGTCCTCCGATCGTGAACCACGACAGGGGCCTGCTCGTCAAGGCTTCGCGATGTGCGCTCCGCCGGAGATCCGGTCGGTGATCACGCCCCCGCGGGCGAGGCGGGCAGCACGCCGTGCTCCGCGACCGCCGCGAGCAGGGCGTCCGGGCGCTGCGCGGTGGGCAGCGGTTCCACGATGGACACCGCGCAGCCGATCTCGGCCGCGGCCCCGTCGGCCTCCGCGCTGTCGCCGATCATGAGCGCTTCCGCCGGTTCGACGCCGAGGCGCTCGCAGGCGCGCAGGAACAGCTTCGGGTCCGGCTTGACCACGCCTTCGACGTAGGACATCAGGTACTCGTCGACCAGGTCGAACACGCCGAGCTCGTCGAACGCCGGGCGGATGTCGAAGGCGATGTTGCTGATCACGCCGATGCGCACGCCCGCGTCCCGCAGCCTGCGCAGCACTTCGGCGGTGTCCGGGTACGGCGTCCAGGACATCGGGTCGACGAGCCGGCCGTAGAGCGCTTCGCCCTGCTCGGCGGTGCTGACGCCGGACAGCCGCAGCACCTCGATGTTGGCCTTGCGGTGCATCTCCGGGTCGAGGTCGCGCCGCTCCCAGGCCTCCTGGAACTCCGGTGCGAGGTCGGCGACGCGGCCGGTGGGGGCGGTGAGCCTGCGCAGCAGCTCGGTCTGGGCCTCCAGGCTCAGCGGATCACCGCTGCCGTCGGTGAGGCCGGCGAGCCAGGACGCGTCCTGCTCCAGCCGGAACAACGTGCCCGAGTAGTCGAAGAACACCGCGCGCAAGCTCACCCGGCCCACCCTACGGCCCGAGCCGCGCCCACCCCCGCCGCTGCGGCCGATCTCACCACCCCACCGCGCGACTCCCGGCGTGGTCCACCACGGCGGTCCGCTGCTGGACGCGTCGGCCGTCCTCGACGACTTCCCACGCGCGGCGGTGGACGGGCCCGCGGCGACGCGCGTGGGCTGCTCGACCGCGCTGGACGAACTCGCCGCGGGCCGCACCGCCGCACCGCCTGGACGTGTTCGAGAACGGCGCGCGGCAGGAGCGCCGCCTTCGAGGTCCCGCGCCCCTCCCCCGCGGAGCGCGGCGCGGGCGCGGGCGATCGACCCGCGACCGCCGGATCCGATGGTCCGAACCGGCTCCCGCTGATCACCCGCGCCCCGGCGGACCGTCACCGGCGTGGCGACGGCGGCCGGGATCCGCTCGGGCTCAGGGCGCGCCCGAGGCGAGGTGGTCGGCGGAGATCGGGTCGTCGTGGTGCAGCGGCGCGAGGATGCCGAACACGCAGGAGGCGGTGCTGATCCACAGGATGGCGGCGGCGAGGACGAGCGCGGCGGCGCCACCGGCCGCCCACAGCAGCAGCGAACAGGGCCAAGCGATCACGGGCTGGCCGACCACGGCCCTGCGCACCCAGCGGTTGCGTTCGATCACCATGCGTCGAGCATGACCCGCGGCGGGCGGCGCGGCCAGGGTGCGAACCCGGACCTTTCCCCGACTTATCCCCCAGGTGGGCGAGATTTAACCGGACGTGCTGGTCAAGCCGCCGAGAAGAGCAATGCGGTGGCGACGGCGGCGATGCCTTCACCGCGGCCGGTGAGGCCGAGCCCGTCGCTGGTCGTGCCGGACACCGACACCGGCGCGCCGAGCACCTCGGAGAGCACCTGCTGCGCCTCCTCGCGGCGCTTGCCGATGCGGGGCGCGTTGCCGATGACCTGCACGGTGGCGTTGCCGACCTGGAACCCGGCCGCGGTGATCCGGGCCAGCACCTCGGTGAGCAGTTCCGCCCCGTGCGCCCCGGCCCAGCGATCGCCGCCGGTGCCGAACACGGCGCCCAGGTCGCCGAGCCCCGCCGCGGACAGCAGCGCGTCGCACAGCGCGTGCGCCGCGACGTCCCCGTCGGAGTGACCGCTGCACCCGTCGACGCCGGGCCACCGCAGTCCGGCGATCCAGCACTCCCGCCCGGCTTCCACGGGGTGCACGTCGACGCCTTGGCCGATCCTCGGCAGCGGTCCGGTCACCGGGGTTCTCCGATCGGTTCGGCGGCGAGCACCGACTCGGCGACCGCCAGGTCGAAAGCGGTGGTGATCTTCAGGGCGTTCGGGTGACCGGGAACGGTGCGCACGTCGCCGCCGACTCGTTCCACGAGTCCGGCGTCGTCGGTGGCGGCGTCCCCGGCCGCGGCGTACGCGGCGCGCAGCACGTCGGGCCGGAAGCCCTGCGGGGTCTGCACGCTGCGGAGTAGGGACCGGTCGACGGTCGCGGTGACCGCGCCGTCCTGGTCGACCTGCTTGATGGTGTCGGCGACGGGCAGCACCGGAATCACGGCGGGTGCCCCGCCGAGCACGGCGTCCACCACGTCGCCGATCACGTCGGGCGGGGTGAACGCACGGGCCGCGTCGTGCACCAGCACCACGTCGGCGTCGGGCACGGCCCGTTCGGTGACGGCGAGCGCGAGGCGGACGGATTCGGTGCGGTCGGCACCTCCGGCCACCACGTGCACGGCGGCCGCGTCGAACTCACCGAGCTCGCGTTCGACCACGTCGACCTGGTCCGGCGGTGCGGCGACGATCACGTGGTGCACGCGCCCGGAGGCCAGGAGACCACCGACCGCGCGCACCAGCAGAGATCGGCCCGCGACCTGGACCAGCGCTTTCGGCATCCCGGCACCGAGGCGCACACCGCGCCCGGCGGCCGGAACGAGGGCCACCACCGTCACGTTGAGCAGAACCCGCCGATCACACGGCCGTGGCGAGAACTTCGTCCAACAGGGACTCGGCCTTGCCTTCGTCGGTCCCCTCGGCCAGCGCCAATTCGCTGACCAGTATTTGCCTGGCCTTGGCCAACATGCGCTTTTCACCCGCGGACAGGCCACGGTCCTTCTCGCGCCGCCAGAGGTCGCGCACCACTTCGGCCACCTTGTTCACATCGCCGGAGGCGAGCTTCTCCACGTTGGCCTTGTACCGCCGGGACCAGTTAGTCGGTTCCTCGGTGTGCGGGGCGCGCAGCACGTCGAAGACGCGGTCCAGACCCTCTTGACCGACGACGTCCCGAACACCGACGATCTCGGCGTTGTCAGCGGGAACTCGAACGGTCAAGTCACCTTGCGCGACCTTGAGGACGAGGTATTGCTTCTCCTCGCCCTTGATCACACGGGTCTCGATTGCTTCGATGAGCGCGGCGCCGTGATGCGGGTAGACGACGGTCTCTCCGACCTTGAAAACCATGTGTCCTCTGCCCCTTTCGCTGCGCCCAGCTTAGCATGCGCGGCAACCGAGCCTCGACCGGCTCCCGTCTGTCGTCGCAGGTCAGGACGCGATCGGGGGTTGACAAACAGGCTCCGGACATGCATCCGGAGGCCCCCGAAAGGGGCCGTTTGATCCACTGTGGACACCTTCCGAACACGGTTCTCGACCCTGGACCGGGGGCCGATGTGGGGTCTGCCTACTGGTCCCCGGGAGCCGACCATTAAGCTCCATCGCGGTCGTCCGGCTATCAGGAAGGACACTGCCACCGTGAGCCGCCTTCAGCACCACACCTTCCGCGTGCGGTTGACCTCGGCCGCCCTCGGCCTGGGCGCCGTTCTGGCGCTCGCCGGATGCAGCGCCGGGCAGGTCACCGAGACCGACACGCAGGTCGCCGCCGTCGCGGGCGGCAGCGGAGACGCCGGCGGCATCGGCGTCCGGAACGCGACGCTGGCCTTCCCGGAGACCGGGAGCCGCTACCCCCAGGGCGCATCGGCCCCGCTGGCCGCCGTGCTGATCAACGACGGCGCGGAGGCGGACCGCCTGGTCCAGGTGTCCTCCACCTACGCGGCCTCGGTCGACGTCGGCCAGACCCGCGTCCTGCCGTCGCGGGCCGCGCTGCACGCCTACGCCGAGCCGACCACCCCGGCCGCCGGGCAGCAGCCCGGGCAGGGCCCCGGCGCCGACCAGCAGCAGGTCTCGATCACGCTGAAGGGCCTCACCCAGGACATCACGCCCGGCGTGACCATCCCGGTGACCTTCGTGTTCGAGAAGGCGGGCCCGCTCACCGTGCAGGTCCCGATCGGCGAGGACTCCACGCCGCGCCCGGACACCGGTGGCGAGGAATCGCACCACTGACAGCCAGCTCGAACAGCAGCCGGAGGCCGTCCCGTCGGGGGCGGCCTCCGCTGCGTCCGGGGCCTGCTCGCCGGGCGGGCGCCGACACGCGGGCGTGTGTCGGCACGGGCCCCGTCGGGGTCGGCTTATAGCCTCGCCCCGTGCCTACCAAGAACGCCCGTCCCGCCTACCGCTGCGCCGAATGCGGTCACGAGGTCGCGAAGTGGGTCGGCCGCTGCCCGAAGTGCCACGAGTGGAACACCGTGGAGGAAGCGGCCCCGGCGCGGCCCGCGCTGGCGAAGCTGTCCGCGGCCGCGCCGTCCAGCACGGCCCGACCGATCGGCGAAGTGGACCTGGACTCGGCGCGGGCCGTCCCGACCGGCATCGCCGAGCTGGACCGGGTGCTCGGCGGCGGCATCGTGCCGGGCGCGGTGATGCTGCTGGCCGGTGAGCCCGGGGTCGGCAAGTCGACGCTGCTGCTGGAGGTCGCGCACCGCTGGGCCGCGGCCCGCTCCGGCGGACCCTCGCTGTACATCACGGGCGAGGAATCGGCCGGTCAGGTGCGGCTGCGCGCGGAACGGACGAACTCGCTGGACCCGGAGCTGTTCCTGGGCTCGGAGAACGACCTGTCCGCGGTGCTCGGGCACGTGGAGGCGGTCAAGCCGGGGCTGCTGATCGTGGACTCGGTGCAGACGGTGCAGTCCCCGGACGTGGACGGCACCCCCGGCGGCGTGACGCAGGTGCGGGCGGTGACCTCGGGCCTGGTGGCACTGGCGAAGGAGCGCGGGCTGCCGGTGGTGCTGGTCGGGCACGTGACGAAGGACGGCGCCGTCGCGGGCCCGCGCGCCCTGGAGCACCTGGTGGACGTGGTGCTCAACTTCGAGGGAGACCGGCACTCGGCGCTGCGGATGCTGCGCGGCATCAAGAACCGGTTCGGCCCGGCCGACGAGGTCGGCTGCTTCGAGCAGCGCGACGACGGCATCGCCGAGGTCACCGACCCGTCCGGTCTGTTCCTGAACCGGCAGGAGGCGGCGGTGCCGGGCACCGCGGTCACCGTGATGGTGGAGGGCAAGCGGCCGCTGCTGGCGGAGGTGCAGGCACTGGTCGCCCCCACCCAGATGCAGATCCCGCGGCGGGCGGTGAGCGGCCTGGACTCGGCCCGGGTGTCGATGACGCTGGCGGTGCTGGACAAGCGCGGCCGGATCCGCACCGGGGAGAAGGAGGTGTTCGCGGCGACGGTCGGCGGCATGAAGGTCACCGAGCCCGCTGCGGACCTGGCGGTGGCGCTGGCGGTGGCCTCCTCGGCGCTGGACGTGCCGCTGCCGCCGAACATCGTGGTGATCGGCGAGGTCGGGCTGGCCGGGGAGATCCGCCGGGTGAGCGGGGTCGGCAGGCGGCTCGCGGAGGCCGCGCGGCTCGGCTTCGACCGGGCGCTGGTGCCGCCGGACTCGGGCCGGCTGCCACCGGGCATCCGGGCCACCGAGGTACCGGACATCAAGACGGCGCTGAAGTCCCTGCGCTCGCGCTGATCTCCTGTCGTCGAACTCGGCGCGCGCCGGTCTGGGGGTAGCGGTGGTGGAGGGTCATCCCGAGTCGTTGCGGACGACGCTGGCGTGGCTGGCGCCCGGGACGGCGCTGCGGGACGCGCTGGAGCGCATCCTGCGGGGCCGCACCGGGGCGCTGATCGTGCTGGGCCACGACGCGACCGTGGAGTCGATCTGCGACGGCGGTTTCCGGCTGGACGTGGCGTTCAGCGCCACCCGGCTCCGCGAGCTGTCCAAGATGGACGGTGCGGTGGTGCTGTCCACGGACGCGACCCGCATCCTGCGGGCGAACGTGCAGCTGGTGCCGGACCCGACGATCCCCACCGACGAATCGGGGACCCGGCACCGCACCGCGGAGCGCACCGCCATCCACACCGGGCATCCGGTCGTGTCGGTGAGCCAGTCGATGAGCCTGGTCAGCGTCTACATCCACGGCTACCGGCACGTGCTGTCGGGCTCGCCGGAGATCCTGTCCCGGGCGAACCAGGCGCTGGCCACGCTGGAGCGCTACACGGCCCGGCTGGCGGAGGTGACGCACACGCTGACCGCGCTGGAGGTGGCGGACGCGGTGACGCTGCGGGACGCGATGACCGTGGTGCAGCGCCTGGAGATGGTGCGCCGCATCTCGGACGAGATCGGCGGCGCGGTCGTCGAGCTGGGCAGCGACGGCCGGTTGATCGAACTGCAGCTGGACGAGCTGGTCGGCGGCATCGACGTGGACCGGGAGCTGGTGGTGCAGGAGTACCTGCCGACCGCGGACGGGCTGCCGACGACGGAGCAGGTGGACGCGGCGCTGGCGGAGCTGGACGCGACGGCGCTGCTCGACCTGACCGCGGTGGCGCGGGCGTTCGGCTACTCCGGCCGGGCGGAAGACCTGGAGGAGCCGCTGCGGCCGCGTGGCTACCGGCTGCTGGCCAGGGTGCCGCGGCTGCCGCCCGCGGTGCGCAGGCAGTTGGTGGCGCACTTCGGGTCGCTGCAGGCGATGCTGGCAGCGGACGTCCCGCAGCTGTGCGAGGTGGAGTTCGTCGGCGAGGCCCGCGCCCGCTCCCTCCGCGACGCGCTGGCCCGGCTCGCCGAAGCGGGCCGCCACCTCTGATCCGCCCAGCTGATCCGCCCAGCTGATCCGCGCCTCCGCTCCGCCCAGCCGACCGACGCCCCTGATCGGCATCGCTGATCGACGCCCGTGGTCGACGCCGCTGATCCGCACCGCTGACCGGCGCATCTGATCGACGCCCCTGATCCGCACCGCTGACCGACGCATCTGATCGACGCCCCTGATCCGCACCGCTGACCGGCGCCCGTCGTCGGCGCCCCTGATCGACGCGGCGGACGGCGGCGGGCGGTGTGTCAGCCGGTGATGCGGAAGGGCGCGGGTTCGCTGACCATCCGGTCCAGTCGGGCGCCGACCACGTACTCGCCCGCGGGCGCGGTGTCGCGTTCGGCGGCGCACTGGGCGGGGCTCGCGTCGCGGGTGGAGGCGACGCCGGTCCACCGGATCTCGTTGCGCACGGATTTCCCGGGCTCGAGCAGGGGCTTCTCGTTGGTGGACTCGACCTGGCAGTCGTTGCTGGACCAGAACCTGGTGCCGTCCTCGGTGGACACGACGACCTCGCGGAGCATCCGGTCGGTGTTCCGGACGCAGGGCTGGGAGCTGGCGTTGGTGATGACCATCCGCAGTTCGACGGGCTCGCCCGCCGGGAAGCTCGGGCGGGCCGGTTCGGCGGCGATCCGGAGGTCCTGGTCGGCGCAGGCGGGCGGTGGCGGCGGGGTAGCCGGTGCGGGCGGTGGTGGCGGTGCCGCTGCCGCGCGCGGGTCGGCCGGTGGTGGCGCGGCCTGCGGGGCGGGCTCGGATGCGCGGGGGAGCAGGACTCCGGCGAGGACGACGATCCCCCACAGCGCCAGGGCCATGACCAGCAGGAACATGCCTACTGCCAGTGCACGGCGACGCCAGTACACCTCGCGGGGAAGCGGTCCGATGGGATCCAGCACGCTCCGACGGTAACCCGGCGATACCGCCGAACGGCCCTATGCACTTGACCCCGATCAGGTGCATTGGCCCGGTTGATCAGTTGCGTTCTGCAACCCCTTCGGGCGACCCACGCACGAGCGCGGGGCGGGCGCGGGTGACCCGGACGAGTGGTGGCAGGATCGAATCCGAGATGACGACGATCACCTGGGAACCCACCGAACTCATCGACTGGTTCGCCGCCGAAGCCCGTCCGCTGCCGTGGCGCGCGCCGGGCGTCACCGGCTGGGGCGTGCTGGTCAGCGAGACCATGCTGCAGCAGACGCCGGTGAACCGGGTCGCCCCGATCTGGCAGGAGTGGATGGAGCGCTGGCCGCGCCCGTCCGACCTGGCCGCGGCCACCCAGGCCGAGGTGCTGCGCGCCTGGGGCAAGCTCGGCTACCCGCGCCGGGCGCTGCGGCTGCACCAGGCGGCGGCCGCCATCGCCGCCGACCACGGCGACGTCGTTCCGTCCGATGTGGACACGTTGTTGGCGCTGCCGGGCATCGGCGCGTACACGGCGCGCGCGGTGGCCGCGTTCGCCTACGGCAAGCGGGCGCCGGTGGTGGACACCAACGTGCGCCGGGTGGTGGCGCGCGCGGTGCACGGCGCGGGCGACGCCGGACCGCCGTCGACGAAGCGGGACCTGGCGGACGTGGACGTGCTGCTGCCGTCCGACGACGCGAACGCGGCCCGGCTCTCGGCGGCGCTGATGGAGCTGGGGCAGGTCGTGTGCACGGTCCGCTCCCCCGCCTGCGAGCGCTGCCCGATCGCGGCGGACTGCGCGTGGCAGCACGCCGGCCGTCCCGCCTACGCGGGACCGCCGAAGAAGGTGCAGAAGTTCGCGGGCACCGACCGGCAGGTGCGCGGCAAGCTGCTGGACGTGCTGCGCGGAGCGGAAGGCCCGGTGCAGCGCGCCGCGCTCGACGCGGTGTGGCAGGACGCGGGGCAGCGGGACCGCTGCCTGGATTCCCTGCTGGTGGACGGATTGCTGGAGCAGACCGAGGACGGCCGCTTCGCCCTCCCCGGCGAGCACTGAGCCGACGACGGCCCGGAGGGCGGAACCGATGGCGCAGGCGCTGACCGTGTTCTTCGACGACGCGACCGAACGCCGGTTGCGGGAGCTGCGGGACACCGCGGCCGCGTCGGGGGTTCCGGTGCTGACCGGCAGGCCCGGCGTGACGCTGGCTTCGGCGAGCGCGATCCCCGCCGCCGCCCGGTCGGCGCTGCGCGCGGAGCTGCGGGCGCTGTTCCTGCCGGACCTGTGGTTCTACACGCTCGGCACGTTCCCGGGCGAGGACGCGGTGCTGCTGCTGACGGCGGTGGTGGACGCGGAGCTGCTGGCGGTGCACTCGGCCGTGCACGACGCGCTCGCGGGCAAGGTGTCGAACCCGTCGGCGTACCACTTCCCCGGGGCCTGGATCCCGCACTGCGCGCTGACGCCGGTGCTGGGCGGTGCGGAACTCACCGCGGGGTTCGCCGCGCTGCGCGCGGTGGAGCCGGTGCGGGCGGCGGTCGCCGAGGTGGCGGTGCTGGATTCCCGGGACGACAGCGCGGACGTGCTCGTCGAACGGTGATCGCCGGAGCTCCGGGCTCCGCGACCTGACGCGGGTTCCGCCGCCGACATCCGGCCGCGCTGATCGCTCGACGGGGACCACCGGCCCCTGATCACCGGACCCCGAACACCGGATGCTGCGCGCTGATCCCCGTTCACAGCACTGCTCTCCGGACGCCGACCCGGGACGCTCAGCTGACCCCAGGACGCCGATCACGGGACGCTCAACTGATCCACGGACGCCGAGCCCAGCCGCCGCGCCCCGATCCCCGGACGCCGAGCCCAGCCGCCGCATGCTGACCCCGGACACCGAGCCCAGCCATCGCGGCGCTGCTCCCCGGACGCCGACCACCGGGCGCCGCACGCTGATCCTCGGAAGCCGAGCGCCCACCACCGCCCGCCGCTCCCGGCCGCCGAGCGCGGCCCACCGACCCCGAACCGCCCGTCCGCGCCCGTCCGCGCGCGGCCGCCGCAGCGCCGCCCGAGCCCGCGGAGCAGGCCCCGGAACGGGTGATCCGCGGTCGCCCGAACATCCGCCGCAGGGCGCGCGGAACCCCGCCCACCAGCGAAGTCGATCCCTCCTTTGTGGACTACCACCGGTGCTCGCCCGAGTTGCTCCCGCCCAGGTGAGGGGCCACTTTGGACCGGCATCCTGTCACGCGGCGTGAGGAGCGAGATGGACGTCGAGGGCGTGAGCATCGTGGCGCGCGGGATCACGGCAACCGGGCCGGAAGGCATCGTCTTCGAGAACGTCGACGCGCGCGTGTACCCGGGGGAGCTCGCGGTCGTCCTCGGCGAGGGCGGCACCGGCCGCACCTCCCTGCTGCTCGCGCTGTCCGGCAGGCTGCGCATCGTCGCCGGGCGCATCGAGATCGACGAGGCACCGCGCCGCGCGGGCCTGGTGCGCCGCGTCGTCGTCCCCGCTCGCCTCTCCCCCGGTTTCGAACTGGACGGCAGGCTCCGGGTCCGCGAGGCCATCCGGGAACGCCGCCTCACCGCCCGCGTCTCCGCGCCGGACGTGGACCGGGCGCTGGCGCTGGTCGGGGTGGACGTGGACCGGGCCGCGCTGATCGACGAGTTGTACCCGGACGACCGGCTGCTGCTCGCGATCGCGCTCGCCACCGCGGGCGGCCCGCCGGGGATCGTGGTGGACGACGTGACCGCCGGGCTGCTGCCGTCCGGGCGCAACCGGGTGTGGTCGGCGCTGCGGGTCGTCGCCGACACCGGGACGACCGTGCTGGCCAGCGCCACCGAACCCGGCTCGGAGGCGGACGTGCTGATCCGGTTGCCGTACAACGTCGTCGACTTCGGCGACGACACCGGCGGGTTGCCGCTGTTCAGCTCCACCGCGGGCGAGGACCTCCGATGAAGGCGCTGTACCTGGCGTGGCTGGAGCTGCGGCGCTTCCGCGGGCCGTGGCGCCGGTTCGCGCCCGCCGTGCTGATCCTCGTCCCGCTGCTGTACGGGGCGCTGTTCCTGTGGTCCAACTGGGACCCGTACGGACGGACCGCGCAGGTGCCGGTGGCGGTGGTCAACTCCGACCGGCCCGCCGACCACAACGGGGAGCAGATCAACGCGGGCGAGCAGTTCGTGCAGCAGCTGCGCACCACCGACTCGTTCCAGTGGCACTTCGTCGACGCGAACACCGCGCGCAGCGGGCTGGAGGACGGCCGCTACTACTTCACGATCCGCGTCCCGGAGGACTTCAGCACCCGGCTGGCGCACTCCACGCGCAGCGCCCCGCAACGCCCCGCAGTGCTGTTGACCAGGAACGACGCCAACGGTCACCTGGCGGGGATCATGGCGGACACGGCGCGCTACGAGCTGCAGAACCAGATCAACGCGGCCGCGTACGCCGCCTACGCGCGCGGGCTGTACGGCGACCTGGGCGAGGTGCGCGGCAAGCTCGGCACCGCATCGGAGGTCTCCGAGCAGCTGGTGCAGGGCACCCAGTTGAGCAAGCAGAGCACCGGGGCGCTGGCCCGCGGCCTCACCGGGGTGCGGGACGGCGCGGGACGGGTCTCCGGCGGGGCGCGGGACGTCGCCGACGCGTCCGCGGAGCTCGACGACAAGCTGTCCTCGATCACCGACTTCACCGGGCAGCGGCTGCCCGCGGCCACCGATGCGCTGCTGGACGCGAGCTCCTCCGCGGTGGCCGACCTCAACTCGATCTCCGGCGGGGCCGCGGCGGCGCAGCGGCAGGCGAGCGGATCGGCGGGTGCCCTGGAGCAGCTGGCGCAGCGGCACCCGGACCTGGCGGGCGACCCGCTGTACCGGTCCGCGCTGGCCGACGCGCGGCGGCTCGCCGCCACCACCTCGGCGCTCGACGGCACGGCGCGGAACGCGCAGGGCACCGCCGCCGACGCCCAGGACCGGGCGCTGGCGCTGCGCGACGAGCTCGCGCCGATGCAGGAGGCGACGAACGACCTCACCGAACCGGCCGGCCGGCTGCGGATCGCGTCCGCGGAGCTCACCGGCGGCTCCGGCGGGCTCACCCAGGGCGTGAACGCGCTGGTCGCGAACATCGGCGTCGCCCAGACCAGCTCGGGCCAGCTGCACGACGGCGCGCGGCGCCTCGCCGACCAGGTGCGGGACAGCCTGGACCGGATGCCGCCCGCCGGCCCGACGGAGGTCGCGCGGGCCTCCGGCGAACTCGGCACGCCGTCGGTGGTGCGGGCGACGACGCTGAACTCGGCCGACGTGTACGGGCGCGGGGTGGCGCCGCTGTTCTTCGCGATCGCGCTGTGGGTGTTCGGGCTGTTCGCCTACCTGCTGTTCGCGCCGCTGAACCGGCGGGCGCTGGGCGGGCGCACCAACCCGCTGTCCATCGCCGTCGGCGGCCTGCTGCCCGCGGCGGCGCTCGGGGTGATCGGCGGGCTGGTGCTGCTGGGCGCGGCGGACCTGGTGCTCGGGCTCGACCCGGTGGACCTGCCCGCCGCGGTGGGGCTGGTCGCGCTGGCGGCGGCCGCGTTCACCGCGGTGAACCACTTCCTGCGGGCGGCGTTCGGCGTGGTCGGCGGGCTGGTGTCGGTGACGTTGATGCTGGTGCAGATCACCGCCTCCGGCGGGCTGTACCCGGTGGAGACCGCACCGGCGCCGTTCCAGGCGCTGCACCAGGTGCTGCCGATGAGCTACCTGGTGGACGGGCTGCGGGTCGCGTTCACCGGCGGCGAGTCCGCGCACCTGGCGCGGGACGCGATCGTGCTCGGCGGGGTGCTCATCGGGTTCCTGCTGCTGACCTCGCTCGTGGTGCTGCGGCACCGGACGTGGACGATCGGCAGGCTGCACCCGCAGCTGGAGCTGTAAGCCCCGCTGCGCTGCTCGTCAGGCCCGGGGCGGACCCGTAGGCTGCGTACATGGCTGTTGTGAAGATCAACGCGATCGAGGTCCCCGAGGGCTCCGGCCCCGAACTGGAGAAGCGCTTCGCCGGGCGCCACGGCTCGGTGGAGGACTCCCCGGGTTTCCTCGGCTTCGAGCTGCTGCGGCCCGTGCAGGGCGACACCCGGTACTTCGTCTACACGAAGTGGGAGTCCGAAGAGGACTTCCAGAACTGGGCGCAGGGCCCGGCGAAGGCCGCGCACTCCGGCGAGCACAAGAACACCGTCGCCACCGGCTCCAGCCTGCTGGAGTTCGAGGTCGTCCAGGAGAAGCACAAGGACGCGTGAGCGTTCTCCCGGGCGGGCACCGCGCCCGCCCGGGATCCGAGGGGTGAGGAGCGCGGTGAGCACGGACGCGGTCGCCGCGGCGGCGGCGGAGATCGCCGGAGCGGAAGCGCTGCTGGTGTGCGCGGGCGCGGGGATCGGTGTCGACTCCGGGCTCCCCGACTTCCGCGGCGATGCCGGTTTCTGGCGGGCGTACCCGCCGTACGAGCGGCTCGGGTTGAGCTTCGTCGAGGTCGCCGATCCGGTGCACTTCGCCGAAGATCCCGCGCTCGCGTGGGGTTTCTACGGGCACCGGCTCGGGCTGTACCGCGCGACGGTGCCGCACGAGGGCTTCGCGATCCTGCACCGGTGGGCGCGGCGGATGCCGCTCGGCGCGCGGGTGTTCACCTCGAACGTCGACGGCCAGTTCCAGGTCGCCGGGTTCGCGCCGGAGCACGTCGCCGAGTGCCACGGCAGCATCCACCGGTTGCAGTGCCTGGAACCGTGCACCGACGACGTGTGGTCGGCCGCCGACGTCTCGGTGCGGGTCGATCCGGCGACGATGCGCGCGGAATCCCCGCTGCCCGCCTGCCGGAACTGCGGCGGCACGGCGCGGCCGAACATCTTGATGTTCGGGGACTGGAGCTGGGTCGCCGGGGACGCGCAGCCGCGGCTGGACGCGCTGCAGGCGTGGCGGCGGTCGCTGCGGGCGGCGCGGCTGGTGGTGGTGGAGCTCGGCGCGGGCACCGCGGTGCCGACGGTGCGCAGGCACGCCGAACTGGCCTCGGCCGCGTCCGGGGCGCTGATCCGCATCAACCCGCGCGAACCCGAGGTGCGCCACGGCCGCGGCCTCTCCCTGCCGCAGCCCGCGCTGCCGGCCTTGCGCGCCATCGATGCCGCGCTCAACGCATGAACGCCCGCCACTGCGAGCACAACACCCGGCGAGCAGAGCCGCGCCACCGCAGATCGTGCCTGCTTCCGGTCGGCGCGAAGCGCTGAGCCGCCGACCAAGCTCGCACCCGGACCACCCGCGGGTTCTCAGCGGGATTCGCGCGAGGACGGCTTTCCCCTCGTGGCGGAGCCGCTCGGGAAAACGATCCCGCAGCGAGAGTCCCGCTGAGGTTCCCCAGAGCAGGACGAGTCCGGCGCGGCCTCAGCCCGGGATCACCAGGTGGGTGCTGATGGCGCGGTGGTCGCTGCCGGGGACGTCGTGCACCTGGTAGTCCTGCGGGACGAGGCCTTCGCTGATCAGCACGTGGTCGATGGTGACGCGCGGCGTCCAGCCCGCGCCCCAGGTCGGGGCGAGCCCGTCCCCGGTGACCTCGGCGACGTCGGCGTAGCCGCCGCCCAGCAGCGCCCGCAGCGGCGAGTTGTCCAGCGTCGCGTTGAAGTCCCCGGCGAGGATCCGCGGCGCGGCGCGCTCCCCCGGCGGGCGCGGCAGCGCGTCGATCTCCTGCCGCCAGCGGCCGGCCGTGTCCGCCCCCATCGGGTAGAGCGGGTGCACCGCGACGAACTCGACCTCGCGCCCGCCCGGCAGCCGGATCAGCGCGGACGGCTGGGCCAGCGAGGTCGGCGGCACCAGCGCCAGCTCGCGCAGCGGGAACCGGGACGCGATGCCGCTGCCGTCGGCCCGCGGCCCGCTGTGCAGCACCCGGTGCGGGAGCAGGTCGGCGAGCCCGGCGCGGTCCAGCGCGGCGGCGGCCTCCGGGGTGAGCTCCTGCAGGCTCAGCACGTCGACCCGCCCGTCCCGCACCAGGTCCACGACCCGTTCCGCGTCGGCCCGGCCGAAAAACAGGTTGACCGACAGCACGCGCAGCGGTGAACCTTGCACCGGTGTCGGCGAATCCGGGATCGCCCGGGGGAGCACCAGGACCGCCAGCACCACCGACAGCAGACCCACCAGCAGCGTGCTCAGCCACCGGCGCAGCGCCAGGCCCAGCACGGTCAGCACGACCCCCACCGGCACGGCGTACGGCAGGGTCGCGGTCAGCGCGATCAGGTAGCGGTTCGCGGTGTCGAACCCCAGCAGCGCGGGTGCCGCCCACGCGGCGGTGCCGAGCACGGCGAGCACGAACAGCGCGGTCGCGCACCCGTTCTTGCGGCGCGGCGCTCCGGTCTCGGGTTCGGCGACCGCCGCGTCCATCCAGCACCCCCGATGTCGTGCGGCTCACCCGCGCCGTCAGCGCGCTGTGCGCGCGTTGTCAGCGGCACCCCCGATGGTGGGGAGCATAGCGAATCGAGGAGGCGGGATGTCCTACGCGATCCAGGCAGAGGGCCTGGTGAAACGCTTCGGCGCGACCACCGCGCTGGACGGCGTCGACCTGGCCGCGCCGACCGGCTCGATCCTCGGGGTGCTGGGGCCGAACGGGGCGGGCAAGACGACGGCGGTGCGCATCCTGGCGACGCTGCTGCGGCCGGACGCGGGCCGGGCCACCGTGGCGGGGCGCGACCTGCAGCGGGAGGCGGTGGCGGTGCGCGGCCGCATCGGGCTGACCGGGCAGTACGCGTCGGTGGACGAGGAGCTGACCGGGGTGGAGAACCTGGTGCTCATCGGCCGGTTGCTGGAGCTGCCGCGGCGGGACGCGCGGGCGCGGGCGGCGGAGCTGCTGGAGCGCTTCGGACTCACCGACGCGGGCGGCCGCGCGATCAAGACCTACTCGGGCGGGATGCGCAGGCGGCTGGACCTGGCTGCCAGCATCGTCGGCAGGCCCGAGGTGCTGTACCTGGACGAGCCGACGACCGGGCTGGACCCGCGCAGCCGCAACCAGGTGTGGGACATGGTCACCGGGCTCACCGACGAGGGCGTCACGGTCCTGCTGACCACCCAGTACCTGGAGGAGGCCGACCAGCTGGCCGACCGGATCAGCGTGATCGACCACGGCCGGGTGGTGGCGGAGGGCCGCGCCGACGAGCTCAAGCGCCGCACCGGCAAGCAGACCCTGCAGGTGCGGCCCAGCGGCGCGGAGGACGTGCCGGAGGTGCGGCGCATCGTCGCCGAGCTCACCGGCGCGCAGCCGGCCACCGCCGACGACGGCGGCCTGATCACCGCGCCGGTGGACGATCCGGTGCTGCTGTCGACCCTGGTCCGCAGGCTCGACGACGCGGGGATCACCGCCGACGAACTCGCCTTGCGGCTGCCCAGCCTGGACGAGGTGTTCCTCGCCCTGACCGGGAAGCCCGCCGCGGAAGAGGGGACCGCAGCATGACCAGCACGATCGAACGCGCCACCGGGACCGAGGCGTCCCCGCACCCGCAGGAGCGCATCGGACCGCTGCGCACCGTGCGGCACGGGCTGACGCTCGCCGGGCGCAGCGTGCTCAAGATCCGCAAGTCGCCGGAGGGGCTGCTGGACGTCACGCTGCAGCCGATCCTGTTCCTGGTGATGTTCGTGTACCTGTTCGGCGGCGCGATCGCCCAGGACACCGGCGCCTACCTGCAGCAGACGCTGCCGGGCGTGATGGCGATGAACATGATCTTCGGCAGCCTCGGCACCGGGATGCAGCTCAACACCGATATCAGCAAGGGCGTCTTCGACCGGTTCCGCAGCCTGCCCATCGCCCGCTCCGCGCCGCTGATCGGGGCGGTGTTCGGCGACGTGGTGCGCTACGTGGTGTCGGTGGCGGTGCTGCTGGCGGTGGCGACCCTGATGGGGTTCCGCATCGAGACCGGGCCGCTGCAGGCGTTCGCCGCGTTCCTGGTCGCGCTGGCGTTCGCGCTCTCGATGTGCTGGATCACGGTGTTCCTCGGGATGCTGATCCGCAGCCAGCAGGCGCTGCCGGGCGTGGCGATGGCGTTCATGTTCCCGCTGACGATGGGCAGCAACGTGTTCGTGCCGACGGAGACGATGCCGGGCTGGTTGCAGGCGTGGGTGCAGGTGAACCCGGTGACGCAGCTGGCGGACACCGCGCGCGGGCTGATGATCGGCGGGCCGGTGGCCGGTCCGCTCACGGCGACCGTGATCTGGATGGTGGTGTTGACCGCGGTGTTCTTCCCGCTGGCGATGTGGGCCTACCGGAAGCGGGTGTGAGTTCGCCGGGCGGGAGGCTCTCGGGGGGTCTCCCGCCCGCGTTCACCCCCGGTCGCGGTCCAGCGCGGAGCGGAGCTCGGCGTGGGCCGCGGCCCTCGGCTGCGCCGCCGCGGCGTCGAAGACCGCCCGGTGCGGTTCTCCGGTGGACGCCAGGCGGTCCCGGGTCCGGCGCACGTCCGGATCGCCTTCGTCGAGGGCGCCGCGCAGCGCGACGGCCAGACCGAGCAGCCGCGCCGTCCCGGCCGGGTCGCCGGCGTGCCACCGCCAGCGCGCCGCGCACTCCGCGACGGCCGCCGCCTCCGGCATGCTCCGGATGCCGACACCGCCGTCGAGGGCCTTCGCGAGCAGCGCCGGAACCTCGTCGAGGCGATCCCGGTCGAGCAGGGCCCCGGCGCGTTGCCGCAGCAGCGCGGGACGCAGCAGCGCACCTTCGTGCTCGTCCACCACGGCGCGCTCCGCCTCGTCCAGGTACCGCTCGGCCGCGTCCGGACCGCCTTCCTGCCGCGCGCATTCGGCGAGACCGGTCAACGCCCACACCGCGAACCACGGCCTGCCGGGCGCCGCGATCTCCCCGGCCCGTTCCAGTTCGGCGCGAGCGCGCGCGAGGTCGCCGGCCCGCACCCGCTCGATCCCGATGCGCACCATGATCGTGACCAGGTCCGCCTCGGAGCGCAGCTGCCGGATCGTCTCCAGCGCCTCCACCATCAGGTCGATCGCGCCCGCGTGATCACCGCGCATCGAGCGGAGGCCGGCGAGGCTGCTGATGCTCTGCGCCCGCCCCCACCGGTCGCCGATCCGGCGGAACGCGTCCGCCGCGGTGCGCAGGTCCTCCTCGGCGGTCCGCGGGTCGCCGCCGTGCTCGGCGCTGACGGCTCGCTCGAACACGGCCGCGGCCCGCACCCACGGGTCGGGGTGCGCCGCGGCGAGCTCGATGACGCGCCGCACCTCGGCAGGTTCGCCGAGGAACAGCCACGCCCCCGCCTCCAGCAGCGCGGAAAGCCGGTAGCGGTCCATCGCCCCGCTCGCCGCGGCCGCGCGGGCAGCGGACCGGACCTGCTCGGCCCAGCCCTCGCCGCTGCCCGCCAGCGCTCGTCCGAGCCGCACGACCGCCCTGGCCTGCGGTGCGGCCGGGCCGGGGAGCTCGGCGACGGCCGTGAACCGGGCGATCACCTCCTCGTTCCACGCGGACACCGACCAGTACCAGGACAGCGCGGCGACCAGCCGCAGCCCGCGGTCGGCGTCGCCCGCGTCGACGGCCCGGTGCAGCGCGGCCAGCAGGTTGTCGTGGTCGGCGTCGAGCCGGTCCATCAGGTCGAGCTGCTCCGCCCCGTACAGTCCGGGTTCGGCTTCTTCGGCGACGGCGAGGAAGTGCGCGAGGTGCGCGTCGCGGGCCCGGTCGGCCTCGCCGTCGTCGAGGCAGCGCTGCCAGCAGTAGGCGCGGACCGTCTCCAGCATCCGGTAGCGGCCGTGCTCGACCACGGTCACCAGGGACTTCTCCACCAGCGAGGACAGCAGGTAGAACACGTCGACGGCGGGCAGTTCCGCATCGGCGCACACCGCGGTCACCGCGTCGGCGCGGACCGCGCCGGTGCACACCGACATCCGGGCCGCGAGCCGCCGCTCCCGCTCGTCGAGCAGGTCCCAGCTCCAGTCGACGACGGCCCGCAGCGTGCGGTGCCGCGGCATCGCCGCCCGGTTCCCGCCGGTGAGCAGCCGGAACCGGTCGTCGAGCCGGTCCGCGATCTGCCGCAGCGGCATCGATCGCAGCCGGGCGGCGGCGAGTTCGATGGCCAGCGGGATGCCGTCCAGCCGCAGGCACACCTCGACGACGTCGGGCGCGGTGTCCGCGGTGAGCGCGAAGCCGGGGCTCGCGGCGGCGGCGCGGTCGGCGAACAGCCGCACGGCGGCCGACGCGGCCGGGTCGGTCCCGTCGGCGGGCAGCGCCAGCGGGCCGACGGGCAGCAGCTCCTCCCCGGGCAGGGCGAGCGGTTCGCGGCTGGTGGCGAGCACCCGCAGGTCGGGGCGACGGCCGAGGAGCTCGTGCGCGAGCCCGGCGGCCGCGTCGATGACGTGCTCGCAGTTGTCGAGGACGAGCAGCGCGGGTTCGGCGCCGAGCGCGTCGGCGAGCCGGGCGGCGCCGGGCGCCTGCGGTGCCTCCAGCAGCCGGGTCTCGCGGATGCCGAGCGCGGCGAGCACGGCGGCGGTGAGGTCGCCACCGTCGCGCACCGGCGCCAGCTCCGCGAACCACACCCGGCGGCCGGTGGTCTCGGCGGCGATCTCGGTGGCCAGCCGGGTCTTGCCCGCGCCGCCCGGGCCGAACAGGGTGACCAGCCGGGAGCGGTCGAGGGCCGCGCCGACCTGCGCGATCTCGTCCTCCCGGCCGACGAAGCTGCTCAGCCGGGCCGGGATGCCCGGGTGCGCCGCGGGCGTCGGCGGTTCGGGTTCGTCGTGCAGCAGCTCGGTGCGCAGCGCGGCCAGCCGCGCCGACGGGTCGGTGCCGAGCTCCTCGGCGAGCCGGGCACGGTGCGCCTCGTAGGCGGCGAGCGCGTCGGCGCGGCGACCGGCGGCGTGCAGGGCGCGCAGCCGCAGCGCGGTGAGCCGTTCCCGCAACGGGTGCCGGGTGCAGAGCCCGTCCAGTTCGGCGATCACGTCCGCGTGCCCGCCGAGCAGCAGCTCGGCGTCGATCCGGTCCTCCACCGCGCCCAGCCGGGCTTCGTCGAGCCGCGCGATGTGGGGTGCCGCGAACGCGGTGTCGGCGAAGTCCACCAGCGGCTCACCGCGCCACAGGGCGAGCGCCTCCCGCAACGCCGCGGCGGCGCCTGCGGCATCCCCGCCGCGGAGCCGGTCCCGGCCTGCCGCCGCGAGCCGGTCGAACCGGTGCACGTCGACGTCCGCCGGTTCGAAGGCGTACCCCGCGGGCGTGGAGCTCAGCCGCAGGTCGCCGCTGCTGCGGCGGGCGCGGGAGACCAGCGATTGCAGCGCGTTCAGCGCCCCGGCCGGTTGCGCGGCGCCCCACAGGTCGGCGATGAGCGTGTCGGCGGGCACCGGGCGTCCCGCGTCGAGCGCGAGCCGGGCGAGCAGGGCGCGGACGCGCCTGCCGCCGACCTCGACGGGTTCCCCGCCGGTCGCGTGCAGCCGGAACGGCCCCAGCATCGCCACTCGCACCCGTCCAGCTTGGCAGCAGGCGGGGCGGCGCAGGTGTGCACCGGTCCTGTGGACAACTCGGTGGATGGTTCGAGCTGCCCACAGCTGATCCACAACCCGGAACAGCCTTGCTGAGCTGCGAGGACACCGTGACGACCGGGCCGCGCGCGCTGCCTCGAACCGCGCCCAGCGCTGCGTTTTCGCAGTTCACGGCCGATTTCGCCGCCACGCCGCGATCGGGGGACGCCGATCGTCGGAGCCCACCGGCCCCGCGAACCCCTCCTCCGCGCACCCGTCCCTGAGTTGTCCACAGGTTCCATCCACAGGGGGCGGAGTTGTCCACAGCCCCGCTCCTCCACTGCCGCTGACGTGCGAGGGGGATCACACCGGACCACCCCCGGCGCACTGGGATCATGAAATAACGGACATACCGCATGACCGTGCCCGGCTCCCCCGTCGGCGCGCCCCGCGATCCCGTGTCCCGGCAGTCCGGCGGCCACGACCCGCCGACCGCCACCGAGACCCCAGCCGACTTCCCCCAGCCGACCTCCGGAGCCTCGATGCACTCGACCGCACTCGCCGCCGCACCCGCCGAGCCGACCGGGTTCACCGGTTGGGTCGTCAGCGTGATGGAGACCCTGGGCGGCCCCGGCGCCGGCCTGATCATCGCGTTGGAGAACGTGTTCCCGCCGATCCCCAGCGAGCTGATCCTGCCGCTGGCCGGGTTCGCCGCCAGCCAGGGCGACATGAACATCGTCTCGGCGGTGCTGTGGACGACGATCGGCTCGATCGTCGGCGCCCTCGTCCTGTACTGGCTGGGCGCCTCGCTCGGGCGGGACCGGATGCGGCGGATCGCCGGACGACTGCCGCTGGTGAAGGTCGCCGACGTCGACCGCACCGAGGCCTGGTTCGCGAAGCACGGGGTGAAGGCCGTGTTCCTCGGCCGGATGATCCCGCTGTTCCGCAGCTTCGTCTCGCTGCCCGCCGGGGTGGAGAAGATGCCGCTGCCGACGTTCGTGCTGTTCACGGCCTTGGGCAGCCTGATCTGGAACACGCTGTTCGTGGTGGCCGGCTACCTGCTCGGCGAGAACTGGTACCTGGTCGAGGAGTACGCGGGGATCGTCTCCAAGGTCGTCGTCGGCGCGGTGGTGGTGGCCCTCGTCCACTTCGTCGTCGCTCGCGTCCGCCGCGAGCGTCGCGAGCGGGACCTGGCCGACGAGATCACCGAGGAACTCCCCCGCCTCGACCCCGGCGAGGCCCCCACCCAGCGGCTCCCGCGCATCCGCTGACCCGGGTGAGTGGCCCATCCACCCAGTCCCGCCGGTCGAATGGGCCACTCCCCTGAACCGGATCGGGTCAGCGAGCGGCGGGCGGGTCAGCGCGCGCCGGGCAGCTCGGCGAGGAACCGGCGCCAGGCCACGTGGCTCACCCCGAGCCGACCACCCGCCCGATCCTTCGAATCCCGCACCCACACCCCGCGATCCGTCAGGCGGACCTCCACGCACATGTTGCTGGTCCCAGAGCTGCGCGTGCTCGTCAACCAGCCGGTGTCGTAGCCCATCGGTGCCAGCCCCTCATCTTCTCGGACAGGAGCTCGGCAGACTCCTCCGGAGACGCCGCCAGCTCTCGGAGCCGCTCCATCGCCCGGAACATCGGTGTCGGGTCCTCTTCATGATCGTAGTAGGTGGCGGGCGCGTGACTACCCTTGAACGCGATCCTCGGCGCCGATGCACCGAAATCCAACGTGATCAATCCTTCGCCCAGCACCGGGTTGTTCGGCACACCGCGCGGAACGACCTGCACGGTGACGTCGGATCGTTCGCCGAGCCGCAGCAGGTGGTCGAGCTGACCGCACAGCACCGACGGGCTGCCGACGACCTGGTCGAGAGAAAAGGGCGGAACGAACTCGTCCTCAGCTGCACCCGCCGCGGCTTCGACATCCTCGCCGAGGCCGTCCGCACCGCCGACGGCATCCTCGCCGCGGCCGACGCCGAGTCCCCGGACATCGAGGACGAAGACGGGTGAACGGACGGTTCGCCGAGCAGGCCGGACGAACCCGTCCGGCCGCCCGAACCCGCCGCGACCGGGGCCGAACGCGAAGCGGCCCCCGCACCGGTGTGGTGCGAGGGCCGCGTTCGGGATCAGGAATCCGGGATCACTCCTCGGAGTTGTCCTCCCGCGAGGACTCCTCCGCGGAACCGCCCGAGGACGCCAGGTCCACCGGCGGCGAGTCCGGGACGGTGGACGGCTTCTGCTCACCGCGGAAGGTGAACACCGCCTCGTCGTCCTTGCCCTCGCCGTCCCAGTTGTCGACGTCCACGATGACGATCTGGCCGGCTTCGATCTCGCCGAACAGGATCTTCTCGGACAGCCGGTCCTCGATGTCGCGCTGGATCGTGCGGCGCAGCGGCCGGGCACCCAGCACCGGGTCGAAGCCGCGCTTGGCGAGCAGCCGCTTCGCCTTCGTCGTCAGCTCCAAGGACATGTCCTTGCCGCGCAGCGCCTTCTCCACCCGGCCCGCGAGGAGGTCGACCATCTCGATGATCTCGTTCTCGGTGAGCTGGTGGAAGACGATGACGTCGTCGATCCGGTTGAGGAACTCCGGACGGAAGTGCTTCTTCATCTCCTCGTGGACCTTGGACTTCATCCGCTCGTAGTTCGAGTCGGCGGAGTTGCCCGCGGAGAACCCGAGGCCGACGGCCTTCGAGATGTCCTGCGTCCCGAGGTTCGAGGTGAAGATCAGCACCGTGTTCTTGAAGTCCACCGTGCGGCCCTGGCCGTCGGTCAGGCGGCCGTCCTCCAACACCTGCAGCAGCGTGTTGTAGATCTCCTGGTGGGCCTTCTCGATCTCGTCGAACAGCACCACGGAGAACGGCTTGCGGCGGACCTTCTCGGTGAGCTGGCCGCCCTCTTCGTAGCCGACGTACCCCGGAGGGGCACCGAACAGCCGCGAAGCGGTGTAGCGGTCGTGGAACTCACCCATGTCGATCTGCACGAGCGCGTCGTCGTCGCCGAACAGGAACTCGGCCAGCGCCTTCGACAGCTCCGTCTTACCGACACCGGACGGACCGGCGAAGATGAACGAGCCCGAGGGGCGCTTCGGGTCCTTCAGCCCGGCACGGGTGCGGCGGATCGCCTGGGACACGGCCTTGACCGCGTCGTCCTGGCCGATGATCCGCTTGTGCAGCTCGTCCTCCATGCGGAGCAGCCGGGTGGTCTCCTCCTCGGTGAGCTTGAAGACGGGGATGCCGGTCCAGTTGGCCAGCACCTCGGCGATCTGCTCGTCGTCGACCTCCGCGACGACGTCCAGGTCACCGGCCTTCCACTGGGTCTCCCGCTCCTCCTTCTGCCCGAGGAGGGTCTTCTCCTCGTCGCGGAGGCGCGCGGCGCGCTCGAAGTCCTGGCCGTCGATGGCCGACTCCTTGTCGCGGCGCACGTCGGCGATCTTCTCGTCGAACTCGCGCAGGTCCGGCGGAGCGGTCATCCGGCGGATGCGCATCCGGGCCCCGGCCTCGTCGATCAGGTCGATCGCCTTGTCCGGCAGGTAGCGGTCGTTGATGTACCGGTCCGCCAGCGTCGAGGCCGCGACCAGCGCGCCGTCGGTGATGGACACCCGGTGGTGCGCCTCGTACCGGTCGCGCAGGCCCTTGAGGATCTCGATGGTGTGTTCCAGCGAGGGCTCGCCGACCTGGATCGGCTGGAAGCGGCGCTCCAGGGCCGGGTCCTTCTCGACGTACTTGCGGTACTCCTCGAGCGTGGTCGCACCGATGGTCTGCAGCTCACCGCGGGCCAGCATCGGCTTGAGGATGCTCGCGGCGTCTATGGCACCTTCGGCCGCTCCCGCTCCGACGAGGGTGTGGATCTCGTCGATGAACAGGATGATGTCGCCGCGGGTCTTGATCTCCTTGAGCACCTTCTTCAGGCGCTCTTCGAAGTCACCGCGGTAGCGGGAACCGGCGACCAGCGAGCCCAGGTCCAGCGTGTAGAGCTGCTTGTCCTTCAGCGTCTCGGGCACCTCGCCCTTGACGACCTTCTGCGCCAGGCCCTCGACGACGGCGGTCTTGCCGACGCCGGCCTCGCCGATGAGCACCGGGTTGTTCTTGGTGCGCCGCGAGAGCACCTGCATGATGCGCTCGATCTCCTTGTCCCGGCCGATGACCGGGTCGAGCTTCGATTCGCGGGCGCTCTGCGTCAGGTTCCGGCCGAACTGGTCCAGGACCAGCGACGACGACGGGGTGCCCTCGCCGCGGCCACCGGCCTCGGCGGGCTCCTTGCCCTGGTACCCGGACAGCAGCTGCAGCACCTGCTGGCGCACCCGGTTCAGGTCCGCGCCGAGCTTGACGAGCACCTGGGCGGCGACGCCCTCGCCCTCGCGGATCAGCCCGAGCAGGATGTGCTCGGTCCCGATGTAGTTGTGGCCGAGCTGCAACGCCTCCCGCAGCGACAGCTCCAGCACCTTCTTGGCCCGTGGGGTGAACGGGATGTGACCGCTCGGGGCCTGCTGGCCTTGGCCGATGATCTCCTCGACCTGCTGCCGCACGCCTTCCAGGGCGATCCCCAGCGACTCCAGCGCCTTAGCGGCGACACCCTCACCCTCGTGGATCAAGCCCAGGAGGATGTGCTCGGTGCCGATGTAGTTGTGGTTGAGCATCCGGGCCTCTTCTTGGGCCAGGACGACCACCCGCCTCGCGCGGTCGGTGAACCTCTCGAACATTCGCACTCCCTGACTGCTGCGCCGGCGGTGTTGTACCGGGACACGGCTCCTGCTCGCCGATGCCCGCGAAGGGTTCAGCACTCTGGGGTCCACTGTAGTAGCCGCACCCCGGCGGAGTCCGGACCCGCTGGCAGCCCGCCGCACCCGTTCGCCGCCTTGCCTGTCGTCCAACGAGCTGCCGACCTGCGACATTCCGCTCTGACCCGAACGAGGGCCGATGTCCGCTGAGCGCGAACAAGGCCCGGCGCAGCGGCACACGCCCACTCGTTCAGGTGGCCACGGTCGATCTAATCTCGCACGGAGGACGCCGCTCTGCCACCGATCGGTACCACCATCGGAGTATCCGTCACCGGATCGGGAATGACCCGGGCGTTCAGGCTGAAGACGTCCGCCAGCAGTTCCTCGGTGAGCACCTCGCCGGGCGCGCCCTGCGCCACGATCGCGCCGTCGCGCATCGCCACCAGCCGGTCCGCGTAGCGGGCCGCCAGGTTCAGGTCGTGCAGCACCATCACCACGGTGCGGCCGCTCTCGTCGTGCAACCGGCCGACCAGGTCCAGCACCTCCACCTGGTGCGCCAGGTCCAGGTACGTCGTCGGCTCGTCCAGCAGCAGCAGGTCGGTGCCCTGCGCCAGCGCCATCGACAGCCAGGCGCGCTGGCGCTGACCGCCGGAGAGCTCGTCCACCGCGCGCTCGGCGAGGTCGCCGATGCCGGTGAGCTCCAGCGCCTCCGCCACCGCCTGCTCGTCGTCCGAGGACCACTGCCGGTACCAGGCCTGGTGCGGGTGCCTGCCGCGCGCGACCAGGTCCGCCACCGTGAGCCCCTCCGGGGCCTGCGGCGACTGCGGCAGCAGGCCGAGCACCCGCGCGACCTCCTTCGTGGGCATCTTGTGGATCTGCTTGCCGTCCAGCAGCACCTGGCCCTGCTGCGGCGCCAGCAACCGGGCCAGCGCCCGCAGCACCGTCGACTTGCCGCAGCCGTTCGGGCCGATCACGGCCGTGATGGTGCCGTCCGGCACGTCGATGTCGAGGCCGTCCACGACGACGCGGTCGCCGTAGGCCAGCCGCAACCGCTCGCCCCGGAGCCGCTGCCGCTGCCCGGCACCGGCCGCTTCCTGGCTGGGTGTGGACACGGGTGAGGTCATGCGCGGTCCTCCCGGTACCGACGGATGAGCAAGTAGATCAGGTACGGCGCGCCCAAGATCGCGGTGACGATGCCCACCGGCATCTCCGCCGCGCCGAACGCCGTCCTGGACAGCAGGTCGGCCGCCACCACCAGGGCGCCGCCGTACACCAGCGAGGCCACCAGCGGTGGTCGCGCCGACCGGGACAGCCGCAGCGCGATCTGCGGCGCGGCCAGCGCCACGAACTGCACCGGGCCCGCCGCCGCGGTCGCGATGGAGGCCAGCACCACGGCGGCGAGCAGCAGCAGGCCGCGCGCGAGGTCCATCCGCACCCCGAGCCCGCGCACCGTGTCGTCGTCGAACTGCAGGGCGCCGAGCGCGTGCGCGCCCAGCAGGGTCAGCGGCAGCAGCACGGCCAGCGCGATCGCCGTCGGCACCACGTGGTCCCAGCCGCGGGCGTTGAGGCTGCCCGTCAGCCACACCATCGCCCGCCCGGCGTCGTTCACGTCGCCCACCGTGAGCAGCCAGTAGATGGCGTTCCCGGCCAGCGCGGTGACGCCCACGCCGACCAGCACGATCCGGTACGAGTCCACGCCGCCGCGGTACGCCAGCCCGTAGATCGCGAGCCCGGCCACCAGCCCCCCGGCGAGCGCGATCATCGGCAGCCCCACCGCCTCGGCGAGCCCGCCCAGCGCACCCGCGGTGCCGCCGAACACGATCACCGCGACCGCGGCCGCCCCGGCACCGGAGGTGATGCCGAGCATGTCCGGGCTGGCCAGCGGGTTGCGCGCCACCGCCTGGGTGATCGCGCCGGACAGGCCGAGCGCCGCGCCCACCAGCACCGCGGTCAGCGCCCGCGGCATCCGCAGCCCGAACACCACGTAGTGGTCGGCGTAGTCGCCGCCGCCGAACAGCGTGACCAGCACCTGCCCGGGGCTCAGCTGGTACTCGCCGAGCCCGATGTCCAGCAGCACGCAGCCCAGCAGCAGCACCAGCCCGGCGAGCAGCACCAGCAGCGGCCGCGGCCGCAGCACCCCGGAGACCGGCCCCACCCGCAGCGGCCGGCGCCCGGTCACCCGGCGTTCGGGGGCGTCCAGAACCTGAGTCACAGCCGCACCAGCTTCCTGCGCCGCACCAACGCGATGAAGAACGGAGCGCCGACCATCGCCAGCATCACCCCGACCTGGACTTCGGCGGGCCGCGCGACGAGGCGACCCGCGATGTCGGCGAGCAGCACCAGCGAGGACCCCATCAGCGCCGCGAACGGCAGCAGCCAGCGGTGGTCGGCGCCGGTGAAGAACCGCGCGATGTGCGGCACCACCAGGCCCACGAAGCTGATCGGCCCGCACACCGCGGCCGAGGCGCCCACCAGCACCGCGATCGCCAGCACGCCGAGCCTGCGGGTCACCGCGACCCGGTGCCCGAGGCCGCGGGCCACGTCGTCGCCCAGCGACAGCGCGTTCAGCCCGGTCGCGTTCGCCAGCCCCAGCACGAGCCCGGCGACCAGGAACGGCAGCACCTGCCAGATGACGGCCGGGTCGGTGACCGCGATCGAACCGACCTTCCAGAACCGGTAGGTGTCCAGGCTCTGCTGGTCGCTGAGCACCAGCGCCGAGGTGAGCGCCTGCAGCAGCGCGCTGATCGCCATGCCCGCGAGCGCCAGCGTCACCGGAGTGGCGCCCGCGCGGCCCATCGAACCGATCGCGAACACCGCCAGCGCGCCCAGCAGGGCGCCGCCGAAGCCGAACCAGATGTAGCCGAACAGGCTGCTGATGCCGAACGCGTACACCGCCAGGACCACGGCGAGCGCCGCGCCCTGGGTGATGCCGAGGATGCCGGGGTCGGCGATGGGGTTGCGGGTGTGGCCCTGCATCAGCGCACCCGCGAGCCCGAGCGCGGCGCCGACGAGCACGCCGACGACGGTGCGCGGCAGCCGCAGCTCCCAGATGATCAGCGCGTTCTCCGAGCCCGCGGGCGCGACCAGTTCGGTCCACACCTCGCCGAGCGGGATGGACTTGGCGCCGACCGCGATGCTCAGCGCGCAGCTGACCACGAGCACGCCGAGCAGCACGCCCAGGCCGAGCAGCCTGCGTCTGCGGCGCGCGCCGAGCCGGGCGGCCGGTGCTTCCGGCGCCTCGCGCTCGGTGCCGGGTGGGCTCCCGACGGTTCCGCTGCGGCTCAAGGTCCCACTCCCACGTCGTCCGGTTCCGCCACTCGGCCAAGTTAGGTTAGGCCGACCTAAGGCTAGCCGACGGGTCCGGGCGGGCGGACGGTTTCTCCCACGCCCGCCGCCGCACTCCGCGTCACGCCGCGATCACTCGCGCGGGACCAGCAGGACCGGAACCGGCCAACCGGAACCTCCGGTGGGGAAACCGATTTCCCGGGTTCCGCATCGATTCGGGTACTCGATCTCCAAGGGTTTTCCCTCGCCTGCGCGGATCGGCCGAGTCCGGCCCCGGCAATCTTGCGGCGGACGCGGGCTCGCGAAGGATGAAATCCCGGCGATAGCGCCGAACGGGATCACGCTCGTGAATCCGGTTCACGAACACCGGCGCCGCCGATTTCACCGCGTGGACGGCGGGATACCCCGGACGGCGGGCGGACGTTCGCGGAATCCGCGCGGAACGACCGCACCCGGACGCGGAAGGACGGAAAAACGGCGGCCGAACGTGCGGAACATCAGCCCCGCCCGCCGCGGGCACCGGCGCGCACAAACGATCTGGGCCACCGGCCAGAACGATCCGGCTCGACAAACCGGACACCACGACAAACGGGCCGCGACCGCCTTCAGCGGTGAGATTCCGATCCAGGAACGATCCGCCCGCGGCCGCGGCGGCTCATCAGCATTCCTGCCGCGAACGAACATCGGATCGGCTGCGGCCACCGGGAAGAATCCGGATCCGGCATCCGGTGGAGGCGTTCGAACCCGGATCGGATGCGGCGGATCAGGTGACGGGGAACCTGATGACCGGTTCCGCGACCGCGCCGGGGCGCGGCGCCACCGGAGTTCCGGCGGCGCGGCGCGGCGGGACGGCCGCCGCGAACGCGCAGGGGGCGCCGGGAATCCCCGGCGCCCCCGTCCGCGTCCGCACGGCTTCAGTTCGCCTTGTGGTACTGGTCCACGATGTCCGCCGGGATCCGGCCGCGGTCCGAGACCTTGAGGCCGCGCTTGCGGGCCCATTCCCGGATGGCCTGGTTCTGCTCCCGATCCGCGCTGGTGGAACCGCCCGCGGCACGGCCGGCCGCAGCGGGGCGCGGGCCGGGCTTCTTCCGCCCGCCCGCGCGACGTGCGCTGGAGACGTAGCCGGACAGCGCGTCGCGCAGCTCGCTCGCATTGTCGTTGGAAAGGTCGATCTGGTACGAGACGCCGTCCAGCGCGAACTCGACCGTTTCATCGGCCTGGCCGCCGTCGAGATCGTCGACGAGCGTGACCGTAACCTTCTGCGCCATGGTGGCAGTCCTCCCCGGAGCTTTCTGTGAATAACGCCGATGACGGCATGACCACCGCCGAGAGCTCTCCGCCGAGAGCGCCCCGAATCCGCAGCTCGACCCGGGCCATACCGGACTGCCCCAACTGAACCGCCCGGCAGAGCCGCGCAATCCGAACGCCCCACCGGACTCTCCGGCCGACCTTGCAGTGAGCCCTTCGGCTTCCGCCGGTTTCGTCGGCCGGAGCACGGGAGGGCAAGCCGCCCGGGACCGGCCTGATGGAGTTCGACAGGAGTTTTGGACAGCTGACCAAGAATAGCCGTCATCGAAGCCTTCACCGAACATTGTCACGGTCAGGTTAGCGCAGCCACTCCACAAACGCACTCACCCCGCCGAGGAAAAACCCCGGTGTCCCCCGGATCGGGTCATTCCGGGCCTCCACCGGAAGCGGATCGAGCGACCGATACCGCTTCCGCCGCACTACATCAACGATGTCGCCAGGCCATTCCCGCACTTCGCGTCCGCGTCATTCCGCACTCATCGGCAAGCAGAAAGTGCGCACTCACCGGCCGGGACCTCGGCCGCCGCGCACTCCTCGCGCTGCACATCGCGCCCTTCCGGCAAGTGGCCAAGAAGTATCGGACCGACCGGCAGTAGTCGTGAGCGGTTAACGACCGTCCGCATCCGGAATCGGCTTTCCGCCGCGGACCGCCCGCAGCGGGAAAAGAACACCCGGATCAGCGGAAGTTGCGGTCGTAGACCAGCCGCAGGCCCAGCAACGTCAGGTCCGGCACGTGGTCGGTGATCGTCTGCGATTCGGCGACCACCAGCGGCGCCAGCCCGCCCGTGGCCAGCACCGCCGCGGTCCCGCCGTGGGTCGATTCCAGTTCGGCCACGATCCGCCGCACCAGGCCGTCCACCTGGCCGGCGAAACCGAACAGGATGCCGGATTGCAGGCATTCCACCGTGTTCTTGCCGATCACCGACCGCGGCCGGGTCAGCTCGACCTTGCGCAGCTGCGCGGCCCGCGAGGCGAGCGCGTCCAGCGAGATCTCCACGCCCGGCGCGAACGCCCCGCCGAGGAACTCGCCCTTCGACGAGATGACGTCGACGTTCGTGGACGTGCCGAAATCGACCACCACGCAGTTCGTCGCGTGCAGGTGGTGCGCGGCGAGGGTGTTGATCACCCGGTCCGCGCCGACCTCCTTCGGGTTGTCGACCAGCAGCGGGACCCCGGTGCGCACGCCCGGCTCCACCACGATCCGCGGCACCCCGTCCCAGTAGCGGTCGAGCATCACCCGCAGCTCGCGCAGCAGCGCGGGAACGGTGGACAGCGCGGAGATGCCGGTGATCCGCTCGGCGTGCTCACCGAGGAGACCGCGCACGGTCAGCGCCATCTCGTCGGCCGTCATCCGCGGCTCGGTGCGCATCCGCCAGTCCCGCACCAGGCCGCCGCGGGGTTCCTCGGACCCGGTGTCGTACAGGCCGAGGGTGATGTTGGTGTTACCGACGTCCAGCGCGAGCAGCACCGGCGTACCTCCCGGGGTCGGAGCGGGGTCAGGCCTCGGGGGCCGCGAGCAGTGCGTCCAGCTTCGCGGCGTCGTCCGTCTCGGCCGGTGCGGCACCGCTGACCAGGCCGGACCCGGCGGGAGCCGCGGCCGGGTCGGTGCCGTGCTCCAGCACCGCGTTGTCGGCATCCACGAAGATCACCTTCGGCCGGTAGGAGCGGGCCTCCACCTCGTCCATCACCCCGTAGGCGATGAGGATCACCAGATCACCGGGCTGCACCAGGTGCGCGGCGGCCCCGTTGATGCCGATCACGCCGGAGCCGCGCTCGCCGGTGATCACGTAGGTCTCGAGCCGGGCGCCGTTGGTGACGTCGACGATCGCGACCTGCTCGCCCTCCAGCAGGTCGGCGGCGTCCATCAGGTCGGCGTCCACCGTCACCGAGCCGACGTAGTGCAGGTCGGCCTGGGTCACCGTGGCGCGGTGGATCTTGGACTTGAGCATGGTGCGGAACATCGCGAACTACTCCCCTCACCGCCCGCGGCGGTCGGAAGATCGTGGGCCGGGCTGCTACTCCACCGGGCCGAGCTGGACGAGCGCGTTGTCGAGGAGCCGGGTGCCGCCGACCTGGGCCGCCACCAGCAGCCGCGCCTCGCCGGTGGCGGGCGCCGGGCCGAGGTCGGTGTCCCGCAGCTCCAGGTAGTCGGTCGCCACCAGCGGTTCGGAGTCCAGCGCGGCGCGCGCCGCCGCCAGCACCGCCGCCGCGCCGGAGCGGCCCGCGTGCACCCCGGCCGCCATCGCCGCGGACAGCGCGAGCGCCGCGCGCCGCTGGTCCGCGTCGAGGTAGGCGTTGCGGGACGACAGCGCGAGCCCGTCGGCCTGGCGCACGATCGGCACGCCCTGGATCCTGGTGTCGAAGTTCAGGTCCCGCGCCATCCGGCGCACCAGCACCAGCTGCTGGTAGTCCTTCTCCCCGAACAGCGCCAGGTCCGGGCGCACGATGCCGATCAGCTTCGCGACGACGGTGAGCATCCCGTCGAAGTGCCCCGGCCTGCTCGCGCCCTCCAGCTGCTCGCCGAGCGAGCCCGCGGTGAGGCCGATCTGCCGGTCCGCGGCGTACATGTCCGCGGGTTCGGGGGCGAGCACCAGCTCGACGCCTTCGGCGCGGCACGCCTCCAGGTCCGCCTCGAAGGTGCGGGGGTAGCGGTCCAGGTCCTCGCCCGCGCCGAACTGCAGCGGGTTCACGAAGATCGACACCACCGTGACCGCGGCGGGCACCTTGCGGGCAGCGCGGATCAGCTCCAGGTGCCCTTCGTGCAGCGCGCCCATCGTCGGCACCAGCGTGATCGGGCGGCCGGTCGCGCGCAGCGCGCGCGTCACCTTCGCCAGCTCCGCCGGACGCCGGTGCACGGTGAGTTCCCGCGCGGTGTAACCGGGGCCCGCGCCCACCCCGTCGGCCGTGGTCATCGCTGCTCCTCGTCGAGTACTTCGTGCACTTCGGTGGCGGACCGGGCGTCGAGCAGACCGGCCTGCTCGGCGCGGTCGGCGGTCCGCCGCGCCATCGCCGCGTAGCCGGCGACCATCTCCGGCGCCGATTCCCGCAGCGAACCGAGGTGCGCGCGGACCGTGCCCACATCACCCCGGGACACCGGTCCGGTGAGGCCGCGGTCGCCGAAGCGCAGCGCGTTGTCCAGCGAGGCGGACAGCACCGGGGCCATCACCCGGTCCGGGATCTCGATCCCGGCGCTGCGCAGCAGGTCCGCGCACTCGTTGACCAGGGTGATCAGGTGGTTCGCACCGTGCGAGAGCGCCGCGTGGTAGATCCGGCGGGCGTGCTCGGGGACGCGGACCGGTTCGGCGCCGAGCTCCAGCGCGAGCACCTCGCCGACGTTCCACGCCGCCTCGTCGTCCGGGGCGGTCACCGCGGCGCAGGCCGTCGCCAGCCGCTCCACGTCCTCGGCCCGGCCGGTGAAGGTCATCGCGGGGTGCAGCGCCAAGGTCAGCACGCCCAGCTCGGCGGCGGGTTCCAGCGGGGCCACGCCGTGGGCGCCGCAGGTGTGCAGCAGGATCTGCCCGGCGCGCAGCGAACCGGTGGCGACCAGGCCGCGCACCAGGCCGGGCAGCACGTCGTCGGGAACCGCGAGCACCACCAGATCGGCGGCGTCGGCGACCTCGTCGGGCGGGCGCACCGGCACCGCGGGCAGCAGCTCCTCGGCTCGGCGCAGCGAGGCGTCCGACACCGCGGACACCGCCACCACCTCGTGCCCGGCGCGCGCGAGCGCCGCCCCGAGCACCGCACCCACCCGGCCCGCGGACACCACTCCGACCCGGAGCCGGGGTCCCGCGCCTCGACCTGGCGGACGTCCGGCAGACATCGACACGTCGTCCTCCCAACCGTTCCAGTCCCGCAGCGGGTACCGGACAGCAGCGCGAGAGTAGCCCGCCGCGGGGCGTCCGCGTCGCGGCGGGTGGCGAGGACCACCCGGTCCGCGCGGACGTCCGGATCAGCCGCGCGGCGGGTGTCCGCCGTGCTCGCCGGGGCGCGGCGGGGCCTGCCTCGGCGGGCCGGCCTGCGGGTTCGGCGGCCTCCCCGGCGGGCCCTGCGGGGGCCTGCCGCCCGGCTGCTGCCTGGCCTGCTGCGGCGGGGTCGGCTGCGGTGGGGCGGGGCGCCGCTGCTCACCGGCGAGGTCCGGCCGGGAGCGGGTGGCGCGGTCCGGCTGCGGTGCCGCCGGTTCGACCGGGCGCTGCGGGCGGGCACCCGGGCGGCGCACGCTCTGCGTCAGCTCGTGGATCTTCACCCGCGCCGTCTGGAACGCGTCCTGCGAACCGACCGCGGACCGGCGCGCAGCCTTCAACTCCTCGATCAGCTTCTCCCGGCGCGCGCGGCGGACGGCGCTGGTGGTGCGGCCTTCCGCGGCCCGGTGCTGCAGGAACGCCAGCTCGGTCACCGCGATCTGGTAGTCCCGCACGGCCTTCGCCGGTTCCGCGCCCGCGCTCTGCCGGACCTTGCGCTGCCAGCCGCGGCGGCCCGCCAGCGAGGCCAGCATCTCCACCTCGCTGCGCGGGATCAGCCCGGCGCGCTGCAGCACCGGCAACTGGTCGGCGACGATCCGCTGCTCCCGCTTGCGCTGCCACACCACCAGCCAGCCGGTGCCCGCGAAGATCGGCAGCATGATCAGGAAGTACACGTTGAGGAAACCGGTGCCGCCGAGCAGCGTCGACGCGTTCCACGCCGCGTGCAGCAGCACCGCCACCAAGAACCCGGCGGCGGGCCACAGCACCCGCTTCGTCGTGTCCGTGGTCCGCGAGGCCAGCCCGATGCCGATGCCGACCATCGAGGTGAACAGCGGGTGCGAGAACGGCGCCAAGACCCCGCGCAGGATGAACACGGCGATCACCCCACCGGCCGCATTGCCCCAGCCGCCCTCGGAGAAGGCCTTGCCGAAGTACAGGATGTTCTCGGTGAACGCGAACCCGGCCGCGGTCAGCCCCGCGTAGACGATGCCGTCGACGAGCCCGTTGAACTCGGAGCGCCGCCAGAACCACAGCGACACCACGAACAGCGCCTTCGCGCCCTCCTCGACCAGCGGCGCCATCAGCGCCCGCTCGAAGAACAGGTGCTCGCTCGGCCCGAACAGCAGCTCGCCCAGCCCGACCACCGAACCGTTGAGCAGCAGCGCGCAGCCCGTCGCTCCCCCGGCGCCCCACAGGAACGCGCCGAGCATCAGGATCGGCGGCTCCGGTTCCCACCGGTCGATCCACACGATCGCGGCGAACACCACGCCGACCGGGATCAGCGCCGCCAGCGCGCCCACCAACGCGGGCAGCACCCCGACCCTGGAGGTGGCGACACCCACCATGACCAGGCCGATGATGCCGAGCAGCAGCAGCCCGGCCACCGGCCAGCCGACCGCGGAATGCTTGCGGGTCTGCAACCTGCGCGCGCCGGAGAGGTCGGGCGCAGGACCGGGGAGATCAGGTGTGGACACGTCCGAAACCCTAGAACGCGGCCGCGGGGGGCCACACCGCCTGGGGGCGAATCCCGCGCTCCTCGGACGCGGCTCCGGTCAGGGGACCGGCTGCCGGGACCGAGCGGCGCAGGCGGCTGGGCCGATCACCTCGGCGGTCCGCTCAGCCGCGGCGCCTGCGGCGGCGCTTCGATTCGCGCCCGTCGCCGGAGTCGCCGTAGGCGGCGAGCAGGTCGGTGACCGAGGTGCCCTCGGTGTGCGCGCCGGCCGCGACCTGGCTGGTGGGCAGCCGGCGGTCGGCGGCCTCCGCGGCCTCCGGCGCGGCAGGCGCGGGAGGTGCGGCGGGCACGGCAGGCGCGACGGGTTCGGGAGCGCTCTCGGGAACCTGCGCGGCGGGCTGCGCCGGGGTGGGGTCGGTGGGCGGCTGCGGCGCGGGATGCGCGGCCTGCGGGGCGGGTTCCGGTTCGGGCCGAACCGGGCGCAACCGGTCCGAAGTGGACTCGGGCCAGGCGCCCTGCGCGCCGGCGGGCGGCGGCTGCGGGCGGCGGGCTTCGGCGGGCTGCCGCGGCGCGGGCCTGCCGTGCGGGGGCCGGGATTTGCGGGGCTTCGACGGCCGCGGCGGCGGCTGCTCCACCTGCGGCGGCTGCGGAGCGGGTTCGGCGGGCTGCTCCACCTGGCCCTGGTGGGCGGGGGGCAGCTGCCTGCCGCGCCCGTCGGGGTGCTGGATGATCCGCGGCTGCGCGCCGGTGTCGCCGACGATCCGCTGCTGGGTGCCGGTGTCGCCGACGATCCGCGGTTGCTCGCCGGTCGCGGGCCGTTCCGGCAGCGACCGGACGCGGGTGGATTCGGCGCGCAGCGCGACCCGCTCGAACAGCACGTCCCCGCCGAGCATGTGCTCCAGGTTCTGCCGCAGCGCGCGGAGTTCCGCCTTCAGCGCCTGGATCTCCGCGTCGGACTCGGCGGCCGCGGTGCGCCGGGCCTCCACTTCGGCCGCCGCTTCGAACTCGCGGCGCGCGGCGATCTCCCGTTCCAGTTCGAGCTCGTAGACGCGCTGCCGCTCCGCTTCCCGCTCCACCGCCGCGGCGGCCTTGCCGCGCAGCTTCGCGACGCCGAACGCGCCGAGCAGCGCCGCCCACAGCGCGGCGACCAGACCGAGCTTGAGCACCCGGGAATCGTTGCTCACCACCAGGATCGCGGTCGCGGCGGCGGCGAGGACGAGGGCACCGACCCACAGCACCGACGGTCGCTGATCAGCGGCTGCGGAACGGGCGGAGTCGGACATGACCACACGGTACCCGGCCTTTATCCGATCGAGACCCGCAGGGAACGCGACGATCACCGGTTCGTCAAGGCGGCCCACACCGGAACGCCCGAACGGAGCAGCGTTTCGTTGGCGCGCAAGAGGAATCGCCGTTCCCGCGGGTGCCGCCGCCGAGCGCCGGGGCCGCGCCACCCCACCGGTTCCGCGCCGCTGGCGGCGAACGCGCCGTGGCCGCGCGACGACCGCCGGTCAGCGATCCTCGTCGTCGTACGGCTCCTCCGGGTCGTCGGGGTTGCGCAACGAGCTCTCCAGCCACAACCCCGCGGCCACCAGCGCCGCCGCGCTGATCAGGCCGACCACCGCCGCCGTGGTGTCCTCCCCCGCCGCCTGCACCGAATCCCGGATCGGCAGCAGGTAGCCGAGCAGCCCGCCCCACACGCCGCCCATGATCGAACCGACCAGGGAGGACGCCTTCGCCAGCGCGACCGCGCGCGCCGCGGGCAGCGCGTCCACCGGTTCGGTGCCGGGCTTGCGCTTGATGCGCGGCCGCAGGGTCACCGCCAGCAGCACGTCGACGACCGCGATCAGCAGCAGCGTCGCGCCCGCGAGCGCGGGAAGCCGCGGCAGGCCGCCGTAGGCGAGGCTCGCGCCGACGTAGGCCAGGACGGCCGCGACCAGCGCCGCGACGACCAGCTGCCGCGCCGGGGTGAACTGCATCCGCTCTTGCTGCCGTGGTGCCACGATCCCAGCATCGCAGAACGCGTGAAGCGGGCGGCGGCAGCCGGTGGGCCGCCCGGTCCGGAAAACGGGCTTGAGCCTCCACCGGCTGGAGGGTCGAGGGTCTGGGACGTGGACGACGCGCAGCGCTACACGATCGGAGAGCTCTCCCGGCGGACCGGGCTGAGCGTGAAGACCATCCGGTTCTACTCCGACAGCGGTGTCGTGCCGCCCACCGACCGCACGCACGCGGGCTACCGGCGCTACGACGTGGCATCGATCGCGAAGCTGGAACTGGTGCGCACCCTGCGCGAACTCGGCGCCGGCTTGGACGAGGTGCGCCGGGTGCTGGCCGCGGAGACCACGGTGCGGCGGCTCGCCGAGACCCAGCTGGTCCTGCTGGAGGACCAGCTGCGGTTGCTGCGGACCCGGCGCGCCGTGCTGCGGGCGGTCGCACGACTGGACGAACCGACCGAAGGGGTGAAGCTCATGCACAAGCTGGCGACGATGTCCGACGCCGAGCGCGACCGGATCATCGACGAGTTCTGGGACGGGACGATCGGCGGCCTCGACGTGGACGCCGAGTTCGCGGCCTGGATGCGCTCGGCGAAACCGGCCCTGCCGGACGACCCGAGCACCGAGCAGGTGGAGGCGTGGATCGAGCTCGCCGAGCTCGTCACCGACGACGACTTCCGCCGCGCGGTCCGCGAGCTGTGGGAGCAGCAGGCCGCGCAGCGCGCCACGGGCGAGCACGCGCCACCGGTGCAGAAGCAGGAGCAGGCGGCCGAGTGGTGGGCGCTGTTCGACGCGATCCGGGAAGCGCAGGAGGCCGGGCACGAACCCGGCTCCGCCCGCGGCCGGGAGATCGCCGAGCGCGGCGCGGCGCTGTGGGCCGAGCAGCGCGGCGCCGCGGACGACGCGGCGGGCCGCGCCGAGCTCGTCGCGGAGTTCGGCAAGCCGTACGACGAACGGATGTCCCGCTACTGGGAGCTGCTCGCGATCATCAACGGCTGGCCGCCGCACCCCACCACGGAACGCCAGACCCGCTGGCTCGCCGAAGCGGTGCGCGCGCTCTGATCCCGCAGGGTGGGCGGACTCGCTGCTCGCGGGCCGTCCACCTGCGGATCAGGGGCGGAGCAGGAGATCGTCGCGGCGGGTCACGGCGGCGACGTCGGCGGCGGGCAGCGCCTCGATCAGCTCGGCGATCGGGCCGTGCCCGGGCAGCACCGCGGCCGGTTCCAGCACCGCCCACGGGACGAGCACCGTCGCCCGTTCCGGCGTCCCCGGGTGGGGCAGCAGCAGCTCCGGATCGTCGCTGCGCACGCCGTCCACCAGCACCACGTCCACGTCGAGGGTGCGCGGGCCCCAGCGCTGCTCGCGCACCCGCTCGGCCGCGCGCTCCAGCTCCTGGCCGCGCCGCAACCAGCCCCACTCGTCGACGCCGTCGGCCCGCACCACGAGCACCGCGTTGAGGAAGTCCGGCTGGTCCAGCACGCCCCACGGCGCGGTCTCGTACACCGGCGACACGGCCTCGACCGCGTCCCCGAACCCGGCGACCGCGGACCGCAGGTGCGCCAGCCGGTCCCCCAGGTTCGATCCGAGGGACAGCACCGCCCGGCTCACGCCGCGCCCCCGCGGGCCGCGCGCCGCGACCGGCGGATGGTGACCGCCACGTCGGCGAAGGTCAGCGGGATCGGCGCGGACGGCTTGTGGATCGTGACCTCGGCCGCGTGCGCCCGGTGGTCGGCCATGATGCCGTCGGCGATCTCCGCGGCCACCGTCTCGATCAGGTCGCGCGCCGGGCCCGCGACGACGTCGGCGGCCCGCTGCGCCAGCTCGCCGTAGTTCAGCGTCTGCGCCAGGTCGTCGGAGGCGGCCGCACCGGCCAGATCCGCCCACACGGTGATGTCGACCAGGAACTCCTGGCCGTCCCGCTTCTCGTGCTCGAACACGCCGTGGTTGCCGCGCACCCGCAACCCGGTCAGCGCGATCCGGTCAGCCAACGGTCCCTCCCGCGTTCCAGGCCGCGGCCACCGCGACCGCGTCCAGCGAACTCCGCACGTCGTGCACCCGCACCGCCCACGCACCGCGATCCGCGGCCAGCGCCGACACGGCCGCCGTCGCCGTCTCCCGGCCCGCCGCCGGGCGCGGCTCGCCGTCCGCACCGGCCAGCAGCCCGCCGAGGAAGCGCTTGCGGGACGCGCCCACCAGCACCGGGAACCCCAGGTCCACGAACTCGCCCAGCCGGTGCAGCAGCGCCCAGTCGTGCTCGCCGGTCTTCGCGAAGCCCAGGCCGGGGTCGAGCACGATCGCGTCCTCCCGCACCCCCGCCCGCAGCGCCGCGTCCACCTGCGCGAGCAGTTCGGCGCGCACCTCGGCGACCACGTCGTCGTAGGCGGCCAGCGAACCCATGTCCTTGCTGTGCCCGCGCCAGTGCATCAGCACCCACGGCAGCCCGGTGTCCGCGGCGACCCGCGCCATGTCCGGATCGGCCAGCCCGCCCGACACGTCGTTGATCACCGAGGCACCCGCGGCGGCGGTGGCGGCCGCGACCTCGGCCCGGGTGGTGTCCACGCTCACCGGCACCCCGGCGGCGACGAGCTCCGCCACCACCGGCAGCACCCGTTCGACCTCGGTGGCCGCGGCGACCCGGTCCGCGCCCGGCCGCGTCGACTCGCCGCCCACGTCGACGATGTCCGCGCCCAGCTCGAACATCTCCACGCCGTGCTCCACCGCGGCCTTCACGTCCAGGTAGCGGCCGCCGTCGGAGAACGAATCGGGCGTCACGTTCAGCACGCCCATCACGGCGCAGCGCTGCGGCCGCGGCAGGAAGGCGCCCATCACGAGCCTCTGATCAGCGACAGCGCTTCGGACCGGGAGGACGCGGAGCTGCGGAAGATGCCGCGCACCGCGGACGTCGTCGTGGTCGACCCGGCCTTGCGCACCCCGCGCATCCCCATGCACAGGTGCTCGGCGTCCACCACCACGATCACGCCGCGCGGTTCGAGCTTGCGCACCAGCGCGTCCGCGACCTGCGAGGTCAGCCGCTCCTGCACCTGCGGGCGCTTCGCGTACAGGTCGACCAGCCGCGCCAGCTTCGACAGGCCGGTGACCCGGCCCTTCTCGTTCGGGATGTAGCCGATGTGCGCGACCCCGTGGAACGGCAGCAGGTGGTGCTCGCACTGCGAGTACATCGGGATGTCGCGGACCAGCACGAGCTCTTCGTGCGCCTCGTCGAAGGTGCGGTCCAGCACCTCGTCCGGGTCGGTGTAGAGCCCGGCGAACAACTCTTCGTAGGCGCGGGCCACCCGCTGGGGCGTCTCCCGCAGGCCTTCCCGATCCGGGTCCTCCCCGGCCGCGAGCAGCAGCTCCCGGATCGCCGCCGCGGCGCGCTCCTGGTCGAATGCGGGCCGCTCGAAACCGCCCCGGGCGTCGTCCTGCCCGGGCTGCTCACCGAGACTGCTGGTCACGTGTCGTTCCTCCACCGGCTCACCGCACCGAAGAGGGGCACCGCCGACGTGCGACGGTGCCCCTCTTCCGGTCTTGTCGCTCGGGCGCTCAGCGACCGCTCTCGCCCTTGTCCTCTCCCCGTTGCTCCGGGTCCGGGGACTGCTGGGACTCCGGGGACTGCTGCGGGGTCTGCTGCTGGTCGGGCCCGGTGCTCGCCGCGTCCTGCTGCGCACCCTGCTGGGCCTGCTGCGCACCGGCGGCGGGGTTCTGCTCCGGGGGCTGCTGCTGCGGCCGCTCCCACGACGGGACCCACTGCTGGTACTGCTGCTGGCCGGTCCCGCCCGGGGCCGTCGCCGGCGTCCAGCCGGGCGGGGCTCCGTAGTTCGGCGGCACCGCCTGCGGCTGGCCGTACTGGCCCGGCTGCCCCTGCGGGGCCTGCCCGTACGGCTGCTGCCCCTGCGGGGGCTGCTGGCCGTACGGCTGCTGGACCTGCGGCTGCTGGACCTGCTGGGGCTGGCCCTGCGGGTGCGGGAACTGCACGGTGCCCTGCCCGCCCTGCGGCTGGTCCTGGTTGTGCTGACCGGCCGGAACCGCGCCCGCGGGCACCGAACCGTTCGGCACCGGGTCGCTGAACCGCGGCGTCTCGACCGGCGGGGGCCACGGCTCGCCGCGTTCGATGGCCAGCTCGCCCGGGGTCTTGATCGGCGGCTTCTCCGACGGGGTGCGCCCGCCGAAGTCGTTGAACGCCGTGATCCGGGGCCGCTTCTCGACCTTGGCGAAGATCCGCTCCAGGTCCTTGCGGACCAGCGTCTCCTTCTCCAGGACCTCCAGCACGAGCTCGTCGAGGACGTCGCGGTAGGTGTTGAGCACCTCCCACGCCTCGGTGTGCGCGGCCTCGATGAGCTTGCGCACTTCCTCGTCGATCTCGTGCGCGACCTCGAGCGAGTAGTTCGGCTGCTGCCCGGCGGAGCGGCCCAGGAACGGGTCGCCCTCCTCCTTGCCGTACTTGACGGCGCCGAGGCGCGCGGTCATGCCGTACTCGGTGACCATCGCGCGGGCGATCTTGGTCGCCTGCTCGATGTCGCTGGAGGCGCCGGTGGTGGGCTCGTGGAACACGAGCTCCTCCGCGGACCGGCCGCCGAGCGCGAACACCAGTCGCCCGATCATCTCCGAGCGGGTCATCATGTCCTTGTCGTCCTCGGGGACGACGAGGGCGTGCCCGCCGGTGCGGCCGCGCGGCAGGATCGTGAGCTTGTAGACCGGGTCCACGTCGGGCATCGCCCAGGCGGCCAGCGCGTGCCCGCCCTCGTGGTACGCGGTGATCTTCTTGTCCCGCTCCGAAATGATCTTGCTCTTGCGGCGCGGGCCGCCGATCACCCGGTCGACCGACTCCTCCAGCGCGGCACCGGTGATCAGCTGGCCGTTCTCGCGGGCCGTGAGCAGCGCGGCCTCGTTGACCACGTTCTCCAGGTCGGCGCCGGAGAACCCGACGGTGCGCTTGGCCAGGCCCTCCATGTCGGCGTCCTGCGCCAGCGGCTTGCCCTTCGAGTGCACGCCCAGGATCGCCTTGCGGCCCCGCAGGTCCGGCGCCGAAACGGGGATCTGCCGGTCGAAGCGGCCCGGGCGCAGCAGCGCCGGGTCCAGGATGTCCGGCCGGTTCGTCGCGGCGATCAGGATGATGCCGCCGCGCGAGTCGAACCCGTCCATCTCCACCAGCAGCTGGTTCAGCGTCTGCTCGCGCTCGTCGTGCCCACCGCCGAGGCCCGCACCGCGCTGGCGGCCGACCGCGTCGATCTCGTCGACGAAGATGATGCACGGCGCGTTCTGCTTGGCCTGCTCGAACAGGTCTCGGACGCGGGAGGCGCCGACACCGACGAACATCTCCACGAAGTCCGAACCGGAGATCGAGTAGAACGGCACGCCTGCCTCACCGGCGACCGCGCGCGCCAGCAGCGTCTTGCCGGTGCCGGGCGGGCCGTACAGCAGCACGCCCTTCGGGATCTTCGCGCCCAGCGCCTGGTAGCGGCCCGGGTTCTGCAGGAAGTCCTTGATCTCGTGCAGTTCCTCGACGGCCTCGTCCGCGCCGGCGACGTCGTTGAACAGCGTCTTGGGCATGTCCTTGGTGAGCTGCTTGGCCTTGGACTTGCCGAAGTTCATCACCCGGTTCCCGCCGCCCTGGACGTTGTTCATCATCCACATGAGGACGAGAACGAGCAGGCCGATCGGGAGCAGGTAGATCAGCATCTGCGTCCAGAACGAGTCCTGGGTGACTTCGGTGTTCCACTTCTCGACGTTCGACCGGCGGATGTCGTCGACCACGGCGTCGGTGGCACCGGCGGGGTACTGCGCCATCAGCTGTTCGCTGTTGGCGAAGTTCTGGCCCTGCTTGAGGGTCAGCAGTACCCGCTGTTCCTTGTCCTGGATGGTCGCCTCGGCCACCTTGCCCTCGGAAATCTGCCGGAGGGCGTCTGAGGTCGAAACCGGCTGGTAGCCCTTCGTCTCGTCGAAGAGCACGCTGAGGCTCATGATCAGCGCTAATCCCGCCAGGATCCAGAGCAGCGGGTTACGGAGCAGGCGCTTGAGGTCCATTCACTTGCGGCCGGCGGTCGGCCTCGACCCTCCCTGACTTCACTTCGGGCAACGGCACCGGTGAACGGCGCACGAACCGTCGCCGCCGTCAACCCCCTCGGACCAGCGTACCGGCCGCGGCGAGCGCGCCACCACGCCGAGCGTTGTGCAGGTCGGCAACCCTACCCCGGATCGGAACCGGACCTTTCTCGCACCCGGCCCGGCCTGCGAGGAACGCGGCTACCGCCCGGAGGTGTAGACCTTCGGGTCGAGGGTGCCGATGTAGGGCAGGTCCCGGTACCGCTCCGCGTAGTCCAGGCCGTAGCCGACGACGAACTCGTTCGGGATGTCGAACCCGACGTAGCGGACCGGCACGTCCACCTGCACGGCGTCCGGCTTGCGCAGCAGCGTGCACACCTCCAGCGAGGCGGGGTTGCGCGCGGTCAGGTTCTTCAGCAGCCAGGACAGCGTGAGTCCGGAGTCGATGATGTCCTCGACGATCAGCACGTGCCTGCCCGCGATGTCCCGGTCCAGGTCCTTCAGGATCCGCACCACGCCCGAGGACGAAGTGGACGAGCCGTACGAGCTCACCGCCATGAACTCCAGCTGCGCGGGCCGCGGCAGCGCCCTGGCCAGGTCGGTCATGAACATGACCGCGCCCTTGAGCACGCCCACCAGCAGCAGGTCACCGCCCTGCGCGTCCTGGAAGTCCTCGGCGACCTGCGCGGCCAGTTCGGCCGTCTTGTCCTGGATCTGCTGCTCGGTGATGAGCACCGAAGCGATGTCGCCGTCGTACACCGGACCGGCTTCCCCTCTCGCTGTTGGACGGACGTTCATCCACCGATCACCCGACCGGCGGTTCCCCGTCCACCACGTTCCACCTGAAGCGTGCCATGCGTCCGGCGGAGCACAAAGCCGCCCGGGAGCGCGTGCGGGCCCTGACCGCGCCACGCGCCCGCGAGCGCGTCCGCGGAGCGCAGGTGCGCGTCGGATACCTCGGCCACCCCGCGTTCCAGCAACCAGCCGCGCAGCACCCTCCTGCGGAGCGCGGGCGGGTGCTCGGCGAGGGCCGTCGCATCCAGGTCCGCACCCCGTTCGACCTGCGCGCGGACCGCGGCGGCGAGCTCGTCGAGGGCGTCGGCGTCGTCCTGCAGCTGGCGGGCGGTGCGGGCCAGCGCACCGGCGACGCCGCCGTGCAGCACGTCCTCCAGCAGCGGCAGGACCGCTGTGCGCAACCGCACACGCGTGAACCGGCTCTCGCCGTTGTGCGGGTCCTGCCACGGCACGAGCCCGGCTTCGGCGCAGGCCCGCTCGGTCGTCTCCCGCGGCACGTCCAGCAGCGGCCGCGCCCACGGCGGGGACCACGGGCGCATCCCGGCGATGGACCGGGCTCCGGAGCCCCGGCCGAGCCCCAGCAGCACCGTTTCGGCCTGGTCGTCGCGGGTGTGGCCGAGCAGCACCGCGCCGCCGTCGGGGCGGTCCGCGTCCAGCGCCGCGTACCGGGCCCGGCGGGCGGCGGCTTCCGGCCCACCGCGGCCGGTGACCTGCACCGGCAGCACCCGCACGTCGCCGATGCCGAGCTCGGCGAGCTGCGCGGCGGCCCGCTCGGCCACCGCCGCGGAGTCCGGCTGCAGGCCGTGGTCGACGATCCGCGCGCGCACCCGCAGGTCGCGGCCGCGCGCGAGGTGGGCCGTGGCGGCGGCGAGCGCCAGCGAGTCGGCGCCGCCCGAGCAGGCGACCACCAGCGGGGCGCCGCGCAGCGCGGGGTGGGCGGCTAGGAGGTCGCGGACGGCGGTCCGCACGGCCAGCAGCGCCGGCCCCGCGGCGCGCTCGGATCGGCCGGAGGTCACCGGCCCATTCTGATCGGCCCGCACCCCGCGCCACGACCCAGGTCAGCGGCCCGCTCACCCGCGCGGCCCGGGCCGATGGCCGTACACCCGGCCGCGCCCGCGTGCTCGGGTACGCCCGTGCGCTCGGGTACGCCCGCGTGCTCGGCTGCGGCCGTCTGCTCAGGCGCGGGCGGGTCCTCGGGGGCGGCCGTGGTCGGACGTGGACCGATTCCCGGGGTGGCCGAGTCCCCGGAGGCGGACAGGTCTCCGGTGGGCCGGTCGTCGAGATCTCCACCCCCTTCGCGGGTCCCCGGGCGCGGACGGGTTCCCGAGTGCGGCCGGGTGCTCGGAGGTGGGCAGGTTCCCGGGGCCGCCGGGTTCGGGGGCGAACAGGTTCCCGAGTACGGACAGATCCCCGAGCGCGGCCGGGTTCCCGAATACGGACAGATCCCCGAGCGCGGCCGGGTTCCCAGGTGCGGACGGATTCCCCGGTTCGGTCCCGGTTCCTGGACGCGGACGGATTCCCAGGCGCCCGCCGTGTGTTCGGGGGGCGAACAGATCCCGGGTACAGACAGGTCCCCAGGGGCGGCCCGGTTCCCAGGCACAGCCCGATTCCCGGAGGCGGCCGGATCCTCAGGTGCGGCCGGCTTCTCGGGCGCGGGCACATGCCCAGGTGCGGACAGGTTCTCCGGCGCAGCCCGGTTCCCGGGCGCGGGCGGGTTCGAAGGCACCGGCGAGTTCCCGGGCGCGGCCGGGTGCGCCGGCGCGGACGGATCGCAGGCGGTCAGCCGTGGACGCGGCGCAGCCAGGACGCGGGGTCGGTGGTCTCGACGCGCGTCGGCAGGTGCTCCGGGGAGGTCCACACCGCGTTGAAGCCGTCCATCCCCACCCGGTCGACGACGTGCCGGGTGAACGCGGCGCCCTGCGCGTACTGCCGCATCTTGGCGTCCACGCCGAGCAGGCTGCGCAGCAGCCGGTCCAGCACCCCGCCGCCCTGGCGGCGCTCGGTGAACCGGCGGCGGATGGTGGCGACGCTGGGCACCACGCTCGGCCCGACCGCGTCCATCACGTGGTCCGCGTGCCCCTCCAGCAGGGTGGACAGCGCCAGGATGCGGTCCAGCGCGGCGCGCTGCCGCGGCCCCTGCAGCAGTTCGACCAGGCCGAGCACACCGGGGCTGGACTGCGCGTCCGGCCCGGACCGCACGCCGCGCACGACCGCGGGCAGCCTGCTCAGCAGCTCACCGGGCGAGGAGTCCAGGTCCGAGAGCAGCTCGCCGAGGCTGTCGGCGAAGTGGTCCCGCAGCCACGGCACCGCGTTGAACTGCAACCGGTGCGTCGACTCGTGCAGGCACACCCACATCGTGAAGTCGTCGACGGGCACGTCCAGCGCCCGCTGCGCGGCGACGATGTTCGGCGCCACCAGCAGCAGCCGACCCGGCCGGGTACCGCGCTCGCTGGGCAGGAACGGGTCGTACTGGCCGAGGACCTTGGTGCCCAGGTAGGACAGCACCAGCCCGGCCTGGAGGCCCGCTCCCCGGGCGCCCAGCCCGCCGAGCGGATCACCGCCGGAACCCCGGGAGCGCAGCGCCATCCCGGTGATCTCGGACAGGCCCTGCGCGGCCGCCCGCACCCACTCCCGGCGGTCCACCACGTCCCCTTCGAGCACCGGCAGGTCCAGGCCGAGCCCGGTCAGCTCCCGCACGTGCGTTTCGGCGGCCACCCCGGCCCGGCGCAACGCGCGGACCGCGTGCACCGCGTCCTCGCGGGGGATGTCGGGTCCGCTGTGCATCAACCGGCCGGCGGTCGCCGCCGCCAGGTCCCAGTCCAGCGAGCGCTGCGCGTCGTCCCGGCCGTGCGGTCGGGGCGGCAGCGTGGCGGAGCGCGGAGTCACGGAATCGACGGTACTCCGATCGCGGGCCCCGGCGACACCACCGGCCGTGCCCGCGGCAGGCCCGCGATCAGCGGCAACCGCACTGCTGGACGGCCGCGACGACCTCGTCGAGCGCGGGCCGGACCTGTCCGGAAGAGCTGTCGCTGTTGGACATCAGCGCGAACACCAGCAGCCTGCCGTCCTCGGTGAGGATCGTCCCGGACAGGCTGTTCGCCCCGTCGAGGGTGCCGGTCTTGGCGCGGATCCAACCACGGCCCGAGCCGTCGGCGTAGCGGTCGGTGAGGCTGCCGGAGCCACCGGCGACGGGCAGGCCGGTGAGCAGCGCCCGCAGCTTCGCGCTCCTGGCAGGCAGGCCGCCGTCGCGCTCCGGCTCGGCGGCGTCGGCCATCAGCCCGGCCAGCACCTTCGCCGGAATGCGGTCCTCAGTGGACAGACCGCTGCCATCGGACATCCGCACGCCGGTGAGGTCGACGCGGTTGCGCTGCAGCACCTCGCGCACCGCCTGGACCGCACCGGCGAAGGACGGTTCCTTCCCGGTCTTGATCGCGACCTCGCGGCCCAGCGCCTCGGCCAGCACGTTGTCCGAGTGGATCAGCGTGCTCTCGACCAGCTTGCGCATCGTCGCGGACTGCACCGCGCCGAGCCGCTGCGCACCGCGCGGCGCGGTCCCCTCGGACACCGCGGAGGCGGGCACGCCGAGCCGCTGCGCGAGTTCCCGCCCGGCCTGCTCGGCGGGGTGCTGGGTCCGCTGGTCGTACTCCGCGGTCGGGTCGCCGGTGCGCCCGCCGTCGGCCATCACCGACTCCATCGGCGCCATGATCCCGGCGGGGACGTCGGCGGGCAGCCAGCCCGGGGCCAGCGACGGCCCCCGGTAGCGGCTGGTGTCCACCTGGATCGAGGTGACCTGGCCGCCGGTCGCGGCCCGCACCTGCTCGGCGAGGTCGTCGAAGCGGCCCGCGCCCGGGTACACCGACTCCTGGCCCGCGGGCATCGTCGACAGCGTCGGGTCGCCGCCGCCGACGAGCACCACGCTGCCGGGCTGCGCGCCGCGCACCACCTCGGTGGTGAACCGGGCGTCGTGGTCGAGCTCCAGCATCGCGGCGCTGGTGGTGAGCAGCTTGCCGGTGGAGGCGGGCATCATCGGCGTGTCCTGCTGCCGCTCCCACAGCGTCTTCCCGGAGCGCACGTCGACGACCACGCCGGTGACCGGGTCCAGCACCGGGTTCGACAGCGGCCCGCTGACCGCCGCCGCGATGCCCGAGCCCGTCGGTTCGGGCGCGTCCATCCCGATCGGCCGGATCGACGGGGACAGGTGCACCGGGGCGGGCGGATCGGCCAGCTGCGCGGCGCTGATCCCGTTGACCAGGGCCGGGACGCCGACGGCGAGGCCCGCGCCGAGCACGACCACCGTCAGCACCGCGAGCAGCACCGTGGCGCGCTTGCGGCGCGGTGCGGGGACCGCCGCGGCGGGAGCGTCGTGCTGCTCGTCGTGGTCCTGGTAGCGGTCGTCCCCGTAGTGGTCGTCCTGGTAGCGGTCGTCCTCGTGCGGTTCGGCCTGCTGCGCGGAGTGCTCCTCCGGCCGCGGGCGCTGCGGCGCGGCGGGCACGGCGAAGTCCTGCGGCTGCGCGGAACGCTGCGGCGGCTGCGGTGGCGGCTGCGGTGGGCGGTGCGGCGGCGGGACCGGGATGGAGCGCGGCGGCGCGGGCTGCGGGCTCTGCTGGCTCTGCTGGCCCTGCGGTCCTTGCTGGCCCTGCTGCCTGCCCGGCGGCGGGCCGGAGAAGTCGGGGCGCCGGAACTGCTGGGTCCGCTCCGCGTCCGAGGGGCCGGGCACCGGGCGCGCGGGCTGCTGCGGCGCGGGCGGCACGATCGGGATGCGGGTGGTCGGCGGGCCCTGGTCGAAGGCCTGCGGGCGCGGGCGGTCGGCCGGGCGGTCCTGCGGCGGCTCGGTGCGGCTCCGCTGCTCCGGCCCGCCCTGTCGGGGGCCGGGCTGCTGCTGGCCGGGCTGCTGGTCCTGCTGCTGGCCGGGCTGCTGCTGGCCCGCCTTCCTCTGATCCGGCTGCTGCTGGTCCTGCTTCTGCTGGTCCGGTCGCTGCCGGCGGTCCTGCTGCTCGCGGCGCCGGGTCTCCTGCTCCAGGTCGGCGAGGCTGAACCGCTGGGTGTCCTCGATCCGCCGGAACTGCTGGGTCTGCTCGGCGGGCGGCGGGCCGATCGGCGTGCCGGAGTCGGCGGTGAACGCGGAGTCCACCGCGGGCGGCTGCTCGACGCTCGGCCGGGGATCGGTGGACGAGGGCGGGGCGGCACCCGCATCGGCGGAGAACGCCGAGTCCACGGCCTCGTCCCGATCGCTCCCGGTCTCAGCGGGCTCGCTGGTCTCGGCGGGCTCCGGATCGGCTTCGACGCGGGCCTGCTCCGCGGTCGGCCACTCGTCGCGGACGCGCTCCTCGGCGACCTGGCCGCGATCGCCCCGGGCCGGCGCGTCGTCGACGACGGGCAGCCGGCCGGTCGCGGTGTCGGCGGTCGGATCCCGATCGGTGCCCGAGGTGGTGCCGCGGCCGGTGTCGCCGGTCGCGTCCTCGTCGGCCGTCGCGGCGCGGTCGGTCTCGGCGACCTGCTCGGTGGTGGTCCGGTCGGCGAGCGCGCCGCGGTCCAGGCGTTCCGTCGCGGGCGCGGTGGCGGGACGGTCCGTCGCGGCCGGGCGCTCGGTGGTGCCGGTCCGGTCGGCGTCCTGCCCGGTGCTCGGCGCCGCGGGCACCGGCTGCTGCGGTCCGGTGGCCTCGACGTCCTCGGTGAGTTCGGCCTGCGCGGCCACCACGGTGTCCGGGGGCACGTCCACGCCCGCGGCGGCACCACCGGTCTCGTCGTCCGCCGCGGCCGGTTCGGCCGGCGCCGAGGTGACCGGCTGCTGCGGCCCGGTGACCTCGACGTCCTCGACGAGTTCCGCCCGGCTGGCCGCGACGGCCTGCTGCACGTCGGTCGACTCGAGGTCCGGCGTCGCGGGCTCGGCCCGCTCCTCGGTGGTCCGCTTCGCCGGATCCCGCTCTTCAGCGGCCCGATCCTCGGTGGCCTGCTCCTCGGTGGCCTGCTCCTCGGTGGCCCGTTCCTCGGTGGCCTGCTCCTCGGTGACCTGCTCCTCGGCAGTCTGCTCCTCGGCAGTCCGCTCCTCGGCAACCCGCTCCTCAGCGGCCCGCTCCTCGACGGCGGGCTGTTCGGCGGTGGGCTGCTCAGTGGTGGGCTGGGCCGTGGGTGCCTGCTCGGGGTTCTCGTCCGCGCGGTCCTGATCCGCGGGTGTCCGCTCCGCAGATCGCGCCGCGGACGGCTGCGCCGCCCGCTCGGAGTCGTCCGATCCCTCGGCGCGGTCGGTCCGGTCCCACTCGGTCTCGTCCGCGTCCTGGTCGGCGGAGCGCTCGCTCGCGTCGCCGGTGCGGGCCTGCTCGGTGCCGTCCGCGTCCGCCTCGTCGGCCGCTCCGGTTCCGCTCGCCGAGCTCCCGTCGGCCCGGTCGGGTCCGGTGCCGGTGCTCGTCGCCCCGGATTCCGCGTCACCCCGAGCCGCGTCACCCCGAGCCGCATCGCTCCGGCCCGCGTCGTCCTGGCCCGCATCGTCCTGGCCCGCGTCGCCCCGGTCTGCGTCGGCAGCGTCCGTTCGGGAACCGGTGTCGGCGGTGGTGCCCGTGAGCTCGGACCGGACGATGCGCTGGGTCGCGGTCGTCGAAGCCTGCTCGGCAGCGCGCTCCTGCCCGGACGCACCGCGTTCCGCCGAGCCGGACCCGGTCGTGCCCGCGGTGCGCTCCGCGTCCGGTCGCCGCGGTTCGGAGGACACCGAGTCCGCGGACCCCACGTCCGGTGACACCGCAACAGGTGACGCCGCATCCGCGGCTCCGCCGTCCGCCGGACGGGCGTCCGAGTCCGCGTCCCCCGCGGGCCGCGCTCCCGGCGAGCCCTCGCCCGCGCGCTCGTCCACCGAGTCCTGCCCTGCCGAACCCCGGCCCGCGGAACCTCGGCCCGTCGGCTCCTGGCCCGCCGCGGGCCGGCCTGCCGTGCCCTGCTCCGTCGGACCCTGGTTTGCAGCGCCCTGCTCCGTCTGGCCCTGGCCTGCAGCGCGCTGCTCCGTCGCGCGCTGGTCTTGCGCGCCCTGGTCTTGCGCGCCCTTCGTCGCGCCCTGGTCCGCAGCCTCGTCCGAACCGGCCGCGGTCGTCGCCGCCTCGCCGCCCGGCACGTCCCCGCTGAACGAGGTGTCCACGCCGCCGGAGATCCGCCCGGTCGCCTGGGATCCGGCCACCTGTGATCCGGTCGTCTGCCACCCGGAGAAGTCGTGCGCGGCGGCCTCCCGACCTGAGCCGGAGTCCACCGAACCGACGAAGCCGACCGGCCGGGACGTGGCCCCCGGCTTCGGCGCGGCCGGGACGTCGCCGCTGAGCGTGCCGCGGACGGTCGATCCGGATGCCCCGTCCCGGGCTCCGCCTGCCGAGTCCTCCGCGCCGGGGCTCGCCGCCTCGGCCGATCCGCCACGGTGCTCGGGAGCGTCGTCCTGCTGCTCCGGGTCCTGCGTCGGGAAGTCCTGCTCGTCGCCAGCGGCGCCCGCGCCCGAACCGGCATCGCCCGAACCGGCGTCACCGGAACCGGCATCGCTCGATTCGGCGCCGCCCGATTCGGCGCCGCCCGATTCAGCGCCGCTCAACGCGGTGCTGCTCGAACCGGCGGTGTCCGATCCGACGCTGCTCGATCCGGCATTGCTGGATCCGCCATTGCTGGATCCACTGCTGCCAGGTTCGGCGTCACCAGCGCCGGCGCTGCTCGAACCGGCGTCATCCGGCACGCCGCGTTCGGCGTCGTCCTCCTCGGCTTCGGGCAGCCGACCGGACACGGTCCGCCCCAGGGCGCCGACCTTCGATCCGGCGGTGTCCCGACCGGAACCGGCCGATCCACCCGCCCCGGATTCGTCCTGTTCCGCACCGGAATCAGCGGAGTCGGCATCCGCCGATCCGGCGGAGTCGGACTGGGCATCGGCGGACTGGGCATCCGCGGACTCGGCATCCGCGGACTCGGCATCGGCGGGCTGGGCACCTCCGGAACCGGCATCGGCGGACTCGGCACCACCGGCACCGGAACTGCCGGCACCGGCCCGGGAGGACTCGGCATCGCCGGACTGGTCATCCTTGGGCTCGGCAGCTGCGGACTCGGCAACAGCGGCCTCGCCGGCAGCGGACCCGGAATCAGCGGCGGACTCCCCCGCCCCGGCCTCGGTGTCCTGCGCGGTCCTCGCGGTATCGGTGCCCGCCGCGCCGCTGGAGTCGGTTCGATCAGCCTTCACCGGCTGTCCATCGCCGGAAGGCTCCGATTCGTTCCCGCGCGCGGAACCGGCGTCCTCCTGGTCCTCGACCGGGAATCCGTCCGCGTCGCCCTCGGCGGGCCACTGCTGTTCGGAAGACTCGTCGCCCGGCGAACCTGCTGCTGAGGCGCTCGAGGACCCCTCGGTGGCATCGGGCTCGGACACCTCACCCCGGAGGCGGTGGGGTTCGGGCACGGGCTTCCTCCTCGACGGTTCGCCAGACTGCCAGATGCGAGCTGCCGCACTGCGGTGGGGCTCGGCGCGCGGCCGTGGTCCACACTAGACGTGGTCGTGCCGCATCACGGGCGGCCACTCCGACGTGTGAGCCTGCGGCTCGACCTCGGGTGACGCCGTGCGGTGACCGACGAAATCATCGCAGGTCAGGACACTGGCGATGTACGGGACCGGGATGCGGGACCGGCCTGGCAACGGCGGCCGGACGGTCGGGCACAGCCTCGACGAGCAAGCTGGCGAGAACGAGTGAGGAACCGCGTGGACTTCGACGTCACCATCGAGATCCCCAAGGGGAACCGGAACAAGTACGAGGTGGACCACAAATCCGGCCGGATCCGGCTGGACCGGACGTTGTTCACCGCCACCCAGTACCCGGCCGACTACGGCTTCGTCGAGGACACCCTCGGCGAAGACGGGGACCCGCTGGACGCACTGGTGCTGGTGCAGGAGCCCACCTTCCCCGGGTGCCTGATCACCGCGCGCGCGGTCGGCATGTTCCGGATGCGCGACGAGAAGGGCGGCGACGACAAGGTCATCTGCGTCCCCTCCGACGACCCGCGCCAGGAGCACCTGCGCGACATCCACCACCTGGCCGAGTTCTACCGGCTGGAAATCCAGCACTTCTTCGAGGTCTACAAGGACCTGGAGCCCGGCAAGAGCGTCGAAGGCGCCACCTGGGTCGGCCGCACCGAGGCCGAGGCCGAGATCAAGCGCTCCTACGAGCGCGCCAAGGAGCAGGGCGACCACTGACGCCCTGGACAGCCCGAAGGCCCTTCCCGATGGGGAGGGCCTTCGTCGTCTCCGGGGCACGCCCGCTCAACGGCCGCCCGAGTCGCGGCGGCGGATCCGGGCACGGGTGAACGGACCGTTCGTCCCACGAGATCGGACGAGCGGTCCGTTCACCCCGCCGCCGTCCCCGGGTTCGGGGCGAGGGGACGGCGCCGGCTCACACCCGGCGGCGCGGCACCGCGGCCACCAGCACCGAACCGAGCAGCAGCAGGCCCGTGCCGGTCCAGAACAGCGGAACCGTGTAGTAGGCCCCGCTGGTCTTGGCGAGCGGCGGGGCTGCGGGGCCCTCCGCGGGCGGCCCGGGCTGCTCGGGTGCCGGAGAGGGCGGCACGTCGCAGTGCACGCCGCCCGCCGGCGCACCGGCGCGCGCGGACTGCTCGCCGAAGGAGACCTCCGCCAGCGCCGCGTCCGGCATGCCGAGCGCCGTGCCGGGCAGCAGCTTCAGGTCGAACATCCGGGCTCCGGCGCGCAGCTCGGTGCCGTTCGCCTGCTGGGTGAGTTCGCCGATGCTCAGCCGCAGCACCCCGATGTCGAGCACGCGGTCGTTCACGGCGGGACCCACGATCGGCAGCTCGCCGGGGACTCCGGGCAGCCCGATCGGCAGGTCCGCCTGCGGGTTCGCCGCGTCCAGCTCGACGAGCTCGCGGCCGCCCTGGGTCACCCGCAGCACCGGAGCCTCGTAGTCGACCGTGGAGGTCGCCGGGTCGCCGGTGGCGGTGACGGTCAGCGTCGGCTCGCTCACCACGTCGACCCGCAGCTCCTGCGGCGTGCCCGACAGCAGCCGCACGCTCGCCAGCTGCATCGTCGAGGTGGAGCGCACCGCCTTGCCGGCCACGCCCGGCACGTCCACCAGTTCGACCTCGGAGTGCGCGCGCACCGCGTCCGGCACGTTCACCAGCGAGCCCGCGCCCGATTCGGTCGGTGCTCCACCGGAGAGCAGTCCGCCGAGCCGAGCGGGCGAGCCGGGAGCGCCTGCGAGCGCCGCGGGCTGGTCACCGTCCTGCTGCCGGGTGTCCGGCAGCGCGGGCAGCACGTTCACCGCGGAGAGGCTCGCCAGCGAACTGCTCGATTCCGAGATCGGTGACACGCACGGCCCGAGCCGCTCGTCCCACCGGGCGTGCGCGCTGCCTTCGAGCAGCCCGAGCTTCACCAGCGCGTCCGCGGGGGACGGCGGCGGCTGCACCCCGGTCGTCGCCGGTTCCGCGTGGTCCGGCACCGCGGTCTGCGAGACCGACGCGCCGGGGATCTGCGGTGCCCAGCCGCCGATCGCGGCGCCGAACGGCGAGGCCTCCGCGGTGGCGTGCTCGAAGGCGAAGTACGCCTCGGAGTCGGCCTTCGACTTCGCCAGCCCGAGTCCGAGCTCCAGCATCGCGTTCTTGCGCAGCGCGTCCCGGTACGCGGGATCGTCGAAGATCGTCTGACCAGGGACCGTGCCGGGCAGCACCCGCAGCACGCCGATCCCGGTGCTCGCCTCGGCCGTGATCGGTCCCGGCTGGACCGGCCCGTCGGACGCCGGGGGCTGGTCCGGGTCCACCGGCGTCGGCAGCGGCGTGGTGTCCGCGAACGCCGCGGGCAGGTTCAGCCCGGCGACGGCCAGCGAGACGGCCGTCACGGCGGCGAAACGACGCAGCGGTCGAGCTGATCGCATCCGACCTGCCTTCCCTAGGAGAACCGGTGACGATCGTCACCGAACCCCTCAACGACGAGCGCTCGTCCGAGTGACGGCTAAATTCGACGCAACCGGTGACACCCACCTCGGCGGTCGGCCCGCCCAACCCCTCCGCCGGGGCTGCCGGGGCCACCCGCTACACTTGCTCCGCAACGCCGCCTTAGCTCAGTCGGCCAGAGCGACGCACTCGTAATGCGTAGGTCGAGGGTTCGATTCCCTCAGGCGGCTCGCCGAGAAGACCGCAGGCCCACCCCGGTGGACCTGCGGTCTTTTTTCATCCCCGTCCGCACTCCACCGCGGGCCGTGACCGGAACCGGGTTTCCGCGCTCCTGACGGGGGACCGATCGCGGAAATCGCAGACCACGGCCATTCCACTCGGCCGCACCGAATTCCGCATCCGCGGGTCATCCGCAGAGATCATCTCGACATTCGGACAGGCCGAACTGAACTGCCGGAACGGCGAATACCGCCGAATGCGAACGACCCCATCGACACCTCCGGAACGGACTCCCGGTCCCGATCCGAAGATCGGCGACAACCGGCCTCCGGAACGAATCCGGAAAACCGATTCGAGACCGCCCGAGACCAGTTGTCGAATCGGCCCGAGAACCAGCCGCACGACTCCGCCGCACACCCCCGAACCACCTGCGACACCGACCGCCGCAGCCGCGGCCGACACCTCGGCGAGCACGCCTCGCGCCCCATAGCAGGAGGGTGCGATGAGCCGACCGTGGCCCACGTGGTTGGGCCGAACGGGCGCGCTGCCACAGTGGAGAGCCCCGATCCGGGGCGAGTAGTCACGGCGACTGAGCACTTGCGCCATCGACTGTTATCACTGGCGGGTTTTGGTGAAGAATCCTCACGACCGACCTGCGGTGATCACATGGTGCAACAGGGTGTAGGCCGATCAGCCCAATCAGCTATCACCCGACCGGTCGATTGTCGTCGTACTTGGGGAACTACTTCGATCACAGTGACGCCGGAAGGATCGATGTGATGGAGCGTTGGGACGCGGGCACGGGCATCATTGGGGGCGGGGTCATCGCCGGGGAAACCCAGCCGCAGGACTGGGAGCGCCGCATCAGCGAGCTGTCCGAACAGCTCTACCGAGCGCGCATCCTGCAACGTCTCCTGCTGATCTGGACCTATCCGGGGAACCTGGCCCTCACCGGGCTCTCGATCTCCGGGATCGTGCTGCTGACACCCCCGGTGGCGGTCTCGGTGCTGGTCGCGGTGATCCCGGTGGGTTCGGTCGCCGCCTCGGCGCGCACCGCCTACCGGCACCACTTCTCGGTGCGGTCGGTCGCCGCCGAGCTCCGCGAGCTGGAACGCGCGCACCGCGAGCACCAGCTCGACGAGTGGAACGCGGGCGACCTGCTCGGCATGCGCAAGCGCTACCGGGCCGACCTGCCGGACGTGATCGAGCGGTACCGCACCGAAGCGGGCAGGCACCGCTGGAAGGACCACGTCCTGCACACCGTGGTCATCGCCGGTTCGATCATCAGCGCCACCGTCACGGCGGCCTCCGCGGCGGTCGCGGGCGCACGCTGGGTGGCGGTGGCGATCAGCCTGCTGGTGGCGGTCGCGGCGGCGTTCGGCGGCTACGCGAAGTACCGGGAACGCGCCGCGAGCCTGCAGCAGACCGCCGATGTGCTGGAGCGCGAGTACCACTCGGTCGAATTACGCGCGGGCCGGTACAGCAGGTTCGACGACGAAGGCGACGCCTACGCCGAATTCGCCGACACGGTCGAATCGCTGCGCGAAGAACAGGCCAAGCGCCAGCAGCACCTCAACCAGTCCATCGACGTCACGTCGGTCGCCGGACAGTAATTTCGCGATTCACCGCACCTCACACGAACGGGTCGGAAATCGACCGCTCGCCCACTTCTGGTCGACGCACCGCGACGGCTGTGATCGCTGAGTAGTGGCCGGTTTCCGCTCCGTACGCTGCGACCTCTGGCGCACAGGTGAGCGCCTGTGCAGAGAGGAGCAAGGCGATGAAACGCAGCCTCACGACGGCCGCCGCAGTGCTGGCGGGCGCCGGCGCCGTCGGCTTCGCCGGCACCGCGCACGCCGACTCGCAGTTCCCGGCCGAGCTGCCCGTGGACAACGGGATGGCCCAGACCGCCTTCCACGCAGCAGGAACCGTGCACGGCGCGCAGCAGACCGTCGGCGACGTGGTGCGCGCGCCGCAGGCCCTCGCCGAGCAGGCAGGCAGCGCCACCGGCCGCACCGGCGGCGGCAACGTCGTCGGCGACGCGCTGCAGGACTTCACCGAAGCCCACACCCACCCGGTCACCACCCAGGGCGCCCACCTCCCGGTCGGCGGCGTCCTCCCCGCCCCGCAGAGCGCCCGCTCCGGCGTGACGCCGGTGGACGGCATCGCGAAGGACCAGGACGTGCGCGGCATCGTCGACAGCGTCGACGACTTCGGCACCTCGATGATCGGCCTCATCAACTCGCTGCCCGCGGACCAGGTGAACACCAACACCGACTCCCAGAGCGGCCAGCCCGGCAAGCCCGGCACCGGCGGCCAGAACGGCTCCAACGGCCAGCCCGGTGGTAGCAGCAGCGCCGTCAACACCAAGCCGGCCGTCGCCGGCACGCCCAAGAGCGGCCTGCTCGACCTGAGCAACGCGGGCGGCGTGGTCGGCAAGCCGCTGGCCGACGGCCTGGCAGGCACCCCGCTGGCCGGCCTCGCCGGCCTCGGTCAGCGCGGCTGACCCACGAGACCACGGCCCCCGCGCTCTGGGAGGAGGGTGCGGGGGCCTTTCCCTGCGCGCGGTCGGTCCTCGGGCGTAGTCGACCCCGGGCACGATCAGGCCTGGCCCGGGGCCGACCCTGCGGACGCTCAGCCCGGCGAACGGCAGACCTCGGGCGCACGATCAGCCCTAGGCTCGCGATCAGTCCTGTTCGCACGGTCAGCCCGGGTGCACGGTCAGCCCTGCGCACTGCCCGGCCTGCGCACGGTCGGCCAGGGTGCACGGTCAGCCCTCGTGCACGGTCAGCCCTGGTGCAGGGTCGCGACCATCGCCTCCACCGCGATGATCGGCTTCACGTTCCGGGTGAGCGCGGTGCGGCACTCCAACACCGCCTCCAGCCGCCGCAGCGTCGACTCCGAGGTCCACTGCGACGCGGCCTTCGCCACGTCCGAGGCGTAGTCCGGGTGGTTCAGCGGCGCCGGTGAGCCCGACCGGGACACCAGCACGTCCCGGTAGAACCCGGCGAGGTCCACCAGGGCCAGGTCCAGCGCGTCGCGCTGCGAGCGCGTGGCGCGCGACTTCTGCTTCTTCTCCAGCTCCTTCAGCGCCGCGTTCGCGCCGCGGGTCGCCGAAGCCGTGCCCTTGCCGGTGCCGCCCGCGCCCATCGCGGTGCGCAGCTCGTCCTTCTCCGCCTCGTTGCGGTCCTCGTTCGCCGACGTCGCCTCCGTCTCGGAGGACTTCACCAGCCCACTCGCCGCGGTGAACACGTCGGAGAACCGGCGCAGCCCCACCGGAATGCTCAGCACCCGGTCCCGCCGATCCCGCGCCTCCTGGTCAGTGGCCAGCCGCCGGGCCCGGCCGATGTGCCCGCCACACACCGACGCCGCCCAGCGGGCCGTCTCGCCGTCGACGTCGTCGCGCTCCCGCAGCACCTCGGCGATCGCCCCGGCCAGCGGGGTGCGCAGCTGCATCGCGCGGCACCGGGAGCGGATCGTGACCGGCACGTCCTCCGGGTGGTCCGAGGGCGCGCACAGCAGGAACACGGTGCGGTCCGGCGGTTCTTCGACGGCCTTCAGCAGCGCGTTCGCCGCGCCTTCGGTGAGCCGGTCCGAGTCCTCGATCAGCACCACCCGCCACTGGCCGGTGGTGGGCCTGCGCGCCGCGGCCTGCACCAGGGACCGCATCTCGCGCACCGAGATCGTCAGGCCTTCCGGCACCACGACCTTCACGTCCGCGTGCGTCCCCGCCTGCACCGTCCGGCAGGCCGAACAGCGGCCGCAGCCGGGCTGTTCGCCCGGCTCCAGGCACTGCAGCGCGGCGGCGAACGCGCGGGCGGCGACCGAACGCCCCGAACCGGGCGGCCCGGTGAACAGCCACGCGTGCGTCATCGCGCCCGCCGGAGCAGGCTCGCCGCGGACCTGGAGGTGGGCGGCCTGCGCGGCGGCGAACAGGATGCGCACCGCGTCGGGCTGGCCGACGATGTCCGCCCACACTCCGGTGGCCGGGGGGACTTCGCCCGCTACCGGGTCGGGGGACTGCGCCACCACGTCACCTCCGGAGTCGTCGCGCCGCCTGCGTCGACACGCACTGTACGAGGCCGCGCCGACACCGGATCAGCGACCCGGCGCCCCCGGAGCCGCGGTCAGCTGCCGCTGGTGGACGAGGTGCTGCGGGTCGAGGACGAGCGGGAACCGCTCGCCCGGGACGCCGGGCTCTTCGTCGACTTCGCGGTGCTGCTCTTCGCGGTGCCGGACTTCGCGGTGGTGGACTTCGACGTCCCCGACTTGGTCGCGGTCGACTTCGACGCCGTCTTGGTCGTCGACTTCTTCGCCGTCGTCTTCGTGCCCGTGCTCTTCGTCGACTTGGCCGTGCTGCTCTTCGCGGTCGACTTCGTCGTCTTCTTCTTCGCCGGGGCCTTCGCCCGCCGCTCCGCGATCAGCTCGACGGCCCGGTCCATGGTCAGCGATTCGACCTCGTCACCCTTGCGCAGCGAGGCGTTCGTCTCGCCGTCGGTGACGTACGGGCCGAACCGGCCGTCCTTGATGACCAGCGGCTTGCCGGTGTCCGGCTCCTCGCCGAGCTCCCGCAGCGGCGGTGCCGCGGCCCGGCGGCCGCGCTGCTTCGGCTGGGCGTAGATCTTCAGCGCCTCGTCGACGGTGACCGTGAAGATCTGGTCCTCGGTCTCCAGCGACCGCGAATCGGTCCCGCGCTTGAGGTACGGGCCATAGCGGCCGTTCTGCGCGGTGATCTCCTCACCGGACTCCGGGTCGGTGCCCACCACGCGCGGCAGCGACAGCAGCTTCAGCGCGTCGTCGATGGTCACGGTGTCCAGCGACATCGACTTGAGCAAGCTGCCGGTGCGCGGCTTCGACTTGTCGCCCTCGGGCAGGACCTCGGTGACGTACGGGCCGAACCGGCCCTCCTTCGCCATCACCTCGTGGCCGGTCTCCGGGTCGGTGCCGAGGCTGCGGCCCTCCATCGGCGTCGCGAACAGCTTCTCCGCGACCTCCGAGCTGAGCTCGTCCGGTGGCAGGTCGTCCGGCAGGTTCGCGCGCTGCGACTCCTCCGCGCTCAGCGGCCGCTCCAGGTACGGGCCGTAGCGGCCCACCCGCACGTAGACGGTGCGGCCCTCGTCGTCGGTGAACATCGGGATGGAGTTCACCTCGCGGGCGTCGATCTGCTCCACGCTGGAACCGACGAGCTTCTTGAGCCCGCCCGCGCGGCCGATCGAATCGCCCGGACCGACCTCACCGCCGAAGTAGAAGCCGGACAGCCACTTGGTGCGCTGCTGGCGGCCCTCGGCGATGCGGTCCAGCTCGTCCTCCAGCGCCGCGGTGAAGTCGTAGTCCACCAGCCTGCCGAAGTGCTGCTCCATCAGCCCGACCACGGCGAACGCCACCCAGGACGGGACCAGCGCGGAGCCCTTCTTCCACACGTAGCCGCGCTCCTGCACGGTGCTGATGATCGACGCATAGGTGGAGGGGCGGCCGATGCCCAGCTCCTCCAGCGCCTTCACCAGGCTCGCCTCGGTGTAGCGGGCGGGCGGGTTCGTGCTGTGCCCGTCCGGCTCCAGCTCGGCCGCGGTGATCGCCTGGCCCTGGCTGAGCCGCGGCAGCCGTGACTCGGCGTCGTCGGCGACGCCACCGGCCTCCGAGTCCACCGACTCCACGTACGCCTTGAGGAACCCGGCGAAGGTGATGGTGCGGCCGGACGCGGCGAACGTGCACTCCTCGCCGGAGGTCGCGGTGCCGGTGATGCGCACCGACAGCGTGGTGCCCTTCGCGTCCGCCATCTGCGAGGCGATGGTGCGCTGCCAGATCAGCTCGTAGAGCTTGAACCCGTCGACGTCCAGCTCGTTCGCGACCTGGCCGGGGGTGCGGAAGCTCTCGCCCGCCGGGCGGATCGCCTCGTGCGCCTCCTGGGCATTCTTGACCTTGCGGTTGTACTGGCGGGGCTGCGGCGACAGGTGGCTGTCCCCGTAGAGCTCCCTGGCCTGGTTGCGCGCCGCGCTGATCGCCGTCTCGGACAGCGTCGTCGAGTCGGTACGCATGTAGGTGATGTAGCCGTTCTCGTACAGCCGCTGCGCGGTGCGCATCGTGCGGTCCGCCGAGAAGCGCAGCTTGCGGCTCGCCTCCTGCTGCAGCGTGGAGGTCATGAACGGCGCGTACGGCTTCCGCGTGTACGGCTTCTCCTCGACGCTGGAGACGCTGAGCCGCGCGTCGGTGAGCGCGGTCGCGAGGCGCCGCGCCTCCTGCTCGTCCAGCGGCTTCACGTCGGCGTTCTTCAACCGGCCGTCCGGGCCGAAGTCGCGCCCGGTGGCGACCTTCGAGCCGTCCACCGTGACCAGGCGAGCGCCGAAGCGCGGCGGCTCAGCGCTCGCGCCGGCGTCCATCGTCGCCGAGATGTCCCAGTAGGAGGCGGGCACGAACCTGATGCGCTCCCGCTCCCGCTCCACCACGATCCGGGTGGCCACGGACTGCACGCGGCCCGCCGAGAGCTTCGGCATGACCTTCTTCCACAGCACCGGGCTGACCTCGTAGCCGTACAGCCGGTCCAGGATGCGGCGGGTCTCCTGCGCGTCGACCAGGTCCTGGTCGAGGTCGCGCGGGTTCGCGGCGGCGGCCTGGATGGCGGACTCGGTGATCTCGTGGAACACCATGCGCCGGACCGGCACCTTCGGCTTCAGCGTCTCCATCAGGTGCCAGGCGATCGCCTCGCCCTCGCGGTCGCCGTCCGTCGCGAGGTAGAGCTCGTCGACTTCCTTCAGCGCGTCCTTCAGCTCGCTGACCGTGGCCTTCTTGTCCGCGGTCACCAGGTACAGCGGCTCGAAGTCGTTCTCCACGTCCACGCCGAGGCGCGCCCAGGACTGGCCCTTGTACTTGGCGGGCACGTCGGCGGCGCCGCGCGGCAGGTCGCGGATGTGCCCCCGGGAGGACTCGACGACGAAGTTGGCGCCCAGGTAGGAGGCGATCTTGCGTGCCTTGGCCGGGGACTCGACGATGACCAACCGCCGACGTCCGGAGTCCGTCCCGCCGGAGGACCCCGAAGCCCGGCCGTTACCGCCGCTCTGCTTCGCCCGTGTCGACCCAGCCACGCTTACCTGCTCTCTTCTCGCGGAGGCGTCCGATCCGCCAGTGTGCACCGCATAGCACCCCGGGTGCCGCACCCAGGGAGGCACAGCGTGGCACACAACACGCCTGCGCTCGCGCCTTTCGTTCCGTACGAACGTATCGGGTGCCGGTCGTGTTCCGTTGCGTGACCTGCCCCGACCTGTGGCGTGATCCTCAGGAGACGAGTGGCCACGTTCGCTCGATCGCACCATCGGGTGTCGGGCCGACCAGCTCCGCGAGCCGCTCGATCCGGCGCCGTCCGGTGACGCGCAGCGCAGGTCCGCCCGCCCGTGGACCCATGCACCGCGCGGGCAGTCCGGCCCTGGCCAGGGCCACCGCGAGCGGCTCGTAGGTCTCCGGCGCGTGCGGGTCCAGGCCGAGCAGGTACCCGCCCGGCACCGGCCTGCCCGCGGCCAGCGCCCACAACCGCAGCGCCGCCCCGTCCGGGGCGAAGTCCGCGGGGACCGACTTCACCGCGCCGCGCAGCCACTGGCCGGCCAGGCCGGTCAGGTCGGCGCGGAACGCGGTTCGCACCAGAGGGTGACCCTCTTCGGAGCGACCGAGCTCGGCGGCCACCCCGCGGTCGTCGCAGGCGCGCACCAGCGAGCGGGCGCGCCAGTCGTCGGCGACCACCACGGACAGCCGGGCCGCGGTGCCGCGGCCGAACCCGACGGCCTGACCCGGGCCGCACAGCAATCCCGCGAGGTCGGCCACCCGGGGGTGGCGAGCCTCGGCGGAAAAGAAGGACAGCTGGTCCACGATGCGTGATCGTAGAACGTCCGTTCGAGCTTGACCAGGGCCTCCGCCCGGACGAGGGATCGATCAGCCCCGTTCGGGCGGGATCGGCGGCCGTCAGCCCGGGGGCTGCTGCTGCGGTTGCTGCTGGAGCTGCTGCTCCTGCTGGGCGGCCGTCGCGGTCAGCTGCTGGCACTGCGGCGCCTTCATCGCGGCGTCGTTGAGCTGCTGGTTCTTGGAGAACTCGGCGAACTGCGCGCTGAAGTCGAGCTGCTGGCCCTTCTTCAGCTCGTCCTGCACCCCGGTCATGCCGGTGGTGAACGCCTGCTCGTTGGAGGTGTCGACCTGCTCGGCCTTGCCCTTCGCCGCGGACAGGATGTCGCGGACCTGGGTGAACCCGTCCACGAACGTGCCTGCCACCTGATCGGCGCCCTGGATCGGCGAGGGGCCGATCTGCTGCAGCCCGGTGACCGTCTGGTCCGCGGCGTCGTGCGCGGCGGTCATCTGCGCGATCGAGGAGGCCTTGAAGGTCTCGGTGTTCGTCTTGTCCACCTGCGGGGACTGCTGCTGCGCGGCGGAGAAACCGCCGACGAGACCGCACAGCTGACCGGCCCAGGCCACGCCGTCGGCGCTCGCCTGCGCGGGCTCGCCCTGCTGCTGCGGCTGTTCCTGCTGCTCCTGCTGCGGCGGGGCGGGCTGCTGCGGTTCGCCCTGGGAGCAGCCGGCCAGCGCCAGCGGGACCGCGGCGAGCACCGCGACGGACGTCGAACGGATATTCATGCGCATTCCCTCAGGTCGGGTCGACGTGCTCCCCGACTCTCCCGCACCCGGACGGCCGCCCCCGGAACCGGGGCCCCGCCGAACGGAGTTCCACCAGCGCACACGCCGGAGGGGCGCCCGGCGAGCTCGCCGAACGCCCCTCCCCGCCGCACCGAGCACGCAGGCCGGGCGGCGCCGATCAGGTCGCGCCGTTGACGATCTTGTCGTCGTCGGCGGGCGCGTCCGAGATCGCCGTGCTGCGCCGCTTGGACACCACGATGGCGCCCACCACGACCAGCGCCGCCACCACCGCGATCGCGATCCGCATCGCGGGCGACGCCGAATCGCCCACCGACAGCGTGACCACCGCAGGGGCGATCAGCACCGACACCAGGTTCATCACCTTCAGCAGCGGGTTGATCGCCGGGCCCGCGGTGTCCTTGAACGGGTCGCCGACGGTGTCGCCGATGACCGTGGCCGCGTGCGCCTCGGACCCCTTGCCGCCGTGGTGCCCGTCCTCGACCAGCTTCTTCGAGTTGTCCCAGGCACCACCGGAGTTCGCCAGGAAGATCGCCATCAGCGTGCCCGTGGCGATCGCACCGGCCAGGTACCCGGCCAGCGGGCCCACGCCCAGGCCGAAGCCCACCGCGATCGGCGCCAGCACCGCCAGCAGCCCGGGCGTGGCCAGCTCCCGCAACGAGTCGCGGGTGCAGATGTCGACCACCCGGTGGTACTCCGGACGAGTGGAGCCGTCCATGATCCCCGGGTTCTGCTTGAACTGCCGCCGCACCTCGTAGACCACGGCGCCCGCCGCCCGGGAGACCGCGTTGATCGCCAGCCCGGAGAACAGGAACACCACCGCGGCCCCGATCACGATGCCGACCAGCACGTTCGGCGCGAACACCTGGTACGCGTCCGCGGTGATCGTGCTGGAGACCGCGCGGGCCGCCTGCACGATCGCGTCCTGGTAAGCGCCGAACAGCGCGGTCGCCGCCAGCACGGCCGTGGCGATCGCGATGCCCTTGGTGATCGCCTTCGTGGTGTTGCCGACCGCGTCCAGCTCGGTCAGGATCTTCGCCCCGTCGCCCTCGAACTCACCGGACATCTCCGCGATGCCCTGCGCGTTGTCCGCCACCGGCCCGAAGGTGTCCATCGCGACGATCACGCCGACCGTGGTCAGCAGGCCGCACCCGGCCAGCGCGATCGCGAACAGCGCCACCGTCAGCGTCGTGGACAGCAGGAAGGCGCCGAACACCGCCGCGCCGATCACCAGCGCCGTGTACACGGACGACTCGAACCCGACCGACAGGCCGGTGAGGATCACCGTGGCCGCACCGGTCTTCGACGATTCGCCGACGTCCTGCACCGGGCGGTGCTCGGTGGCGGTGAAGTAGCCGGTCAGCTTGAGGATCACCGCGGCCAGCAGGATGCCGATGAGCACCGCGGCGAGCGCGATCAGCGCCGGGCTGCCGCTGGCACCCGCGACCTCCGGGGAGGCCCCGGCCAGCTCGGAGAACGAGCTCGGCAGGTACACCAGCGCGGCCACCGCGCACAGCACCGCCGAGATCCCCGCGGAGATGAAGAAGGAGCGGTTGATCGCGGTCAGCGCGCTCTCCCCCGCCTTGGCCTTCGTCAGGTACACGCCGATCACCGCGGTGACCACGCCGATCGCGGGCACGATCAGCGGGAACAGCAGCCCCTTCAGCCCGAACGCGGCGGTCCCGAGGATCAGCGACGCCACCAGCGTCACCGCGTAGGACTCGAACAGGTCCGCGGCCATGCCCGCGCAGTCGCCCACGTTGTCCCCGACGTTGTCGGCGATCGTCGCGGCGTTCCGCGGGTCGTCCTCCGGGATGTCCTGCTCGACCTTGCCGACCAGGTCCGCACCCACGTCGGCGGCCTTGGTGAAGATGCCGCCGCCGACCCGCATGAACATCGCCAGCAGCGCGGCACCGAAGCCGAAGCCCTCCAGCACCCGCGGCGCCTCGCCCGCGTAGACGAGCACGACCAGCGCCGCACCGAACAACCCGAGGCCGACGGTGGTCATACCGACCACGCCACCGGTGCGGAACGCGACCCGCATCGCCTTCTCCCGGCCCGCGCCGGGATCGTTCGACGCGGCCGCGACCCGCACGTTCGCGCGGGTGGACAGCCACATGCCGAGGTAGCCGATGGCGGCGGAGAACGCCGCACCGAACAGGAAGAAGATCGACCGGCCGATGCGTTCGCCGGTGCTGTTCGCGGGGAGCACGAAGAGCACGAGGAACACCACGACGGCGAATCCGGCCAGCGTCCGGAACTGCCGGTTGAGGTACGCGGAGGCGCCTTCCTGCACCGCCTGCGAGATCTGCTGCATCTTGGCCGAACCCTGGCCGGCCGCCAGCACCTCCTTGATCAGCACGTAGCCGAAGGCCAGCGCCGCCAAGGCGATGATCAGGACCACGCCGACGACGGCGTAGTCGGAGCCGCTGAGATCGAACGCACCGGGGGCGTTCTGCGCGAGGTCCATCCGGTGCGTCGGGCTCGGTGGTGCCGTGCCCTGGGCGACCCAGCCGGGCTGGACCGGGGACAGCAGGGACATCCGTCCTCCTCGGGTGTGGCTCGGTGGCACGCCGGAGAGGCGGTGGTGCGTCCACTCCGACGCTCGGTACGGCCTCGGCCGCGACCGGCCCGGTGGGGCCGTGCGCGATCGATGTCGTGGCCGCGAAGTCTATTCAGGCCTGACGTGTCTTACTTCACGGTGTGATGTGCGCCTCGCAACGACGTGCTGTTTCGTTATCGAGTGATCGATCCAGTTAGGACTTGATCACCCGATCGGACACACTTCTACGTGGACCGAACGGGTGACTTCGTGTATGGCGTGTCGCAGCCGAACCCGTCCGGCGTGTCGCGGCCCTGGATTCCCGCGCGGACGCCGCCGCGCGAGCGCCTCGGCCGCGCCCGGAGGTCACCTCACACCCGAACCGGCCGCGCACCGGGCCGCGACGGCGCGCCGGCCGGCGAGTCCACCCGAACGAGATCACCGGGCCGCCGGACGGGCTCGACTCCGAGCGCGTGCGGTGCGGGAACAGCGCTGTGCGACGCTCGACCACGTGAACTCGGCACACCGGAAGGCGGGCAGGCCCGGCAGCGGCAAGCGGCTGCTGGACCGAGTGCTGGCAGGCACGTCCGCCGAGGAATCACCGCTGCGGCACGTCGAGCAGCTCGCCGACCGCCCCGCGGAGCACGCGGACTGGCCGAGCTGGGCGCCCGAACCGCTGGTCGAGGCGCTGCGCGCTCGCGGCGCCGAACGCCCCTGGAGCCACCAGGCCGAAGGCGCCGAAGCCGCGCGGTCCGGCGAGCACCTCGTCGTGGCGACCGGCACCGCCTCCGGGAAGTCGATGGTCTACCAGCTGCCGGTGCTGACCCGGCTGCTCACCGACGCCCGGGCCACCGCGCTGTACCTGTCCCCGACCAAAGCGCTCGGCGCCGACCAGCTCCGGTCCATCACCGAACTGGGCCTCGACGGGATCCGCGCCGCCGCCTACGACGGGGACACCCCGTTCGTCGAGCGGGACTGGGTGCGCGCGCACGGCCGGTGGGTGTTCACCAACCCGGACATGCTGCACCACGGCGTGCTCGCCCAGCACTCCCGCTGGGCGCGGTTCTTCCGGAACCTGTCCTACGTGGTCGTCGACGAATGCCACACCTACCGGGGCGTGTTCGGTTCGCACGTGGCGCTGCTGCTGCGGCGGCTGCGGCGGATCGCGCGGTACTACGGCGCGGAGCCGGTGTTCGTGCTCGCCTCGGCGACGGTGGCGGACCCGGCCTCGCTGGGCGAGCGGCTGATCGGCGCCGAGTGCCGGGCCGTCACCGCGGACGGTTCGCCCCGCGGCGCCCGCACCGTCGTGCTGTGGGAACCACCGCTGCTGGAGGACGTCTCCGGGGAGAACGACGCGCCGGTGCGCCGCTCCGCCGGGACGGAGGCCGCGCGCATCCTCACCGAACTCGTCGTCGAAGGCGCCCGCACGCTCGCGTTCATCCGGTCCCGGCGCGGCACCGAGCTCGCCGCGCTGAGCGCACGCCGCGCGCTGTCCGAAGTGGACGATTCGCTGGTGGACAAGGTCGCCGCCTACCGCGGTGGTTACCTGCCGGAGGACCGCCGGAAGCTGGAACGCGCGCTGCTGAGCGGGGAACTGCTCGCCGTCGCCGCCACCAACGCGCTGGAGCTCGGCGTGGACATCGCGGGCCTGGACGCGGTCGTCGTCGCCGGATTCCCCGGCACGCTCGCCTCGTTCTGGCAGCAGGCCGGGCGAGCCGGGCGCGACGGGGACGACGCGCTGGTCATCTTCGTCGCCCGGGACGACCCGCTGGACACCTACCTGGTGCACCACCCGCCCGCCGTGCTGGACCGGCCGGTGGAGTCGACGGTGCTGGACCCGGCGAACCCCTACGTGCTCGAACCGCACCTGGCCTGCGCGGCGGCCGAGTTACCGCTGGACGAAGCGGCGTTCGAGATCTTCGGCGGTGCCCCCGCGCGTGTTGCGACCGAAGCGCTCACCGAGGCCGGGGTGCTGCGCAAGCGGCCGCGCGGCTGGTACTGGACCGAGCGCGAACGCCCGCACCGGGAGGTGGAGCTGCGCGGTTCCGGCGGGCAGCAGATCGCCGTCGTCGAAGGGGACTCCGGGCGGATGCTCGGCACCGTGGACCCGGATTCGGCCTGCGCCTCGGTGCACCCCGGCGCGGTCTACCTGCACCAGGGCCAGTCGTTCGTGGTGGACGAGCTGGACCTGGACGGCGGCATCGCGCTGGTGCACTCGGAGAACCCGGAGTGGAGCACCTCGCCGCGCGACGTCGTGGACATCTCGGTGCTCGCCACGGTGGAGGAACGGCACCCCGCACCGGGGATCACCGTGTGCCTCGGGGACGTGGAGGTCACCTCGCAGGTCGTCGGCTACCTGCGGACCCTGCCCTCCGGCGAGGTGCTCGACCAAGTGCCGCTGGACCTGCCGGCGCACGAGCTGGTCACCCGCGCCGTCTGGTACACGATCTCCGATGAGCTGTTGACCGACAGCGCGCCGGGGGGCGCCGGGCTGGACCCGGCGCGCATCCCCGGCGCGCTGCACGCCGCCGAGCACGCGGCGATCGGCTTGCTCCCGCTGTTCGCGACCTGCGACCGGTGGGACATCGGTGGTGTCTCCACTGCCCTGCACGAACACACTGGTCGGGCCACGGTGTTCGTGCACGACGGTCACCCCGGGGGAGCCGGCTTCGCCGACCGCGGCTTCGCCGCGTTGTTCCCCTGGTTGGCCGCGACGCGGGAGGCGATCGTCTCCTGCGACTGCCCGGCGGGTTGCCCGTCCTGCGTTCAATCGCCGAAGTGCGGGAACGGCAATGAACCACTGGACAAGGCGGGGGCGGTGGCTGTTCTCGACGTGCTCTCGACCGCGCACGGGGGAGGCGCCGGGCAGGGCTAGGGCCTACGGCGGATCGGGTGGGCGAGGGGGTTCGCCGGTCCCCCTCGTCCCCGCCGTCGGTCCCCATCGGGGGTGCCCTGCTGGACGGGTCGGGCGTCCAGTGCCCTGGCGACTCTGGTTCGCGGTCGAAGCGGGCTAGTTGCCCGCGACGACGAGTTCGGCCACGTCTTGGACGGCGTCGGCACCGATGCGCAGGGCGTCACCGATGATCTCGGGGGACGGCAACCGCCACCCGCAGACCTCCGGCTTGACCCGCCAGTGCACGACTCCGTGGTGGAAGGTGCTCGGGGGAACCGGCAGCCAGCTGCCGGTGCTGTGCCTGCGGACCGCTCCGGCCGCGACCAGCTCGGGGCACGCCGCGGTGGTCGAGCCGCCTGCGGCGAGGAAGTACCAGCGGGCGTCCGGGGTCGCCACGATCGGGACCGGGACGCCCAGCGAGCGCAGCGCCCGTGCGGTGCGCCTGCCCAGCTCGGCTCCGGTCTCCAACGCCTCGACCTGGTCACCGGTGGCGACGAGCAGGCTGTACGGCTGCTCGGACCACCACTGGGCGACCTGGGCGACGCCGGCACCGAGCCGGTCCTGCCAGTCCGCGTGCACGGGAACGGGGTGCGCGACACCCGCCGGGTGTGCGGCGTCGGAACCGGACCAGACGCGGGCGCCCGCCTCGGAACCGACCGGGAAGGTGCCGGGCAGCACCGACCAGCCGCGGGATGCCAGCTCGATGGCCTGCACCCGGAGCTCGATCCGGAAGGCACCTGCCCATCCGGTGACACTGGCCTCCACGGCGGCACCGGCTCCTCCGGGAGCGTTCGCTCCGGAAGCGCTGGGCCCCCTGTCCGCTGACCAGTCCATTACTTCTCCTCACTTGACCGTGGCGGATGCCTTCGCACCGGTGTGGTCGCTGCCCCGCGACCCGTCACCTGAGACCGACCACGATGTCGGGATCTCCTGCTCGCTTCCGCTCCATCAATCAACGTCATCCCACCCGGGCTCGTACACCCCCCATGTCGACGACCGGTCGCTCAGCGGCGACGAGCGTCGGGTCGCCGGGAGGGGCGCTGATATGCCGGAGTGTCGGTCCGCGGCCGCGTGATCGCGCTCACCGGTCGTTCAGCCGGGGCGCGGAACCGCTCAGCGCGGGCCGCCCTGCGGCGAACGGGTGACGGGGCCTGCCCTCGCACGCCCCGTGACCTGCGGTGGCAGCGCGCCGAGGGCGATCGGGGCGCGGACTTCGACCACGACCCGCGCGTCGGGTCCCACCAGTTCGCAGTCGAGGAGCCGCGCCCGGGCCTCCGCCGCGACCTCGCGCGCCGCGGTGCAGGCGGGTGCACCGCCCTGCTGCGCCCGGGACGCGGCGGCGAGCGCCGCCAGGTCCGCGGCGCCGTCCGCGCGGTGCCGGGCCAGCATGACCGATCCGAGCACCATGCCGAAACCCACGATCGTGATCGTGCTGAGGATCAGGGCCGCGGCGAGCACGGTGGCGACGCCGCGGTCGGGGGGATCCGCTCGTGTGTCGGGCCTGTTGTTCGCTTCGGGTCCGTTGCCGTTCTGCTCGTCTCCGTTCTGCCGGTCGTCGGTGCGGGGGTCGTCGGTGCGGGGGTCGTCGGTGCGGGGGTCGCGGTGGGCGGGCGCGCTCGGCGGCGCGCCCGCCCGGCGCGCACTCATGCGGCCGGTTCCGGGGTGGGCACCGTCCGGTCTGGGCCGGCGGCGTGGTCCGATGCGCCCGCGGTGGCGCCCACGCCGGGTGGCGCCGAACTCGGTGGTGGTGGCTCCAGCGGCCGGTCCGGTGGCAGCACGCCCGTCGAGTCCTGCTGCCGCCCCGGTCCCGCGACCTCCGGTGCTCCCGCCTCGGGTTCGAGCGCGGCGACGGCCCGGCTGCTGCGCCAGCGCTGCGGCAGCAGACCTGCTCCGGACGGGGCGGTGACCTCCGCGGCGACGAAGCCGGGCTCCGCGGTGAGCACCAGTTCGGCCCCCGCCGGAGCCGACCGGGCCACCGCGGCGCGGGCGCCGTCGTGATCGCCGCGCGCTGCGAGCCGGGCCGCGTCGACCGCGGCCGCGGTGCAGCGGAGCTGACCGAGCAGCACGCCGATCGCGGCCAGCACCAGCAGGAACACCGCCAGCACCGAACCGATGCCGATGGCCGCTTCGACGGTCACCGCACCGCGGTCCCCCTGGGCCGGTGGGACCTGGGTCGCTGAGTCCTGGGCCGCTGAGTCCTGGCCCGGGCGCATCCGGCTCCGCCCGGTGGAGCGCCGGACGCGCAGCACCCGCACCCCGCTCCTGCGGCGCGCGGCGGCCGGGGCGGTCACCCGACACCGTCCTGCAAGGCGCGCTCGATCAGCGAGGTCAGCCCGTCGACCACCGATCCACCGGTCACCACCGTGTAGAGCACCCCGGCCAACGCCGCGGCGGCGATCGTGCCGATGGCGTACTCGGCGGTGCTCATCCCGCCGTCGCCGCGGAACAGGGCGCGACATCGCCGCCGGATTCGCCGCCGGGCGGTCGGCACCCGGTGCGGTCCGCCGTCGATCGCCCGCACCGCGCAGTCGGATCGAATCGTCATCGCCTTCTCCTCCCAGTCGCCGGTCGTTCGACCGGTCCGCGTCATCGACTTCCGTTCGCCGGGCGCGCGCCGCCCGAATTTCAATTCCACTGTGGACAATCGGCGGGTTCCGGACTCCGCCGTCAGGGCAGCGGCAGGCGCTGCGCCATGCCCACCACCACCGGGAGCACACCCAGGCACAGGAACGCGGGCAGGAAGCACAGCCCGAGCGGAGCGGCCACCCACACCGCCGCTCGCTGCGCCCGCGCCTGCGCACGGTCTGCCAGCGCCGCGCGGGATTCGGCCGCCAGCTCTGCTGCGACCTCGGCCAGCGCGCTCCCGGTGCGGGCCGTGCGCCGGGCCGCCCGCGCCAGCTCGGCGGTGCCCGGATCGCGCAGCGCGGGTTCCCAGGCGGCGACCGGATCGGCGCCGAGCTCGAGCAGTCCCGCCACCTCGCGCAACGTGTCCCCGGCCGTGCCGGTGAGCTCGGCGGCAATCGCGCGCACCAGGACCACCGGCGGCAGTCCCGCCCGCATTCCGGCCGCGAACAGGTCCCAGCCCGCGGCCAGCGCCAGCGGATCCACCGGCCGCACCCGAGCCCGCCCCTCCCGGCGCCGGAACCACCAGCAGCCCACCGCAGCGAGCAGCAGCGCCGCCACGGGGCCGGCGAGCAGCGCACCGAGCACGCCGCCCGCCGCGATCGCGAGCACCGGCCGCTGGGCGCGGCACCACTCGGCCACGACGGCGGACCGCCCCGGGCCAGTGGTCGCGGGTAGCAGCCGGGCCCGGGCCGGGCCGGACGGCACCACCAGCAGTCCCAGCCCGGCGAGCGCGGCTGCCCACGCGGCACCGAGCCCGGCGGCACCCGCCAGCGGCCAGGTGAGCCCCGCGGCGCTGCTGAGATAGGCGGCGCTGGTGAGAATCATGTCCGCACCACCGATTCGGTCAGCCGCACGGTCCACACCACGCCCGCGCACAGCAGCGCCACTCCCCCGACCAGCAATGACTGACCGAGGAACCCGTGCGCCAGCACGGCGAGCGGCGCCGCGCCGGACACCTGGCCCAGCACCAGGCCGAGCACCGGCAAGGCGGCGAGCACCGCCGCCGTCGACCGCGGACCGGCGAGCTTCGCGTCCACGTCTCTGGCGAACGCCACCCGGTGCTCCAGATCGCGACGCACCGCGTCCAACGGCTCCGCGAGCGCGACCCCGTGCCGGTCGGCCAACGCCCAGGCCCGGCCGGCGCGCGCCAACGGGTCCTCCCGCGCTGGAACGGCGCCGGCTTCGGAAGGCTCGGCGGCGGCCAGCAGCACCGCGGCCGGATCTCCACCGAGCCGCGCGGTCGCGGCGAGATCGCGGAAGATCCGCGCCACCACCGGGTCCGACTCCGCGGCGGCGCCCTCGGCGGCCGCGGCCGGGTGGGCTCCGGCGCGCAGCTCGGCGACGAGCAGCCGGAGCGCGGAGACGAGCGCGGCCGACCGGGCGGTGCGCCGCCGGTCCGCACCGCGTCCTCGCCACCACCAGAGCCCCAGCGCGGCGAGCGCTCCGGAGGCGAGCAGACCGCCGATCCCGGCGACCGCCGTGCCGAACAGGACCCCGCCCAGCACCAGCGCCGGGATCACGCCGACCGACCGGGTGCCGCGGCGCACCGGCACCGGCCGCACCGCGGCGATCCGGCCCCGAGCGCGAACGTTCGGCCAGGTGAGCAAGGCCGTCGCGGCCAGCAACGAGCTCAGCACGGCAGCTCACCTCCACGCGCCCGCAGCAGCGCGAGCAGGTCCGCCCTGCCCTCGCCCCAGCCGGTGTCGCGGTCCCAGGCGGGCACGACCCGCACCAGGTCGTGCCCGCGGCGCAGCACTCCGATCGCGGCCAGGTACCTGCCGCCGCCAGTGGCGCGCCGGACGTGCAGGACGACCTGGACGGCCGCCGCGAGCTGGCTGTGCAGCGCCTGCCGGGACAACCCGCCGAGCGCGGCGAGCGCCTCCAGCCGGGCGGGCACCTCGGCGGGCGAGTTCGCGTGCACCGTTCCGCCGCCCCCGTCGTGACCGGTGTTCAACGCGGCCAGCAGTTCGCAGACCTCCGCGCCGCGCACTTCGCCGACGATCAACCGGTCCGGCCGCATCCGCAGCGCCTGGCGCACCAGGTCGCGGACCCGGATCTCCCCCGCGCCCTCCACGTTCGCCGGCCGGGTCAGCAGCCGGACGACGTGCGGGTGCTCGGGGCGCAGCTCGCCCGCCTCCTCCACGCAGACGATCCGCTCGGTCGGGTGCACCTCGCCGAGCAGCGCGGCGAGCAGGGTCGTCTTGCCCGCGCCGGTGCCGCCGGTGACCAGGAACGCCAGCCGGTGCCGGACGATCTCCCGGAGCACCGCTGCGCACTCCTCGTCGAAGGTGCCGAGGCGCCGCAGCGCACCCACGTCGTGCGAGGCGGGTCGCAGCACCCGCAGGGACAGGCAGGTGCCGTCCGCGGCGATCGGCGGCAGCACCGCGTGCAGCCGCACCGCCTCACCCGCTTCCGCACCGGGCAACCACGCGTCGACCCACGGCTGGGCCTCGTCGAGCCGTCGGCCGGTCGCGACCGCGAGCCGCTGGGCGAGCCGCCGCACCCCGTCGTCGTCGGGGAAGGTGACCGAGCAGCGGTGCAGGCCGTCGCCCCGGTCCACCCACACCTGGTCGGGAGCGGTGACCAGCACATCGGTGACCCGCGGGTCGCGCAGCAGCGGTTCGAGCACTCCGGCGCCGAGGAACTCCTGCTGCAGCGCGCGCAGCGCGGCGAGCAGGTCGGCGTCGGCGACCAGTCCGCCGGACTCCTCGCGGACGGCCGCGGCCACCGCGGACGGGTTCAGCGGCGCGCCGCTGCCCGCGAGCCTGCGGCGCACCCGGTCGATCAGCTCGGCGTGCACGACGTCACCACCCGTCCGGCCGCGAGTTCGTCCAGGACGCGGAGGACTTCGCCGGTGGTCCGGGCGATCGGTCCGCGGCTGCCCGCCCGGGTGGCGCACAGGCCGCCGCGGTCCACGGCGGCGGCGAGCGCCGGCTGGGTCCGCAGCACCGCGAGCACGTCGACGCCCACCGCTCGTTCGACGTCCTCGACGCGCAGCCCGCCGGGCGCGGGGCCGCGCACGACCGCCAGCACCGGTCCGGCGGCGTGCTCGCGCGCCTGCTCGGCGGTGCTCGCCGCGGAGGCGCAGCCGCGCACTTCGGCCGGGACCACCAACACCACCAGGTCGGCGCGCCGCAGCACCGCCGCGGCGGATTCGGTGGGCGTCCGCGGCAGGTCGCAGACCACCGTCTCCCCCGCGCGCCGTCCGGCGTCGAGCACCGCGCGCACCGAGGGCGCGGTGGGCCCGTTCGCCGGGCCGCCGCGATCGCAGGACAGCACGGTGAGCCTGCCCCGCCCGAGGCGGCGACCGGGCAGGGCCGCGCGCAGCGCACCGGCGGGGATCCGGCCGTCGCCGACCGACAGCCCGGACCAGCGCAGTCCGGAGCTGGCTTCCACCCCCGCGGTCAGGTCCAGCCCGCCGCCGGATGGATCGCAGTCCAGCAGCAGCGCACCGGCCCCGCGCCGGGCGGCGGTCACCGCGGTGGCGGCGGCCAAGGTGGACGCCCCGGCACCGCCCGCGCCGCCGAGCACGGCGAGCACCTGCCCCCGGCCCGGGGACGCGCGGGCGCCGTCGGCGGCGTCGGTGAGCAGTTCGACGAGCCGGAACTCCTCGGCGGGCAGCCCGAGCAGCGCCTCCGCGCCGACCTCGAACGCCGGTCGCCAGAGCGGCTCCACGCCGCCCCTCGTCAGCACCACCACTCCTGGTCGGCGCGGGAGCTCCGCGAGCAGGGCCTCGGCGGCGGCCGGGCCGTCCAGCAGGACGAGCGCCGCGTCCCGCCAGCGGTCGCCGGGGGCGGTCCCGCGCTCGTGCCGCCGCAGTTCGCAACCCGCGACGGCGGCGAGGCGGGCGACGTCCTCGGCGAGCGCTTCGTCGGCGGTGATGAGCAGCGGCGTGGTGGTCGTGGACATGCGCGGTCCCCGTTCGATTCCGGATGGTCGCGGGTGTCCGAGGTGGTTCCGGCCGTTTTCCCGCTCGTCATCAACGGTGACCGAGCGGGCACCCTGCGTCGATCCCCAATTCGCAAATCTGTGGATGAATCGAAGGCCTGTGGATAACCCGCCACCCGGTTCAGCGCACCCGGAGGTCAGAAGTTGCCGAAACCGAACCCGTGGTCAGCGAAAACCGAACATCCACACCACCCGGACAATGCCCCGCGGAACCGGTGGAGAACTCGGCGGACCCCATCAGAGATCATCTCGGCGGCGCGGGGAAAGACGCGCGGACCCAACCGCGGGAACAATGGAAAGAGCGACCCGGTGGCACCGCTGCGAGGAAAGCCGTCGGCGGGCGAACCGCCCGGCGGAAATGGGACGACCCCCGTCAGGGGGGAGGGACGGGGGTCGTCGAGAGTTCAGCTCCGGGGGGTCGAGCTGAACCCGTCCGGGGCTCCCGGACCCCCCAACTGTAGCGCCCCGCGCCCCTCACACGCGCCCCGTCCATTAGGAGGAACGTCGGCCGCCGCACGCACCCCCGAAAACTCAGCGTGCAGTGCATCCCGGGCGCGCGCACGCCTGGCGCCACCCGTCCGCGAGCCCCTTCGACACCGTCGGTGACTGGTGCGATCGGCGGAACGCGCGGCCGTCCGGACATCCCCGATGTTTCGTATGCTGTGCGTCGTGACAGCGCCCGCGAACCCACCGGCCGCCACCGAGCCTCGGGCGGCCGCATTCTTCGACCTGGACAAAACGGTCATCGCCAAATCGAGCACGCTCGCATTCAGCAGACCGTTCTTCCAAGAAGGTCTGATCAACCGCAGGGCGGTCCTCAAAAGCGCCTACGCGCAATTCGTGTTCATGCTGGCCGGCGCCGACGCCGATCAGATGGACCGGATGCGAGCGCACATCACCTCGCTGTGCGCCGGGTGGGATGTCGAGCAGGTCAACGCGATCGTCGAGGAAACCCTGCACGACATCGTGGACCCGCTGGTCTACAAGGAGGCCACCCAGCTGATCGCGGAGCACAAAGAGCAGGGCCACGACATCGTGGTGCTCTCCGCTTCCGGGCAAGAAGTCGTGGCTCCGATCGCCGCGCTGCTCGGGGCGACGCATTCCGCGGGCACCCGGATGGTGGTCTCCGAAGGCAGGTACACGGGTGATGTCGAGTTCTACTGCTCGGCGGAGAACAAGGCCGCCGCGGCCCGCGAGCTCGCCGAGCTGCACGGCTACGACCTGGCCGCCAGCCACGCCTACTCGGACTCGGTGACCGACCTGCCGCTGCTGGAGGTCGTCGGCCACCCGACCGCCGTCAACCCGGACCGCGGGCTGCGCAAGCACGCCGCGCAGCGCGGCTGGCCCTCGCTGGCGTTCGAGCAGCCGGTCTCGCTGCGCGCCCGGTTCCCCACCCCGTCCCGGGCCGCGGTGACCGCCGCCGGCGTGGGCGTGGGAGCGGTGGCCGCCGCCGGTGCCGCCTGGTGGGGGTTGCGCCGCCTGCGCCGGGGCCGCTGATCCACCGGCGCGGAACGACCACGTGCGAGGGATTGCCGCGAGCCGGGCGCGGAGCTACAAAGGAGGTGCGGACTCCGGTTCGGCCAGGGACGGCGCGGAGGAGAAGCACCGTCCACCCCGCCCGGGCTCCGTGCGTGAGGACGGAGCACCCACGCGCTGCCGCCACGTGAGGCCGGTCGTCAAACGGGGTTGCGTACCGGGACGCCGGACGCCTAGCCCGGAAGTTACGACATTCGTGCACGCTTGGTAACCCGTCCGCACACGCGAAAGGCGGCGCTCGTCCAGGCGGGCGCCGCCGTTTCACGTGCTGAGGCCGCGTCGCCTCGCCCGCCCGGCGCCCGGGCCCCGATCCGGACCGTCCCCGACGGATCTCGCCGCCCCGAACCGCACCCGCCACCTCCGCTCCGGACCGCATCCGCCGGTCCGCGAGCTCCGGGCCACGCCCGGCGGGCCGACCGCGCGCGGCCTCCGGCCACCGCAGCGCACCGCACCCGGCGTGTCGGCCGCACCCGGATGCGCTGATCAGGGCGTTTCCCGCTGATCAGCACCGGATGACGTTGACCGGACCCGGGCACGTGGGTAGCTTCCGAATTCCACCCGTGCGGTGGTGAACGACTTTCCGCCCCGCCCGCCGACCCCGACCCGGCGCCCCGCCGCGGGACCGTGGGCACAGCCCCAGGAGGTCCTCGTGGGCTCGACACGCTCCCACCGGCTCACCGCGGCCATCGCAGGCGCCGTGGCGGTGCTCGCCGTGGGCGGTGGCCTGTCCGCCGCGGGCGCGCAGGAACCCCCGCCACCACCGGTGCACAGCCCCGTCGACCCGTCCGTCCAGGCGAAGGTGCGCAGCATGACGCTGGAGGAGAAGGTCGGCCAGCTCTTCGTGACCTACGCCTACGGGCGCACCGCCGACACCCCGAACCCGAAGAACCGGGCGGAGTTCGGCGTGGACACCCCGGCGCAGGTCGTGCAGCGCTACCACCTGGGCGGGCTGATCCACTTCACCTGGACCGACAGCCTCTACGACCCGCACCAGATCGCGGAGCTGTCCAACGGGGTGCAGCAGGCCGCGGTGTCCTCCGGAGCCGGGGTGCCGCTGCTGATCTCCACCGATCAGGAACAGGGGCAGATCACCCGGATCGGCGAGCCGGTGACGCAGCTGCCCGGCAACATGGCGCTCGGCGCGGGCCGCAGCCCGGAGGGCGCCGAGACCTCCGCCCGGATCACCGGCGAAGAGCTGCGCGCGATGGGCCTGAACCAGAACTTCGCGCCCAGCGGGGACGTCAACGTGAACCCGGCGAACCCGGTGATCGGGGTCCGCTCGTTCTCCTCCGACCCGGCGCTGGCCGCGCAGCTGTCCGCCGCGGCGGTGCACGGCTATCAGGACGACGCGAACGTGGCCGCGGCGACCAAGCACTTCCCCGGGCACGGCGACACCAACCAGGACAGCCACACCGACCTGCCGGTCATCGAGCACACCCGCGAGCAGTGGGAGCGGCTGGACGCGCCCCCGTTCCGGGAGGCGATCGCGGCGGGAACCGACGCGGTGATGAGCGCGCACATCGTGGTGCCGAAGCTGGACGACTCGGGCGAGCCGTCGACGTTGTCGCCGACGGTGCTCACCGGGATGCTGCGCGACGAGCTCGGCTACCGCGGCGTGATCGTCACCGACTCGCTGCAGATGGAGGGGGTGCGGGCGAAGCACTCGGACGCGGAGATCCCGGTGCTCGCGCTGCAAGCGGGCGCCGATCAGCTGCTGATGCCGCAGAACCTGCAGGTCGCGATCGACGGCGTGCTGGGCGCGGTCCGCTCCGGAACGCTCACCGAGGAGCGCATCGATGCCAGCGTCGAGCGGATCCTGGAGATGAAGCGCAAGCGCGGAGTGCTCGACTCGCCGTTCGTCGACCCGGCGAAGGTGGACCAGGTCGTCGGCAGCGCCGAGCACCGCGAGCAGGCGCAGCGGCTCACCGACCGCACCACGACGGTGCTGCGCGACGACGCGCGCGAGCTGCCGCTGCGCGACCCCGGCCGGGTGCTGGTCACCGGCGCCGGGGACGAGGCGACGGCCGCGCTGGCGGAGCGGTTCCGCGCCCGCGGCCGGGAAGCCGACTCGCTGCCGACCGGCCTGACGCCGAACGGCGGGCAGGTCCAGCAGGCGGTGGCCGCGGCACGCGCGCACGACACGGTGGTGGTGCTGACCAACGCGGCCTGGAGCGAGACGAACGCGGCGCAGCGCGACCTGGTGCGGGCGTTGCAGGACTCCGGCGTGCGGGTGGTCGCGGCGGCGGTGCGGGACCCGTACGACGCGGCGCACGTCGAGGAGGTGCCGACCTGGTTGGCGACGTACTCGGACAAGCCGGTGGCGATGGAGTCGCTGGCGCGGGTGCTGCTCGGGGAGAACTCCCCCACCGGGAAGCTGCCGGTGCCGGTACCCACCGCGGACGGCGCGGGCGAGCGGTTCCCGTTCGGCCACGGATTGAGCTGGTGACGCGATGCCGTTGAGCAGACGGGGATTCCTGGTCTCGACCGCGGTCTCCGCACCGCTGCTGGGGGCGAGCGCCGCCTGCGCCGCGGGCCAGGACGGGCCGGTGTCCGGGCCGCTGCGCACCGGCGCGGACGTGCTCGCCGCCGAGGGCTGGCAGCGGCTCGCGGACGGCCGGATCGGCGTGATCACCAACCCGACCGGGGTGCTCGCATCGCTGGAGCACGTGGTGGACGCGATGCACGCTAGCGGCGCGGTGGACATCGCCGCGGTGTTCGGCCCGGAGCACGGCTTCCGCGGCACCTCGCAGGCCGGCGATTCGGAAGGCGACGTCCGCGATCCGCGCACCGGACTGCCGGTGTACGACGCCTACGGCGCCGACGTGGCGAAGCTGGCCGCCATGTTCCGCGAGGCCCGGGTGGAGCGGGTGGTGTTCGACATCGCGGACGTGGGCGCCCGCTTCTACACCTACATCTGGACGATGTACCAGGCGATGCAGGCGGCCGCGCAGGTCGACGCGGAGTTCGTGGTGCTGGACCGGCCGAACCCGATCGGGGGCCGCCGGGTCGAGGGACCGGTGCTGGACCAGCGGTTCAGCTCCGGGGTCGGGTTGCTGCCGATCGCCCTGCAGCACGGCATGACGATCGGCGAGCTGGCGCGGCTGTTCGACGCCGAGCACTCGAACCCCCAGCTGGGCGACCGGCTGTCGGTGGTGCGGGTGGAGGGTTGGCAGGGCCGCGGCGCGGAGTCGGCGGTGCCGTGGGTGCCGCCGAGCCCGAACATGCCGACGCCGGACACCGCGATGGTCTACCCGGGGACCGGCCTGTTCGAGGGCACGGTGCTGTCCGAAGGCCGCGGCACCACCCGCCCGTTCGAGATCATCGGCGCGCCCGGCGTGGACTGGCGGTGGGCGGAGGAGCTGAACGCGGCCGGGCTCGGCGGCGTGCGCTTCCGGGAGACCTACTTCGTGCCCACGTTCTCCAAGCACGCCGAGCAGACCTGCGGCGGCGTGCAGCTGCACCGGGACGGCGATGTGGACCCGGTGCGGGTGGCGATCGCGATGCTCGTCTCGGCGAAGCGGCTGTACCCGCAGGTGTTCGGCTGGCGGCCGGACGGCATGTTCGACAAGTTGGCCGGTACGGACCGGCTCCGCGGCATGATCGACGCGGGTGCCGGGGTGGACGAGATCACCGGTTCGTGGCGCGCGGAGCTCACCGGGTTCCGGCGCTCGCGGGAGCGGTTCCTGCTGTACCGCTGAGGCCCGGGTCGTTCGAGCGAGGGTGAGGTCGTGATGCGCAGAGCGCTGGTGGCGCTGGTCCTGACGTCGATCACCGTGGCCACCGCGGGTCCCGCGTGCGCCTCGCCGGACGCGGCGGGCGGCCGCTTCGACCGGCCGCAGCAGGGCTTCGCGCCCGCGGACACGGTGCTGCGGCCGGGCACCCCGCAGGAGGCGGGCCTGGACCCGGCACCGATCGACGCGGCGCTGCAGCGGATCGCGGCCTGGACCGAGGTGGTGCCGGGCAGGCAGCACCCGATGTACGCGGGGGCGGTGGCGCTGCTCGCGCACGACGGCGTGGTGGTCCGGCAGGACGCGTTCGGCCACGAGGTGCGCTACGCGGACGGGAAGGGCACCGAGCTGCCGCCGCGGGAGCAGGACCCGATGCGGCCGGACACGATCTTCGACGTCGCGTCGATCACGAAGCTGTTCACCTCGATCGCCGCGCTGCAGCAGGTCGAGGACGGCTCGGTGGAGCTGGACGCGCCGGTCGCCCGGTACCTGCCGGAGTTCGGCGTGCACGGCAAGGAATCGATCACCGTGCGCCAGCTGCTCACGCACACCTCGGGGCTGCAGGCCGAGGTGAAGCTGTGGAAGCTGCCGCCGCAGGAGCGGATTCCGCACGTCATGGGCCTGACGCCGGAACACCCGCCGGGGTCCGGCTACGAGTACTCCGACCCGAACATGATCACGCTGGGCGTGCTGGTGGCCCGCGTCGCGGACGAGCCGCTGGACCAGGTGGTGCGGCAGCGGATCACCGAGCCGCTGGGCATGACCGACACCGGCTACAACCCGCCGCCGCAGGAGCTGCACCGCATCGCGGCCACCGAGTTCCAGGCCGATCCGCCGCGCGGCATGGTGCGCGGCCAGGTGCACGACGAGAACGCCTGGTCGCTGGGCGGGGTCGCCGGGGAGGCCGGGATCTTCTCCACCGCGCACGACCTGGCGGTGCTGGGGCAGGCGCTGCTCAACGGCGGCAGCTACCGCGGGGCCGAGGTGCTGGACGAGGACTCGGTGGAGCAGATGCTCACCGACTTCAACGGCGGCTTCCCGGGGAACTCGCACGGGCTCGGCTTCGAGCTGGACCAGCGCTGGTACATGGCCGGGCTGAGCGGGCCGAGGTCGGCGGGGCACACCGGCTACACGGGCACCTCGCTGGTGCTGGACCCGGTGTCGCGGTCGGTGGTGGTGCTGCTGACGAACCGGGTGCACCCGTCCCGCGACTGGGGGTCCAACAACGAGGCGCGGCAGGTGCTCGCGCAGGGCATGGCGGAATCGCTGGCGGTGCGCCCGGAGCACGGTTCGCGGGAGTGGTCGGCGCCCGCCGCGCGGCCCGCGACGCTGACCACCCGGGAGCTCGGGCCGGTGGCCGGTCCCGTGCAGGTGTCGTTCGACGCGTTCGTGGACACCCAGCAGGACGCCGACGGGAGTGACCCGCTCGTGGTGGAGTCCAGTTCGGACGGCGGTGCTTCGTGGCGTCCGGTCCAGGTCTCGGCGACCGGGGAGGGTGCGCCGGACGGGCCGCAGCGCGCGCTGGCCGGCTACGGGCACCGCGCCTGGTGGCAGGTGCGGGGCGAGGTCGGCGCGGCGCCGGGGCAGCGGGTGCTGGTGCGCTGGCGCTACGCGCCGGACGAGCAGTACACCGGGCGCGGGGTGCAGCTGGACGGCATCTCCGTCGCGGACCGGGACCGGACCTTGCTGGACGGGGAGCTGGAACCGCAGGGGCTGCACCCGGAGGGCTGGCGGCAGGTGGAGCGCTGAGGGCTGCTGCGCGCCGGGAAGCCGGGCGGCCTCCCGATGGCGGTCTGCTCCGGGGAAGCCGGGCGGCCTCCCCGGACGGGTGGCGCCGAAGCCCGGTCCGCGCCGGTTCTGCGCGGCACCGGTTGTGCGCGGCACCGGCTCTGCGCGGCACCGGCTCTGCGCGGCGCCGAACCCGACCCGGGCCCGCACCGGACCCGGCCGAAACCTCGATCCCGAAGCCCGCGCTGCTCCCGAACGGGTGTACTGCGCCGAGAACCGGAATAGCGCCGGTCCCGGCCGCGTCGTGCCTGATGCCCATCGTCGAGCACCTGGAGGCAGCGCTCATGGCCGCGATCCCGCAGGAACTGGCAAAGATCCTCAGCAAGCGCGCGTTCGCGCACATCGCGACCCTCGGCCCGCGGGGCGAGCCGCAGTCCAGCCCGGTGTGGATCGACTGGGACGGCACGCATCTCAAGTTCAGCCAGACCACCGGCAGGCAGAAGTACCGGAACCTGCAACGGGACCCGCGCATCGCGCTGTCCGCGCACGACCCGGACAACCCGTACCGCTACGTCGAGATTCGCGGCCGCGTCGCCGGGATCGAGCCGGACCCGGACAACGCGTTCATCAACAAGATGGCGAAGAAGTACACCGGTGAGGACGAGTACCAGTGGGGGCAGCCGGGCGACGAGCGGGTGGTGGTGCTCGTCGAACCGGAGCACGTACCGGGGACGTGACCGGTCGGACCCGGAGGCCGGGCCGGCGGGTCAGTTCGATTCCGGGCTGGGCAGGTGCGGGCCGAGGTGTCCGATGTGGATGGAGGCGGTCCGGCCGCGGGTGTCGTCGTAGTAGTGCAGGCGGGGCGCGACCCCGCCACCGCGGTCGATCTTGACGTGGGCGGCGAAGAAGGCGTGGCCGGACGCGTCGACCTCCACCGGCACCGGGAAGGTGCGGGCGTTGCGGTAGCGCGGGGTGTTGACCACCAGCTCGGTCTCCCCGGAGGCGACCAGCGCCGGGGAGATCCCGCGTTCGCCGCCGTGCGCGCGGACGAAGTGCGCGAAGCCGCGCAGGTCCGGGCGGGCGCGGTCGGTGGCGGTGGCGCGGGCGCGCGCGTAGGAGTCCAGCAGCACCAGCACGTTCCAGGTGCGCCGCAGCCAGTGCGCGCTGCGGTGGTGACCGTCCAGTTCGGACGGATCGACCTGCGGGCCGAAGCGCAGCGCGGGGAGCGCGCGGTGGGCCTCGGCGAGCAGGTCGGCGAAGCGGTTCGCGGCGGGTTCGGGGGGCACCGGTCCAGCACGGCCGGTCGCCCCGAGCTCACCGGCTGCCCCGCGTTCGCCGACTGCCCTGCCCTCGCCGACTGCCCTGCCCTCGCCGACCGTCCCGCGTTCGCCGACCGTCCCGCGTTCACCGGCCGCCCCGAGCTCGCCGGTCGCCCGGAGTTCACCGGTCGCCCCGAGTTCGCCGACTGCCCCGGATCCGCCGTCAGCAGGGTGGTCTCCGCCGACCTCCCCGGCACCGGACCGCCCGGCGCATTCCGCCTGCGCGGCCCTTCGCAGCGCCGCCACCCGGCGCCGCGCCAGCAGCACCCGGTCCTCGGCCGCGTCGAGTTCTTCCGCGTACAGCGCGGATTCCAGCTCCGCGTCGTGCGCCGCGCGCCACGCGTCCGGGACGGATCCGCCGCGGAGCACCGCTTCCGCGTCGTCCCGTTCGCGCCGCAACTTCCCGGTCAGTAGGGCGAGCCGTCGCCGGGAATCGGCGGCGGACCGTTCGCGCCGCCGCACGCGTTCGGCGGTGGCGTGCTGCTCGTCGAGCTCCCGGGCCGCCGATTCCGCCTGGTCGCGGGCGGTGTCCTCCTGCCCGGCGGCGGCGCTGAGCCGGTCCCGCAGCACGCGGGCACCGCCGTCGTCGGCGGCGGGCAGCCAGCGCAGCGCGCCGCCGCGGGTGCCGGGGACGACGCGGCGGTCGTGCATCGGGTCGAACAGCAGCGCCTGCCACGCGTCGCCGGTCATCCGGATGGCACCACCGGCGCGCCAGCTGCTCGCGCGCAGCACCGCGTCGACCAGCTTCCGCCAGTCCCCGGCGCGGTGGAACCGGTCCCGCGGCAGCACCGGGTCCGGTTCGTGCTCGACCCACCACGGCGGCAGGTACAGCCGCGCACCGCGGGCGGGTATCCGGCGCGCCGCCGGGAGCAGCGCGTTCACCCGGTCCCGCACCGAGTCGTCGGCGGGCAGCAGCCCGCACAGGCCGCGGGTGGCGTTGCGGAAGCGCAGCAGTTCCGGCGGCAGCGGACGGGCGAAGTCGTCGTTGTAGACGAGGACCGGCGAGTCCCGCACGCCTTCGGCGAAGGTGTGCACCAGGAAGTCGACGTCGTCCAGCCCCACCAGCGGATTCTGCTCGGTCAGCGAGTACGCCCCGCGCGGGTCCCTGAGCTGCGCGGCGAGCAGTCCCAGCTTCTGCACCGGGGTCGCCTGGTCGCGGAGCGACCAGGGCCGGGCGGCTTCGGCGTAGACCCAGAAGGTGTGCGCGCCGTCGGCGCCGGGTGCGGCCACGAGGGCGGCGCGCACTTCGCCGGTGCCGCGCCCCCAGCTGACCCGCCAGCGCCGCGGCAGGTCGGCGCCGGGTTCGCGGCCTTCGTCGATGAGCCGCAGCTCGCCCGCGTCGTGCAGCCGCACCAGCGAGTTCCCGGCGTCGAGCAGCGCGGTCCCGGCGTGGCCCGCGGCGCAGAACGCGGTGCGGCGCAGCGGTTCCGGGGCGGTGCCGCTCATCGGGTGCCCGCCCCGGGCTCCGGTCCGACGTAGCCGATGTGCACCGCGCCGGTGGTTCCGGCGGTGTCGTCCAGGTAGTGCAGCGCGGTCGGAGGCTCACCGGCGTGGTCGAGCAGCACGTGGTCGCGGAACGCGGCCCAGCCACTGGGGTGCACTTCGGCCGGGACGCGGAAGGTGACGGCGGTGTCCGCGTCGGCGCGGCGCAGCGCCGGTGCGGCGATCCCGCCGGCGCGCAGCAGTGCGGCGAGCGGGCCGTCGGGCGCGGTGGCGTGCCGGGCGAGCAGGTCGAGCACCTGCGCGCAGCGCCGCGCCCGCGGGTCGTCGAGGCGGTCGATCTCGGCGCGCACCTCGGGTCCGAACCGGATGCCGGGCCGGTCGGGCGATCCGAGCGGTTCGGGGTCGACCGGTGCGCCGCCGCGGAGCCGGTCCTCTTCGGCGCGGAGCAGTTCGAGTTCCCGCTCGCACTCGGCGAGCCGTGCGGAGCGGGCCGCGCCGAGCCGCCGAGCCGCCTCGGCGCGGCGCCGGGCGACGCCGAGCGAGGTCCGGTCGAGCCGTTCCCGGGCCGCGTCGCGTTCGGCGCGCAGCCGCAGCGCGCCGCGCGCCAGCACGCGGCGGGACCGGTGCAGTTCCGCGGTGCGGGCGGTGCGCTCGTCGATCTCGGCGGTCAGCTCGGTCGTGGCGGCGGCGCGGCGAGCCGCGGTCCGGCGGGATTCGGCCTGCCGCTCCCCGGCGCCCTGGATGCGGTGGCGCAGGTCGGACTTGTCGACGCCGCCCGCGGTGGCGAACCACCGCTCGCCCGGCCCGACGGGCGAGTCGGCGACGCGCTGGTCCTGCCAGCCGGTGGCGAACAGCAGCGCCCACGGTTCGTCCGCGGCGTCGGGAGCGGAGGCGGCGTCGGAGGAGGCGGCGGCGTCGGGCGAGCGCTGCCGGGACACCTGCAGCGCGAGCGCCGCGGCTGCGGCCCACGCACCGGGATCATCGGAGTCCACTTCGGACAGGCAGGGGTCCGCGCGCTCCGCCGCCCACGGCTCGGGCAGGAACAGCCGGGCACCGCGCCGCGGAATGCGCTGCGGCGCGGGCAGTTCCGCATCGAGGCGCCGCGCCACCGCATCACCGATGAACACGACGGTGGCGGCCCCGGCGGTGGACCGCCGGAATTCCGCCGTGGCCCGCGGCACTTCCAGCGGACGGCCGGGTTCCCGGTCGACGTGCCGCACCAGCACGGGGACGCCGCTGCGCCGGTGCCGGAGGACCGCGAGCAGCCCGGCGAGGTCGTCCGGGTCGTCGCGCAGCGCGGAGCCGGTGACGGCGAGCCCGCTGCGCGGATCGGCCAGCGGGAACCGGGCCAGCCCGGCGCGGGGCAGCGGCGACGGGACGCCGAGCCCCCAGCCGCCGGGGCTGCGCGCGGCGAACCAGCACCGCACCAGGTCGTTCCCGGCCAGCAGCACCAGCACCGCGGAGATCGGGCCGTCGGCGCGCTGCCACGTCATCCGCCAGCGCTGCGGCGCGGTCGGGTCCGCGCGGTCCAGCGCGCCGCGGTCGTAGAGCCGCAGGGCACCGGCCTCGTGCTGCTGGAGCAGGAATTCGGCGTGCTCGTCGAGCGGCGCGGGGACCGTTCCGGTCGCGCAGAACAACTCGGAACCGAGGTCCGCTGGCCCGCCCATGTCACCCCGCTCCGCGCCGTGGCATCCGTGCGAAGCCTAGCGAACGGGCGGTGCAACCCGGCGGCCGCCGAACACCGTCATCCGGTCGGCAGACTCCCACACCACCACCCCGACCAGCTCGGGAAGATCCCGGAGATACCCGCATTGACCTGCACAGATCCGCGTTAGTAAGTTTCCCACATGGCTCTTGACGATGCGGCGGCCGAAGTCGGCACGACCAGCCCGCTGGTCCGGATCCGATCCTTGCTGCCCGGTCTGGCGAAGGCCGAGCAGCGGGTCGCGAACATCGTGCTGTCCGCGCCGGCGTCCATCGCGCGGCGCAGCATCACCGACGTGGCCGAGGCCGCGGGCACCAGCGAGACCACGGTGACCCGGTTCTGCAAGGCGATCGGCGTCGGCGGCTACCCGGACCTGCGGATCGCGCTGGCCGCGGACACCGCCCGCACCTCCAGCCGGGATCGCGACCTGGGCGGGGACATCGAGCCGGACGATCCGCTGGAGCAGATCATCGACAAGGTCGCCTACGCCGACGCGAAGGCGGTGGAGGAGACCGCGGGGCAGCTGGACGCGAACGCGCTGGCCGCCGTGGTGGACGCCGTCGCGGGCGCCCGCCGGATCGACGTGTACGGGGTCGGGGCGAGCGCGTTCGTCGCGCTGGACCTGCAGCAGAAGCTGCACCGCATCGGGTTGACCTGCTTCGCCTGGTCGGACACGCACGCGGCGCTGACCTCGGCGGCGCTGCTGCGGGAGGGCGACGTGGCACTGGGCATCTCGCACACCGGCGCCACCACCGAGACCATCGAGGCGCTGCGTGAGGCGGGGCACCGCGGGGCGGTCACCGCCGCGCTCACCAACTTCAGCCGCTCCCCGATCACCGAGGTCGCCGACCAGGTGCTCACCACGGCGGTGCGGGAGACGACGTACCGCTCCGGGGCGATGGCGAGTCGCATCGGCCAGCTCACCGTGATCGACTGCCTGTTCATCGGCGTGGCGCAACGCCACATCGACGAGGCGAAGGCGGCGCTGGACGCCACCTACGAGGCGGTCGGCGCGCACCGGCTCGGTGCCCGCCCGGACCGCCGACGGCACAAGGAGGGCGGCCGATGAACCGCGACCCCGAGGGACCCGCCGTGCGGGTGAACGCCCCCACGGAGCGCACCAACGAGCGCACCAGGGACATCGACCTGCTGCCGACGCTGGACGTGCTGCAGGTGCTCAACGCCGAGGACCGCACGGTGCCGGAAGCGGTGGGACGGGCGCTGCCGGATCTGGCGCGCGCCGTCGACCTCGCGGTGGCCGCGCTGCGCGGTGGCGGGCGGGTGCACTACGTGGGAGCGGGCACGTCGGGCCGGTTGGCGGTGCTGGACGCGGCCGAGCTGATCCCCACCTACAACGTGCCCGCGGACTGGGTGGTGGCGCACCAGGCCGGTGGTACCGGCGCGTTCCAGAAACCGGTGGAGAACGCGGAGGACGACGCCGAGGCTGGGGCCGCGGTGATCCGCGCCGAGGTGACCGCGGCCGATTTCGTGCTCGGGCTGACCGCGTCCGGCCGCACCCCGTACGTGCTGGGCGCGCTGCGCGCGGCGGGCGAGATCGGGGCGGGCACGGCGCTGATGTCGGCGAACCCCGAGTCGGCGGGCGAGGCTCCGGCGAACCTGACGATCGCGGTGGACACCGGGCCGGAGCCGATCGCGGGTTCCACCCGGATGAAGGCGGGCACGGCGCAGAAGCTGGTGCTGACCTCGTTCTCCACCGCGGTGATGATCCGGATGGGCCGCACCTACTCGAACCTGATGGTGAGCCTGCTGGCGACGAACGCGAAGTTGCGCGGCCGCACCGTGGAGATCCTGCGGGAGGCGACGGCCGCGTCCGAGGACGAGTGCGCGCAGGCGCTGCAGGCGGCGGACGGCGACCTCAAGACCGCCTTGGTGCACCTGCTGACCGGCGCCGAAGTCCCCAGCGCCGCAGCCGCGCTGACCGCCGCCGACGGCCGAGTCCGCGAAGCCCTCCGCGCCCTCGGCACCTGAGCGGCGGCGCGCTCCCCCCGCCGCCGACCGCCCGTCCTCCCACTCCTGCCGCACGGCACCCGGGTGGCGGAACCGCAGCGGTGCCCCCGCTGCGTCCTCTCCCGCGTCGACCTGCCCGAGACGGGCCGTCGAACGGTCACGCCATGCCGGTGGCGACGCGGTCGAGGGCGGCGAGGAAGCCGTCCCAGAACCGTTCGGTGTCGAGGACGGTCGCGATCTCGGCGTTCTGCCGTTCCGCGGGGGCGGCGAAGTCGGTGACGGTCATGCCCGAGGTGAACCGCCCGTGCACCTCCACGTCGACCCGCGCGGGCACCGTGGTGAACATGCCGGGGTCGAGCGCGTAGGCGACGGCGCACGGGTCGTGCACGGCGGGGCCTTCCGCGCGGTACTGCGGGTGCTGCCCGTAGAAGTCGAGGATCGGCGAGATCAGCTCGGCTTCCAGCCTGCCGAGCCCGGTGAACCGCTCCCGGACGGCGGCGGTGGCGCGGGCCTGGGCGGTGAGGTCCAGGCCGATCATCGTGGTGCGCCAGCCCGCGCCGAACGCGACGGCGGCGGCCTCCGGGTCGGCGAGCACGTTGAACTCGGCGGCGGGCGTGCGGTTGCCCCTGGTGTACGAGCCACCCATGATCACGAATTCGCGGACCTGCTCGACGAGCCGGGGTTCCTTGCGCACCGCGAGCGCGATGTTCGTCAGCGGGCCCACCGCGACCAGGCTGATCTCGCCGGGGGCGGCGGCGACGGTGTCGATGATGAAGTCGACGGCGTGCCCGTCGCGCACTCCGCTGGTGGCGGCGGGCAGCCGGACACCGCCGAGGCCGTTGCCGCCGTGCACCTCGTCGGCCAGCACGACGTCCCGCACCAGCGGCCGGTCGGCGCCCGCGACGACCGGCACGTCCATGCCGTAGAAGCCGGTGAGGCACAGCGCGTTGTTCGTGGTGTGGTCGAGCCCGACGTTGCCCGCGACGGTGGTGATCCCGACCAGCTCCAGCTCGGGGCTGCCGTGGGCGTAGGCGATGGCCAGCGCGTCGTCGATGCCCGGGTCGCAGTCGAGCAGGACCTTCTTCGGCACGTCCGTGCCCCCTCCTGGTGCGGTGCTCACGATTGGACGGCGTCGGCGATGGACTTCGCTTCCCGCGCGCCGGTCTCCAGGGCCGTGCAGCAGTGCACGATCCACTGCGCGACGCCGTCGGGTTCACCGGTGGCGAACGCGGCGGCGGCGTCCTGGTAGTCGGCCTGGCGGCGGAAGTAGGCGACCTCCGGCACGACGAGGCCCTTCGGGTCGAGGCCGCTGCCGATCACGCTGAGCCGGGCGGCGGCGCGCGCCACGATGCCGTCGACCTCGCCGAACGGGGCGAGCGCGAGCAGTTCGCCGTGCACCACGGCGGCCTGCACCGGCCCGGGCACCAGGTTCTGCGAGCGGCCGCCCGCGTCGGCGACGACCTGGGCGAGCAGGTCGAGCCGCCCGGAGACGGCGGGGTCTTCGCGCGGCCTGCCGAGCCGGTCCTGGTCGCCGGGCAGGTCGGCCGCGGCGAGCACGTGCAGCCGGGCGAGGGCCTGCAGCGGGGCGCGCTGCCAGGTCGGCAGCAGCGGCCCCAGCGCTTCGGCGACGCGCAGGGCGCCCGCCAGCAGCGGGTCGCTCACCTCGCCGCTGTCCGGGATCTCGGTGGCCCCGCCCGCGACGGCGGCCGAGGCGCGGGCGGCGCGCACCGAGGCTTCGGCACTGGTCGCCGGCCAGCCGCGGCGGTTCGCCGGGTGCCGGTGGATCTCGTCGATCGCGGTCCGCGCGGCGGCGACCGCGTCGGTGACACCGGGCAGTTCCAGCAGCGGGAGCAACGACTCTTGGGCACTCACGCCGCTGGACGCTACCCGGCGGTCGCGGCGGCCCGGCCCGGACCCGCTCCCACCTGCGCAGGTCCCGGCACCGGCGGCGGCCGCGCGGCTCCCGCCCCTGGTCACTCGACCGTGTGTGGGCAACTCGATTGCAACGTTCGGGGCACCAGCCTGCTGCGCAGGTGCTGAGCCCGGATCACGGACTCCACCGGCGGAATTGGTCGCACCATTGCGAGAACCTCTGTCGGAGTGAGCCGCGTCGCACTACGGTCTAGATGACATCGAAGGTCACCCGCAGCGCAGGGAGGTTCCCCGCAATGAGCCAGCCCGACGGGCCGAGCAACACCTTGGACAACCTGCTCACGGAAAGCAGGACCTTCCCGCCGACGGCCGAGTTCGCGGCCGCGGCCAACGCCACGTCGGACTCGTACGACAGGGCCGCCGAGGACCGGGAAGCCTTCTGGGCGGAGCAGGCCGACCAGCTGGACTGGGCGAGCAAGTGGGACCAGGTCCTCGACTGGTCCGGTGCCCCGTTCGCGAAGTGGTTCGTCGGCGGCGAACTGAACGTGGCGCACAACTGCGTGGACCGGCACGTCGAAGCGGGCAACGGCGACCGGGTCGCGATCCACTGGGAGGGCGAGCCCGGCGACAGCCGCACCATCACCTACGCGGAGCTGCAGCGCGAGGTCAGCCGCACCGCGAACGCGCTCGCCGCGCTGGGCGTCGGCGCGGGCGACCGGGTCGCGATCTACCTGCCGATGCTGCCCGAGGCCGTCTTCTCGATGCTCGCCTGCGCACGCCTCGGCGCGCTGCACAGCGTCGTGTTCGGCGGCTTCTCCGCGGAGGCGCTGCGCGCCCGGATCAACGACGCCGCGGCGAAGGTGGTCATCACCTGCGACGGCCAGTACCGGCGCGGCAAGGCCGCCCCGCTCAAGGCCAACGTGGACGAAGCGGTGCAGCACACGCCCAGCGTCGAGCACGTCCTCGTCGTCAAGCGCACCGCCACCGAGGTCGCGTGGAACGAGCGGGACAAGTGGTGGCACGACGTGGTCGAGCCGCAGTCCGACCAGCACACCCCGGAGGCGTTCGACTCCGAGCACCCGCTGTTCATCCTCTACACCTCCGGCACCACCGGGAGCCCGAAGGGCATCCTGCACACCTCCGGCGGCTACCTCACCCAGGCCGCCTACACGCACCGCACCGTCTTCGACCTGAAGCCCGAGTCGGACGTGTACTGGTGCACCGCCGACATCGGCTGGGTCACCGGGCACACCTACATCGTGTACGGCCCGCTGGCCAACGGCGCCACGCAGGTGATCTACGAGGGGACGCCGAACAGCCCGCACGAGGGCAGGCACTGGGAGATCGTGCAGAAGTACGGCGTGACGCTGTACTACACGGCGCCCACCACGATCCGCACCTTCATGAAGTGGGGCGCGGAGATCCCCGCCCGGTACGACCTGTCCACGCTGCGGGTGCTCGGCTCGGTCGGCGAACCGATCAACCCCGAGGCCTGGATGTGGTACCGGGAGAACATCGGCGGCGGCACGACCCCGATCGTCGACACCTGGTGGCAGACCGAGACCGGCGCGATCATGATCTCGCCGCTGCCCGGGGTGACCGCCACCAAGCCCGGCTCCGCGCAGGTCCCGCTGCCCGGCATCTCCGCGAAGGTCGTCGACGAGACCGGCGAGGACGTCGGCCCCGGTGGCGGCGGACTGCTGGTGCTGGACCAGCCGTGGCCGTCGATGCTGCGCGGCATCTGGGGCGACGACCAGCGGTTCAAGGACACCTACTGGTCGAAGTTCGCCGATCTCGGCTACTACTTCGCGGGCGACGGCGCCAAGTACGACGACGACGGCGACATCTGGCTGCTCGGCCGGGTGGACGACGTCATGAACGTCTCGGGCCACCGGATCTCCACCACCGAGGTCGAATCGGCGCTGGTCTCGCACCCGACCGTCGCGGAGGCCGCGGTCGTCGGCGCCAGCGACCCGACCACCGGGCAGGGCATCGTCGCGTTCGTCATCCTGCGCGGCAACGCCGCCGACGAGGCGGGTGGCGAGGCGGCGCTGAAGGCGCTGCGCGACCACGTCTCGCACGAGATCGGGCCGATCGCGAAGCCGCGGCAGATCATGGTCGTGCAGGAGCTGCCGAAGACCCGCTCCGGCAAGATCATGCGGCGGCTGCTGCGGGACGTGGCGGAGAACCGCGAGGTCGGCGACGTGTCGACGCTGGCGGACTCCTCGGTCATGGACCTCATCTCGAAGGGCATCCGCAAGTCCTCCGACGAGTGATCGACGTTTCGGCGCGGGCCCGGTCCTCCAGGTGGGGGCCGGGCCCGCCGGCGTCCGGAGGCGTTCGACACACCGGAGCACCCGGCGACGGCTGTTAGGGTCGCCGCTGGTGTGCCGGGAAGTCTGGTCGGCGACGCATCAGCACGTCCGCCGACAGGAGGCTCCCGATGACCGAACCCGCCCCGACCCGCGGCACCGCCCTCGCCCGCTACCTGCGGACCGAGACCGTCGGCGGCGTGGTGCTGCTGGTCGCCACCGCGCTCGCGCTGGTCGCGGCGAACTCACCGATCGGCGGGCTGTACGCGGCCGTGCGGGACTTCGCGATCGGACCGGCCGCGCTGCACCTGGACCTCACCGTCGGTGAGTGGGTGAAGGACGGGCTGCTCGCGGTGTTCTTCTTCGTCGCCGGGCTGGAGCTCAAGCGGGAGCTCGTCGTCGGCGAGCTCGCCGACCGCCGGGCGGCGGCGCTGCCGGTGCTGGCGGCGTTCGGCGGCATGCTGGTGCCCGCGATCATCGCGTTCGCCGTCGGCCACGGCGCGCCCGGCGCGGGCCAGGCCTGGGCGATCCCGGTGGCCACCGACATCGCGTTCGCGCTCGGGGTGCTGTCGCTGGCCGGTTCCGGGATCCCGGCCGCCGCCAGGGTGTTCCTGCTCAGCCTGGCCGTCGTCGACGACCTGGGCGCCATCCTCGTGATCGCCGTGCTGTTCACCGCCGGGGTGAGCCCGCTGCCGCTGCTCGCGGCCGTCGCGCTCTGCGCCGCCTACTGGTTCGCGCAGCGGAAGCGGATCACCACGCCGTGGCTGTACGTGCCGCTGGCGGTCGCCACCTGGATCGCGGTGCACGGCAGCGGCATCCACGCCACCATCGCGGGCGTCGCGCTCGGGCTGCTCACCCGGGTGCGGGCCGACCCCGGGGAGAGCGCCGCGCCGTCGATGCGGCTGGAGCACCGGTTGCAGCCCTGGTCGGCGGGGCTGGTGGTGCCGGTGTTCGCGTTCTTCGCCGCTGGGGTGCCGGTGAACGGCGCTGCGCTCGGCGCGGTGTTCCAGGACCGGATCTCGATCGCCGTGATGGCCGGGTTGTTCTTCGGCAAGTTCATCGGGATCTTCGGGACGTCCTACTTGGCGGTGCGGCTCGGGATCGGTTCGCGGCCGAGCGGGGTGACCTGGCGGGACATCTCGGCGCTCGCCGTGCTCGGCGGGGTCGGGTTCACCGTCAGCCTGCTCATCGCCGAGCTGTCGCTGTCCGGGGACGCGGCGGAGCGGGCGAAGACGGCGGTGCTGATCGCGTCCGCGCTCGCCGCCCTGGTCGCCTCCGCGCTGCTGCTGCGTCGCGGGCGGCGCACCGCCCGTGAGCAGAACTGATCGGTCTCGTCAGATCACCCGCGGGTAACACCACGGGAGTCTCACTCGGTCGGGCACCAGGCGGCGTGGCACGATGGCGGGCGTGAACAGCGCCCAGAAGAACCAGCAAGGCAGCAGCGACGGAGCATGGTCGGCCGTCACATCCCTACCGCTGTCCGAAGAGGGCACTGGCGCGGGCGGCGAGCAGTCCATCGGTTCCCTCGTGCGCGACGCGACCACGCACCTGTCGACGCTGGTCCGCTCCGAGATCGAACTCGCCAAGGCCGAAGTCACCGGTGAGGTGAAGAAGGGCGTCAAGGGCAGCGTCTACTTCGTCCTCGCGCTGGCCGTGCTCGGCTTCAGCATGTTCTTCCTCTTCTTCACCCTCGCCGAAGGGTTGCACGCGCTCGGCATCTGGCGCTGGGCGTCCTTCGGCATCGTGTTCCTGCTGATGCTGATCGTCGCCGGGCTGTTCGGGCTGCTCGGCTACCTGAGGGTGCGCAAGATCCGAGCGCCGAAGCGCACCATCGCGACGCTCAAGGACACCAAGCAGCTCGCCCGCCGCCGCGGCCAGGACGAGGCGACGGCCATCGAGAGCTAGCAGCGGACCGGTCCCCGAAGGCCAGGCGCCCGACCCCGGGCACCTGGCCTTCGCGCGTTCCGGGGTCCGGCGTCCGGCCCGGTCAGCCGCCGGTGCACTCCCCCGTCGACACCGGGGCGGTCAGGCCGGAGGACTCCGCGACCTCGTCGGCCACCTCGTCGGCGGTGAGCGCGAAACCCGTCTCCGGATCGTCGACGGCGGCGCCGAACACCACGCCCACCACGTCGCCGTCCGGGGCGACCAGCGGGCCGCCGGAGTTCCCGCTCTGCACCTTGCCGCGCACCGTGTACACGTCCCGCACCACGGTGTTCGCGTCGTAGATGTCCGGGCCGCGCAGGTTGATCCGCTGCCGCAGCCTGCCCGCCGACGCCGTGTACGGGCCGTCCAGCGGGTAGCCGAGCGCGACGACGCTGCCGCCGGGCGGCACCTCGGAGCGGTCCAGCGGCATCGCGTCCGCGTCCAGGTCCGGCACCGCCAGCACCGCCAGGTCCGTCGACGGGTCGAACATCACCACGTCCGCGGCGAACTCACCGCGGCCCACCTCGATCGCCACCCGGTCGGTGCCCGCCACCACGTGCGCGTTCGTCATCACCCGGTGCGGGGCCACCACGAAACCGGAGCCCTCCAGCGCCCGCGCGCAGGACGAGGCCCGGCCGCGCACCTTCACCACGCTGGTCTGCGCGTTGCGCACCACGTCGCTGGTGATCAACCCCTGGTCCGGCGGGTCGATCGCGGCCACCGGGGTCTTCGAGAACGGTTCCAGCGCGTCCGGGAACCCGCTCACCCCGAGCATCCGGCGCAGGTCGTCCGGCAACGTCTTCACCGCGGCGGGCATCATCGAATCCACCTGGCTCAGCACCTGCGAGCGGGTGATCGCGGACGCCAGCCCGGGCATCGCGGAGGCCGAGGTGAACGGCAGTGCGACCAGCCAGGCCACCACGAACACCGCCACGCACTGCAGCACAGCGCCCAGCACGTTGTCCACGCCGGTCAGCTTCGGCGAGGTGATCCGGTCCCGCAGCTCCCGGCCCGCCCACATGCCGAACGTCTCGCCGAACGCGACCAGCAGCACCACGATGCCCACGCCGAACCCGATCCGGGCCGGCTGACTGTCCAACCGCTCCAGCAGCAGCGGCGCCACCCGCACGCCCACGACGGCGCCGACGAACACGCCGAGGAACGAGAACAGCGCGGTGACCAGGCCGTTGCGCGCACCGGACACGGCAGCCAGCAGCGCCAGCGCCACCACCAGCAGATCGACCCAGTTCACCGCACACCCTTCCGCCGCGTCACGTCCCCTACCGGTTCGCAGCCCACGGTCAGCCGCCGAAACCGACGTCCGCGGCGGACTCCGCGGCTCGCCACGCCTCGTCCAAGTCCAGTTCGGGGGCATCGTCCCAGCCGGACGACCAGCCGCCGAGCTCCAGCACCCCGGCCAGCAGCACCCCCGTGAACCCCCACACCAGCATCCCCGGCACCACGAAGGCCGGTCCTGCCCGACCGTCGCGCAGCCGCACCCGGAGCCGGTTCGCCGGGTCCACCAGCCAGGACAGCGGGACCCTGGCCACCGCACGAGTCTCCCCGAGGTCGACCGGAGCCACCGGCGACGGGTCCCGCCAATGCGCCACCACCGGCGTCACCCGGAAGCCGCTGTGCGGCACGTGCAGCTCCGGCAGCAGCGCCAGCGGCCGGACGCCCGCGGGCGGCGCGCCCACCTCTTCCTGCGCTTCGCGCAGCGCGGCGGCCACCGGACCGGCGTCGGACGGGTCGATCGAGCCGCCGGGGAACGCGACCTGGCCGGGGTGCGAGCTGAGCCCGTCCGCGCGGCGCAGCAGCAGCACGTCCGGCCCGTCGGCGTCCTCGCCGAACAGGATCAGCACCGCCGCCGGGCGGGCGCTGCGCGGCGGGCGCAGCCGGGGCCACCCGAAGTGGCCCTGGTCCACGTCCGCGCTGCGGCGGACCAGCGGGGCGAGCCATTCCGGCGCCGCCGAGCCGTCGACCACCGGGTCCGTCACGACCGACCTCCCAAGGTGCGGCGGACCGCGGCGTCCACCGCGTCCGCGGACCGGAACACCTCCGGCGGATCGATGCGCCGGACCTCTCCCGATTCGGTGATCACGAAGCTGGCGGGCAGCACGTTCGGCACCCGCAGCGCACCGCGCAGCGCGCCGTCCGGGTCGTGCACCGCGGGGAACCGCACCCCGAGCGAGCGCAGCAGCTCCAAGCCGCCCGCCTCGTCGCTCTGCACCTGCACGCCCAGCACCGGGATCGAGCCGGGGCGGTCGGCGTACCGCTGCAGCGCGGGCAGCTCGGTGCGGCACGGGGAGCACCAGGTCGCCCACACGTTGACCAGCGCCGGGCGCCCGGCCAGCGCGGCACCGACGTCGATGGGCCGACCGTCGGCGAGGCAGGTCCCGGTCACCCCGGCCAGCTCGGCCGGGCCACCGGGCCGCGGTGCCGGGCAGGGTTCGAGGCCAGTGCGCAGCGCCGGATCGACCGGGGCCGCCTGCGGCCGCTGCTGCGGCGGGTCCGCGGCCCGGGTGCCGCCGCCGGAACCGCCCGGCCACAGCGCGACCACGGCGAGCCCGGCGAGCACCAGCACCACGACCGTCCACCGGATCTCGTTGCGGAACTCGCGAACGTGCCGCCAGCGGCTCACGCGTCCGGCTCCTTCGCCGCCGCCCGCTCGATGGTCGTCTCGTCCAGCTCTCCGGCGATCCCGGCCAGCTCCAGCAGCCGCGGGGCCTCCGGGCCGCGCACCAGCTTCGCCGCCGCGGCCGGGTCCTCCGGGCCCGCGCCGAACGAGGGGCAGTCCTTCGCCAGCAGGCACGCGCCGCACGCGGGCTTGCGCGCGTGGCACACGCGGCGCCCGTGGAAGATCACGTAGTGCGAGAGCATCGTCCACTCCTTGCGGGGGATCAGCTCGCCGATCACGTGCTCCACCTTGACCGGGTCCTCCTCGGCCGTCCAGCCCCAGCGGCGCACCAGCCTGCCGAAATGGGTGTCGACGGTGATGCCCGGGACGTCGAAGGCGTTGCCGAGGACGACGTTGGCGGTCTTGCGGCCGATCCCGGGCAGCTTCACCAGGTCCTCCAGCCGCGCGGGCACCTCGCCGCCGTGCCGCTCCACCAGCGCCGCGCCCAGCCCCAGCAGCGAGGTCGCCTTGTTCCGGTAGAAGCCGGTGGAGCGGATCAGCTCCTCCAGCTCGGTCCGGTCGGCGCCCGCGTAGTCCGCGGCCGTCGGGTAGCGGGCGAACAGCGCGGGCGTCACCTGGTTGACCCGCTTGTCGGTGCACTGCGCGGACAGGATGGTCGCCACCGCGAGCTGCAGCGGGTCGGCGAAGTCGAGTTCGCAGTGCGCCTCCGGATAGCCCTCGGCGAGCGCCCGGACCATCCGCCGGGCCCGCCGGACGAGCCCGGTGCGGGTCTCCGTCCCGGCGCGGGCCGCGCTGCGGCGAGGTCGGCGCGCCGGGGCTTCCGCGGCCCGGGAACGACCGGAACCGGAGGTCACGGCACCGGCGGTCGTCGACCGGGTGGGCGCTGATCGGGCAGCGGCGGGCCGATGGGAGGATGATCGACCAGGCTGTGACCTGTCGTGGGCTGACTCCGGCACCCCACCAGACTACGGACCACGACGACACCGGAACCCGACCCCGTCGACGGGCAACCGACCCCCGGTTGCGTCCGTCTCGAAGGCATGAGCGAGGATTCAAGCATCATGACTGCCTGGTTCGTTATCGTCGTTCCGCTAGTGATCATGTTCTTCACGCTGTTCATGGAGCGCGTGGAGGCACGACTGCGGCACGTCGCGGTGCAGGAGAACGAGGTCGAAGAGCTGCTGGAGAACGCTCGGCCGGACGAGGTCCGGGCGCTGTTCCGGCAGGGAATTGGACGTGCGCTGGAGCTGTTCCAGCTACGCAGGGTGGGACGCGCCGGCAAGCTGCGAACTCGCCGTTCCCGCGACCAGTCTTAAACTCAACTGGTAGTGATCGGCGGCACAGTCCGGCGACCGCGGAACGCGGGAGCCGCATCGAACGAGCCGCCGCGTCTCAACATGGAGGGACGAGGTGGACGAGACCCTTTCCCGCGCCGGAATCTTCCAGGGCGTGGAACCGGCCGCGGCGGAGGCGCTGACCCAGTCGCTGGAACCGTCTGAGTTCCCGCGCGGACACGTGATCTTCGCCGAGGGCGAGCCGGGCGACCGGCTCTACATCATCCAATCCGGCAAGGTCAAGCTCGGGCGCAAGTCGCCCGACGGCCGCGAGAACCTGCTGGCGATCATGGGGCCGTCGGACATGTTCGGCGAGCTGTCCATCTTCGACCCGGGCCCGCGCACCTCGACGGCCACCACGGTGACCGAGGTCCGCGCACTGACCATGGACCGCGGTGCGCTGCGGCAGTGGATCGGCACCCGCCCGGAGATCGCCGAGCAGCTGCTGCGGGTCGTCGCGCGCAGGCTGCGCCGGACCAACGGCATGCTCGCCGACCTGATCTTCACCGACGTGCCCGGCCGCGTCGCCAAGGCGCTGCTGCAGCTCGCGCAGCGCTTCGGCAGCCAGGAAGCCGGTCTGCTGCGGGTCACCCACGACCTCACGCAGGAGGAGATCGCGCAGTACGTCGGTGCCTCGCGGGAGACCGTGAACAAGGCGCTCGCCGACTTCGCCCACCGCGGCTGGCTGCGGCTGGAGGGCAAGAGCGTGCTGATCCTCGATCCGGAACGTCTGGCGCGCCGCGCGCGCTGAGCCACCACCGGCACTGACCGGTCCGCACGACCGAGTCGCCCAACGCGCGCCGGCTGACGGGTCCGCCTTCGATCGGACCGCTCAGCCGGCGCGCGTTCGCGCGTGTCCGGCCCCCGCGCCGAGCACGCCGACGGCCGCGCGGTCCAGCTCCCGGGCGCGGACACGCCGAGTCACCAGCCATGTAGGGGACGTTGTACCCGGTTTCCGCCCCGGAACCGGAGGGCACACTGGTGGCAGGGCCGGGACATCTGCTGGGAAAGAATTCGCCGAGCCGTGCAACCCGGACCGAACGCACAACGTCTTACCTAGTGGAGGCCCTTCACGACGCGCGGTGCGCGGGTGCGGGGCAGCCGAACGGGAACTCCTCCGGTGCCGGATTCGGGGCCGACCATCGGGGGTTGCAGAGCGTGGTTGGTCGGGGGACGGGCCGCGCGAACGAAAGGGCTGGAGCGTCGCGTCGGGGGCGACGCCCCAGCCCTTTCGCACGTCCGGGGGACGTTCGCGGCCGGTCTCTTCGCCTTCGGCGCTCCCGGCTCTCCCCTCCCGGCGTCCTCGCGGGTGGCTCGCGCCGCCGGGAACCTCGGGCGCCCCCGCACCTGGTCAGGGCCTCGGCGCACGGGCCGCACCGGGACCGCTCCCGGCGACGTAGAACACCGCGAAAATGACTGGTACCCGCGTACCAGGACGCGGATACTGGTACGCGTGTCCCATTCGATCACCCTGGCCGACTACCGCGCCGCGCTGCGCACGCCCGGAGCCACCGCCCCCGTCCTGACCTCCCTGCTGGGCCGCCTGCCGATCGCGATGATCGGGCTGGCGCTGCTGCTGTACGTGCAGAAGGTGACCGGTAGCTTCGCCACCGCCGGGCTCGTCTCGGCCGCCGAACTCGTGGGCGTGGCGTGCGGCTCGGTCGTGCAGAGCCGGGTGATCGACCGGATCGGACCCACCCGCCCGATGGTCGTGATGTCCGCGGCGCTCGCCGTGTTCGTCGCCGCCGAGATCACCGCGATCGAATCCGGGGCACCGGTCGTGGTGCTCACCGCGCTCGGCTTCCTGCTGGGCGCGAGCCAGCCGACCGTGGCCCCCGCGTCCCGGGCGCTGTGGGCGCAGCTGCTGCCCGCCGGACCGCCGCGGGACGCCGCCTACTCGTACGAGGCGATCAGCATGGAGGTCTTCTTCATCCTCGGGCCCGGCCTGGCCGGGCTGCTGGTCGCGCTGCCGTGGGCGGGCGCCGGAGTCGTCGCGGGCAGCGCCTGCATGATCGTCGGCAGCATCGGCTTCGCCTCGACGAGCGCCGCCCGCCGGTTGCGGCCCGCGGAGGACGCCCGGCCCGCGGGCGGGATGCTCGGGGCGCTGCGCGCGCCCGGGATGCGCACGGTGGCGCTGGCCGCGTTCGGCTTCGGCTGCCTCATCGGGTTCGTGGAGGTCGGCGTGCCCGCCTCCGCCGTCGCGGCCGGGGCGCCGAACGCGGGCGGGATGCTGCTGAGCGCGCTGTCGGTGACCTCCGTGGTGTTCGGCGTGCTGTACGGGATGCGGCCGTGGCCGCGGCCGATGCACCTGCGGCTGCCCGCCCTGCTGCTCGGCTTCGCCGGTCTCGTCGCGCTGCTGGCGCTGCCCGGGACGCTGTGGGGGCTGTGCCTGGCGCTGCTGCTCGCCGGCTGCCTGATCACCCCGCAGTCCACGGCGCACTCGGTGGCGCTGGACGTGGCCGCGCCCGCCGGGACCGAGACGGAGGCGTTCGGCTGGGTCGTCACGGCGGTGACGCTCGGCGCCGCGGCCGGCCAGTCGCTCAGCGGCCGGATCGTGGAGAGCGCCGGGCCGCCCACCGCCTTCCTGCTCGCCGGGACCGTCGGCGTCGTGCTCGCGGCGGGCCTGTGGCTGCGGCGCGGCACGCTGCTCCCCACCCCCGAGCCCGCGCTGACCCGGGCCTGAACGGCCGAGGTCAGCGCTCGCCCTGCTCCTCCAGGTAGGCGAGCTGGGCGGCGACGCTCCACGCGGCGGCCTCCCGCACCTCCGGCGGGACGTCGGCGTAGACGACCGCCACCACCTCGGCGGCGGTGACCTGCGGGCCGCGGGCGCGCACCACCTCGCGGATCTGGTCGAGCCGCTGCTCGCGGTGCGCCAGGTAGCCGGTCGCCGCCGCCACCACGTCCGGCAGGTCCGGACCGTGGCCCGGCAGCGCAGGCAGGCCTGCGGGCAGCGCCGCCAACGCCCGCAGCGAAGCCAGGTAGGAGCCCAGGTGCCCGTCCGGATGCGCGACGACCGTGGTGCCGCGCCCCAGGATCGTGTCCCCGGTCAGCACCGCCTCCCGCCCGTCGCCCTCGACGCGGAAGCACACCGAGTCGCGGGTGTGGCCGGGCGTGGCGAGCACGGTCAGCCGGATCCCGGAGGCCTCGACGACCTCGCCGTCCGCGAGCGGCCCGGCGCCCGCGCACAGCTGCGGGTCCAGCGCCCGCACCGGCGCCCCGGCCCGCTCCGCGAGCTCCGCCGCCGCCTCGGTGTGGTCGAAGTGGTGGTGCGTGAGCAGGACCAGCGACACCGGCCCCTGCGCGAGGATCCGCTCCAGGTGCTCGCCACCGGGACCGGGATCGACCACCACCCGGGCCGGGCCGGAACCGAGCAGCCAGGTGTTGGTCCCGTCCAAGGTCATCGGTCCCGGGTTCGCGGCCAGCAGCACCGACGCGAACGGCGTCACCTGCCGCGGCAGGCCGTAGGAGGGATGGGTCACCGGTCCTCCCCCTCCGCACCGCGGTAGCCGGGATCGCCGGGCAGCACCACGCGCCACGCCCCGTCCCGGTGCTCCAGCTGCGGCAGCACCTTGCCGAGCGGGCGGTGCACGTCCAGCGCGGCGGCGACGCTGCGGCACGCGCCGATCTCGGAGAGCGTCACCCAGGTCGGCGGGAGCAGGCCGCAGCGCTGCTGCCGCCAGTCCTCCAAGGCGTCCTCGGGCGTGCTCCAGTACGCGCGGGAGGCCTCCGAGGTGACGCCGTCGGCGCGCTGCCCGACCGGCATCGCGGCCAGGAAGAACCGGGTGTCGTACCGCCGCGACTCCTGCTCCGGGGTCACCCAGTTCGCCCACGGCCGCAGCAGGTCGGCCCGCAGCACCAGGCCCGCGTCGGCAAGGAACCCGGCCAGCGACAGCTCCCGCGACTCCAGCTTCGGGCGCGCCGCCGCGTACGGGCGGGTGTCGTCGACGACCGAGTCCGCGTCGGGACCGGCCAGCAGCACGCCGGATTCCTCGAAGGTCTCGCGGACCGCGGCGCACACCAGCGCCCGCGCGATCTCCTCGGAGCACTCGAAGCGCTCGGCCCACCACTGCGGCGACGGCCCGCTCCAGGCCACCGAGGCGTCGGCGTCCCTGCGGTCCACGCCGCCACCGGGGAACACGGTCATGCCGCCCGCGAACGGCATCCCCTCGACGCGGCGCTGCAGGAACACCTCGGGTCCCCGATCGCCGTCGCGCAGCAGCACGACCGTGGCCGCGTCCTTCGGGGTCGCGGGCGGATCGGGCCGTGCGGGCGGAACGAATCCGTCGGGCAGCGTCAGGTCCTCCGGCAATCGCACCATGCCGGTCACCTTAAGCGGAGATGCTCGTCCGATCACCCCTGTGATCAAGATCAACAAGTTCCGTTTCCCCTGCAACCGGGCCACTTCCCGGGCCCCGAGGTCTGCGCGATGATCCGGACACGGGGACGATGACCGCATGAGCGGAGCACTTCGGGTCGGCATCGTCGGAGCGGGACCGTGGGCGCAGCGCGTGCACGCCCCCGGTGTGCACGCGCATCCCGGGATGCGGCTGGCCGCGGTGTGGTCCCGGCGCCCGGACGCCGCGAAAGCGCTCGCCTACCACTACGACGCCGACGTCGCCGACGACTACGAGGCGCTGCTGGACGCGGTGGACGCCGTCGCGTTCGCCGTCCCGCCCGCGGTGCAGGGGGAACTGGCCGTGCAGGCCGCCCGCGAGGGGAAGCACCTCGTGCTGGAGAAACCGCTCGCCGGGGACGTGCCCACCGCCGAGGCCGTGGCGGCGGCGGTGCGGCAGAGCGGCGTCGCGGCGCTGCTGGTGCTGACCCGCCGGTTCGCGCCCGAGGTCCGCGACTGGCTCACCGGGATCGGGCACCTCGGCGGCTGGACCGGCGGCTCCGCGCAGTGGATCGCGGGCGGCCTGCTGTCCGGGGACTACGCGGCCACCCCGTGGCGGCAGGAACCCGCAGGCGCGCTGCTGGACGCGGGACCGCACGCGCTGGACCTGCTGGACGCCGCGCTCGGCCGGATCACCCGGGTGCACCACGCGCGGCGCGACAAGTCGGACATGTGGCAGCTGGTGCTGGAGCACGCCAGCGGCGCCAGCAGCACCCTCACCCTGTCGCTGCGGGTGCCGGTGCAGCCGGCGCTCATCGAGTTCACCCTCTACGGCAGCGGCGGGAAGTCGCAGCTCACCGGCAGGCGGACCGCGGCGCGCGAGTGCTACGCGCAGCTGCTGGACGAGTTCATGGCGATGGTCCGCTCCGGCCGCACCGCGCACCCGTGCGACGTGCGCCGCGGGCTGCACCTGCAGCGCGTGCTGGACGGCGTGCAGCGCGCGGCCGAGGTCTGATCCCGGCCGGTGCGCCCGAGTCGGGGGCGCACCGGACCGATCAGCGCTGGTTCTCGATGGGCGGGAAACCGCCCGTCGCCGAGCCGGGCATCGTGGAGTTCCACGCATCCTGGCCCTGCGCACCGCCGGACTTGTTGCCGACCGGCTGCGCCTGCTGCTCGCCGGAGGGCGCGGGGCCGCCGCGGTCCTGCTCGCGCTGGGCGAGTTCCTCGTGCAGCTTGCGCAGCAGGTTCCGCTCCCGGTCGGTGAGCTTGGCGTCGACCGCGGCGGGGACGCGGGTGTTCTTCCCGCCGCCCTGCTGCTCCTGCGGCCGGGCCGGGTCCTGCTGGAGGTCCTCCGGGTTCACCGGGCGCTGGCGCAGCGTCTGCTCCGCGGCGACGGGTGCTTCCTCGCGGTTCGGGCGGGGGTGCTGCCGGGGCGGTTCGGGCCGCGGCTGCTCCTCGCGGGGAGGTTCCGGGCGGGCCTGCTGGTCGGGCCGGGCCGCTTCGGGCCGGGCCGCTTCGGGCCGGGCCGCTTCGGGCCGCACGGCTTCCGGTCGGGCCTGCTCCGGTCGGGCCGGTTCGGGCCGGACCGGTTCCGGCCGGGCCTGCTCGGGCCGCGGCGGTTCCGGTCGGGCGGGTTCGGGACGTGCCTGCTGGCGTGCCGAGTCGTGGGAGGCGGTCTCAGGAACCGGGGCCTCGGCGCGTCTTCCCGGCCCCGGGGCTGGCTCACCCGGGTGATCTGCTCCCCCACCGGCCTTGCTGCCCGCGGTGGCGCGCGGTGCCCGCGCGTGGTTCGCCGCACCGTTCGGGATCGCGACCTGCGCGGCCAGGTCCAGGTGGACCCGGCGGGCCGTGGCCAGCGCGTTGCGGTGGTACGGCGGCAGGTCCATGCCGCTGGTGAACACGTCCACCGAGCAGCCCACGCCGGCGCGCCGCAGCGCCTCCAGCAGCTGGTACCCGGCGGCGGTGACCGAACCGTCGGCGCCGACCTCCGCCAGCAGCACCCGGCGCGGCACCGCGCCGTAGGTGACGCCCGCGGGCGTGGTGCGCCAGGTGCACCACAGGGCCCGCACGCCGTGCAGGCGACCCGCGATCGGGGCGAGCGCGTCGACCAGCTCGTGGTCGGTGCGGTCCTGCTCGGGGTTCTCGTTGAACCGGTGCCCTTCGTCCTGCACCGCTTCCACCACGTGCAACCGGTCCGCGGGCGCGTGCGGCGAGCCTGCCTCGTCCAGCGAGCGGCGCAGGTGGTACTGCTCCGTCGAGGTCACCGGGATGCGGCCCGCCAGCAGGCAGCCGATCAGGAACTCGGCGGCCGCGTCGAGCTGCCCGATGCCGAGCATCTCGCGAACCGAATTGACGGCGTCGTCGTCCACCCGGCCGGTCAGGGCCAGCAGGAGGTTGTGCAGGCGTTCCACCGGCCCCGCACCCTCAGCGACGTCCACCACGAATGCCTCCTTCTACGGCGCCTGCACCGGCACCGTCAGCCACGATGTCCCACGAGTTCGTCGGCGCCCGAGCACACCAGCGCCGACTCGGCGAGCGCGGCGCGGTGGTAGGCGGTCGGTTCCACCTCGGGCGGCAGCACCTCGACGCACGGCTCGGCGTCGCCGAGCGCGCGCAGGATGCGTTGCAGTTCGCTGGTGAGCTCGACGGGATCCGCGGAACCGGTCACCAGGATGATCCGCTTGGGCCGCGTTCCCGGCAGGTGCCGCCAGGAGCTGCGGGTTTCGCGCACGCCCTGCCTGCCGCGCAAGGTGGCGCCGAGGACCAGCACCGCCGGGTCGCCCTTGTCATCCACGTGGGACTCGGCGCGGAAGGTGTAGCGGTCCGGTTCGGCGCCGGGCAGCACCGCGTGCACCACGGACGGGTCAGCACCCAGCGGCAGCAGCGCTTCGGCGAGCCTGCGGTGGTCGGCGTCGGACAGCGCGACCCGTTCCCGCAGCAGCGTCGCGGGCAGGGAGCGCGCGAGGACGTCGGCCGCCCCGCCCGCCAGCCAGTCCCGGTAGCGCCAGAGGTGCCGGTCCGGCAGCCTCCCGGCAAGTCGAAGCAGCAGCTCGTGGCACAAGAGGTCCGTTTCGCGTCCCGCCACGTCGCCCCCTCCCAGCTCGTTCGCTCGTCACCCGGTGCGAGCGACACCCGCACCCCTCATGCCGAGAGCACTCGATCGGGGGCACTCTCTCGCGCGGGGTAGCGGAGGAGCAAGCTCGATCGATCACTCGCCGGTATTGATACCGCCGTTCAGGTGATCAATTGTTGATCACTCGAAGTAGCGACGCCCGAAGCGTACTGGTTGGTAGACGGGGCGCGGGCCGTACCTGGCAAGAAACGGTTCCGCCGCCGGTCGCGCCCCCGCCCGGCACCCGGCCCAAGATCACCCGCCGCGGGCCGGAACGCGAAGGAGGGGCCGCGCAACCGCGACCCCTCCACCACCGCGCATCCGCGCGCGACACCGCCGCGCGGCGGAAACCGGCGCTCACGCCACTTCGACGATCATCTCCACCTCGACCGGAGCCCCCACCGGGAGCTCGGCGACGCCGACCGCGGACCGGGCGTGGCTACCCGCGTCCCCGAAGATCTCGCCGATCAGCTCGGACGCGCCGTTGATCACCGCGGGCTGGCCGGTGAAGCCCTCCGCGGACGCCACGAAACCGACGACCTTCACGACCCGCACGATCGAGTCCAGCCCGACCAGCGCGTCCACCGCGGCCAGCGCGTTCAGCGCGCAGGTGCGGGCGTGCGCCTTCGCGGACTCCGGGTCCACCTCGGCGCCGACCTTGCCCACCGCCGCCAGCTCGCCCCCGGCGAACGGGAGCTGCCCGGAGGTGAACACCTGCGACCCGCTGCGCACCGCGGGCACGTAGGCCGCGACCGGGGTCGCGACCGCGGGCAGTTCGATGCCCAGCTCGGCCAGCCGCTGCTTCCAAGCGCCCACGATCAGGACTCCTTCGCGCGCTTCAGGTAAGCGACGTGCTGCTCACCGGTCGGGCCGGGCAGGACGGAAACGAGCTCCCAGCCGTCCTCACCCCACTGGTCCAGGATCTGCTTGGTCGCGTGGGTCAACAGCGGCACGGTCGCGTACTCCCATTTGGTCATGGTCACCAGCGTAGAGAGGGCCGGGCTCCACGGCGCCGCTGGCCCGCGGGCGCGCTCACCCGGGTGCGCCCGCCCGCGTCATGCGCGGCCCGCCGGCGCGTCCCACCAGTGGCGCGCGCCCGCCTGCGCGCGGAACTACTCAGGCCGGCGGGGCCGCGGCGGTCGCGGCGCCTGCGCACTACGCGTTCGCGCCTACGCAGAACTACCGATGTGCGACCTGGAGATGGCTGCTACGTGCGGGAGACAGCGACCCCGACCCACACCTACGCTGATCGTGTGACCGGATGGAACGCCGAACTCAACGCCGCTCGGCTGCACATCGTCAGCGGCAAGGGCGGCACCGGGAAGACCACGGTCGCCGCGGCGCTGGCGCTGGCGCTGGCGACCGGGGGCCGCCGCGTGCTGCTGGTCGAGGTCGAGGGCAGGCAGGGCATCGCGCAGCTCTTCGACACCGCGCCGCTGCCCTACGCCGAGGAGACGATCGCCGCCGCCCCCGGTGGCGGTGAGCTGCGGGCGCTGGCCATCGACGCCGAACCGGCGCTGCTCGAGTACCTGTCGATGTTCTACAACCTCGGCTTCGCGGGCCGCACGCTGAAGCGGATGGGCGCCATCGAGTTCGCCACCACGCTCGCCCCGGGCCTCCGGGACGTGCTGTTCACCGGCAAGGTCAAGGAGTGCGTCGGGCGCACCGACGAGCACGGCCGCCACGTCTACGACGCGGTGGTGCTGGACGCGCCGCCGACCGGGCGGGTCGTGAAGTTCCTGGACGTCACCCGCGCCATGGCCGACCTCGCGAAGGTCGGGCCCATCCGCGGCCAGAGCGAGGGCGTGGTCCGGCTGCTGCACTCCGGCGACACCGCGGTCCACCTGGTGACGCTGCTGGAGGACCTGCCGGTGCGGGAGACCCTGGAGGCCGTCGCCGAGCTGGACGCGGCCGAGCTGCGCCCCGGCGCGGTGCTGCTCAACCGGGTGCGCCCCGGGTACCTGCCCGCGCGCTCGGTGGCCGCCGCCGCGGCGGGCCGGGTCGACGCCGACCGGTTGCGCACCGGGCTCGAAGCGGCCGGGGTGACCGCCGACGACGAGCTGCTCGCCGCGCTCACCGAGGAGACCGTGGAGCACGCGGTGCGGTCCCGCGCCGAGCAGGAGGCCGAGGAGCGGCTCGCGGCCGCCGACCTGCCGAACGTGCGGCTGCCCGAGCTGACCGCCGGGATCGACGTGGCCGAGCTCTACGAGCTCGCCGAGATCCTCACCGAGCACGGCGTCGGGAGGCCTCGATGACGACACCCGCGGCACTGGACGTGGACGCGCTGCTCGACGACCCGGGCAACCGGGTGGTGGTGTGCTGCGGCTCCGGCGGCGTCGGCAAGACCACCACGGCCGCCGCGCTCGCGGTGCGCGCCGCCGAGCGCGGCCGCAAGACCGTGGTGCTCACCATCGATCCGGCGCGGCGCCTCGCGCAGGCGCTGGGCATGCGGGAACTGGACAACCAGCCGCGGCAGGTGGCGCCGGAGGGATTCGAGCCCACCGGCGACCTGAACGCGATGATGCTGGACATGCGGCGCACCTTCGACGACATGGTGCTCGCGCACGCCGGGGAGGAACGCGCCAGGCAGATCCTGGAGAACCCCTTCTACCAGACGATCTCCACGTCGTTCTCCGGCACGCAGGAGTACATGGCGATGGAGAAGCTCGGCCAGCTCGCCGCGTCCGGCGAGTGGGACCTGATCATCGTGGACACCCCGCCCAGCCGGTCCGCGCTGGACTTCCTGGACGCGCCGCAGCGGCTGTCCACGGTGCTCGACGGCCGCCTGATCAAGCTGCTGTCCTCGCCGGCGAAGGCGGGCGGCAAGGGGCTGCGAAAGATCGTCGGCGCCGGGTTCGGGATGTTCTCCAAGGCCGTGTCGACGGTGATCGGCGGCCAGCTGCTGGCCGACGCCTCCGCGTTCGTGCAGGCCTTCGACTCGACGTTCGGCGGGTTCCGGGAACGCGCCGACCACACCTACCGGCTGCTGCGCTCCCCCGGCACGTCGTTCGTGGTGATCGCGGCACCGGAGCCGGACGCGCTGCGCGAGGCGTCGTTCTTCGTGGAGCGCCTCACCGCCGAGGGCATGCCGCTGGCCGGGCTGGTCGCGAACCGCACCCACCCGGTGTTCGCGGAGCTGACGGGCAGCCGCGCGCTGTCGGCCGCCGAACAGCTGGAGACCGCCGGGAACGCACCGCTGGCCGCGGCGGTGCTGCGGGTGCACGCCGACCGGGTCGCGGTCGCCGATCGGGAGCGGCGGATGCTCGCCCGGTTCACCCGCGCGCACCCGGAGGTCGCGCTGGTGGGCGTGCCGGCACTTCCCGCGGACGTGCACGATCTCGACGGGTTGCGCGAGATCGGCAGCCGACTCGCCGCGGAATAATCCAAAGATTCCTGGCAGCGGAAATTGGCTATCCGGTGATCACAATCCGCCGGATCGCCATTGCGCTGAACGAGTGAACGGGTTTCCGGGCGACTCGAAAAAACGAGCCGCCCGGCACCGCGATCACGACGGGCTAATCAGCCCACCTGGTACTCGTCGATGTCGGCGTAGTCGTCCCTAGCGGCTTCCAGAAGCTCCCGCCAGTTGCGGACTTCCGGGCGACGGCGCAACAGCGCGCGCCGCTCCCGCTCGGTCATTCCGCCCCACACACCGAACTCGATCTTGTTGTCGAGCGCCTCTCCGAGGCACTCCGTCCGCACCGGGCAGCCGAAGCAGATCATCCGCGCTTTGCGCTGCTCAGCTCCCCTGACGAACAACTGGTCCGGATTCTCATCCCGGCACGCTGCCTGAACCCGCCAGTCCCCCTGCTCGAACATAAGGCTCCCCCAGCTCCTCACTGGATCGTCGGCGACCGAATTTCGTCCGGAGCCCCCCGGCACCGGATGCCGCGGCGCATGGTGCGCCGTAACGATGCTGTCGCTGGACGTGGACGAACTTTAGAGCCCCTCGGTTCCACAACCAAACAAGGGTTGTCGCTCCGTTATCTTTGACCCTCATCACATCGGGCGGAACCCACTGACGACGGCGTGTTGATGTCGGTAAAACCACTTAGTCTTGCCGTCGTGCGTGTCCGGGACAGCTTGCTGAAGCTCTTCGGCCTGTGTGTGCTCGCCGGAGTTCTCGTCGCCGGGATGCTGTTCCCGGCGGCCGGAGCTCTCGGGGTGGTGTCCAACCGCGCGGGTGACGCGGTGAACAACCTCTCCTCCGAGCTGATGACGCAGGACCCCCCGCTGGTGACCACGGTCACCGACCGAGCCGGGGTGCCGATCGCCTACCTCTTCGACCAGAACCGGACGCCCGCGGCGCCCGATCAGATCTCGAAGTCCATGAAGTCCGCGATCACCTCGATCGAGGACCGCCGGTTCTTCGAGCACGAGGGCGTCGACTGGGCGGGCACGGTGCGCGCGGCCGTCACCAACCAGATGTCCGGCGAGATCGCCCAGGGCGGTTCCACGCTCACCCAGCAGTACGTGAAGAACTACCAGGTGCACGTGGTCGCCGCCGACGATCCGATCAAGCAGGCGAAGGCCGTCGAGCAGACCCCGGCGCGCAAGCTGCGGGAGATCCGCATCGCGCTGCAACTGGAGAAGCGGCTCGGCAAGCAGGAGATCCTGGCCCGCTACTTGAACGTGGTGCCGTTCGGCAACCAGACCTACGGGGTCGCCGCCGCCGCCCGCACGTACTTCAACACCACCCCGGACAAGCTGGACGTGCCGCAGTCCGCGCTGCTGGCGGGCATCGTGAACAGCCCGAGCGCGCTGAACCCGGCGACGAACCCGGACGAGGCGACGGTGCGGCGCAACATCGTCATCGACGCCATGCAGGCGCTGCGCCAGATCGACCGGCGCACCGCCGAAGCCGCCAGGGCCGCGCCGCTCGGGCTCGTCTCGCCGCTGAACACGCTGCCGAACAACTGCGTCGGAGCCGGGCCCGCCGACGGCTTCTTCTGCAAGTACGTCATCGACTACCTGCAGAACGCCGGGTTCGCCGAGCAGGAACTGCGCACCGGCGGCTACACGATCCGCACCACCCTCGACCAGAAGGCGACCGACGCCGCGAAGCAGGCCGCGGAGAAGCACGTGCCGCGGGACACCAAGGGCATCGCGAACGTGATGGCCGTCGTGGAACCGGGCAAGGACAAGCACGAGGTGCGGGCGCTGGTCGCCAACCGCGACTTCGGCAACGACGCCGACCGCGGCCAGACCTCCTACCCGCTGCCCAGCGGTGTCGCCAAGTTCGGCGCCGGATCGGTGTTCAAGGTGTTCACCGCCGCGGCCGCGCTGGAGAAGGGGATGGGGATCCAGAACACCATCCAGGCTCCCGGCAACTACACGTCCACCGTCTACCGCAACGGTTCCGCGCCCTACACCGTCGGCAACGCCGAAGGCGTCAACCCCGGGCCGCGGACCTTGCAGAAGGCCCTCGCGACCTCGCCGAACACCGCGTTCGTCGCGCTGGAGGAACGGGTCGGGCTGGACCAGACGGTGGACATGGCGACCCGGCTGGGGATGCGGCAGACGCTGCTGCACTCGAACATCGAGGGTGATCCGCTCGCCCCGAACGGCGCCAACGGGCCGTCCATGGCCGACGTGGTCAAGGAGAAGAAGATCGGGGCGTTCACGCTCGGCTTCGGGCCCACCAGCCCGCTGGAGCTGGCGAACGTCTCGGCGACCCTGATGAGCGGCGGCACCTGGTGCCCGCCGACGCCGATCGACCAGATCACCGACCGCAACGGCAACCCGGTCACCATCACCGAGGATCCGTGCGAGCAGTCCGTCGACGAAGGCCTCGCGAACGCGATGGCCGTCGGCATGAGCCAGGACGACCAGGCGGGCGGCACCGCCTACGGCGCCGCGAACAGCGCGGGCTGGTCGCGGCCGACCGCGGGCAAGACGGGGACCACCGAAGCCCACCAGTCCGCCGGGTTCATCGGCGCCACCCCGCAGTTCGCCGGCTCGGTGCTCACCTTCTCCGACGGCAACAACCCGCAGGGCATCTGCGACAGCACGCCGCCGACGCTGTGCGGGGCCAACGGCGGCAACATCTACGGCGGCAAGGTCCCGGCGCGGACCTGGTTCGAAGCCATGGCGAAGATCCACGAGGGCCTGCCCACGATGGAGCTCCCCGAGGTCACCGAGCGGTACAAGAACGGCGGCGACGAGTTCCAGGTGCCCAACGTCGTCGGCATCAGCGCCTCCCGCGCCGAGCGCACCCTGGAGAAGGCCGGCTACAAGGTCGAGCAGCGCTCGGTCAACAGCGAACGCCGCAAGGGCTCGGTGACCAGCCAGACGCCGCGCGGCTTCGCGCTGCCCGGCGAGACGGTGACGCTGTCGGTGAGCACCGGCTACGTGCCGCCGCCGTCGACCGCGCCGAAGCCCCCGCCCCCGCCGCCCCCGCCGCCCGCACCGGGCCAACCGGGCGAACCGGGACGACCACCGGGCGAGGAGCAGCCGGATCCGCCGTTCGTGCCGATCCCGCCGGGCATCTTCCCGCCCTGACCGGCTCCCTACACTCGGTCGTTGTGACGAACACGCAGGCGAGCACGCGGCGGGTGCGGTCCCGGTACCGGCTGCTGCGGGTGGACGAGGTCGAGCGGATCACGCCGCGGATGGTGCGGGTCGTGCTCGGCGGCGACGAGCTCGCCGACTTCGACAGCACCGGCAGCGACCAGCGGATCAAGCTGTGCCTGCCGCGGCCCGGCCTGCCGATGCCGCTGGGCCGCGACCGCGCGGAGGTGTTCGCGCTGCCGCGGGAGCAGCAGCCGAAGCAGCGCACGTACACGGTGCGCTGGTTCGACGCGGCGCGGCAGCGGCTCGCGATCGACCTGGTGGTGCACGACCACGACGGCCCCGGCTCGACCTGGGCGCGCGAGGTGCGGCCCGGATCGCAGGTCGTGGCGGTCGGCCCCAGCCCCTCCTACCGGCCCGACCCGGCGGCGGACCGGCTGGTGCTGGCGGGCGACGAGACGGCGCTGCCCGCGATGCTGGCGATGGTCGAGGAACTGGACGAGCAGGCCCGGGTCCAGGTGTTCGCCGAGGTCGCCGACGAAGCCGAGCACCAGGAGGTGCGCACCCGGGCGGACGTGGCGTGGACCTGGCTGCACCGGGACGGCGTTCCCGCCGGGCGGAGCGCGCTGCTCGCGGACGCGGTGCGGGCGGCCGACCTCGGGCCGCGGCCGGACGTCTGGGTGGGCGCCGAGGCGGAAGCGGTGCACGTCATCCGGGAGCACTGCCGGCAGGAGCTCGGCCTGGACCGGCGCCGCGTCTACGCCCTCGCCTACTGGCGGCACGACTCCGCCGCCTGACCGCCCGCCCTTCCAGCTCCGATCCCGCGGCGAGGAAGCCGCTGACTGCCCGTCGCCGAATCTGCCCGGCGGGTCTTGTCGGTTTCCCGTCAGCGGCGCAGCCGCTGAGCAGCCGACCACCTGCGACACCGGCACCGCAGCGGGTTCTCAGCGGCTTCCTCGCGAGGACAGCGATGTGGCCGCGTGCCGGACATCGATCCCGCGGCGAGGGAGCCGCTGCGGTTCCGCCCGCCGGGCGGCAGCGGCGGAGGGGCGGCGCCGGCGCTCCGCCACCGCCCGGGACGCCGCTGTTCAGGGCCTCCGCAGCGGTGATCGGGCGGAGCCCTCCCGAGCGTCGCGGGTCCGCCACCGGCCGTAGGCTGGACGGCGTGAACAAGCTCGGTCGGATCATGCTCGCCGGCGGCGCACTGGGTGCCGCGACCTTCGGCTACGCCGCAGGTGTGGAACGAACGCACTGGACGCTGCGCCGCGCCACCGTGCCGGTACTCGCGGAAGGCGCGCCGGAACTGCGTATCCTGCACATCTCCGACCTGCACATGATGCCGAACCAGCGGTCCAAGCAGCGCTGGATCGCCGCGCTGGACGAGCTCGGGCCCGACCTGGTGGTCAACACCGGCGACAACCTCGCCCACCCGCAGGCGGTGCCCGCGGCGCTGCGCGCGATGGGGTCGCTGCTGGACCGGCCCGGCGTGTTCGTGTTCGGCAGCAACGACTACTACGGGCCGAAGCCGAAGAACCCGGCGCGCTACCTGCTGCCCTCGGCCAAGACGAAGCGCATCCACGGCGACCCGCTGCCGTGGCGGGACCTCCGCGCGGCGATGACCGAGCGCGGCTGGACCGACGTCACGCACCGCTGGCACGACGTGGAGATCTCCGGCATCCGGATCCACGTGGCCGGGCTGGACGACCCGCACCTGAAGCGGGACAAGTACTCGAAGATCGCGGGCGACCCGCCGCAGGAGGCGCAGCTGCGGCTGGGCCTGACGCACTCGCCGGAACCGCGGGTGCTGGACGCGTTCGCCGACGACGGCTACGACCTGGTGCTGGCCGGGCACACCCACGGCGGGCAGCTGCGGGTGCCCGGCTACGGCCCGATCGTGACGAACTGCGAGCTGGACCGGGCGCGGGCGCGCGGCGCGTCCACGTGGGGCGACATGCACCTGCACGTGTCGGCGGGGCTGGGCACCTCCCCGTACGCGCCGGTGCGCTTCGCCTGCCCGCCGGAGGCGACGCTGTTGACGCTGGTCCCGCGCTCGCAGGGCGCCACGCCGAAGGCCTCCGGACTGTTCGGGAACCCCCCTTCAGGGGACCGCGCGAACATCCGCTAGACTTTCACTCAACGGCGGACGAGCACCCGAGATGTTCGCCGTTGAGTGATCGGGGTGTGGCGCAGCTTGGGAGCGCGCTTCGTTCGGGTCGAAGAGGTCGTGGGTTCAAATCCCGCCACCCCGACAGGTAGAGGGCCTGGTCAGGACTCCAGCAGGAGTTCCGACCAGGCCCTTTTCTCGTGTCGGCACCACCGCCGAGCCGGCCGGTGGATGTTCTCGCCGGCCTGCTCCGGCTCCCGCCCACCGGTCGTTCACCGGGGCCGTGCTCAGCTCGGTCCGGCGTCGAGTGGACGCCCGGCGGCTCCTCGCCTGCCCGGTCGGTGAACCGGACGAACGGCCCGCGGCACCACCGCGCGTTCCACGATACGTCCGGCATATCGCCAGGAAAAGGACGTGGCCGCTGCGCTTCCATCCATTCCCGGTTCCGTTCACCGGGGACGCCGAGGGGTTTCCCTCCGCCGCGAAATCGAATCGAACAACACCCGTTCCGGAGTTTTTCCGGACGTAGCATGAGGATGTGGCCGATCCAGTGGTCACTCGCAACCGAAGTCGATCCACGAGGTAGTTTTCATGCGTTTTCGCAAGAGCATCTCCGCACTCGTCCTCTGCGCCGCCGGCGCCGGTACCGCCGTGCTCGGCGCAGGTACGGCGCTCGCGGACGTCGACAAGGAATTCGGTCCGTACGACAGCATGGAGAAGTGCGGGAAAGCCGGCGAGGAACACCGCGGCGACGAAGGAATCGTCGGTTACCAGTGCGAGGAGAGGTCGGACGGCTTCTACTTGATCGCCACTTACCGGTGACGGCGATTCGAGCGCGACGCCGGTTTTCTCCCACCTTGCCACACCCGTCCGCGCATTCGCGGAGTGGAGCGGTCACGGGGAACGGGAACCGCGCACCCGAACGGTGTGCCGCCGCGCCTCCTCGAACTGTGGAGCGGTGACCACCGGCACGCTCGAAACCACCACCGACGGGCCGGCCGGGCTCCCCGCGACGGGGAGCGCCGGGCCGGCCGTTCGGACGTCGGAGACCGGTTCGCGGTCCCGCCGGTCGATCAGGAGCAGGTCCAGCGGACCGGCTTCGACGGTCCCTTCAGCATCCCCGCGGCTCCGGTGAGCACCGTCGCGTCCGGGCTGATCGAGCTCACTGCGAGCTGCCAGCCGTTCATACCGGGCAGCGGGGTCCGCTGCTCTCCGTCGACCAGCACGGCCTCCCACGAGTCGTGCGTCGGAGCGGCGAGCACCCCCTGCTCGTTGATCGCCCCCGCGCCGAAGGTGTCGGGGATGGACTCGGCCGCGCCCGTGTCGAGGTTCCACCGGATCGCGCCGTCGGGCCCCCCGCCGAACACCCACGGGCCGCTGATCCCGGTCGCCTCCAGGTGCGCGTTGGGCGCGACGCCCGCGGGGCGCGGCAGCGGGGCGGAGGTGCCGTCCGGCCGCCAGACGTAGCCGTTGGTCGGGGCGTCGGGGGTGTCGCCGTCGACGGTGCCGACCACCGTGCCGTCCGCCGAGATGCCGGTGGCGATGCCGCGCGGCCCGGCCAGGTCGACGGGCTCATCGGAGCCCGGCTCCCACACGACCGGCACTTCCCCGGCTCCGTCGGTGCGGAACCCGGCGATCTTGCCGGAGTCGTTGATGCCGCGCGGCGTCACGTGCCCGGGCAGCACGTGGACCTCGCCGTCGCGCAGCACGTAGGGCCTGCGGTCGCCGTAGTCGTCGAAGATCCCGCCGACCGCAACGCCGGCGGAGTTCACGGCGGTCAGCGAATCGGGCAGGTCGGAGTAGGTGGTCGCGATCTCGCCGTCCCGCCACACCACGTCCGTCTCGACCTGGGTCGGGCCTTCCCGCACGGCCCGGCCGACCGCGGTCCGCCCGTCCGGGCTCGCCCCGCCGACCCCGCCCCTGGTGGCGCCGGGCGGCAGCGGGAGTTCGCGGATCTCGCACGCGGCGGGCGCGGCCGGTTCGGCGGCGGCCACCGGGGCGGGCACCAGAACCGATCCGGCGAGCACACCACCCAGTCCGACGAGGCCGGTCAGGGTCCTTGCTTCGAATTTCACTCCAGCTCCCTCGCGTTGTCCCACGACTCCCGGAGGACGCGCCGCGGCACCGCGGGGTTGCCCGGATCCGGTGGTCGGCCTCGGGCGGGTGGAAGGGGCGGCGCGGTGTCGGGGACATCGGGCAGGATCGGTGTGGTGAGCGAGTACCCAGACGCGAAGATTCCGCAAGAGCTGTTCGACGACGCCGAGCGCGAGGCCCGGTGGCGAGCGCGGTTCAGCGCACCTCGGGTGTCGCTGCCCGCGTGGGCCCGGGACGAACCGGGCCACAACCTGTACGTCTCCAACGCCAGCGGGACGTGGGAGCTGTACGCGTGGGACCGCGAGTCCGGCGCGCACCGCCAGGTCACCGACCGTCCGAACGGGACGTTCCACGGCACGCTGTCCGCCGACGGGACGCGGGTGTGGTGGTTCGACGACACCGACGGCGACGAGTTCGGTTCCTGGGTGAGCGAGGACTTCACCGCGGGCGGCGGGAAACCGGAACCGGCGCTGCCCGGCACCCACCCCGGCTACCCGGCCGGCCTGGAGCTCGGGCCGACGGTGACCGGGGTCGGCATGTCCACCGACGACGGTGTGACCGTGTGGGTGGCCCGCGCGGGCGGGGCCCCCGAGGTCGTCTACGAGCACGAGCAGGACGGCGGCCTGTCCGCGCTGTCCTGGGACGAGAGCCTGCTGGTGCTGTCGCACTCCGAGCACGGCGACAGCAGGCACCCGGCGCTGCGGGTGCTGCGGGTGGACGGCGCGACCACCGTCGCGGACAAGTGGGACGGGCCCGGCAAGGGCCTGGACGCGCTGGACTTCGCGCCGGTCGCCGGTGATCCGCGGCTGCTGGTGCTGCACGAGCGGCACGGCCGGGAAGAACTGCTGATCTGGGACGTGCTGGCCGACACCGAGCGGGAGATCGACCTCGGGCTGCCCGGCGAGGTGTCCGCGGACTGGTACCCGGACGGCACCGCGCTGCTGATCGCGCACACCCACCACGCGCGGACCACGATGCACCGCTACGACCTGGAGTCCGGCGAGCTCGTCGAGCTGGCGACGCCCCCGGGCACCGTCGGCAACGCCTCGGTCCGCCCGGACCGCGCCGTCGAGTACTCGTGGTCGTCGGCGGCGACGCCGTCGCTGGTGCGGACGCTGCGCGCGGACGGCACCGACGAGGTGCTGCTGACCCCGCCCGGGGAGCGGCCGCCGGAGTCCGAACCGGTGCGCGACGTGTTCGTGCCCGTGCCGTACGGCCCGAACGAGTCGGTGCACGCGCTGGTGTCCCGGCCGGAGGGCGCGGGCGACGGGCCGGTGCCGACGGTGTTCAACCTGCACGGCGGGCCGCACGCCGCGGACGAGGACCGGTTCTCCGCGTACCGGGCGGCGTGGCTGGACGCGGGCTTCGCCGTCGTCGAGATCAACTACCGGGGTTCGACCGGGTACGGCTCGGCGTGGCGGGACGCGATCGAGGGCAGGCCGGGCCTCACCGAGCTCGCGGACGTCGCGCACGTGCACGACTGGGCGGTGCAGGACGGGCTCACCACGCCCGAGCTGAGCGTCGTCGCCGGGGCCTCCTGGGGCGGCTACCTGACGCTGCTGGCGCTGGGCACCCAGCCGGAGCGGTGGGCCGGTGGCGTCGCCGGGGTGCCGGTCGCCGACTACGTCTCGGCGTACGCCGACGAGATGGAGCCGCTGCGCGCGTACGACCGGGCGCTGTTCGGCGGTTCGCCGGAGGAGGTCCCGGCGGTGTACGACGAGTGCTCGCCGCTGACCTACGTGGACGAGGTGCGCGCACCGGTGCTGGTGCTGGCCGGGGACAACGACCCGCGGTGCCCGATCCAGCAGATCCTCAACTACCTGGACCGGCTGGCGCAGCGGGAGGTGCCGTTCGAGTTCTACCGCTACGACGCGGGCCACGGCTCGCTGGTGGTGGCGGAGACCCTGCAGCAGGTCGCCGCGGAGATCCACTTCGCGCGGCGGGCCGTGGGCCGCGCCTGATCCGCTCCGCCCGGCCCGCCGCGCGCGGGCCGGGCGCTCAGCGGATTCCCAGCCGGTTCACGCGCGGCCGCCACGGGCGCGCAGCGGATCGGTGAGCCCGGCTGGCCAGGGGCGGTGCAGCCGCACGGTGGGCCGGTCGTCGGCCGCCGGGACCGGCAGCTCGCCGCTGATCACGTGGCCGCGCGGGCCGGGCCGCCGGGTGCCCGCGGCCGGTGGTGGTTCGGCCACCCGCCCGCCGCGCAGCACCACCACCCGGTCCGCGAGCTCGGCCAGCTCCGGGTCGTGGCTGATCAGGATGGTGGTGCGGGTGCGGGACAACCGGCGCAGCGGGGCGATCACGTTGGCCTTCGACTCGGCGTCCAGCCCGTTCGTGGGTTCGTCGAGCACCAGCACCGGGGTGCGGCGCAGCACCGCGCGGGCGATGGCGATGCGGCGGCGCTGGCCACCGGACAGCAGCGCGCCGCGCTCGCCGAGGACCGTCTCGTAGCCCTCCGGCAGGGCCCGGACGAACGCGTCGGCGTCCGCTTCGCGCGCGGCGGCGACGATCTCGGCCCGGGTGGCGTCCGGGCGGGCGAAGGCGATGTTCTCGGCGACGGTGCCGTGCAGCACGTCCGCCTCCTGCGGGACGAACGCGATCTGGTCGCGCACCACCTGCAACGGCAGCCGGGTGAGGTCCACGCCGTCGAGCAGCACCCGGCCGGCCACCGGGTCGTAGAAGCGCAGCAGCAGCTTCGCCAACGTCGACTTCCCCACCCCGCTCGGTCCGGTGACCAGCACGAACTCGCCGGGTCGCACGTGCAGCCGGAAGTCGCGCAGCGCGGGTTCCGACGCCTGCGGGTAGCGGAACGCGACGCGGTCGAACTCGACGGCCCGGCCCGGGCGCCCGTCCGGCGGCAGCTGCGCGGTGCCGTCCGGGGCGTCGACGACCGCGGGCCGGGCGTCGAGCAGTTCGACGAGCCGTTCCGACCCGGCGCGGGCCGCGGTGACCGCCATCGTGATCCGGCCCAGGTCCTGCAGCGGCGGGTACAGGTAACCGATGTAGGCGGCGAACGCCATCAACCCGCCGATGGTGATCCGGTCGGCGGAGATCTCCCAGACCCCGACGCCGATGACCAGCAGGATGCACACCGTTTCGACGACGGTGACCAGCGGCGCGTACATCGACGACAGCCGGGCCTCGACGAGCTTCGCGCGGAACCAGCGCATCGACGCCGCGTGCAGCTTCGCGTCCTGCCGGTGCTGCTGGTTCGCGGACTGCACGAGCTCGACGTGCCCGAGCCCTTCCGCCACGACGCCGGCGATCTCGCCGTTGCCCGCCCGCTCGTCCCGGGAGGCCTCGCGGATCCCGGCGGAGAACCTCCGGGCCACCAACCAGAACGCGGGCGCCAGCGCGAAGGACAGCAATGCGAGGTCCCAGCGCAGGTAGAGCGCGGCTCCCGCGTAGAGCACGACGCTGAACAATGCGGTTCCCGTCTCCACCATTCCGGAGGCGACGAGCCTTTCCACCGATTCCACGTCACCGGACAACCGGGCGACGAGATCTCCCGTTTTCCGGCGCGCGAAGAAATCGGGCGACAATCGTTGCACGTGCGCGAACACGTGCGCGCGCAATCGCACGAGGAATCGTTCCGCCGCGCGCGCGGACAGGTACGCCCCGCCGAACGAGGCGAGCGCGCCGACCACCGCGATGCCCAGCCAGGCCGCCCCCGGCGCCCAGAAGGCGTCGAGGCTGCCCGCCGCCAGCGCGTCGTCGGTGATCAGCATGAACATCCAGATCGCCGCGGTGTCGGCCAGCGCGGCCAGCACCAGCAGCGCCCCCGCGGCCGCCAGACCTGCTCGTTCCGGGCGCAGGTGCGGGCGGAACCGGGTGAAGATCTCGCGCGTTCCCGGCGCAGCGGTCATGATTCACCTCTCCAGTGCGCTCGCGCGCGGGGCGCCCGGAGGGGCGGCGGCGATGCGGACGCCGCCGACCCTCCGGTGCGGGTCACTTCCGCGGCTGCTGCGGACGGCCCGGGGCGGGCTGCTCGGGGCGCGGGAAGTGCGGGCGCTTACCGGGAACCGGAATCGGGAAACCCATGGTGACCTCCTGGTCGTTCGCTTCTCTCATTTCGCCGGTGCCGTTCGGCTCCGACGTGAACGAATCTACCGGCGCAATTCGGCGCGAATCGACGCGAAAGGACTGTTGATTCCCTGGGAACGAGCTGGGCGAAAACCGGCGATTCCGCCGGAACCGCGAATTCCCGGGAAGCGCGCGGCCCGCGTTCAGCGGGCTCCCAGCCGCGGCGGGTAGGGACGGTGACCCAGCTCTCCCGCCCGGTATCGCTCAGCGCGGAATACCCGCGCGTGCAACTGCGTCGTTAGGGTCATGAGCCACCTCTTCGACCCGCTGAAGCTGGGCGACACCGCGATCCCCAACCGCGTCTGGGTCTCCCCCATGTGCCAGTACTCCGCCGTGGACGGCGTGCCGAACGACTGGCACCTCGTGCACCTCGGCCAGTTCGCCATCGGCGGCGCCGGTCTCGTCATGGCCGAAGCCACCGCCGTCGCCCCCGAAGGCCGCATCAGCCCCGGCGACACCGGGCTGTGGAACGACGAGCAGGTCGCCGCCTGGCGCAGGATCACCGACTTCCTGCGCGCGCAGGGTTCCACGCCCGCGGTGCAGCTCGGCCACGCCGGCCGGAAGGCCTCCACCACGCGGCCGTGGGACGGCGGCGGGGCGCTGGCCGAATCCGACGGCGGCTGGCAGTCCGTGAGCTCCACGTCCCGCGCGTTCGGCGAGCTCGACGCGCCGCGGGCGCTCACCGAGGACGAGATCGCCCGGATCCCGCAGCAGTTCGCCGACGCCGCGCGCCGCGCCGACGAAGCCGGGTTCGAGGTGGTCGAACTGCACTTCGCGCACGGCTACCTGGCGCACCAGTTCTACTCGCCGCTGGTCAACGACCGCACCGACCGCTACGGCGGCGACTTCGACGGCCGGACCCGGCTGCTGCTGGAGATCGTCGACGCGGTGCGCGCGGTGTGGCCCGCCGGCCGCCCGCTGCTGGCGCGGCTGTCCGCCACCGACTGGGTCGAAGGCGGCTGGACCGGCGACGACTCCGTGCGGCTGAGCAGGCTGCTGGCCGAGCACGGCATCGACCTCGTCGACGCCTCCACCGGCGCCGCGGTGCCGGACGCGCAGATCCCGGTCTCCGCCGGTTACCAGATCCGGTTCGCCCGCCAGATCAAGCTCGAAGCGGAAGTGCCGACCGGCGCCGTCGGCCTCATCACCTCGCCCGAGCAGGCCGAAGAGGTCGTGTCCTCCGGCTCCGCCGACGTGGTGCTGCTCGGCCGGGAACTGCTGCGCGACCCGCACTGGCCGCTGCACGCGGCGGACCGGCTGCACGCCGGGAACATCTGGCCCGAGCAATACGCCCGAGCCCGCCGTTCGTGAGTTCTTCTCTCCCCTGCCCGCTCCGCGTTGAGGGCGGGTGGCGGAACCTCAGCTGCTTCCTCGCTGCGGGATCGTTTTCGCAGGTGGCTCCGCCACATGCGAAAACGCTGTCCTCGCGAGGAAGCAGCTGAGAACCCGCGGGTGGTCCCGTTGCTCGGGTGGTCTCCGCTCAGCGGCTTCGCCGCTGACAGGACGGAGGGCGGGCTGGGCGATTCCGGCTTGCGCGTGGTTCGGCCCGGCGGCCGGTCTGTTCGAGCGGACGCCGGGCCGGGCTTTCGGGTGGGTGGTCAGGACTCCGCGAGCTGGGCCTGCCACATCCAGTGGGACTTCTCCAGTTCCTGCGCGATGGCGATCAGCAGGTCCTGGCTCACCAGATCCGTCTTGTCGGTCTCGTCGATCCGGCCGCGCAGCCTGCGGATCACCACGGCGAGCGCGTCGACGATGGCGGTGATGACCTCCTTGTCGCTGCGCCAGCCGGATTCGAACCGCGGCACCCCGGACGCCTCGGCCACCGTCGCGGCCCGGCCGTCCGGCGAGATGCCCAGCGCGGCCGCGCGTTCGGCGACGTCGTCGGCGAAGCCGCGCGCCACCGAGACCAGCTCGTCCAGCTGGAGGTGCACGTCCCGGAAGAACCGGCCGACGACGTTCCAGTGGGCCTGCTTCGCCACGAGGTGCAGGTCGATCATGTCCAGCAAGGTCCCCTGCAAAGCCTTGCCGGTGATGTCCTGTTCGGAGTCGCCGAGCGGGCTGGAGATCGGGGACTTGGTGGCGGTCATCGCGTACCTCCTCGCACCGGGTGCGCAGTCGGTTCGGGTATGTCCCCCGACGGCTACCCGGCGGGACCGCCCGGTAATCACGCCCGGCGCTGCTCGGCGAACCCCACCAGCTGGGTGCCGATGGTGCGCAGCGTGGCCCCCAGCTTCGGGTCCGAGCAGGAGCCGTCCGGTTCGAACCGGGCCTCCGAGGAGTTGACCGCGGCGCCGAGCGGCGTCGGCCAGCCGCGCAGCGAGTGCACCACCGAGCGCAGCGCCTGCAACGTGGTCACCGCCGCCTGCCAGCCGTACGCGGTGCCGACGCAGCCCACCGCCCGGCCGTCCAGGTACGGGTGCGCGTCGTCGCGGAGGTCCTCCGCGTAGTCGAGCGCGTTCTTGATCAGACCGGAGATGGTGCCGTGGTACCCCGGCGACGCCAGCACGACCCCGTCCGCCCCGCGCAACGCGGCCACCAGCTCCCGCGCGGCCTCGGTGCGGTCGGTGAAGTGCGGGTCGTAGAACGGCAGCACCAGGTCCTCGCCCCCGATGGCGCGCACCTCGGCGCCCGCCTCGCGCGCCCCGGCGAGAACGGCGTGCATCGCGCGCTCGGACTGGGAGTCCGGGCGCACCGAACCGCCGATTCCCACCACGGTCACGGTCATCTTCAGATCCTTTCATCGGGGGTCGGCGGTGTCCTGCGGTCGTGGCCGGACCTCGATCACGCTACGACCTCCAGATAACTCGAAGTCAAAGGTCCACGGCAGTGTCCCGGGTCACCACTACCTGCTAGTAGCCTCCCGGGCACGGTCCGTCCTCGGGAGGTCTTGCCATGTCGAAAGCCGTCGAACTGATCCCGCCCCGGATGCGCGCGCACGTGCTCGGCGCCGGGTTGCACGCCGCGTTCGCGCTGCCGCGGCCGCTGCGCAGGCTCATCGCGGGAGCACCGCGGCGGATCGACGGCCAGGAGCTCTCGCTCGACGCGCAGCTGCTGCTGAAGATGCAGTCGCTCACCGGCAGCACCCAGCTCACCACCGGCGACGCCGCCGGTTCCCGCGCACTGCTGGAGGAGTCCACCGCCCTCGTGGAACGGGCGCCGCTGGGCGGTGTCTCGGTCGGCGAGCGCAGCATCCCGACCCCGGACGGCGAGCTCGCGGCCCGCCTGTACCGGCCGCAGGCGCTGACCGAGCACAGCCCGCTGCTGGTGTTCTTCCACGGCGGCGGCTGGGTCATCGGCGACCTGGACAGCCACGACGACCTGTGCCGCTACTTCGCGAAGACCGCCGGAGTCCGGGTGCTGTCGGTGGACTACCGGCGCGCCCCGGAACACCCGTTCCCGGCGGCGTTCGACGACGCGATGGCCGCGTTCCGGTACGCGGTGGAACGCGCCGATGAGCTCGGCACCGAGCCGGACCGGATCGCGGTCGGCGGGGACAGCGCGGGCGGCAACCTGGCCGCGGTGGTCTCGTACCACGCGACGCGGGCCGGGGGCCCGAAGCCGGCCTTCCAGCTGCTGATGTACCCGGCGCTGGACATGACGACGCGGCGGCGTTCCCGGGACCTGTTCAGCAGCGGGCTGCTGCTGTCCGATGCGGACATCACCTGGTTCCTCGACCAGTACGCGCCCGCCGGGGTGGACCGCTCGGACCTGCGGATGTCGGTGCTGCTGGCGGAAGACCTGAGCGGCCTGCCGCCCGCGCACGTGGTGACCAGCGGGTTCGACCCGCTGCGCGACGACGGCGAGGAGTACGCGCGGCGGCTCGCCGAAGCGGGCGTGCCGGTGGTGGTGCGGCGCTTCGACGACCTGATCCACGGTTTCGGCAGCATGCGCCAGGTGGGCACCCGGTTCAACGAGGCGCTGAGCGAGATCTCGGGGACCCTGCGCGCCGGCCTGGCCCTCACCTGACGCGCCCGGGGTGAGCGGCCCGCCGGCCCGTGCCGGTGGGCCGTCCACCCGGGTGCTCGTCAGGAGTCGAGGATCTCGCGGAGCCGGGCCAGCAGGTCCTCCCGGGAGGCGGCGCCGAGGCGCTGCTTGATCCGGCCGATGTGGTGCTCCACCGTCTTCGCCGAGATGAACAGCCGCTTGCCGACCTGCTTGTAGGTGAGCCCGGACAGCACCAGCTCCGCGACCTCCCGCTCCCGCTCGCTGAGCACCCCGTCGCCGGCATCGCCGACGGCGCGCGGCCGGGCCGGTTTGCCCTGCAGCGAGCGGGCGCACTCCAGCAGCCCGAGCATCGTGGGCCGGTCCGAGGTGCGCAGCGCCGCCTGCCCGGCGAGCCGCGCGCCGTCCCAGGTGAGCCCGGCGGCGTGCAGCCCGCGCGCCGCCTGCTCCGCCTGCTCGCGGTCGACGTCGCCGGTGAGCACGTCCTGCCAGGTGCGGGCGGCGGCGGCCATCGCCGCGGACATCGGGTTGTGCCCGGACATCGCTTCGAGCGCGGCGACGTGGGTGCGCACCGTCGCCGCGTCCTCGCTGACCACGGCGGCCTGCAGGCACTTCCAGCGCAGCAGGCCGGTCCACAGCGGCGGGTCGCCGAGCTCGCCGAGCAGCGCGAACGCGGCGTCCAGGTGCGGCTCCACCCAGTCCTGGTCGTGCAGCCGCGCGCAGGACACGGCGAGCTCGCCCAGCGCCAGCAGCCCGAACAGGTCCGCGGGGTGCTCGGCGATGGCCTGCCGGGCGCGGCCGCGGACCGCGTTCAGCGCGGCGGTGTCGTTGTCCCGGTTCGCGATGCCCGCTTCGATCGCGGTGGCCAGCAGCCGGTCCCGCGCCTGCAACGAGTCCGGTGCGGGCGCGGCGGCGTCCAGCGCGGCCCGCGCGCCGAGGGTGTCGCCGCGGGCCAGCGGGATCCACGCGGCGAGCAGCCGGTGCCGCACGGCGAGCATCGGCCCGCCGCTGCCCGCTTCGATCGCGCGCCCCACCACGGAGGCGGCGACGTCGAGCTCGCCGCAGTGCAGCGCGGCCAGGGTGGCGATCGCGGCGGGCGTGTCCGGCACCAGCGCGGCGCCGCCGACCGGTTCGGCCAGCGAGGCCGACCGGGTCAGCAGGGACAGCGCGGTGACCGGGCTACCGGTGATCGATTCGCGGATGCCGTCGACGAGCTGGTCGGACGACCCGGACAGCGAAGTCGGCGGGCCCGGGTCGGCCACCGTCCGCAGCAGCTGCTCGGCTTCGGCGAGCCGCCCGGTGCCGATCAGCGACACGGCCGCGTACGCGCGGTCGCCCGGCCAGCGCAGGTGTTCGGCGGACCAGCGGCACAGCTGCGCGGAGCGGGCGGGCAGTCCGCGGTGGGCGAGGACGCTGGCGGCGACCTGCACGCCCAGCGCCCGGTCCGGGACGGTCTCGTCCACGATCACCGCGTCGGCGAGCCGCAGCGCCTCGTCGAAGTGCCCGGCGATCGCGGCGGCCTTGGCCCGGCGGGCGGCGAGCCGGGCGGGCGGTGTGCCCGCGGAGACGGCGGCGTCGAAGAACCGCGAGGACAGGTCCGGCGCCTGCTCGGCGGCCTCGACCCCGGCCTGCTCGTAGGCCTCGGCCATCGTCGGGTCCGCGGCGGCGGTCGTCTCCGAGTCGAGGAACGGGCGCAGCAGCCCGAGCACCGGCCGGCCGCGGTCCAGCTGCACCCGCACCAGCCTGCGCGCGATCGCCAGCCGCTCGTCGACGGGCGTGAGCAGTTGCGCGGCCCGGCGCGCCAGCGGCAGCAGTTCCCCCGCCCCGTCGGTGAGCCCGCTGGCGCGGATCGCGGACAGCGCGGGCACCACGTCGGCGGGGTCGAGCGACAGCAGCCAGGCCAGCACGTCGGGGTGCGGGGCGGCGCCGACGGCGACGGCGCTCGCGCACCGGGCGCCGATCCCGCCGAAGGCGGTGAGCTCGTGCTGGACGTGCTCGACGATGCGGGACGGCACCGAGGTCGACGTGAGGTGCTGCGGGCTGGTGTCGGCCAGCACGCCCTCCACCAGCCGCGGGACCCCGCCGGTCTGCGCGAGCAGCCGGTCGATCCACTCGGCGGGCGGGGCGGTGCCGAGACCGCGCTCGACGCGGGCGGCGAGGTCGGCGACGGTGTACCCGGACAGCACGACGGGCGGTCCGGAGCGGTCCAGGACGTGCACGAGCTCGACGAGCTCGGCGCTGCGCGGCCACGGCCGGTAGGCCACCACCAGCCGGGCCCGCGGGTCGGCGGCGAGTTCGCGGGCGGCGCGCAGCGCGCCGTCGTCGAGCAGGTGCGCGTCGTCCAGGAGCACGGCGGCGCCCGCGGGGTCGGCGCGGCGGGCGTCCCGCTCGACCGGCACGCCCGCGGCCCGGTACGCGTCGGCGAGCTCGTCGAGCAGGGCGGTCTTGCCGGACCCGCCCGCGGCCTGGATCCCGACCTGCACCGGTTCGGCGGGCGCGGCGGCGACGGACTCCCACAACCGGACGGCGCGGGGCCCGGTCACCAGGTCTGGGGGGGTGGCTGTCCGGTGGTTCACAGGACTCCTCGGTTCACGGAGACCTCGATTCGCGGGTCACTCGGCGGGATCACTCTTGGGGGTGCGAGTGGGTTTCGTCAACGCTGCTGGGTCTGGATGGGACTGGAGGGGGCCGACGTTCCGCCGACCGTCTGCACGATGGTCAGCACCAGACCGCCGATGATCAGCAGCGCCGCCGCGGTCAGCTTGAGGATCTTGAACATCCGCTGCCGGTCTTCGTCCGGCGGTTCCAGGTACATGGGTTCGACCTGCACCGGCGGCCGCGGTGGTGCTTCGCGCTCGGGTTCGCCGTCGATGACGTCGAGGGCGCCGGGCCCTTCGACGCGGACGAGGACGCTGGTCTCGGCGACGGATTCGGGGCGTTCGTTGACCCCGGACAGCACGCTGACGGCGGAGGCCGCCGCGCCGCGGGCCGCGACGAGCTCGGGCGCCGAGTCGACCTGCGGGGTGCGTTCGAGGCGTTCGGCGACGAGCCGCTTGAGCAGCGGGGTGCGGGCGGTGCCACCGGCGAGCACGAGCGCGGTCAGGTCCTCGGGCGCGACCGCCGCGGACTGCACGGCCTGCAGCAACAGCTCCGGCACCCGTTCCAGGTGCGGCTGGGCGAGTTGTTCGTAGCGGGCGCGGGACACGGCGAAGTCGGTGCGCAGCCCGGGCAGTTCGATGCGGACGGTGCTGCCCGGGTGGTAGGACAGCGCTTCCTTGGCGCGGGTGCAGTCGCCGCGCAGCGCGGCCAGCGCGGCGCGGTGGCCCGGGTCGGCCGCGTCGAGCCCGTCGAGCTGCTCGTCGAATTCGCCCAGCAGGTGGGAGAACACCTCGTCGTCGAGGTCCTGCCCGCTCGGATGATCGGTGTCCAGAGTGGACCCGACGACCTCGAAGCCGGGCGTGCGGCGGCGCAGCACGGTCGCGTCGAACCCGGTGCCGCCGATGTTCGCGACGGCGACGGCGTCCTGCTCGGCGACCTGCTGCTTGCTCGCGTAGTCGAGGGCTACGGCGACCGGTTCGGGCACCAGCGTCACGTCCCGCAGGCCGAGCTGGGCCAACGCCTGGCGCACCAGGTGGACGCGGAACGGTCCCCAGGTCGCGGAGTGCGCGAGGGTGATGTGCTCGGCCGGGTGGCCGAGCTGGTGGGCGACGGTGTCGGCGACCCATTCGACGACGGCCGCGACCAGCGCCTGCGCGGAGATGAACTCGCTGCCGACCAGCAGCGGCGCTTCATCGCCGACCTGGCGGGTGAATCCTCGGACGACCCACTCGTGGTGGGTCAGCTCCTGCCTGCTCGCCTGCTCGCCCGCGACGAACGATCCGTCCTGGACCCGGCACAGCACGGTGGGAACGGTGTGCCCGGTGGAACTCAGCGGTAGTGGGGTGGCCGCACCCCATCTGCCGCCGTCGCGCCGCGCGATGGCGGCCGAGGTGGCCGTGGCCCCCACGTGGATCCCCAGGACGTAAGGCATGCAACCCCTTCCTGCGATCGCCTTCCGGGGTCATCTGGCGGTACCGGACGCACGGCCGGGGAAGTCCGGATCACACGGTCGGGTGACCACCCGATGACGCTCAGGGCGGTGACAATTTAGCGCGTGCCCGATCACGGAGTGCTGACGGATCCCCCTATGGGTCCCCTAGTCGAGTCAGGACCCCATCCCCTAACAGTGCCCCCAATCACTAGGAGTCGTACCCGATGGCCGCGGGCACGCCCCGCAGTAGCGTGCTCGCTGGGAGTGAGGGATCGGGCACGACCTTCACTCGGTCACACGTAACCGAGTTCCGCTGAGCCAGGAGAAGCAGTCATGACCCACTCTCAGCCGGATGATGCCCCGGGCCGTACCGAGCCCCCCACTGCCACCCCGGGGGCGCACGACGCGCCCGGTCAGCCGGAACCGACGCTGTACGAGTTCCTCACGAGGCTCGTCACCAGCCCGGACGCCCAGGCTGCCTTCGACGCGGATCCGCGCGCCACGCTGGATCACGCCGGACTCGGGGACATGAGCGCGACAGACGTGCTTCACGCATCGTCGCTGGTGCTCGACTACGCGCCGGTCGAGATCGCGGACGAGTACGGCCGCTCCTTGCAGAGCAGCGTCGAGAAGTTCGCCGCGAGCACCCAGCACGTCGCGATCAACGAATTGCATCCCGCACAGCCACACGAGCAGGAAGTTACGGAACTCAGCATGCTGCCTCCGCACAACACCCCCGCCCCTGCCCCCGGCGACGACGCCGAGCAGCACATCCACGACGAGACCAACGTCAACATCGAGCAGACCGACTCGCACAACCTGGTCAACGTGCACGACGTGCTCAGCGGCAACGAGATCCTGAGCGGCAACGAGGTCAACGTCGGCAACGTCGTCGGTGACACCACCTCCTCCGCCTTCGCGGGTGGCGACAGCATCGTCGGCACCGTCGGCGACGTCGCCTTCGGCGGCATCAACGAGGTCACCAACACCGTCGACACCACCGTGAACACGGTCGGCAACGTGGCCGGCGGCTCCGCCGACCTGTCGGTCGTCGACGACCTGACCGGCGCGCTGCCGGTCGGCGGCGACGCCGCCTCGGTCGACGCGGGCGCGCTGTCCGGTGTCGCCGGTGGCGCCCTGGACACCGTGGGCGACGTGGCCTCCGACGTGCCGGTCGCCGGCGACATCGCGGGCCCGGCCGTCGACACCGTCGGTGGCGTGGCCGGTGGCGCCGTGGGCACCGTCGAGGGTGTCGCCGGTGGCGCCGTGGACACCGTCGGTGGCGTGGCCGGTGGCGCCGTGGCCGGCCCGGTGGGCGACGTGGCCTCCGCGCTGCCCGCCCCGGCCGACCTGCCGGTCGTCGGTGACGTGGCCGAGTCCCTCCCCGTCGAGGACGTCGCCTCCCACCTGCCGGCCCCGAGCGACCTCCCGGTCGTCGGCGACATCGCCGGCCCGGCCGTCGAGGACGTCGCCGGTGCGGCCACCTCGGCCCTGCCGCTGGACGGCCTGCTCTGATCTGACCCTCCGGGTCTGATCGAGGCGAAATGCCCAGAAAGCCGGGTTCGCGCGTTCTGCGTGAACCCGGCTTTCGCGTTACCACACCACAGTCCTGACACAAGTCACCCGCTCGGGTTTTCCTTTCGCTATGTAACGGTCCACAATCGCTGCTGTGATCGAGACGGCGATGGTGGAACTGATCGATCGCGCGACTGCGGAATGCGCCGAACAGCAGCGCCCCGACCTGCACAACCGGCTGCGCCAGATCCGGACGCGCGTGCTCGATCCCGCCCAGCTGGTGCTGGTCGTGGGCGAACCGAAGCAGGGCAAGAGCGAACTCATCAACGCGTTGGTCAACGCCTCCGTGTGCGATTCCGGCGACGACGTGACCACGCTCGTGCCCACCCTGGTGCGGCACGCCGACCATCCGACCGCCCAGGTCGTCGAGCAGGAACCCGCGGGCGGGCCCACCGCCCTCGACCGGTTCCCCGTCCCCGTGGAGCAGGTGCGGGAGCGCATCGGGCAGGCCATCGGCAACGGCCGGCCCGTCAGCCGCGGCGAGGTCGGCATCCCGCGCGCCGTGCTCAAGGACGGCCTGGTGCTGATGGACACGCCCGGCTTCGGCGCCACGTCCAGCACCCTCACCGCGCGCACCCTCGGCGTCGTCGCCGAAGCGGACGTGCTGCTGATCGTCTCGGACGCCACCCAGGAGCTCACCCACAACGAGCTGACCTTCCTGAAGAAGGTCGCGAAGCTGTGCCCGAACGTGGCGCTCGTGCAGCCGAAGACCGACGTCACCCCGCACTGGCGGAAGGTCGTCGAGGTCAACCAGCGGCACCTCGCCGGCTCCGGGATCAACGCCAAGATCTTCCCGGTGTCCTCCACGATCCGGATGCAGGCGATGCACGCCAAGGATGCCGGGCTCAATTCCGAATCCGGATTTCCGCAACTGGTCGAATACCTGCGCGGCGAAGCGCTCGGCAAGCACGACCAGCTCACCCGGCGGCTCGTCGCGCAGAACGTCGCCGACGCCGTCGACGACCTCAGCGAAGCGCTGAAGGCCGAACTCGCCGGGCAGAGCCCGCGCACCGCCGCCCAGACCCTGATCGAACTGGAAACCGCGCAGCGGCGCTCCGAAGATCTGCGCCGCATCACCGGCCGCTGGCAGAAGGCGCTCAGCGACGGGATCGGCGAACTGTTCGCGGACATCGAATTCGACTTCCGGGAGCGCAGCTGGGCGATCACCACCCAGATCGGCGAGACCTTCGAGGAAGCCGATCCGGTGCCCGTCTGGGACGACTTCGCCGCCTGGCTCGACGGCGCGCTGATGACCGCCATCGAGGAGAACTTCAGCTGGCTGGACCGCCGCCGCGAACAGCTCCGCGATCGGATCACCGACGAGTTCCTGCGCGAGTACCCGGGCGCCCGGCCGCGGGTCGAGCAGGCGGCGCTGCCCGACCCGTTCGACCAGGTCGTCCCGCTCAAGCAGCCCAGCAACGGCACCTACAAGCGGTTCGACCAGGTGCTGACGGGACTGCGCGGCTCCTACGGCGGCGTGCTCATGTTCGGCCTGATCACCAGCCAGCTCGGGCTCGGGCTGCTGAACGTCGTGACGATCTGCTCGGGCCTGGTGCTGGGCAGCCGCAGCCTCGGCGAGGAGAAGGACGCCCGGCTGCGCCGCCGCCAGGCCGAAGCGAAGACCACCGCGCAGCGCTACGTGGAGAACGTGGTGTTCCACGTGAACAAGGAGGCCAAGGACGTCATCCGGGCCACCCACCGCGCGCTGCACCAGCACTTCAACCAGCTCACCGAGGAAGCCCAGATGGAGATCAGCCTGGCCATCCAGGAGATCAAGCGCACCGCCGAGCGCAGTGCCGTGGACCGCGAGGACCGGGCTCGCGAAATCCGCCGCAAGCTGGAAGAGCTGGCGCTGCTGCGCAGGCGGGCCGGAATGCTGACCGCGAACCGCATCACCGCGGCATGACCGCGCCCGACCAGCCCCGGGCCGATCTGCTGGAGCGGTCCCGGGCCCTGCTCATCCGCACCATGACGTTCTACCGGGACGATCCGCGCACCTCGGCGTGGCTGCGGGGACGGCTGGAACGGCTGGAGCAGCCGCTGCGCATCGCCGTCAGCGGCCGCGTCGGCTCTGGCAAGTCCACGCTGATCAACGCGCTGGTCGGGCAGGTGCTGGCGCCGACGGCCGCCGAGGAGAGCACCCAGGTCAACACCTTCTACCAGTACGGGCCGGAACCGCGGATCACCGTGCACACCCCGCACGGCGCGGTGCAGAACATGCCGGTGACGACGCTGGACCCGGCGACCATCCGCGACCTGCAGCGCTGGCGGCCGGACGAGGTGTCCCGGCTGGTGATCGAAGCCCCCGCCCCCGGCCTGCAGGCCATCACGCTGATCGAGACGCCCGGGGTGTCGTCCTCGGCGGTGCAGGACACCGGCCGGTCCGCGCTCGCGCAGATCCTCGCCGAGGCGGACGCGGTGCTGTACCTGACGCGCTACCCGCAGCAGACCGACGTGCAGTTCTTGCAGTCGGTGCACGAGCTGCAGCTGGCGCGGCGCGCCCCGATCAACACGATCATCACGCTGTCCCGCGCCGACGAGACCGGCAACGGGGGCGGCGGCTCGGTCGCCGCGGCGGAGCGGATCGCGCTGCGCTGGCGGGACGATCCGGTGGTGCGGTCGTTCACCCAGTACGCGATCCCGGTCATCGGGCTGGTGGCGCAGGCCGCGGCGACGCTCACCGCGGAGGACTTCGCCGCGCTGGTGCGGTTGCGGCAGCTCCCGGAGAAGGCGCTGGAGACGCTGCTGCTGTCCTCGGACCGGTTCGCGAACAACCCGACGCCGGAGGCGGTGCCGCCGAGCGTGCGCCAGGACCTGGTGGACCGCTTCGGGCGGTTCGGGCTGGCGCAGGCGCTGACCGCGCTCGGCGAGGGCGTGGCGGACCAGAAGAAGCTGAGCGCGGCGCTGCTGGAGGCCAGCAGGCTCAACGACCTGCAGGAAGCGGTGCACCAGCAGTTCGTCGAGCGGCAGGACGTGCTGCGCGCCCGGTCCGCGCTGCTGGCGGTGGACATGGTGCTGCGCGCGAACCCGCGGCCCGGGGTGGCGCAGCTGCACGGGGAGTTCGAGCGGCTGCTGGCGAACGCCCCGGAGTGGGAGGAGATGCGGCTGCTGTCGGCGCTGCAATCCGGTCAGCTGAGCTTCCCGCGGCCGCTGCAGAACGAGGCGCGGCGGCTGCTCGGCGCGCACGGCCCGAGCGCGGCCGCGCGGCTCGGGCAGGACCCGGACACCCTGGAAGCGATCTTGGCGGACGAGGCGGGGGCGGCGCTGGCGCGCTGGCGCGACCAGGCGGTGAACCCGCTGCACGACCGCGCGCACCGGGACGCGGTGCGGGTGGTGCTGCGCAGCTGCGAACGGTTGATCGCCTCGCGGATGCACCGCTGACCGGCCCGGTCCAGGCCCGGAACGCCGGGCCTGGACCTTGTGGTGGGTGCCGCAGTCAGCGGCCAGGGGCGGTTCGGGCGCCCCGGTCGGTGCCGGCGAGCTGATCGCCGGTGGTGCTCGCGTCCGGGCGGCAGTGCGGGCACAGCCCCCAGAACACGATCTCGGCCTCGTCCACCGCGTACCCGGCGGTGTCGGACGGGTCGAGGCAGGGTGCCGCGCCGTGCGCGCAGTCGACGTCCTCGGTCCGGCCGCACTCCCGGCACACCAGGTGGTGGTGGTTGTCGGCGGTCCGGGACTCGAACCGGGCGGGATGCCCGGCGGGTTCGATCCGCCGCAGCAGCCCCGCGTCAGTGCAGGCGCGCAGCACGTCGTAGACGGCCTGGGTGGACACGGAGCCCAGTTCCGGGCGAACCGCGTTCGCCGCCTGGTCGGCGGTCGAGTGCGGGTGCCCGGACAGCCAGCGCAGCACGGCGATCCGCGGCCGGGTGGCCCGCAGCCCGCTGGCGCGCAACCGCTCGCGGAGCCGGGCCGAGTGCCCGTCCGCGTGGTCGACGTCCCTGGTCGCGGGTCCGCTGCGCTGGTTCATGGCAACCCCATTGTGCCACGAAAAACTGGAACCACTCAAAAAATCCGCGAGGTGAGTGGCCCACCCGCCCATCGGGTTTGGGCCGGTGGGCCACTCACCTGACGTCAGAGGTCGAGCTCGCGCAGCGTGCCGTGCAGGCGGTGGATCAGCGGCCGCCTGCGGGCCAGCAGCGCCGCGGCCTCCGGGTCGGGGCGCACGGTCCGCTCCGGCCGCACCAGGCGGGCCGCGTGCCGCAGCGAATCGAGCTCGCCCAGCGCCCGCCAGCCCAGCAGCACCGCGCCGAGCCCCGATCCGCCGCTGCTGTCGGTGAGCTCCAGGTCCCGGCCCAGCGCCGCCGCGATCGCCGCCGACCACACCTCGCTGCGGAACCCGCCGCCGGTGGCCCGCACCTCGCGCACGTCGGCGCCCGCGTCGAGCACCGCCTCCTGCACCAGCGCCAGCTGCTGCGCCACGCCCTCGACGACGGCGCGGGTGATCTCGGCGCGGCCGTGCGAGCGGCGCAGCCCCACCAGCGCCCCGGTCAGCCCGGCCTCCCACCACGGCGCCCGCTCCCCCAGCAGGTAGGGCAGCGCCACCAGGCCGTCGGCGCCGGGCGGCACGGCCAGCGCCTCGTCGAGGAGGTCGGCGACGTCCACGCCGAACGCCTCCGCCGCCCACTGACCGACGACGGCGCCGTTGCTCACCGCGCCGCCGATCACCCACAGCCCGTCGGCGAGCGCGTAGCTGAACGTGCGGCAGTCCGCGTCCACCCCCGGCCGGTCCCGCACCACCCGCAGCGCCCCGCTGGTGCCCAGCGACAACCCGGCCACGCCCGGGTTGATCGCCCCGGTGCCGAGGTTCCCCAGCGGCCCGTCCCCGCCGCCCAGCGCCACCGGCAGGCCGGACGGCAACCCGGTGGCCGCCGCCATCGACGCCGTCAGCGGCAGCACGTCCGTCGGTGCCCCGATCCGCGGCAGCTGCTCGGCGCGGACGCCCGCCACCTCCAGCGCCGGGCCGTACCAGTCGAGCGCGCTCATGTCCTGCAACCCGCTGCCGGAGGCCAGCGAGAAGTCGGTGGTGAACCCGTCGGCGAACGCGCCGAACACGTAGTCCTTCAACGCGCACCAGCGCTCGACCCCGCGCACCAGGTCCGGCCGCTCCCCGGTCAGCCAGGCGAGCTTCACCATCACCGACTGGGTGTGCACCGGGGTGCCGGTGGCGCGGTGCAGTTCGGCGGCGGCCGGGTCGGCGCGCAACCGGTCGGCGACGTCGGCGGCGCGGGTGTCGGCCCAGTTGAACGCGGGGGTGACGGGTTCTCCCGCCGAGTCGAGGCCGACGAGGGTGTGCATGGCGGTGCTGAACGACAGGCCGCGCACCTCGTGGTCGTGCTCGCGCGCCCAGTGCACGCAGTCGGTGAGGGCCTGGACGGCGGCGTCCCGCACCTGCCGCGGGTCCTGCGTGGCCTCGCCGGGTTCCTCGGTGCGCAGCGGGTAGCCGCGTTCGGTCCGGTGCAGCACCTCGGCGTCCGCGGTGGCGGCCACCACCTTCGTCGCCGTGGTGCCGAGATCGATGCCGAGGACGACGGGTGCGGAACTCATGCCCCCAACCTAACCGGGCGCGGAGCCCGGTCCCGCGTGCCGGTCAGCGGCCTGGGAGGCGCCGGATCAGGTTCGGGAGGTCGAGTGCGAGGTCGAAGGGCGCGGTCGTCTTGAAAGTTCCCGCCCCGTCGAAGCAGGTCTCGTAATCGCCGTCGACCAGCCGGTACGCGGTCAGGCTCACCGGTTCGTCGATGTCGACGACCCAGTAGTGCGGAATCCCCGCCCGCGCGTACTCGTAGGGCTTGACGATGCGGTCGGTGCTCCGCGATCCGGGGGAGACGACTTCCAGCGCCACCGCGACCACGTTCGCGTGCACCCGGTTCGGGTTGCGGTCGATCACCTCGGTGGGGGCGACGATGGCGTCGGGGATGCGCACCGTCGGCGGCCACTTGGCGTTGAGCGCCACTTCCGCATCACCGACCGCCTCCCACTCCGCCGACAGCTGCGCGTTCAACGCGTGTGTGAGCACGTGGACGGCCCGCTGGTGGAGCAGGGCGGCTTTCGGATACACCTGGAGGACGCCTTCCTGGAGCTCGTAGCGCCGCGAGTTGTCCTCCGGGAGCTCGTCGAACTCCGCCAGCGTCAGCAGGTGATCGGGCCAGCTCATCACGGACATACCTCCTGCATCGGCACGTTCGAACAGCAGCTCGACCAGATCGACCGCAAGATCGCTGAGCCGGGTGGTGGGCACCACCCCCTCGTGAGAGTAGAAGGGCGCCTCCCTCCCGACCAGGAGGAAGGCGCCCGTCAGCGAGCCCGCGAGATCACTTCACCAGCGTCTCGGCGATCTCGTAGGTGTTCAGCGCGGCCCCCTTGCGCAGGTTGTCGCCGCACACGAAGAAGTCCAGCGTGTCGGTGAAGTCCAGCGCCTGCCGCACCCGGCCCACGTAGGTCGGGTCGGCGCCGACCACGGCCGCCGGGGTGGGGAACTCGAGCTTCTCCGGGTCGTCCTGCAGCACGATCGTCGGCTGCGCCTCGAACACGCGGTGCGCTTCGGCGACGGAGACCTCGCGCTCGAACACGGCGTGCACCGTGAGGGAGTGCGTGGTGACGACGGGGACGCGCACGCAGGTCGCGGAGACCTTCAGGTCCGGGATGCCGAGGATCTTGCGGGACTCGTTGCGGACCTTCAGCTCCTCGGAGGTCCAGCCGTCGTCCTTGCGGGATCCCGCCCACGGCACCACGTTCAGCGCCAGCGGTGCCTTGAACGGCGTCTCCTCCGGGAGCCCGGCCGCGGCCAGCGCCTCGGCGACGTCCCCGGCGCGCTCCCCGACCTGCTTGCCGGCCAGCGCCGCGATCTCGGCGTGCAACCGGTCGATGCCTTCCTGGCCCGCGCCGGACGCGGCCTGGTAGGAGGACACCACCAGTTCCTTGAGCCCGAACTCGCGGTGCAGCGCACCGAGCGCGGCCATCATGGACAGCGTCGTGCAGTTCGGGTTGGCGATGATGCCGCGCGGGCGCTGGTGCACCTGCTCCGGGTTGACCTCCGGCACCACCAGCGGCACCTCGGGGTCCATCCGGAAGGCACCGGAGTTGTCGACGGCGACGGCACCGCGCTCGGCGGCGATCGGCGCCCACTCCGCGGAGATCTCGTCCGGCACGTCGAACAGCGCGATGTCCACGCCGTCGAACGCCTCCGGGGCGAGCTCCACCACGGTCAGCTCCTGGCCGCGCACGGTGATCTTCTTGCCCGCGGAGCGCGCGGAGGCGATCAGCCGGATCTCGCCCCACGGCACGGATTCGCGGTTGTTGATGATGTCGATCATGACGGTGCCGACGGCACCGGTGGCGCCGACGATCGCGACGGTGGGTGCCATCAGATACCACTCCCCGCGTACACCACGGCCTCTTCCTCGCCACCGAGCTCGAAGGCGCCGTGCAGCGCGCGCACCGCGTCGTCCAGCTGGGTGTCCCGGATCAGCACCGAGATGCGGATCTCCGAGGTGTTGATGATCTCGATGTTCACACCGGCGTTGGACAGCGCCTCGCAGAACGTGGCGGTCACCCCGGGGTGCGAGCGCATCCCCGCGCCGACCAGCGACACCTTGCCGACGTGGTCGTCGTAGACGACCTCCTCGAACCCGACCTCGTCCTTGATCTTCTCGAGCTCGGCGACGGCGTCCGCGCCGTTGTCCCTGGCCACCGTGAACGTGATGTCGGTGCGGCCGGAGCTGGTTCCCGAGACGTTCTGCAGCACCATGTCGATGTCGACCTCGGCGTCCGCGACCACGCGGAAGATCCTGCCCGCCACGCCTCGGTTGTCCGGCACACCGCGCACGGTGACCTTGGCCTCCGACCGGTCGTGCGCGACGCCGGTGATCATCGCCTGTTCCACGGAAAGGTCCTCCACTGAGCCGGACACGATCGTTCCGGGCTTGGGTGAGTACGACGAGCGGACGTGCAGCGGGACGCCGTAGCGGCGGGCGTACTCGACCGCGCGCAGGTGCAGCACCTTCGCGCCGGTCGCGGCCATCTCCAGCATCTCCTCGTAGGTGACGCGCTCCAGGTGCTTCGCGTTCGGCACGATCCGCGGGTCTGCGGTGTAGACGCCGTCGACGTCGGTGTAGATCTCGCACACGTCGGCGTTCATGGCCGCGGCCACCGCCACCGCGGTGGTGTCCGAGCCGCCCCGGCCGAGCGTGGTGATGTCCTTGGTGTCCTGCGCGACGCCTTGGAAACCGGCGACGAGCACCACCTGCCCCTCGGCGAGCGCCTCCTGCACCCGGCCCGGGGTCACGTCGATGATCCGCGCGTTCTGGTGCGCCGAGGTGGTGATCACCCCGGCCTGCGAGCCGGAGAACGAGCGGGCCTGCTCGCCGAGCGCCTCCACGGCCATCGCGACGAGCGCGTTCGAGATCCGCTCCCCCGCGGTGAGCAGCATGTCCAGTTCCCGCTCCGGCGGGGACGGGTTCACCTGCTGCGCCAGGTCGAGCATCTCGTCGGTGGTGTCGCCCATCGCCGAGCAGACGACCACGACGTCATTGCCCGCTTTGCGGGTCTCCACGATGCGTTCGGCGACCTTTTTGATCCGGTCGGCACTTTCCAGCGAGGAACCGCCGTACTTCTGGACGACGAGCGCCACGTGAAACTAACCTCCTCGCGCCGTTCCTCGGGTATGGGTGCCCGGAGGAAGCGGTCGTCCCGGGTGCGGGGGTTGTCCCGCACTGACGCCGGTGGACGAAGAGCACCAGCGCGGTCACACCGAGTTGCACGGCGCGCCGGGGAGCCCCGCGACCAGCGAGAAGCAGCTTCGACCCGGCAGGTCGAGCGGCCCGTGACTGGTCGCTCCGCTGCTGCGCCAGCCTACCGAACCGTTACCGCCCAGACCCATAGCCGTGACTGACGACTAACGTGTCAGGCCGGTTTGTCGACAAGGGCGGAGGAGCGGTTTGTCCACCACTCCGGAGGCCGTCGGGTCACGGCGGTCCTCGACCGGGCAGAGCGCCCACGACCAGCGAGAACATCCCGTCCGCCGGTGGTGGGAACGGGCCCGCCACGAGGCCGCCGGCTTCGGTGCGCGCTGGGCCTTCCTGGCACCCGGTGTGGTTTACCTCGCAATCCGCCTGTTCGGCCTGCTGGTGCTCTCCCTGCTGTCCGCGGCCAACGACGAGACCGTCCGCGACAACCTGCGGGCGTGGGACGGCGAGTGGTACCTGGAGATCGCCGCGCACGGCTACGGCGGCGTCTCGGACAGCATGGTCGACGGCTACGGGCACCGGTACCCGGAGACGCCGCTGGCGTTCTTCCCCGGCTATCCGCTGCTGGTGCGGCTGGTGCGCCAGTTCCCCGGTTTCGGGCTGGACGGGGCGGCGACGACGGTCAGCCTCATCGCCGGGATCGTCGCCGCCTACGGGCTGGCCCGCATCGGCCGCTCGGTCGGCGGCACCCGCGGGGTGGGGCTGCTGCTGGTGGCGCTGTTCGCGGCCTCACCGATGTCGGTGACGCTGTCGATGGCCTACTCGGAGGCGCTGTTCTGCGCGCTGGCGGCGTGGGCGCTGGTGGGGGTGCTGGAGCGGAACTGGCTGCTCGCCGGGCTGTGCTGCGCGGCCTCCGGGCTGGTGCGGCCGACCGCCGCCGCGCTGATCGGCGTGGTGGGGCTCGCCGCGCTCGTCGCCCTGGTGCAGCGCGAGGACGGGTGGCGGCCGCTGCTCGGCGCGGTGCTGGCGCCCGCCGGCATGGTGCTGTACGTGGGCTGGGTCGCGGTGCAGACCGGCGAGCTGGGCGGCTACTTCGCGCTGCAGCAGCGCGGCTGGTCGTCCGCGTTCGACGGCGGGGTCGCCACCGCGAAGTTCGCGGTCGAGACGTTGTCCCAGAACAAGTCGGTGCTGGAGACGTTCACGGTGTGGATCGTGCTCGCGGCGCTGGTGCTGCTGGTGTTGTGCGTGCGGGCCCGGATGCCGTGGCCGCTGGTGCTGTTCGCGTTCGCGGTGCTGGCGATGGATCTGGGTTCGGACGGGCTGATGTACTCGAAGGTGCGGCTGCTGCTGCCCGCGTTCCCGCTGCTGATCCCGGTGGCGATCGGGTTGGCGAACCGGCGCACGACGACCGCCGTGTGCTCGACGGTGCTGATCGTGTGCTTCGGCGCCTGGTTCGGGGCGTACGCGCTGACGGCGTGGTCGTACGCGATCTGACGTGAACAGGAGGCTGGTGTGACCGAGGTGTTCGAGATCCCGGACGGCAAGGCGGCCGATTCGTCGGTGCCGCTGCACCCGCTGCTGGCGGCGCGGTGGAGCCCGCGGGCGCTGGACCCGGCGGCGGAGCTCGGCGAGGTGGAGCTCCGCGCGCTGTTCGAAGCGGCCCGCTGGGCGCCGTCCTGGGGCAACACGCAGCCCGCCCGGTTCCTCGCCGGGCGCCGCGGCGAGCCGGTGTTCGACCGCATCCACGGCACCCTGTCCCGCGGCAACAAGGGCTGGGCGGCCTCGGCGTCGGCGCTGGTCGCCGGGCTCGCGCAGACCGTCGACGACGAGGGCGAACCGCTGCCCTACGGCGAGTACGGGGTGGCGCTGGCGGCGCAGAACCTGGTGCTGCAGGCCGTCGCGGACGGCTTCGTCGCGCACCAGATGGCCGGGTTCGACCGGGACGCGGTGCGCGCCGAGTTCGCGGTGCCGGACGGCTTCGAACCGGTCGTGGTGATCGCGATCGGCAGGCTCGGCTCGACCGACGGGATGCCGGACCGGCTCCGGGAGAAGGAGGCCGCACCGCGCTCCCGCAAGCCGCTGGCGGACCTGGTGTTCACCGAGCAGTGGGGCCGACCGCTCTTCTGAATCCGGCGACCCGGTCTGTTTTCGCAGGCTCGGCACGTCCCCCGACCGGCCCGGATCGCGAGATCGGGCCGGTCCGGGCAGTGACGCGCAGTAGGCCCGTGCGGTATGAATCTCACTCGTGTGGACGAGCACCAGAGCGGCCGCGGAGGCGCTGGACCGCGCCGACGAGCTCGCCGCGCTGCGCGCCCGCTACGACCTGCCCGCGGGCGTGATCCGGCTCGACGGCACCAGCGGCGGGCCGCGGCCGCGCGCCACGTCGGCCCGGCTGCGGGAGTTCGTCGAGAGCAGGCGGGAGCTCCGCGCGCCCGCCCCGCAGGTCGACGAGGGCCTGCACCGGCAGGCCCGGGACGCGGCCGCCGAGCTGGCGCCGCTGATCGGGGCGCTGCCCGCGGAGGTCGTGGTCGCCGACTCGACGTCGATGAACCTGTTCAACGCGCTGCGCTCGGCGGCGGCGCTGCGGCCGGAGCGGCGGGTGCTGGCGGTGGGCAGGCACGACTTCGCCGCGGACCACTACCTGGCGCGCTCGGCCGCCGATTCCGCCGGGTGCGAGCTGCGCTTCGTGGACGATCCGGCCGAGCTGGCCGCGCAGTTCGACGGCCAGGTGGCGGTGCTCGCGCTCTCGCACGTCGATCCGCTGTCCGGGGCGGTGCGCGATGCCGCGGAGCTCACCGCCCTGGCGCACCGGCACGGCGCGCTGTCGCTGTGGGACCTGAGCCATTCGGCGGGGGCGGTGCGGGTGGACCTGCGCGGCTGGGCCGCTGATTTCGCGGTCGGCTGCGGCTACCGCTACCTCGGTGGTGGTTCCGGTGCGCCCGGTTTCTCGTTCATCGCGCAGCGGCGGCGCGCGGAGCTCGCCGAGGTGGCGCCCGGCCGCGGCGGGTTCGGCGCGATGCCGCCGACGTTCTCGATCACCGAGCTGCAGGCGGGCCTGGCCGCGCTGTCCGGGGCGGAACCCCGCGCGCTGGCCGCGAAGTCGACCGGGCTGGCCGAGTTCTTCGTGCACTGCCTGCGGGAGCTGCCGATGGCGGTGGCGCCGGTGCCGGTCGGCGTCGCGGGACGGGGCGCGCACGTGTGCGTGATGCACCGGCGCGCGCACGACGTGGCGCAGGAGCTGTCGTCCCGCGGCGTGATCGTGGACCTGGCGGGCCCGGGCAGGCTGCGCTTCGGCTTCGCCCCGACCTGGTTGCGCTACGCCGACGTCCGGGAGGCCGCCGACCACTTCGGAGCGGTGCTGGCGGAACTCGCCCAGCGCCGCTGACCGTCCGATCAGGACACCACTTCGGCGTAGACGTCGGTGAGCTTGTTGCGGAGGTTGTGCGCGGGCGCGTCGGGCTGGATGCGCAGCTGCCGGGCGGCGGTGCGCAGGGTCGAGACGATCCGCTGGGTGTGTTCGAGCCGCAGGTCGTCCCCGCCGCGTTCGATCAGCAGCGCCCGTTCCGTGGCGGCGTCCACGAGCCGTTCCAGCACGATGATCGACGGCCACCACACCTCGGCGGCGCGGCCCACCGCGGCGGGTTCCATCAGCTGCTGCTGCAACGCGGTGCGCAGGTCGGACAGTTCCCGGTAGGTGCGGCGGCGCAGCGCGGACCGGCCCTGCACCCGCCCGGCCATGGACAGCGCCACGTACTCGGAGACGGTGTCGACGGCGTCGGCCAGCCTGCCCGCGAGCGCGGGGCTGCGCCCGGGCGGCCACATCAGGTAGCCGATGACGAGCACCAGCGCGCAGCCGAGCAGCGAGTCGACGAGCCGCACCCGGGGCAGCTGCTCGACGAACAGGTCGCTCTGGTGCATCTGCAGCAGCACGATCATCGTGACGACCATGGTGAACAGCCCGTAGTGCCTGCTGAGCGCTTCGGGCACGAACGCGGCGACGAGCACGGTGGCGATGGCGAGCCCCCACCCCGGCGGCACCGCCAGCAGCAGCGCCCCGGCGATGACGACGCCGACGAGCGACCCGATGCCGCGCAGCACGGTGCGGGCGAACACCGATCCGGAGTTGGGCTTGAGCACCAGCGCCACGGTCATCGCGATCCAGTACGAGTTCTGGAACTCCAGCGCGCTCCCTACGCCTTCGGCGACGGCCAGGCACAGCACCATGCGCAGCGTCAGCAGCCAGCCGGTGCGCCCGATGCTGATGTCGCTGCGCCACAACCGCAGCCGTTCCCAGGTGCCCAGGCGCGCCCGGAAGTCGGGCAGATCGGCGCGCTTCGCCCGGCGCCACGAGTCGATGAGGTCGACGAGCCCCTGGTCCAGCGCGTGCACCATGATCGAACCGGAGGTGGCGGGCCGGTAGGGCGGCACGGTCCCGCCGTCCCGCACGCACCGCGCGATGGCGCGCATCGCGTCGAGGGTGCGTTCGGCGGGCCGGATGCGGGCGTGCGCGAGCGCCACGGACGCTTCGACGACGGGCGTGGCGCGGGTGAGCACGACGTAGAGCCGGTCGTGCACGCGGCTGCGCGAGATGGAGGCGCCGCCGACGAGGATGTCGTGGGCGTTGTTGAGCGCCCGGGTGAGCTCCTGCCGCGCGTTGATCGCCGCATCGGTGCCCGCCGCGTCGAACAGCTTGAGCAGCGCGTCGAAGACGCGGGCGACGGCCCCGCGCGCGGGCGCGGCCCGGCGGAACGGCCAGGTGGCGGCGACGAGCGCCAGCAGCAGCACCTCCCCCGCCACGAACCAGCCGATCTGCTGGCCGACGGGCACGCCGGTGGCGACGTGCCCGGTGGCGACGACGCAGAAGGTGAGCATCTGGGCGCCCGCGGCCGCGCACAGGTCGTTGACCCGGCTGGCGAGCACCGAGGGCACGGCGACGGCGACGACCACGACGGCCGACCACAGCGGACTCGGTGCGGCGACGCCGACGGCGAAGCCGACTCCGCCGCTGAGCACGGTGAGCCCGACGCGGCGGAGGCGGTACCGGTAGGACCCGGTGAGGTCGGAGAAGCTGGCGCACAGCGCGCCGAGCGAGACGAGCACCGCTTCGTCGAGCCTGCCGACGCCGAGCCCGACGAGGGTGGGGCCGCCGATGCCGAGGGCGGCGGCGACGATCCGGGTCCAGTCCAGCGGGAGCGGTGCGGGCCGCAGCATGCGGAGCAGCCACGCGGGCAGCAATGCGCGGGTGGCCCTGGTGGTTCCGGCGAGCGCTTCGGTCCGTGTCACGCACATCCCTCTCGCTGGTGGGAAATCGCGCTCCACGCCGAGCGGTCGAGTGCGTGCATTGTCACGCCGCTCGGCCACCGTTCCACCTGCTCCGTGCAAGCATCACACGTTGCGGTGCATCACATCACCGGGTCGGGGTCCGTCCCCGGCGGCTCGTCAGCCGAAGGCCCTGATGATCCGCACCACGATGGACGTGAGGATCAGCCAGAAGATCGCGGCGATGCCGAAGTTCACCAGCACCGCCAGCTGCGGATCTTCCGGCGTGAACAGGTCCGCGAAGCCGAGCGCGAGCGGTTGCGACCAGTCCGCGACGAACCGCGTGATGCCGTTGTCCGGGTTCGCGCCGCCGACGGTGAGCACCACGTGCACGGTGAGCAGCAGTGCGATCAGCGTGCCGACCCAGCGGGCCACCGAGGCGATCGCTCCGACCGCCTTGGCGCGGCCCTGCGCCCAGTCGTGCGTCCGGCGCAACCGCCGTCGCCCTCCGCTGGGCAGGTCGCTTTCCTGCGCACCGGCGGTCGCCTCACCGACATTCTCCGACATACCCGGAAGTGTGACACGCGACAACTCCTCAGAACTACCACCCAGTAGCCCCCGTTTCCGCCTCGTGATCCGGGGTGCCGAGCGCTGCTACGAGCCGCCGGGCCCTGCCGGTCGAACCGGGCGGCGAGCTTCCGGCTCACATCGTCGGCTTGGTCGAAGAAGGCCACGTCGGTGGCGATCGGGCGAGGTGGCCGAGACCGGAACCACCGGCGCGATCGCGTTCCGCGACCGCCGCGCGATCAGCCGAAGATGCGGGCGAGGAGGCTGGTGGCGAGGACCCAGAACAGGGCGGCGAGGCCGTAGTCGAGGATCAGCTGCAGCTCGGCGTTGGGGGTCTGCACCAGACCGGGGAAGAACAGCGCGAGCGGTTCGGCGGCACCGCGCAGCGAGTCGGCGACGCCGTTCTCGCTGGGCAGCCCGAACAGCACGAGCACGATGTGCAGCACCAGGATGACGGCGAACAGGTAGCCCACGCCGTTGATCAGGGTGGCGATGCCGGAACGCCCCTTTTTCGCAGCCATGATCCCCAGTCTGCCCCGCCCGGCGGCGCCCGTGTTCCGCCGCCCGGCGGTCGCGGACCGACCACCATCTGGGACGCCGGGGTTGCGCCGTGGGCACCCGTTGCGGTTAACCTGGCGGGCGTGGCACGCGTTCTCCTGCTTCGCCGCCGCGACGGGGTCAGTTAGACCGGCCCCTCGTCGCGGGGTAGCAACCTGCCGGTCTGCGGTTCTGACATCCGACCAGCAGGAGACGAACACCCGATGACTTCGCCGCAGGAACCCCAGGCCCCCTTCGCCGGCCGGGTACGCACGCCGTCCCGCCAGGCACCGGCCGACCAGCAGCCCTGGAACGCGCAGCGCGGCTCCTCGATGCCGTACCACCGCTACCGCCCGTTCCACGAGCTGGTCGAGGACGTGTCGCTGCCGGACCGCACTTGGCCGGACCAGCGCATCACCCGTGCCCCGCTGTGGTGCGCGGTGGACCTGCGGGACGGCAACCAGGCCCTGATCGATCCGATGTCGCCCGCCCGCAAGCGCCGCATGTTCGACCTGCTGGTCGGGATGGGCTACAAGGAGATCGAGGTCGGTTTCCCGGCGGCCAGCCAGACGGACTTCGACTTCGTGCGCGAGATCATCGAGGACGACGCGATCCCCGAGGACGTGCACATCCAGGTGCTGACGCAGTGCCGGCCGGAGCTGATCGAGCGCACCTTCGCCGCGCTGGAGGGCGCTCCGCGCGCCATCGTGCACATCTACAACTCGACGTCGATCCTCCAGCGCCGCGTGGTGTTCCGCGAGGAGCGCGAGGGCATCAAGAAGATCGCCAAGATGGGCGCCGAGCTGGCGCTGGAGTACGCGGGCAAGTACTCCGACACCGACTTCCGCTTCGAGTACACGCCCGAGTCCTACACCGGCACCGAACTCTCCTTCGCCGTCGAGGTCTGCGACGCGGTCACCGAGATCTGGCAGCCGACCCCGGAGCGGCCGGTGATCCTCAACCTGCCGTCGACCGTCGAGATGGCCACGCCGAACGTGTACGCCGACTCCATCGAGTGGATGCACCGGAACCTGGCGCGCCGCGACTCGGTGATCCTGTCGCTGCACCCGCACAACGACCGCGGCACCGGCATCGCCGCCGCGGAGCTGGGTTACCAGGCCGGGGCGGACCGCATCGAGGGCTGCCTGTTCGGCAACGGCGAGCGCACCGGCAACGTGGACCTGGTGGCGCTGGGCATGAACCTGTTCAGCCAGGGCATCGACCCGCAGATCGACTTCTCGGACATCGACCACATCAGGCGCACCGTGGAGCACTGCAACCAGCTGCCGGTGCCCGAGCGGCACCCGTGGGGCGGCGAGCTGGTCTACACGGCGTTCTCCGGCAGCCACCAGGACGCGATCAACAAGGGCCTGGAGGCGCTCCGCGTGGACGCGGAGCGCGCCGGCGCCGACGTGGCCGACCACCCGTGGGAGGTCCCGTACCTGCCGATCGACCCGAAGGACGTGGGCCGCAGCTACGAGGCCGTGATCCGGGTGAACTCGCAGTCCGGCAAGGGCGGCGTCGCGTACATCATGAAGAGCGAGCACCAGCTGGACCTGCCGCGCAAGCTGCAGATCGAGTTCTCGAAGCTGGTGCAGGCCCGCACCGACTCGGACGGCGGCGAGGTGTCACCGGGCGCGATGTGGCAGGTGTTCTCCGAGGAGTACCTGGAGCCGCGCAGCCCGCTGGAGCTGGTGTCCCGCACCCTCAGCGGCGAGACCGGCCACGAGACGGTCACCGCGAAGGTCGTCGTGGACGGCAGCGAGCAGGAGATCACCGGCACCGGCAACGGCCCGATCGCCGCGTTCGTGGACGCGCTGAGCACCGTCGGCTACGACGTGCGGGTGCTGGACTACAACGAGCACGCGCTGACCGCGGGCGACGACGCGCGCGCCGCCTCCTACCTGGAGTGCGCGGTGGGCGACGAGGTCCTCTGGGGCGTGGGCATCGACACCTCCACCGTCACCGCCTCGCTCCGCGCGGTGGTCTCGGCGGTGAACCGGGCGCACCGCTGATCCGGGCGGGCCGCTGAACCGGGCGGGCCGCTGATCCGGGCGCACTGCTGATCCGGGTGGACCGCTGAACCGGGCGTGCCGCTGAACCGGGCGCGCTGGTTCGGGCGCACCGCCGAGCCGGGCGCGCTGGTTCGGACGCACCGCTGATCCGGGCGGAAGAGCCGCGTCGGCGCACGGAATCCCGTGCGCGGGCGCGGCTCTTCGCCGTTCAGCGCCGGTACCGCCCGCGGGCGACGGCGGCGAGGAAGACCGTCCACTGCGGACGGTCGAAGGACAGGTGCCCGGCGGCGCGGTCCTTGGAATCGCGGACGGCCGCGCCGCCCGGAAGACCACCCACCTCGACGCACTGGCCGCCGCCGTTGCTGTAGCTGCTGGTGCGCCAGTTCTTCGGTAATCCGCTGGTCACGATGTCCTCCGCAGCTCGCCGTGCCGGCTTTTCGCCGACTGCGCCAGTTCCACCCCCGGCTCTCCGGCGAGCGGTGTTCGATCAAGCGGGACTTCCGAGGCGCTGGTCAGCGTTCCGGGATTCCGCGCGCGAGGGCGGCTAGGAAGTCCGCCCACTGCGCACTGCCGAAAGACAGGTGCCCGGCGGCGCGGTCCTTGGAATCGCGGACGGCCGCGCCGCCCGGAAGACCACCCACCTCGACGCATTCACCGCCACCGTTGCTGTAGGTGCTGGTGCGCCAGTTCCGCGGCATTCCGTCGCCCACGATCTCCTCCTCCGGTCAGGCCGCATGCCGATGGCGCAGCTCGTCGAGCCTGCGCCGGGAGACGCGCGGATCCAGCGCGCTCGCCCGCAGGTGCTCGAAGACCTGCCGGTAGCGGTCCACCTCCTCGGGCTCTTCGAGGTAGCTCGCCCCGCTGAGATTGTCCAGGTACACCACCGGGTCGTACAGGGTCGCGAAGTCGAGCACGGTGAACGCGGTGCCCATCGCGACGTGCGTGCCGATGTCGGCCTACGCCACGCGCTGGACGGACACCCTCACGATCACCGGTCGGGTCTGCGGTGGGCTCCTACTCCTCGGGGGTCGACGAGGTCGCGGAGGTCGCGGCCGCCGGGTTCGAAGGTGGGGAGGCTGCCGACGAGGATGGTCTCGCCGGGGGTGAACGGGTCGCCCTTGCGCTTGCGGAACTTCGACCTCGGCATCCGGGTGTCCATCATGGACAGTCCGGCGAGCCAGGCGGAGATGCCGCGGCTCTTCGCGGTGAACCAGACGGCGACCGCGGACAGCAGCGCGAACCCGACGGCCAGCCGGTTCACCTCGCTCGGACCGAGGTCGGCGAAACCGACCAGCAGCACGTACTGCCCGCTGCCGAAGAACACCCGCAGCAGCAGCCGCAACCTGCCGGGCAGCGCGCCGTCCGGCAGCGCGGGGCGCAGCAGCACCGCTCGCTGCCCCAGCGTGCCGCCGCTGCCCACCATCGTCGGCACCAGCAGCACCAGAACTCCCGGCAACCAGGCGTTCAGCACCGCCTGCGCCGGATCGGGCAGCACCATCGACGGCGCCCCCGTCACCAGCAGCAGCACCGCCACCACCCCGCTGTGCAGCGCCGCCCCGGTCAGCACCAGCGCCGCCACGTCGCAGGCCATCCCGAGCAGCCGCCGCTGCGCCGTCACCGGGCGCGGCGTCATCGGGCGGGTGGGCGCCTTGCCGCCGACCAGCTCCAGCACCGGCGCCAGCAGCAGCCCGAACACCGCGCCCAGCGTGTTCATCAGCAGGTCGTCCACGTCGAACAGCCGGTACGCGCACGGGTACAGGAACCACACCCCGGTGAGCTGCGTCGTCTCGATCAGCAGCGAGGTCGCGAACCCGATCGCGACCGTGCCGATCCGGCTGGAGCGGAACAGGTGCCGGACGAACATGCCCAGCGGCACGAAGAGCGCGATGTTCAGCAGCGCCTGCCCCACCATCGGATCGCGCATCAGCGCGGCGAGACCACCGGACGCCGCGCGGAAGTCCGCCAGGAAGTGCAGCGGCTCCAGCTGCGGCGCGTACGCCGCCGGATCGGCGCAGAACCCCGGCCCCACCTCCGGCAACGGCAGCAGCGTGTAGGTCATCAGCGCCCAGCAGTGCACGATGAAGCCGAGCACCACCAGCATCCGGCCCGCACCGGTCCCGCCGCGCCAGCGGTACTCGCGGGCGACGAACGGCACGAACAACAACACCGCCAGCAGGACTCCGCACACGACTGCGATCACCGCGGGCGTCACCCTGTCGATCAACCGTGCTCCTCGATCACTCAGCGCTGTCGCCCGGCTCCTCGACCGGGCGGTTCCGTTCGGGCCGCTCCACCTTTCCGCACCGGCCCCCGCGGGCTCGCCCTTCAGTGCGGAAGAACGCACTTCTGCCCGCGGCGGCAACCGAACAGCGGTGTCCGGCATGCGCACATCACGTTTTTCCCAGGCAGGAAGCGCGCGAAACGGATCCGCCCGCCGCCCGGCGCGCGCCGCGGGGCAAGCCACCCGATGGTCCCGCGCACGACGGCGGAGCCGATCCGAAACCTTAGGGGGTCGATATCCGGTCGGTCACGATCAGTGCATCAACTCGACTAAAGGGGGTAGTCGCGGTGGATCTTGAACCCGGAGAATGCGGGAGCGGCGAAAGGTTGCTGTGATCAGACTCACCCCTGGGGAAATTCGGGAGAGCGGCCGGTAGGCCACGGCCTGTCGGGGCCGGCCGCCCTCCCGGCACGACCAGGGGCACTGGTCCGCCGAACCCCATCGAAGTTGATCACAATTGGGGTACTCGTTCGGTCTACTCCACTTGTCGGTGCGCGCCCCGCGCGGTTCAGTCATGCCTGCCCACCCAGCACGCGGCGGACAGGACGACATGCGGCCGACCGAAGAGCACAGCGATGACCTCCGATGGCGGATTCCGTGCCACGACTCCGGAGGCGAGAATCGCTCCGTGTCGATCCTGGTCATGGGCGACCGGGTGGCCGTCGTGCTCCCACCCGGCGACACGCTGATCTTCGACGCGGACGAGGCGGACGACTTCGCGGCGCTGCTCGACAAGATCACGACCTACACGGAACCGTCCAGCACCTGAGCCACGGGGAGCGCTCATGGCCCTCATCGACGCGGACCTGAGCTTCGACCCCCGCGACCCGTACTTCCCGCTGCCCGGCAGCGACCTCCGCTGGGCCGTGCAGGTGTTCACCACCGGCAACGGCTACGGGCTCGACCCGGCGAGCTGCCGCCTCCAGGACGGGCGGCTGCGCTGCGACCGGCTCGCCCTCCTCGGCGGGCAGCGCACCGCGGACGGCGGCGTCGACGTCGAGCTGCGCACCGGCGGCGACCACACCGAGTGGACCGTCCACGTGCACCACCCGGAACCGGTGAAAGCGGTGAAGCTGCTGCTCACCGGGATTCCCGACGAGCCGTGGTGGGCGCCGAACACCGGCCGCGGCCGGGAACTCGGCGACCGCTTCCAGCTGGACTACCCCGGGCCCGAGTGGGCGACGCCGTGGGCGGCCTGCGGCGACCTCGCGCTCAGCGTGCGGGACCCGCTGGTGCGGCGGCAGATCCTGCACGTGCACCGGCCCGTCTACGCGCCGGGGCGGATCGTCGAGCTGGTGCACCTGCCCGCCGCCTCCGCCCGCACCACGAGCCACCGGGTGCCGCCGATCCGGCTGCGCCGCGGCGGCCTCGACGCCGACCTGGACGAACACCTGTCCTTCGTGGCGGACGCCCACCGGCTGGTGCCGTGGGAGCAGCGGACCGACGTGCCGGACTGGCTGCGGGACGTCGCGCTGGTCGTCACGCTGCACGGCCAGCACTGGACCGGGCACGTGTTCAACACCTTCCCGGCGATGGCCGAGGCGCTGCGCTTCGTCACCCGGCACGTCGAGCCACACCGGGTGCTCGCCTACCTGCCCGGCTGGGAAGGCCGCTACTACCACGACTACCCGCGCTACCGGCCCGGCGCGGACCTCGGCGGGGACGCCGGGTTCCACCGGTTCACCGAGGCCGCGCGCGAGCTCGGCGTGCGGCTGATGCCGATGTTCGGCGGGCACGGCGCCAACGTGACCGCCTACCCGGACTGGGAGCGGTCGGTGATCCGCAACGACACCGGGCGCTACGCGGAACTGCTCAACCGGCCCGACTGGGACGGCGACCGCACCGGCGAGGGCGACCAGGTGTTCCTCAACCCGGGCGAGCCGCGGTTCCGGGCGCACCTGGTCGAGTCGGTGTCGGCGATCGTGCGCGAGTTCGGGGTGGACGCGGCGTTCTTCGACACCCTCGGCTACTGGTTCAACGATCCGCGGTTCGAGCTGGTGGACGGCTACCGGCGGCTCGTCGCGGAGCTGCGCGGCCGGCACCCGGAACTGCTGCTGGCCGCGGAGGGCTGGTGGGACGCGCTGTCCGCGCTGTTCCCGCTGAGCCAGCAGTGGTTCGGCGTGGACCGGGACCTGCGGGAGCCGCGGGTGCTGACCCGGTACGCGCGCACCACCGGGCACCTCGCGGAGGGCACGCCCGGGCCCGGCAGCACCGGGGTGCACGAGAAGGGCTTCGTGCGCCGGCCCGCGGACGTGGCCCGGCCCGGGCACATCCCGGTCGTCGGCATCGTCGGCGACACGCTCGCCGAGCACGCGGACGAGGTCGCCGCGATCGCCCGGTGGGCCCAGGCGCACCCGCCGAGGTGAGCCGGGCCGGGTGCGGTCGGCCGAGCGGGCCGCGCCTGGGCGGGCGGCGAGCGGCACACCCTCGGGCGAGCGGGCCGTTCGCCCCGCGGGTCAGGTGGTGCGTTCGTGGGACTCGGCGCGCAGGGCTTCCAGGACCGCGCGGATCGCGGGCCGGTCCGTGGCGCCGCGCCGGGTCACCGCCTCCACGTTGCGGCCCGCGCGCACCCCGGCCAGCGGGCGCAGCACCAGGTTCGGGTTGTCCAGCACGAACCGCGGCAGCAGCGCCACCCCGTGCCCCGCCGCGACCAGCGCCTCGGTGATCCGGAAGTCGTTGATCCGCTGCACCACCTCCGGTCGGGTCCCGGTCCGCACCGCCAGCGAGCGCAGCACGTCGTCCACCGGGAACCCCACGTCCACCCCGATCCACGGCTCCTCGGCCAGCTCGGTGAGCTCCACCCGGTCCTTGCGGGCGAGCCGGTGGTCCGGCGGCAGCGCCACGTCGAGCGGTTCCCGGTACAGCGGCGTGATCTCGGCGCGGGCCGCGTCGAACGGCGGCGCGTGGTCGTCCCGGTGCGTCATCAGCACGTCGAAGTCGGCGAGCAGGCCCGGCACCTCCGACGGGTGCATGTCGACGTCGCGGAACTCCACTCGCAGCTGCGGCTGCGCGGCGAGCCTGCTCAACAGGCCCGGCAGCACCAGCAACGCGCCGGACGGGAACGCGGCCAGCCGCACCGTGCCGCGCGGTGCCGAGCGGAAGCTGTTCAGCTCGGCGTCCATCCGCTCCAGCGCGGCCAGCACCTCGTCGGACCGCGCCACCAGCGCCCAGCCCGCGTCGGTGAGCCGCAGGCTGCGGCCCGCGGGTTCGGTCAGCGGCACGCCCGCCTCCGCTTGCAGCGCCTTGAGCTGCTGGGACACCGCCGACGGCGTGTAGTCCAGCGCTTTCGCCACCGCGGTGACGGTCCCCCGATCGGCCAGCTCGCGCAGCAGCCGCAACCTCCGAACCTCCATGAAGCGAAACTACACGGACGTTGCAGATAATCTCGCTTGTCCTTCATGGAGCGTCCCCGCAGGCTCGGTGCCGTGACCGCCCGAGACCGCCTCCTCGCCGCATTCGTGGCCCTGCTGTGGGGCATCAACTTCCTCGCCCTCGACTACGCACTGCGGTGGTTCCCGCCGCTGTTCTTCGCGGGGCTGCGCTTCCTGGTGATCGCGGTGCCGACCGTGCTGCTGGTGCCGCTGCCCGGGGTGAAGTGGCGGTGGCTGCTGGGCTACGGGCTCGGGTTCGGCACCGTGCAGTTCGCATTCCTGTTCCTGGCGATGGACGCGGGCCTGCCGACCGGGCTCGCCTCGCTGGTGTTGCAGGCTTCGGCACCGTTCACGGTGCTGCTCGGCGGGGTGCTGCTGCGGGAGCGGATCCGGCCGGTGCAGGCCGCGGGCATCGCGATCGCCGTGCTGGGCATGGCCGCCATCGGCTGGCACCGGGCGCAGGCGGCGGCGCTGCTGCCGGTGCTGCTCGCGCTGTGCGGCGCGCTGGGCTGGGCGATCGGCAACCTGTGCAGCCGCAAGGCGCAGGCGCCGAACCCGCTGCGGCTGACGCTGTGGATGTCGATCGTGCCGCCGGTGCCGATGTTCGTGCTGTCCGCGTTCCTGGAAGGGCCCGGCACCGGCTGGCGAGCCGTCACCGGCTCGGTGCTGTCCCCCGCCGGGTGGGCGGCGCTGGGCGGGCTGGCGTTCACCTCGCTGCTGGCGACCGTGGTCGGCTCCGGGCTGTGGACGACGCTGCTGGCGCGGTACCCGGCGAGCACCGTGGCACCGTTCTCGCTGCTGGTGCCGATCGTCGGCGTCACCTCGGCGTGGCTGGTGCTGGGCGAGCGGCCGCACCCGGTCGAGCTCGCCGCCGGGGCGGTCGTCGTCGGCGGAGTCCTCCTCGGCAGCCGCCCGCCCCGCGCCACCCCGCCACCCCTCGAACCCGTCGCGCCCCCGCTCGAAGCGGCACCGGCGACCGGAGAACACCGGAACGCGTGACCGGCCCCCGCGGAGCGGCAGGAGGTCCCACGGGCGCGATGCCCCACCGGCGCGTCCGGACGGCCCGGCCTGGGGAGCCTCATCGGAGTCGCAGCAGACGTCGACGAGCGCGATGCCGGGACCGCCGCGGTCAGTAGGTGAAGCGGTGGGTCTTCTCCGGGTGGAGGGTGCAGCGGAGAACTCCGGCGGCGAGCATGGCGTCGAGGTCGGCGATGCGCGTCGGGTCGGTCAGGTCCCAGTAGCGGGCGGCGAGGCGGCGGGCCAGGTCCTCCGCCCCGTCCGGTTCGAAGGTGACGCGACCGGCCACCGACACCCAGTGCTCGCGCTCCCCCACCGGGGCGGCGACGACGAGCGAGGCGCGCGGATCGCGCTCCAGCCGCCGCACCTTGAGCGAGCCGGGTTCGGTGAACAGGTGGATCGTGCCGTCGGCGGCGGCGTCGAACCAGACCGGGCGGGGTTGCGCCGGGACCGGGGCCGCCGCGACGGTCAGGAAACCGTGCAGCGGGCGCCGGAGGAGTGCGAGGTCTTCGGTGGTCGGGGTGCCGGTGTTCATGGTCTTCCCTCCGCTTTCGCCGTGTGGTCGGAGAAGTGCTTTTCAGTCCTTTGTGGATGCAGATGGCCCGCCCGCCCCCGAGCGGCGCTCACCCCCAGGCGCCCGCCGCGGCGGCCCGCACCACGTAGTCCTCGAACGTGCGGGGCGCGCGCCCGAGCAGGGCCGCGAGTTCGCCGGTGGTCTCGGCGATCAGCCCGTCCGCCATCAGCTCGAACATCGCGACCACGTCGTGCGCGTCCGCCGCGGGCACGCCCTCCGCGATCAGCGCCGCCTCGTACGCGGCGGGCGCGGTGCGGCGGTAGGTGATCGACCGCCCGGTGGCGCGGGAGATCAGGTCGACGACCTCACCGAAGGTGATGGCGCGCGGTCCGGACAGCTCGTAGGTCCGCCCGGCGTGCCGTCCCGGCTCGGTGAGCACCGCGGTGGCGGCGTCGGCGACGTCCTCGACGTCGATGAACGGTTCCGGCACCGGCCCCGCGGGCAGCGCGAGTTCCCCGGCCAGCAGCGCGGGCAGGAACACCTCCTCGTCGAAGTTCTGCGCGAAGTTCGACGCGCGCAGCACCGTCCACTCCAGCGCCGAACCGCGCACCGCGTCCTCCGCGGACCGCATGTCCCGCCCGAAGTCCGACTCCCCCCAGCGGTCGGCGCCGCGCCCGGACAGCAGCACCAGCCGCCGCACCCCGGCCGCCGCGGCGCGGGCCACGAAGTCGTGCGCGGGCCCCGGTTCGCGCGGCGCCACCAGGTACACGGCGTCCACGCCGCGCAGCACCGCGTCCCAGCCCGCCGGGTCGTGCCAGTCGAAGCGGGTGGCGCTGGACCGGGACGCGGCCCGCACCGGGACGCCGCGCAGCCGCAGCCGGGGGACGATGCGGCGGCCGGTCTTGCCGGTGGCGCCGAGGACGAGGGTCGTGTCGGTCATGCCACCGATTCAACGCGCCCGGACCGGACGCGCACATGGGTGAAGAGCCGGATCGCCTGTCCGTTCGTCTACGCTCGACGGAGTGGATGCGTTCAGCGACTTGATCCGCGGGGTGCGGGCGCACGGTTCCCTGTTCGGCACGACGACCGTCTCGCCGCCGTGGTCGCTGCACTTCGCGGACGGCGCGCCGCTCACGCTCGTCACCGCGCTGACCGGCTCGGGCTGGGTCGTGCCCGCGGGCCTGCCGCCGGAGCGGCTGCGCGCCGGGGACACGATGATCGTGCGCGGACCGGGGACGTTCGCCTTCGTCGACGAGGTCGGCACGAGCGCGGAGCCCGTCGAGTGCGGGGTGGACTGCGCGACGCCGGAGCAGGGCGGCGCGCGGCACCGGCTCGGCTGGAGCGACCCGGCCGGGGACGCGGGAGCGACCACGCTGATCACCGGCGCGTACCCGGCGCGCGGCGAGATCAGCCGCAGGCTGCTGGACGCGCTACCGGTGCTGCTGCGGGTGGACGCCGGGGGCACCGCGGACCCGGTGCTGGAGCAGCTGGCCGCCGAGGTCGCCGTGGACGCGCCCGGCCAGCAGGTGGTGCTGGACCGGCTGCTGGACTGGATGCTGGTCTGCACGCTGCGCTCGTGGTTCGACCGGCCCGGCGGCGAACCCCCGGCCTGGTGGGCGGCGCAGCACGACCCGGTGGTGGGCGCCGCGCTGCGGCTGCTGCACGAGGAACCGGCGGCGCCGTGGACGGTCGGCGCGCTGGCGTCCCGCACCGGGGTGTCGCGGTCGACGATGGCGAAGCGGTTCGCGGAACTGGTGGGCGAGCCGCCGTTGACGTACCTGACGCGCTGGCGGATGACGCTGGCCGCGGACCTGCTGGTGGACCGGGAGGCGGCGACGGTCGCGGAGGTCGCGCGGACCGTCGGCTACGCGGACCCGTTCGGGTTCAGCGCCGCGTTCAAGCGGGTCCGCGGCATCAACCCGAGCGAGTTCCGGCAGGCGGCGGCCCGCTGATCTCCTCCGCGTAGTGGCAGGCGACCCGGTGCCCGGTGCCGAGGGTGCGCAGCTCGGGGCGTTCGGTGTCGCACCGCTCCGGCCGCCGCCACGGGCAGCGGGTGTGGAAGCGGCAGCCGGTGGGCGGATCGGCCGGGGACGGCAGGTCGCCGGAGAGCAGGATCTGCTCGCGCCGGTCCTCCACCCGCGGGTCGGGCACGGGCACCGCGGACAGCAGCGCCTTCGTGTACGGGTGGCGCGGCGCGGTGTACAGCTCGTCGGACCCGGCCTCCTCCACGAGCCCGCCGAGGTACATGACGCCGACCCGGTCGGCGATGTGCCGCACCACGGCGAGGTCGTGCGCGATGACCAGGTAGGTGAGGCCGAACTCGCCCTGGAGGTCTTCCAGCAGGTTCACCACCTGCGCCTGCACCGACACGTCCAGCGCGGACACCGGCTCGTCGGCGATGACCAGGTCGGGTCCGACGGCGAGCGCCCGGGCGATGCCGATGCGCTGGCGCTGCCCGCCGGAGAACTCGTGCGGGTACTTGCGCAGCGCCGAGACGGGCAGGCCCACCGCGGCGAGCAGCTCGCGCAGCCGAGCGGCGGTCGAGTCGCGGCCCCGGTCCAGGTCGTGCGCGCGCATCCCCTCCACCAGCAGCGCCTCCACGGACTGCCGCGGGTCCAACGAGGACAGCGGGTCCTGGAACACCATCTGCATGCGGCGGCGCATCCGGCGCAGCGGTTCGCCCTTCATGCCGGACAGGTCGGTGCCGTCGAACACGACGCGGCCGCCGGTGGGCCGTTCGAGCCGCAGCAGGGCGCGGCCGAGGGTGGACTTCCCGCAGCCGGATTCGCCGACGAGGCCGTAGGTCTCGCCGCGCCGCACGCCCAGCGTCACCCCGTCCACGGCGTGCACGTGGCCGACGGTGCGGTCCAGCACCACGCCGCGCTTGATCGGGAAGTGCACGGCGAGGTCGGTGACCTCGACGAGCACCTCGCGGTCCGCGGTGCCGGCAGGCGCGGCGAGCGCGCCGGGTTTCGTGTTCGTCATGACTGCTCCGCGGTGCTGGCGGCGATCTCCCGGACCGGGTTGTGGCAGCGCAGCAGCCGCGCTCCCACGTCGATGGACGCGTCCGGTGGTTCCTGCCCGCACACGTCGAGGGCGTTCGGGCAGCGCGGGCTGAACGCGCACCCGGTGTCCCACGGGATGTTGTCGCTCACCGAGCCGCGGATCGGCGCGAGCCGCCGCCCGCGCGGCGAGTCCAGCCGCGGCACCGAGGCGAGCAGCCCCGAGGTGTAGGGGTGGCGGGGCCGGGCGAACAGCTCGTGCCGGGTGGCGCGCTCCACGACGCGTCCCGCGTAGAGCACGTTCACCTCGTCGCACAGCCCGGCGACCACCCCCAGGTCGTGCGTGATCATGATGAGCGCGGTGCCGGTATCGGCGACGAGCGTGGCCAGCAGGTTCAGGATCTGCGCCTGGATCGTCACGTCGAGCGCGGTGGTCGGCTCGTCGGCGATGAGCAGCCGCGGCCGGCAGGCCAGCGCCATCGCGATCAGCGCGCGCTGCCGCATCCCGCCGGAGAGCTGGTGGGGGTACTCCTTGAGCCGCCGCGTCGGGTCCGGGATGCCGACGCGGCGCAGCAGGTCCGCGGCCTCCGGCATGGCCTGCTTGCGGACGAGGCCGCGGTGCCGCTCGATGACCTCGGAGACCTGCAATCCGATCGGCACCACGGGGTTCAGCGAGGTCAGCGGGTCCTGGAACACCATGCCGAGGTCGCTGCCGCGCCGCCGGTCCAGCTCCTTCTTGCCGAGCGAGAGCAGTTCGGTGCCGTCGAACCGCACGGAGCCGCCGACTTCGGCGCCGCGCGGCGGCAGCAGGCCCATGATGGCGAGCGAGGTGACGGACTTGCCGCACCCGGATTCGCCGACGAGCCCGACGGTGCGGCCCGGTTCGACGTCGAAGGAGATGCCGTCGACCGCGGTCACCGGTGGTTCGCCGCGGCGCGCGAACACCACCGACAGGTCGCGGACTTCCAGCAGTGCCATATCCGAGGTCCTCACAGGTGGGTGGTCGCGGGCGGCGCGCTCAGCGCCGCCGCTTCGGGTCCAGTGCGTCCCGCAACGACTCGCCGACCAGGGTGAAGCCGAGGGCGACGAGGATGATGCAGCCTGCGGGCCAGAACGCCAGCTGCGGGTGCGAGTCGATGACGTCCTGCGCACCGCCGAGCATCTGGCCCCATTCCGGCACCGAGTCGTCGGCGGCGCCGAGGCCGAGGAACGACAGCGCCGCCGCGTCGATGATCGCGGTGGCCAGCACGAGCGTGGCCTGCACGATCACCGGTCCGAGCGCGTTGGGCAGCATGTGCCGGAACACGATGGCGCTCTCCCGCACGCCCAGCGCCCGCGCGGCGAGCACGTGGTCGCTGGCGCGCTGGGCGAGCATGGTGCCGCGCAGCAGCCTGCCGAAGATCGGCACCTGCACGAGCGCGACGGCGAGGATCACGGTGAACCGGTTCTGCTGGGTGAACAACGCGCCGATGGACACGGCCAGCAGCAGCGACGGGACGGACAGCAGCACGTCCACGACGCGCATGACGAGCGCGTCGACCCAGCCGCCGAACGCCCCGGCGAGCAGCCCGAGCACCAGTCCGCCGCCGAGCCCGATGACGGTGGCCAGCAGCGCCACCAGCAGCGTCTGCTGCGAGCCGAGCAGCAGCCGGGACAGCAGGTCGCGGCCGTACTGGTCGCCGCCGAGCGGATGTCCGGGCTGCGCGGGCGGAATCGTGTTGTCGGCGCGCGAGACCTGGTTCTCCAGCAGGTGCAGCCCGGGGTCGTGCGGGGCGAGCAGCGGCGCCGACACGGCGAGCAGCACGAACAGTCCGATGAGGGCGGCGCCGACGAGGAACACGGGGCTGTACCGCAGCCGCCGCCACGCGGAGGCGACGAGGCTGACGCCGATGTCCGCCGCGGCCAGGTCGTCGATGCGCGCCTTGCGCGCGGTCCGGGTCACCACGGTCACCTCGCCCGCAATCGGGGGTCGATCAGCGCGTACGAGAGGTCCACGAGCAGGTTGACCACCACGTACACCATCGCCGCCGCCAGGATCACCACTTGCAGCACCGGGAAGTCCTTGCGCTCGAAGCCGACGGCGACGGCCTGGCCGATCCCGGCGATGTTGAACACCCGCTCGGTGAGCACCGCGCCGGCCAGCAGCGCCCCGGTCTGCAGCCCGACGGTGGTGACGACCGGCAGCATCGCGTTGTGCAGCACGTGCCTGCGCCGGATCACCGCGCCGCTGAGGCCTTTGGCGCGGGCGGTGCGCACGTAGTCCTCGTCGAGCACGTCGAGGACGGCGGCCCGGGTGATCCGGAAGATCACCGCGAACGGGATGGTGGACAGCGCGACCGCGGGCAGCGCCAGGTGCACCAGCGCGTTCCACGCGGCGTCCCACTCGCGGGTGAGGAGCCCGTCGAGGACGTAGAAGCCGGTGACGCGGGTGGCGTCGAGCCCGATGTCCTGCCTGCCGGAGGCGGGCAGCCAGCCGAGCTGCACGGCGAACACGAACTTCAGCAGGAACGCCAGGAAGAACACCGGCACCGCGACGCCGACGAGCGACCAGGTGATGCTCAGGTTGTCCCACCAGCCGCCGCGGCGGCGCGCGGCGAGGTAGCCGAGCGGGATGCCGACGGCGACGGCGAGCAGCAGCGCCAGCAACGAGAGCTCGATGGTCGCGGGGAAGCGGGTGAGGAACACCTCCACCGCGGGCGATCCGCGCTGCACGCCGGTGGAGGTGCCGAAGTCGCCGCTGAGCGCGCGCAGCAGGAATCTCCCGTACTGCGACCAGATCGGCTGGTCCAGGCCGAGCTGCGCTTCGAGCGCGGCGCGGGATTCCGGGGTGGCGCGGTCGCCGAGCAGCGCCGACACCGGGCCGCCGGGCAGCAGCCGCAGCCAGCCGAACAGCAGCACGGACAGGACGAAGACGACGAGCACCAGCTGTGCCAGTCTCCGGATCGTGTAGCGGAGCAAGCGTCCCCCGGGTTGTGCGGTACTGCGTCCTCTGCGGGTCGATTCAGTCCGATGTGGACGGTGGTTCCCCCGGGGCGGGGGCCGAGATCGCGCGGGATCGCGGCGGCCCCCGGGTCAGCCGGTGACGGTGACCCCGGCGAACTCCTCGGCGGTCAGCGGGGACGGGACGAGCCCGTGCACGTTCTCGCCGACGACGATCGCGGGCGGCGAGTGCGACAGCGGGACGGCGGGCAGGTATTCGGCCAGCAGCTTCCGGTTGACCTCCTGGTACATCCCGTTGCGCTTCACCTCGTCCGGTTCGCCGTCGGCGGCCCGGAGTTCGGCGGCCAGCTGCTCGCCCCACGGGGATTCCGCGGTGTAGAAGCGGTTCGTGGGCGTGCCGAAGAAGGTGCCGATGAAGTTGTCCGGCGTGTTGTAGTCCCCGGTCCAGCCGAGCAGGAACACGTCGGCGCGCGCGTTGTCCACGTCGTCGATGTAGCCGCCGTTCCACGGCTTGCTCACCGCGTTCACCGTGATGCCGACCTCGCGGAGGTCTTCGGCGAGCGCGTTGTAGATGCCCTGCGGGTCCGGCATGTAGGGCCGGGTGACCTCGGCGGGCCAGTAGAAGGTCAGGGTGAGGTCGCCGGCCCCGGCTTCGGCGAGCAGCTGCCGGGCGCGGGCCGGGTCGTGCGGGTACTGCTGCACATCGGGCGCCCAGCCGTCGACGGTGTCCGGGTAGAACTGGGTGGCGACCTCGGCGCCCTCGGGCAGGTTCGCCTGGACGAGGTTCTCCCGGTCCACCGCGTGCGCCAGCGCCTGGCGCACCCGCAGGTCCCGCAGCTTCGGGTTGTTCTTCTGCGTGATCCCCAGGTACATGACGTTGAACGGGTCGCGGACCTCGACCTGGTTCCCCGCGTCGCGCAACGACTTCAGGTCGGCGGCGTTGGGCAGGTCGTAGCCGTCGATGCCGCCCGATTCGAGTTCCTGCTTGCGGGTGGTCTCGTCCGGGATGATCCGGAACGTGAGGTCGTGCAGCTTCGCGGGCTCGCCCCAGTAGTCGTCGTTGCGCTCCAGCCGGATCGCGGCGTTGCCCTGGTCGTAGGAGACGAACCGGAACGGGCCGGTGCCGGTCGGGTGCGACTGCGCGTATTCGGGGTAGGCGAAGCTGTCGCCTTCGGCGCGCACGTCGTTGGCGCGGTAGCGGTCCATCGCGGTCGGCGACTGCATGCTGAACGCGGGCAGGCCGAGCAGGTCGGGGAACTTGGAGGTGGCGCGGGTGAGGTGCACGACCGCCGTCGCCGGGTCGGGGCTCTCGCAGGAGTCGTAGAGCGAGGGCCGCGCGCCGTCGGCGAACCCGCCGAAGTTCTCGATCCAGTAGTACGACAGCGCGTTGTTCTGCCCGGCGCCGGTCTGGTGGTACCAGCGCTCGAAGTTCTTGCAGACCGCGTCGGCGTCGAAGGCGGTGCCGTCGTGGAACTTCACGCCCTGCCGCAGGTGGAAGGTCCAGGTCGTGCCGTCGGGGGTGTGCTCCCAGCGTTCGGCGAGCTCCGGTTCGACGTCGGCGGTGCCCGCCTTGAATCCGACGAGGCCTTCCATCATCTGGCGGGTGACGCGGAACGTCTCGCCGTCCGAGGCGTAGAAGGGGTCGAACAGGTCGGGGGCTCCCGCGGCGCCGAAGGTGAGGCTGCCACCGTCGCCGCCGCCCTCGCCGCGTTGGGATTCGGCACATCCTGCCGCTGCGGCCACGAGCGCGCAGGTGATCCCCACGATCGCGGCGCGACGCCGGAGGGCGGGTAAGCGCGGGCTCGACGGAGCTCTCATCACAGCACCTCGATGTGTCTCAGGTCTCACATTGCGGAGAACAATAGCCCGCGGAACGCCGCCGCCGAAGTAGGTCAGGTTACGATCTCGCTACCCTCGCAGAATCGGCGCGCACGAATTTTCCCAGCGATCGCCAGAAATTCTGGCAATGCCAGACTATGCCCTTGACCTGCCATTTCACTGCGGCAATCGAGTCCGAATTCCCGCACGAACGCGGTTTTCCGAGCGCAGAATTGACCCGGATGGCGCAACCCGGTGCACCGTTCACCCCCGCATTCCGCGCGCTATCGAGGAAATGATCTTCAGCGTTCCGCGGTCGATTTCCGGTTCCGGACGACCGCGATTCCCGCCGGACGGATCAGCCGGGTGCACCGGTCGCGGCGGGCCCGATGCGGACGTCCGCGCGGGCGCGGGTGCCGTCCGCGGCGAACCACTCCTGCTCGAAGCGCTGCCAGCGGCGCAGCTCGCCGCGCGCGTCCTCGCCATCGCGCGCCACGGCCCGCTCCAGCCGCAGCGCCGCGCCCACCGGCTCCACCCAGACCACTGTGGACAATCGGGGCGCGATGGCGGCGCGGGCGGCGGAAACCCCTTCCAGCACCAGGACTTCCGGCACCGGTACCGGCACGTGCGCGCCCGGCACCGGACGCCCGCCCGGCCACTCGGTGCGCCGGTACCCGCCCGGCGACCCCGCGGCCAACGGCTCCAGCACTCCCGCGCGCAACCGCGGCCACCACTGCACCGGCTCGTCCCAGGTGGCGAAATCATCGGTGCGGACCAGCCGGGCGTCGACCGCGCCCAGCCGGGACAGCAGCAGATCGGCGAACGTGGACTTGCCCGCACCGGACGGCCCGTCCACCGCCAGCACCCGCACCGGGCCCAGCCGCGCGGGCGCCGCCAGCAGGTGCGCGATCGCCGCCTCGGCGGCCCGGTCGAACTCGCTCACCACCGCGCCTCGGCCCGGTGGCGGGACGCCCGGCGCCCCGCCACCCGCCTCACATCGCGCGGCGGCCCGACAGGGCGCGCCCCAGCGTCAGCTCGTCCGCGAACTCCAGGTCACCGCCCATCGGCAGCCCCGAGGCCAGCCGCGTCACGTTCAACCCGGGGAAGTCCCGCAGCATCCGCACCAGGTACGTCGCCGTCGCCTCCCCCTCGGTGTTCGGGTCCGTCGCGATGATCACCTCGGTGATCTCGTCGGTCCCGATGCGGGTCAGCAGCTGGCGCACCCGCAGCTGGTCCGGCCCGATGCCCGACAACGGGTCCAGCGCACCGCCGAGCACGTGGTAGCGGCCCTTGAACTCGCGGGTGCGCTCCACCGCGAGGACGTCCTTGGGCTCCTCCACCACGCACACCAGCGCGGTGTCGCGGCGCGCGTCCTGGCAGATCCGGCACTTCTCCTGCTCGGAGACGTTGCCGCAGATCTCGCAGAACATCACGCCTTCCTTGACCTTCTGCAGCACTTCCTGCAGCCGGGTCACGTCCGCCGGTTCCGCCGCGAGCAGGTGGAAGGCGAGGCGCTGGGCGCTCTTCGGACCGATGCCGGGCAGCCTGCCCAGCTCGTCGATCAGATCCTGGACCGGACCTTCGTACACTGTGGACTCTCCGTCACATGCCGGGCAGGCCGAGCCCGCCCAGTCCCTGACCGCCGCCCAGCGCGCCGGTCACCGGGCCCATCTTCTCGGCCTGGAGCTCCTGCGCGGCCCGGTTCGCGTCGCGCACCGCCGCCACCACCAGGTCCGAGAGCGTCTCGGTGTCCTCGGGGTCGGCAGCCTTCGGGTCGATGGTCACCGACTTGAGCTCGCCGGTGCCGCTGACGACCGCCGTCACCAGCCCGCCGCCCGCGCTGCCGGTCGCTTCCGCGTCGGCGAGTTCCTGCTGCGCGCTCATCAGCTGCTGCTGCATCTGCTGCGCCTGTTCCATGATCTGCTGCATGTTCGGCTGGCCGCCCGGTTGCACCGTGGTCCTCCAGAGCTGTTCGCGGTCGCCGCTGGGATTCGTCGCGTGGGCTGTCGATCGCGCCCGGCGTTCCGGCTCGACCGGCCCGAACCCAGCGTGGGCACGTGCCCGGAACGGGCACTCCGCCCAGGGTAGTCGTGCCGGGCCCGCCCCGGCCGCGACCACCCGCCGTGTCGGCCCGCGGCTCAGCTCGGCCGGTGGAAGGTGACGGTGAGGCCGCCGCACGACGGGCAGTTGCGCATGACGTCGTTGCCCGGTTCCTGGTCCTGCTTCGACCACGCGTACGCGCGCGGGCAGTGCTCGTTGAGGGCGTCGCTGTACGAGGTCTTCTCGTCCCGGCTCGGGTTCGTGCACAGCTGCGGCTGCCCGTCCTCGCCGCCGGTGAGGTCCTCCGGCGGGCAGTGCGCCAGCAGCGGTTCCGCGCAGCCGACCTGCTCGCACTGCCCGGAGTCCGGCGGCGGGTCGGAGTCGTCCGGTTCGATCGTGATCGGCAGCGACACCGCGTTGACGTAGCTGACGTTGTACCAGGGGGCGTCCGGGTCGGCGGGGTCGAAGTTGAACTCCGCCAGCCCGGCCGGTTCCTCCCCGGTGGTGCAGGTGTCCGCCTCCGGGCCGCAGTCGCCGATGGCGCAGTGGAAGTCGGCGCCCGGTTCGCCGGAGCAGCCCTGGCGGGCGAAGAACTTCCCGCGCCAGTGGCCCGCCTCGCCGGACTCGGGGACGGTGATCGTCGCGGACTCGCCGTCCGCCAGCACCGGCAGGCCGGTGAGCTGCGGTGAACCGTCCGGGTTGACGGTGCTGCCGATCCACAGCTCCTCGCCGGAATCGTTGACGAAGGTGACGGTGTGGTCCGGGGTCTCCTGGCGATCCGGGGTCTCCTGCGCGGTGGCCGACGCCGCCCCGGTGAGCAGGAGCAGGCCGGCGAGCAGGCACGCTGATGTCCGCATGGGTCCTCTTCGAGCAACGCGGCGGCTGAGCGGTCGCCGATCATCGTAGAACGCCGGGGCGGCCCTGCCGGTGCGGCGAATTTCCCAGGGTCCGGGCGGACCGGTTTCACCCCTGCGGCGGTAGCACCCGGCTCCGCCGGGTGGCCGGACGCGATCCGGCGGACGGCCCCGCCGCGTCGCCCACCGGCCGCAACGATCAAGGTGTTGATCACCACCTACCGGCAGGTCCCCGCGCGTCCCGCGCGTGACAAGGTGAGCGCATGGCGGTGGACATGGTGCGGTTGCTGGAACTGGCGAGCTGGCGGGCGTTCGACGTGGACGAGGCGGGGCGCGTGCTCGCCGGGTCCGACGAATCGGGCTCCACCCAGCTCGTGGAGCTCTCCCCCAACGGCGGCGCGACGGCGCTGACCGCGCTGTCCGGGGCGGTCACCGGCCGCTACCTGCCCGGCGAGCGCGCGGCGATCATCCAGCACGACACCGGCGGCAACGAGCGCGGTCAGCTGTCCCTGATGCGCCTGGACCGCCGCCGCACCCGGCCCGCCGAGCTCGACGACCTGCAGCCGCTGGTCCGGGACCCGCGCTACGTGCACCGGCTGCTGGACGTGCTGCCCGGCCGGCTCGTGTACGCCACGAACCGACGCAACGGCGTCGACTTCGACGTGGTCATCCGCAGCGCCCTCACCGGCGAGGAGATCGTCGTCTACGACGGCGGCGGCATGGTGCAGGAGGCCGCGGCCTCCCCCGACAGCCACTACCTGGCGCTGACCCTGCCCGGTGAGCAGCCGATGTCCGACCAGGTGCTGCTGGTCGACACGATGCCCACCACCGACGGCGAGCGCCTCCGGGTGCTCACCGGCCCCGGCGAGCACACCCGCAACACGCACGTCCGCTGGCTGCCCGACGACTCCGGGCTGGTGGTGAGCAGCAACGCGGACCGGGACCGCGTCGGCGTGGCCCGCATCGACCCGCGCACCGGCGACCGCACCTGGCTGGTGACCTCCGAGGAGCACGACCTGCTCGGCTGGCTGGCGCCGGACGGGAACTCGCTGCTGGTGCAGACGAACGACGACGGCGCGGGCCGGCTGGCGCTGCACGACGCGCGGACCGGGCGGCTGCGCCGGGAGGTCCCGCTGCCCGCCGACGGCTGGTGCGCGTTCCCGCTGCCCTCCCCGGTGTGGTCCCCCGATTCGCGGCTGGTCGCGCTGTCCTTCAGCGCCCCCGACGTGCCCGGCGACGTGCTGGTCCTCGACGCCGAGCAGGAGGACCCGCCGCTGGCGATGACCGACTCGGCGGCCGCGCTCGCCGGGGAACGGCTGGTGACGCCGTCGGTGCACCGCGTCCCCGCACCCGACGACGAGCAGGTGCCGTGCTTCGCGTACCGGCCCGCGGACCCCACCGGCTCCTCGGTGCTGATCATCCACGGTGGGCCGGAAGGCCAGTCGGTGCGCACCTTCAACCCGATCGTGCAAGCACTCGCCGCGCAGGGCCACACCGTGCTGGTGCCGAACGTGCGCGGCTCCACCGGCTACGGGAAGCGCTGGTACAGCGCCGACGACGGGCGCAAGCGGCTGGACTCGGTGCGGGACCTCGCGGCGCTGCACGACTGGCTGCCGAGCCTCGGGCTGGACCCGGCGCGGTCGGCGCTGTGGGGCGGCTCGTACGGCGGGTACATGGTGCTGGCCGGACTGGCGTTCCAGCCGGAGCGGTGGGCCGCCGGGGTGGACATCGTCGGCATCTCCTCGCTGGTGACGTTCCTGGAGAACACCTCGCCGTACCGGCGGGCGCACCGCGAGCGCGAGTACGGGTCGCTGGCCGCGGACGCCGAGTTCCTGCGGGAGGCCTCGCCGCTGACGCACGTGGACGCGATCTCGGCGCCGCTGTTCGTGATCCACGGGGCGAACGACCCGCGGGTGCCGCTGTCCGAGGCGGAGCAGCTGGCGACGGCGGTGCGCCGCGGCGGCGTCGAGTGCGAACTGCTCGTCTTCGACGACGAGGGCCACGGCTTGGCGAAGCGCGCCAACCGCCTCGACGCCTACCCGCGGGCGCTGGCGTTCCTCACCCGCCACCTGATCTGACGCACCAGGTGAATGGCCCACTCGCCCATTGAGGTTGGGCGGATGGGCCATTCACCTGCGCGGGACCGTCACTCGTCGATCTTGCGGGCGCCCAGTTCGGCGGCGAACAGCTGGACGGCCTCTTCCTCCCGGCCGCGGCGCGGCGCCGCTTCGGCGGCCGATGCAGGGGAGGAACCCGCGATCATCGACTCCTCGTCCTCATCGTCGTCCGGCGGCGGCGGTGCCGCGGGCGGCGGGTACGCGTCCTCCGGCGGAGGTTCGTCCTCGGGCGGCGGCTCCGGGGGCGGCGGGATGTCGTCGGAGCGGCCCCGGCCGGACGACGCACCGCGGCGGGCCGGGGCGGGGCGGCGCTGGCCGTTGCCGTTGCCGTTGCCGGATTCCGGCGGGCGCTGCTCCTGCTGCTGCGCGGCGCTCGGCCTGCTGTAGGTCGGCGGCGCGGCGGGTTGGGCCGGCTGCTGCGGGGCGGGCTTCGCGGCCCCGGCGGGGCGCTGCGGCGGCGGGGCGGACCCGGCTTCGACGCAGCGCACGTCGTAGTCGGTGCCCGCGCCGAGCACCTCGGCCATCGCCTCGCGCACGAAGTCGATGCGCCGCTGCTGCGCGAACTGCTTCACCAGCCCCGAGGTGGGCATGGTCAGCACCAGCGTGCCGTCGGCGTAGTCGTGCACCGTCGCGTTGAGCAGCAGCGCCTGGGTGGGCCGGTTGCGCTGGGCGACGGCGCGCAGCAGGTCGGTCCACACCCGGCGCACGTCGGCGGCGCCGAAGCCCGCGGAGTGCGCGGCGCCCGGGTCGGCGACGGCCGGTTCGGCCGGTTCGGAGTGCGCGGGCTGCGGAGCCGGCGCGGCGGCCTGCTGCGGTGCGGGCTGCTGGGGCGCGGCCTGCTGCGGTGCGGGCTCGGGACTCGCGGGCGCCTCCTCCGGGGCCGGGCTCGGCTGAGCCGGGGCCGCCTGCTGGGCTCCGCCCTGCGGAGGCTGTTCCTGCGGAACCTGGGTCTGCGGCGCTCGGGCCTGCGGAGCCTGCGCTTGCGGAGCCGGTTCCTGCTCCGCCGGGGCGGCCTCCTGCGGTGCCGGAGCCTGCGGCGCGCCGCGCTCCTCGGCCCGGGGTTCGGCCGACGGCTGCCGGTCGCTGGGCCGCTGGAACACCCGCTTCCCCGCGGCCGCGTCCCCCGCGGGAGCAACAGCGGCGGCCGGAGCGGCGGGTGCCGCGGCCCCGTCGGCCCCGGCGGGCGGCGCGAGCGTCATGCGCCGTTCGACCTGCTCGACGCGCTGCAGCAGCGCGCTCTCCGATTCGGACACGGCGGGCAGCATCATCCGGGCGCACAGCAGTTCCAGCAGCAGCCGCGGCGCGGTCGCACCCCGCATGTCCTGCAGCCCGGTGTGCACGATCTCGGCGAACCGGGACAGCGTCGCGGCGCCGAGCTGCTCGCTCTGGGTCTGCATCTTGGTGAGCTCGTCGCCCGCAGCATCGATGAGCCCGCGGCTGCCCGCGTCGGGCACCGCGTGCAGCAGCACCAGGTCGCGGAGCCGGTCGAGCAGGTCGGTGGCGAAGCGGCGCGGGTCGTGCCCGGCTTCGACGAGCTTGTCGACGGTGCCGTACACCGAGGCGCCGTCCCCGGCGGCGAGCGCGTCCACCATGTCGTCGATGAGCGCCACGTCGGTGACGCCGAGCAGCGCGACCGCCCGCTCGTAGGTGACCCCGTCGTCCCCGGCCCCGGCGAGCAGCTGGTCGAGCACGCTGAGCGTGTCGCGCGCCGAACCGCCGCCCGCGCGGATCACCAGCGGGTACACGGCCGGTTCGACCTGCACGCCCTCGTCGCCGCAGATGCGTTCGAGCAGTTCGCGCATCACCCCGGGCGGCATCAGCCGGAACGGGTAGTGGTGCGTCCGGGACCGGATGGTGGTGAGCACCTTGTCCGGTTCGGTGGTGGCGAACACGAAGATGAGGTGTTCGGGCGGCTCTTCGACGATCTTCAGCAGGGCGTTGAAGCCCTGCGTGGTCACCATGTGCGCTTCGTCGATGATGAAGATGCGGTACCGCGATTGGGCGGGCGCGAAGAAGGCCCGGTCGCGGAGTTCGCGGGTATCGTCGACGCCACCGTGGCTGGCCGCGTCGAGTTCGACGACGTCGACGCTGCCCGAGCCTTCCGGGGCGAGCGCCACGCACGAGTCGCACTCCCCGCACGGGTCCGGCGTGGGCCCCTGCGCGCAGTTCAGCGACCGGGCGAGGATGCGCGCGCTGGACGTCTTGCCGCAGCCGCGCGGCCCGGAGAACAGGTACGCGTGGTTGATGCGCTGCGCCGACAGTGCGGTGCGCAGCGGTTCGGTGACGTGCTCTTGGCCGACGACCTCAGCGAAGGTCGCCGGACGGTACTTGCGGTAGAGGGCGAGCGCCACGGTCGGAACCCTACGCGGTGGCACCGACGCCCCGGATCGGGACGTGGGGTGCGGGCGGCCGGGGAAAAGTAAGCGGGACCCCGTGCACCCGCCAGAGCCCGCTTACCCTTGCTGCCTTCCGGCCCTGGGGGAGTTCACAGGATGGACGCCGCACGGAGTCCCACCAAGAGTCTAGCGCGTACCCCGGCGGGCTTCGAACCCCCTCCGGGCCACCACCGGTGCGAGGCTCGCCACCAGGGCCGGTCGTCGCCTGATTCGGCCGATTCGGGCATGATCTGCTGCATGTCTCTGCGGATCTCTTTTGCCGGTCGCCGGGCGCTCGTGCTCGGCAGTGCGGTCGCGGCTCTCGCGCTGACCGCGTGCACGCCCCCTGGTGCTCCGTCCACCCAGCCGCCCGGACCGGGCACGCCGCCGCCCCCGGAGGTGCAGGAGCAGCAGAGCGGCGGTGGCGGGCAGGCGTTCGAGGGCACGCTGGCGCAGCCCGGCGGGCAGGGGGGCGCGTTCACCTACAACCCGCAGCTGGCCCCGGAGGGCGCGCAGGTGAAGGCCACCGTCGACGGCTCCGAGCAGTCCACGGTGGTGACCTTCACCGTCTCGGGCCTGCAGCCGAACCGCGGGTACGCGGCGCACGCGCACGTGAACGCGTGCGGGCCGACCGGGGACGCGGCGGGGCCGCACTTCCAGAACAGGCAGGACCCGGCGGCGGGCCCGGGCAACCCGTCCTCGGACCCGGCGTACGCGAACCCGCAGAACGAGATCTGGCTGGACCTGCAGACGGACGCGCAGGGCGCGGGCAGCTCCACGGCGACGGTCCCGTTCGGGATCACCGGCGAGCGGGCCCCGAAGTCGATCGTGCTGCACGAGGAGTCGAACACGAACACCGGCGCGGGCCAGGCGGGCACCGCGGGTGGTCGTGCCGCCTGCCTGAACATCCAGTCCTGAGCCCGGCGGGGGGGGGGGGGGGGGGGGGGGGGGGGGGGGCCCCCCCCCCCCCCCCCGGCCCGGACGACCCGGCGCCGTCGGGGCGGATCACGCCGGGCCCGCTCACCGGCCGCTCCTGCGAGGGGGCGGCTTTTCGCTGCTCAGCGGCCGGCCGCCCGCAGCGGTCGTGCCGAGCCGCCGTTCCCAACGGTCGTGCTGAGCTGCCGCTATCAGCCGCCGTGCCGAGCCACCGCTCTCAGCCGCCCCTCCCAGCGGCCGTGCTTCAGCCGCCGCTCTCCGCGTCCCCTCCCAGCGGCCGTTCCCAGCGGCCGTTCCCAGCGGCCGTTCCCAGCCGCCGCTCTCAGCCGCCGCTCTCAGCGGCCCTCCGCAGCCGGTCCTGCTCGGCGCGGAGCCAGCGCCGCGCCTCGACGCGCAGGTCGCGGTCGTCGACCCAGTCGCGACCGACCCGCACGGTGTCCACGAGCGCCTCGTCGCCGTGCGAACCGCGCACGTCCCCGCGGTGCACCGTGATCACGCCGGATCCGCGTCCCCAGCGGAACGTGTGGCCACCGCCCGCCGGCTCGAAGCGCCAGGTCATCGGCAGGAACGGTTTCGGCCTCACGACCGCAGGCCGAAGATCCAGCCGACTTCGCGGCAGCGCAGCGGGGCCGTCGGCGCGCCGGGGGTGCCGTGCGCGGGCAGGGCGAGCAGCTCGGCGACGACGTCGGCGACGCTCCCCCGCCGGTGCCAGATCGCGTGCGGCACCGGGTCTTCGAGGTCGTCCACCCGGAAGCGGGCGGCCAACGCGTCCTGCTCGGCGCGGACCAGGTAGACGTCCATCGCACCCGCGCGGTCCCGGAAGCCCTGCACGGCGTCGATCTCCGCGAGCGACGGCAGGTACCGGAACCGGAACCCGGCGCGCACGGTCGCCGCGATCACCCCCAGGTGCGACCCGAACCGAGCCTCCATGACGTTCATCGGCCACCTCCTCGTCCACGACTTCGCGGTTGGTGATCACGAGAGTCGAAGACGGGAAGCAGTGCCGTCAACGTTTCTCACACGAAAGCTTTCGCGCATCACCCGTTCGACTGGCCCAGAGACGATCCCTCCTGGCCTCGTAGGGTTTCGCCTGATGATCGACGTAGGCACGCCACGAGGAGGCAGCCGATGCCCGACGAGTTCAAGGCGAACGTGCGGCTGCGCCGAATCGGCCGCGAACTCCGGAAGTGGCGCACGCGAGCGGGCCACAAGAACGCCGAAGCGGCGAAGCTGCTGAAGTGGTCACCGGCCAAGATCAGCAAGATCGAGAACGCCGCGCAGCCCATCCAGGGCGTCGACGTCATCGCACTGGGTCTCGTCTACGACATCCCGGAAGACGAGCGCAACGCCCTGTTCCAAGCCACTTTGAACGCCAAGGAAACGGGCTGGTGGCACGACTACGGCACGGACGTGCTGTTCAGCGCCGCGCAGGACTTCATCGAGCTCGAATCCGAAGCCACCACCGAACGCGCCTTCATCGCGGACCTGGTGCCGGGCATCCTTCAGACCGAGGACTACGCGAAAGCCCTGAGCACGACCTTCCTGCCGAGCGTGGACGACAGGATGGCCGAGCGCCGAGCGGCAGTCCGCGCGAAGCGGCAAGAACGGCTGACCGGATCGGCACCGCTCCGAACGGAGGCGGTCATCTGGGAACCCGCGCTGCGCCAAGGAGTCGGCGGCCCCGCCACCGCGCGCGGGCAGATAGATCATCTCCTCCAGCTGAGCGAGGCGCAGAACGTGACGATCCAAGTGGTCCCGACGAACGTCGGCGCCTATCCGTCGATGGGGTCGTCGTTCACGATGCTCGGGTTCGACGAGAAGCATTTCGGCGAGGTGGTCTATCTGGACAGCCTGACGAAAGGCTTCTACGTGGAGGAATCCGAAGAAGTCGCGGCTTATATCATGACCTTCGAGGCATTGCAGGAAGCCGCACTCGATCAGGAGCAGTCCATCACTCTGATGGGCAGCATCGCGCGTGGCTTCAGCGACTGACCAAGGAGCCGCATGATCGACCTCGACCTCTCCACCGCCGCCTGGCGGAAGTCCAGCTACAGCAACGGAAGCGGCGGCGTTTGCGTCGAAGTCGCCACCGTCCGCGCGGGCACCGGCATCCGGGATTCCAAGCTCGGGGCTGCGAGCCCGGTCCTCGCGTTCGGGCACGGCGCGTTCGCGCGGTTCCTCGATGCGATCAAGGGCGGGCGGCTCGGCCGGTAACCGTCCAGGTGGTCAACGGCAGTTGATCAACGTTCCTACGCCCGCCGTGCTGCGACGCCCACTGCAGTCATCTCTGGGCGCGGCTCACCAGCGCCGCGCTCGATCCGGTTCGATCTCGCGAGTACCTGCTTCGTGGAGCGGATACCTACCTGTAGTCGAAGGGGAACCTGCCGATGGATGCGGTCACGTTCGTGAACTGGCGAAAGTCCTCGCGGAGCTCGGGAAATCCGCAGCAGTGCGTCGAAGTCGGTTCGGCACCAACACTGCGCGGCATCCGGGACTCCAAACTCGGCGCGACCAGCCCGATCCTCGCGCTCGGGCACGGCGCGTTCGACGACTTCGTCGCCGCTGTCAAGGGCGGACGGTTCGGGTGACCCCCGTCCGGATCTAGACCGCGCGGCTCGAACGCCGGTAAACACGAGCATGGACGTCGACGAGCCGACACACGACCACGCACCGGAAGCCTGGCGGAAGTCCAGCTACAGCAGTGGAAACCACAACTGCGTCGAAGTCGCCATCGGGAACGCGGGCATCGGCGTCCGGGACTCCAAGCTCGGCGCGACCAGCCCCGTTCTCGCGTTCGGGCACGGCGCGTTCGCGGACTTCCTCGCCGCGATCAAGGACGGATGGTTCCGCGCGTAGCCGTCCGAGCCGTAGCGCGTTTCGCACGTCCGGGCACGATCCCAGGAGCGACGGCATGGAGTACGACGACTTCAGACCTGTTCGGTGGCGGAAGTCCAGCTACAGCACCGGAAACGGCGGCATCTGCGTCGAAGTCGCCAGCACGCCCGCAGGCACCGGCATCCGGGATTCCAAGCTCGGCGCGAGCGGCCCGGTCCTCGCCTTCGAACACCGCTCGTTCGCCGAGTTCATCGCTGCGGTCAAGGACGGGCGGTTCGGCCGGTGACCCGTCCGGAGCCAGACCGCGCGATGCGGGTGCTGGTACGCACGACCGCGAGCATCGATAGGTCGACACACGGCTTCGACGCGGACGCCTGGCGGAAGTCCAGCCGCAGCAGCGGGAACGACAACTGCGTCGAAGTCGCCATCGGGAACTCAGGCACCGTCGTCCGGGACTCCAAGTTCGGGGCCGCGAGCCCCGTGCTGGCGTTCGGGCACGGCGCGTTCGCGCGGTTCCTCGGCGCGGTCAAGGGCGGGCGGTTCGGGCGGTAACGGTCCGGGTGGTCAACGCGCTCAACGGGACGAGCACACCGACCCGAGGAGCCGACCATGCGCATGATCTTCGTGAACCTGCCGGTCGAGGACGTCCGGAAGTCGCGGACGTTCTTCACCGAGCTGGGGTTCGAGTTCAACGACGAGTACTCCGACGAGCGGACCGCGTGCCTGGTCCTGGAGCAGAACATCTTCGCGATGCTGCTGGAGCACGACCGGTTCCGGGAGTTCATCAACGGCGAGATCGCCGACCCGGCCACCACCGAAGTCCTCAACTGCATCACCGTCGACACCCGCGAGGAGGTCGACGCCCTCGTCGCCAAGGCCGTCGCGGCCGGTGGCGAGGCGTGGAAGCCGAGCTCCGAGATGGGGCCGATGTACGGCGGCAGCTTCCGCGACCTCGACGGGCACGTGTGGGAGCTGGTGCACCTCGGCGGCTGATCGGTGCGCTGCGAGCGGAATCCGACCGCGCCCCGGTGATCCGCGGCTAGGGTCGAACCCAGCCGTCGGACGGAGGAAGCGATGCCGCTCGAAGTGGATCCCGAGCTGAGGCCCGTGCTGGACGCGTACCTCGCGAACCGGCCCGCGCCCGAGGCGCCCGGGGACGCGCTCGCGATCCGGCGCAGCATCGCGACGACGATGGCCGCCGTGCCGACCGAGCTGCCTGCCGGGGTCAGCGGCACCGAGCGCACCGCGATCGGCTTCGACGGCGCGGAGATCGGGCTCTGGTGGCTCACCGCGGACGGCGCGCCACCCGGTTCGGCGGTGGTGTGGCTGCACGGCGGCGGGATGGTGTTCGGCGATGCGCGGCCGTGCCTGCCGAACGCGGCCGGACTCGTCGCGGCCACCGGGGTTCCGGTGCTGGTCGTGGACTACCGGTGCGCGCCCGAACATCCGCACCCCGCGCCCGTCGAGGACGCCTGCACCGGCCTGACCTGGCTGCACGAGCACGCGGCCGAGCTCGGCGTCGACCCGGCGCGCATCGCGATCATGGGCGAGAGCGCGGGAGGTGGCCTCGCCGCCGGGGCCGCGCTGCTGGCGCGGGAACGCGGCACGCGCCTCGCCCGGCAGATCCTGATCTACGCGATGCTCGACGACCGCACCACCGAACCCGATCCGGAGCTGGCGGAACTCGCGACCTGGTCCTACGCGCGGAACGCGACCGGCTGGGGCGCGCTGCTCGGCGACCTCGCGGGCGGCCCGGACGTGCCCGCCGCCGCGGCGCCCGCCCGCGCCACCGACTTGAGGGACCTCCCACCGGCGTACGTGGAGGTCGGGGACCTCGACATCTTCCGGGACGAGAACATCGACTACGCGCGCAGGCTGTCGCTCGCCGGAGTCCCGGTGGAGCTGCACGTGCGCCCCGGCTGCCCGCACGCGTTCGAAGGCGCCGCGCCCGAATCCGACGTGGCGATCCGCGCCCGCCACGACCGCGCCCGGGTGCTCCGCTCCCTCTGACGCCCCCAGGTGAATGGCCCATTCGCCCCGCGCGAGCGGGCCGGTGGGCCGTTCACCTGGGGGGCCGGCGGCGCTCGCCGGAGCGACCGGCGCGGAGGGGACCCCGGCGCGGGCTGATCATCGTCCTCCCGTACACTTCCGCGTGGAGGATTGGCCGAGCGGCCTAAGGCGCACGATTGGAAATCGTGTTGGGTTAATAGCCCTCACGGGTTCGAATCCCGTATCCTCCGCCAGCCAGAAGGCCGGGCATCCGATCGGGTGCCCGGCCTTCTGCTCTTCCGGGTTCCGGAGCATTCCGTCCCGGGGCCACCGCCCCGCGGAGTGCTCGAACCGCCCTGGCCGGACGGCTAGGCGGAGTCGCCCAGCTCCTGCACTTCACCCTTGGACGCGTCCCGCTGCGGTTGTCCCATGACTCCCCCCCTTCGTCACCCAGTGCCCACAGCGTACTCACCTTGAGTGACACCCAGAAGTGCTCGCCGAAAGTTCTCGGCCCGACGGCGGCGCCCGTCACCCCCGGTACCGCCGAGCCACCGCCGAGAAAGCGGCCTTCGGCTCCCACTCCATGTCCGGATAGGTCCGCCCCCGGCGACCTTCGAGGAGCTTGACGATGCCCAGGCCCGCCCGGTCCAAGTCGTCCCGCGGATCGCCGTCCGGGCGGTGCGGATAGCCGGGCAGGGCGAACAGGAACACGAACGCGCTGTCCACGCCCTCCGCTTCGAAGATCTCCAGCAATTCGTCCAGGTACGCGGCCTGACCGTCCTCGTCGCGCTCGTGCGATCCGGTCAGCCGCACCGGCTGCCGGGTCACCGGGTCGTGCTCGACCACCTCCAGCACCCGACCCCCGCGGTCCCCCGCACCTCGGTAGGCGGCGGTGCCGAACCCGGTGACGGCAAGCGGCTTCGGCCCCCGGGCCAGGCTGCGCACCGCCTCCCGGAAGCCGTCGGCGATCTCCGCGGAGCGGAGCAGCTCGAACGTCGCGAAGTCGAAGGGAGCCCAGTCGACCTGCTCGAACTGGATGGCGGCGTAGGTGAGCCGTCCCGGGAAGTGCTCGCGGACCGCGGCGGCGGCCTCGCGCAGGAACGCGTTGACGCGCACGCCGAGCTCGCGCATCGCCACGGCCCGCTGCTCGGGCCCGCGCAGCAGCCCCGCGACCCGTTCCTCGGGGGTCTCGCCGGGTAGGAACCCGCGGTTCATCACGCTGAGCTCGACCCCGGCGACGAACACGACATCGGCCCCCTGCCGCCGGAGCCGTTCCGCTCGTGCGGCGCAGTCGCGGAACAGCGCGAGGATCCGCTCCGGTTCCAGTTCCAGCGGATAGGGCGAGAACCAGACCTCCAGGCCCAGCTCGGCGGCGGCCTCCGCGGCCAGTTCGAGCCGCCGCGGATCGCCGCCGATGATCTGGACGGCGTTGCAGTGCAGGTCGTCGCGGATGATGCCGAGCTCGCGCCGAACCACCGCGGGGTCGAAGCGCTCGCGGGACGTCCGGCCGTGCACGACGAATCCGGTGTCGTAGGTCATTCCCCTTGCTCGCATGGCGGTCCCTCCGTCGGTCTCCGGACAGCGCAAGGATGCCGAGAAAAGTGCGTGCGCGCAACTTTGCGTGCACGCACCTCCACGGGGATACTGGCGCGGTGACGACGACACCGGGATTGCGGGAGCGGAAGAAGCAGGCCACCCGCGAAGCGCTGCGCGCAGCGGCCCTGCGGCTGGCCGTCGAGCACGGCCCGGATCAGGTGCGGGTCGAGGACATCGCCGAAGCGGCCGGGGTCTCGCCGCGCACCTACAACAACTACTTCGCCAGCCGCGAGCAGGCGATCGCCTCCGCCGTGACCGCGGACCGGGAATCGCGGATCGCCGCGGCGGTCGTGGACCGGCCGGCCGGAGTGCGGTTGGCCGACGCCGTCACCGACGCGGTGGTCCAGCAGTGCGCGGGCACCGGCGAGCACGACCGCGACGCGCTGCTGCTGATCACCACCCGGCCCGCGCTGCGCGGCGCGTTCCTCGGCGCCACCACCGACATCGAACGCCCGCTCGCGGCGGCGATCGCCGAACGCTCCCCCGGCACCGAAGCGCTCACCGCCCGCGTGCTCGCGGCGAGCGTCGCCGCCGCGGTCCGCATCGCCCTGGAGAACTGGCTCCAGCCGGCCGGGAGCGCCGACGGCCTGGTCGTCCCCACCGGTTCGCTCCCCGACCACCTCCGCGCCACCCTGGCCCCCCTCACCCCGGCCCTGGACGCAGCCGAGCACCCCATCCAACCGCAGTCTTCCTGTCAGCGGCGAAGCCGCTGAGCGGCGACCACCAGAGCAAGCCGACCACCCGCGGGTTCTCAGCGGTTCCCTCGCGAGGACAGCTTTTTCCCTCGTGGCGGAGCCACTCGGGAAAAAGATCCCGCAGCGAGGGAACCGCTGAGGTTCCGCCACCCCACCCCCGAGCAACGGGAGCGGGGGAGGCGGTCAAGGCCGAAGGCGTGCCAGTTGCGGGTCGTGGTCGCTGGTCTGGTCGGCGAACTCCGCGTTCACGTGCACCACGTCGTAGTCCACCCGCCCGACGCCCGAGGTGGTGAGCACGTGGTCGAGCGCCTGGGCGTTGCCCTCGTACACGTAGCTGTACCGCTCCACCGGCGGCAGCGCGTCGGCGGCGGAGGTCAGCAGCCCGCCCTCGGTCAGCGCGGACACCGCCGGGGAGAACCCGAAGTCGTTGAGGTCGCCGGTGACGACGACCTTCGCGCCCGGATCGATCGCGGTGAGCTCGCCGACGAGGCCGCGCACCAGCCGGGCCTGCTCGACGCGCTGCCGCTCCGAATCCCGCGCGGGCGGCTGGAACCGGCCGTGCATCGGCTGGTCGCCGCCCTTCGAGGTGAAGTGGTTCGCGACGACGAACACCTGCTCGCCGCGGAACGAGAACTCGCCGACCAGCGGCTTCCGGCTCGCCTCCCACGCCGGGTCGGCGGGCGCGATGCGGCCCGGGGAGGCGCTCAGCTCGGCGCGGTCCCCCGCGGGCACCGCGCGGACCGGCGTGACCGCGTCCCCGCCGGGACGGTCCACGAAGGACACCCGGGCCGGGTCGAACAGGAACGCCACCCGGATGTTGCCGCCCGGCTGCCCGCCGTCGGCGCCGTCCACCGGGTCGATCTGCCGCCACTCGTAGCGCGGGCCGCCCGCCGCGGCGATCGCGTCCACCAGGCGGCGCAGCGTGCCACCGGCGGCGACCACCCCGTCGTCGGCGGCGCCGGTGTCGTCCTGCACCTCTTCGAGGGCGATCACGTCCGGGGACGCCAGGTTCACGGCGACGCCGCGGGCCAGCCGGTCGAACTTCGCCTGCTCGTCGGTGCCCGCGAGGTTCTCCACGTTGTAGGTGGCGACGGCCAGCTCGGCCGCGTCCTGCGCGCGGGTGACCTCCGGTTCGACGCCCACCGGCCGGTGCTCGCCGAGCGACGTCGCCGCCAGCAGGTAGCCGCCGAACCGGCTGTAGTCCAGCGGCCCCTCGGTGCGGCCCGCCAGCTCGTCACCGACGTTCGCCGCCGGGACCGGCAGGCCCACCGGCTCCACCTTCAACCGGCCCGAGTTCGGCTCGTCGTAGCCGGTGTAGGTGGTGGTGCCGCGCTCGCCTGCCTGCTGCGCGGGCTTCGAGGTGACGGTCAGCGCGCCGTACGAGTCGGTCGGGCCCACCACGCGCGCGTCGGCGACGGAGACGTTCATGTGCTCGCGGGACTCGTAGAAGTCCAGCGCGAACCGGGCCGGATCCAGCGGCAGCGCGTCCAGCTCGCCGTCCGGTGCGTAGGCCTCCGGCACCGAGTCCGGGGTGATCGGCTCCGCCGCCGGGACGGGTGCGGAGCCGGTGACCTGCCAGCCGGCGCGGTTCAGCTCGGTCACCGACTGGTTCGGCGTGGTGTCCGGCTGCTCGCCGTCGCCGACCGCGTAGTACTCGGCGACCGTGCCGGACACGGCCACCACATCGCCCACCGCGACCTGCGGCGGCTCGTCCGGGGTGTAGACGAACAGGCCCTCGCTGGTGCGCGGATCACCGTCGGGTTCCGGGTCCTGGAACCAGAAACCCGGTGCGGTGCCCTCGGTCCGGACACCGGTGACCACGCCCGGCACCCCGCTGACCTGCTGCCCCAGCAACGGGGAGACGCGGCCCGCGCCCTGCACGTCGTGGATGCGCACCTCGGCGGCCGCCGCCGAACCCGGCAGCACCACCAGCACCCCGCACGCGGCCAACGCCCCGGCCAGCACCTTCGACGAACCCACTCGAACCCCCAGCGCTCGAACGATCACAGCGGCGCTCGACGCTACCGCGCCCAGGTGACGTCTCCACCGATTTCACCCGTACGCCGGGCAACACCGCACCGGACGAACAGCGCACCGCCCGACTTCGACACCACCCGGCGGTCTCGGCCCTTTCTCGTCAGCGGCGAAGCCGATGAGCGGCGACCCAGCACGCAACCGGACCACCCGCGGGTTCTCAGCGTTCTCCTCGCGAGGACGGCGTTGTCGCCTGTGGCGGAGCCACGGTGAAAACGGTCCCGCAGCGAGGAGGACGCCGAGGTTCCGCCACCCCACCCGCACGCAGCAGGAGGGACGACCGCAGTTCAGACCCGGATCTCCGGGCGGTGCTGTTCCAGCCAGGCGGCGATGTCGAGGGCCCGGTCCAGCTTCTCCCGCTCGTAGCCGGGGAGTTCCGCGGGCGGCGTGCTCACCGTCGCGTCGAACCACTTGCGGTAGATGACCTGGAACATCGGGTGGTCCGGGTCGGCCAGCACCTCGCGGCCCATCGCCTGCAACTTCCCGGCGTAGCCCGGGTCCTGGGTGGACGGGTACGGGCTCTTCACCCGCTGCAGCACCGACTCCGGCAGCACGTCGCGGGTGGCGGCGCGCAGCAGGCTCTTCTCCCGGCCGTCGAAGCTCTTCATCGCCCACGGCGTGTTGAACACGTACTCGACCAGCCGGTGGTCGCAGAACGGGACGCGCACCTCCAGTCCGACGGCCATGCTGATCCGGTCCTTGCGGTCCAGCAGCGCCCGCAGGAAGCGGGTCAGGTGCACGTGGCTCATCACCCGCATCCGCGCCTCGTGCGGGTCTTCGCCGGGCAGCGGTTCCACTTCGGCTGCCGCGTCGCGGTAGCGGTCCTTCAGGTAGGTCATCAGGTCGATCCGGGCGTCCAGGTCCGGGTCGAAGAACTCCGACACCGCGGGCCCGCCCTCGTCCGCGGACATCTCACCGGCGGCGAACACCGGCACCATCCACGGGAAGATCTCGGCCTGCTGCGCCACCGGGTCGTGGAACCACGGGTAGCCGCCGAACAGCTCGTCCGAGGTCTCCCCGGACAGGGCGACCGTGCAGTGCTCCCGGATCGCCTGGAACAGCAGGTACAGCGAGGTGTCCACATCGGCCGCGCCGACCGCGAAGTCCTTCGCCGCCAGCACCTTCCGCCGCGTCACCGGATCGGCCAGCGCCGCGTCGGAGAGCACGATGTCCTGGTGCACCGACCCGACGTGCCGCGCCACGTCGTGCACGAACGGCGAATCCGGCGTCGCCCGCATGTCGTCCGGGCGGAAGTTCTCCGCCAGCCCCACGAAGTCCACCGAGTAGCTGCGCACCCGCTCGTCCCGCTCCGCCAGCCGACCCGCCGACAACGCGGTCAGCGCGCTCGAATCCAGGCCGCCGGACAGCAGCACGCCCAGCGGCACGTCCGCGGTCAGCTGCCGCCGCACCGAATCGTCCAGCAGCTCGCGGATCGTGCCGATCGTCGTGTCGAGGTCGTCGGTGTGCTCAGCGGTCCGCAACCTCCAGTAGGTGCGTTCGCGCAGCCCGTCCCGGTCCACCACGACCAGCGTGCCCGGCACCACCTCGCGCATGTCCGCCCAGATCGCGTGCCCCGGCGTCTTGATGCCGCCGAGCAGCTCGTTCACCCCGTCCGCCGCGATCACCGGCCGCACGTCCGGGTGCGCCAGGATCGCCTTCGGCTCCGAACCGAACAGCACGCCGTCCCGGGTGCGCTGGAAGTAGAACGGCTTGATGCCCATCCGGTCGCGCACCATGACGAGCTTCTCGGCGCGGCCGTCCCAGATCGCGAACGCGTACATGCCGTTGAGCCGGTCGACGAGCTCCTCGCCCCACTCCAGGTAGCCGCGCAGCACCACCTCGGTGTCGCTGGACGTGCCGAACCGGTGGCCGCGGCCGCGCAGTTCTTCGCGCAGCTCCTGGAAGTTGTAGGTCTCACCGCTGTAGGTCAGCACCACCGGGCCGTCCGGGGTGTCCGCGCGCATCGGCTGCGCCCCGCCCTCGATGTCGATCACGGCGAGCCTGCGGTGGCCGAGCGCGACGTGCCGGTCCAGCCAGACGCCCGCCGCGTCCGGGCCGCGGCAGGCCATCGTCTCCGTCATCGCCGCCACGACGTCCCGCCGACGGTTCACGTCGTCCTCGAACGACACCAGTCCCGCGATCCCGCACATGTTCCGCGCTCCTCCGCCGACGCCTGCACCGACCCACCCCGCAGCATCCCCGCCGAAAACCCGGACATTCACCAAAGATCGGGGCTCTCCACAGCACCACCGCCGCCGATCCGGCGGCGAGCACCCGGTCGACGCGCTCGCCGGAACGGAGCAGTGCACCAGGGGCGGCGTCCCCGTTCGGCGGCGAACGCCGGTGCGCCGAGTGGTCCCCCACCACCGTCCGAACCCGTCGGACGCACCGAACGGACGAGCCCGCGACCTGGTCCGCGACGCAGCGAGTTTCGCTGGACCAGCGGTAGGGACGGGCCGCGCTGCCCGGAAGCATCCGTTGGCGGCGGCTCTTCTTCCACGCCCTGGAGGAGCATTGACGCATCCGTCCAACTGCGAACGTGCCGACGGCGAAACCTGCAAGTGCCGGTGCAACAACACCCGACACGGGTGGCCCGGCGCCGTTTCGCTGATCCGCGACCCCTCCCCCGACGCCCTCGACGACTTCCGGGAACGAGCCGACCGCAGGTGGGAGGCGGCCGAGCGCAAGGCCTCCGGGAACCGCTACCGCTCGACGATCGGGCACAAGCGCGCCGCAGTGGACACCGCGCGCGAACAGGTGCTCCGGGCGCTCCGCGCGGTGCACCGGAGCGCCGAGCCCCGTGCAGAGCAGCAGCGGCCCCCACCGGATTCGACGCCCGACGACGGAGCCACCGGGTCCGGCGCAGGACGGCGGGAATCTCCACCACCTCCGACGTCCGACGAGGAAGCCGACACCGCGGCCCGGGAACGGGCGGACACCGACCGGAAGCTCGCCACCGCCCGCACCGACGTGGACCGGGTCGAAGCGGTGGGCGAGCTGCTCGGCCAGGTCCTCGACCAGGTCGAGCGGGACTTCGGCCCGCTGGGCGCCGGAACGCGCGCGGCGATGGCGGAGCACTTCTGGTGCGAACTGCTCGTGCAGCTGGTCGTGGTGATCGAGGAGTCGAAGCGCGCCTGGGACGCGATTCCCCAGGTGGTGGGAAAACAGCTCGACAAGGTGGTCAACGCGGGCCGCCGCAAGATTCCCGCCAAGGTCGTCTCCGCGTGCGTGCAGCAGCTCTGGACCCGCCTCACCGAAGCGCTCGGTCTCACCGGGATCGCGCAGGCCACCGCGCTGCTGCCCGCGCTGCGGACGCTCGCGGTCGTGCTGTGCAAGTCCCCGCCCCGGCATCCGGCCGTGGTGCGGCACTGCCTGGACCCGCTCCAGGAGCTGCTGCTGGAGAAGGCGAAGGAGCGGTTGAAGCAGGCGTTCGGCGAGAGCCTGCTGCCCGAGATCCACGCCCGGCTCGGATAGCCGCCGGCCTGTCGGTGCGCTGATCTAGTCTCGCGCGGCGTGAGACCTGGATACGGATACGCGCTCGTGCTGCGGCCGGGCGAGCACCTGAGCCGCGGTGCGGTGAGCTGCCCGAGCGGCGAGTACGGCCTGGTGCACCAGCACGACGGCAACGTCGTCCTCTACCGGAACGCGGACTCGTTCGCGGTGTGGGCCACCGGCACGAACTACCAGCGGGGCGTGCTGCACTCGCCCGCGGCGTCCGATCCGGATTCGGCGTTCGGCCGCCCCGGCCGCCTGGCGCTGGAGGAGGACGGCGACCTCGTCGTCTACGCGCACACCGGCGAGCGGCTCTGGTCCACCGGCCCGCAGCGCGAACCGGTCGAGTCCCTGCTGGTCCACGACTGGGGCAAGATCGTGCTGAAGAACGCGCAGGGCCACGTGCTGTGGGAGTCGCCGCGCGCGCCGAAGCGCTGGGACGGCTGGAACTCCCCCGCCGACGCGCACCGGGTGCGGCGCGGGCAGTCGCTGCGGAACGCCTCGTTGACCTCCGCGAACGGCGAGTACCAGTTCGTCGTCGGCGAGGAGGACGCGTGCTTCCTGTCCCGGGTGGACGGTCCGGTGCTGTGGCACGAGCCGATCCGGCGGGGCGACGGGTTCGCGCTCACCGAGGACGGCGAGCCGCGCACCGTCCGGCCGGACGGCTACGCGCTACCCGGCATCGTCGGCCCGGCGCGCGACGTGCGCGCGGAAGCGATGCTGGTGACCGACGACGGGCGCCTCGCCCTGGTCGACGAGCACGACGAGGTGCTGTGGGCGCACGAGCCGCCCGAGCCGCCCGCCCGGCGCGCCCGCCCGCGGAAGCCGAAGCTCGCCGCCGGTTCCCCCGCGCTCCCCGGAACCGAGGCGATTCCGGTGGTGCGCACCGACTTCTCCGACGACACGGCCTGGGCGGCGACCGCGGCCCGCACCACCGCCGACTACTTCGAAGGCGACGAGCCGGACGACGAACCCTGGTCGGCGAACGTGATCCCGCTCGACGACCGCCGCTACGCCGGGCTCACCCCCGCGCAGCTGGCCGCCCTCGTCCCGGCGGAGTCGCACTGGCCGCTGCTCGTCATCGCCGATGCGCACGCCATGACCTCGCCCGAGCACGACGTGCTGGTGGTCAGCCTGCACGAGGACAGCTTCGGCGAGACCCGCCGCGCCACCACCGGCGCCCTCGTCGAGATGGAGATCAACCTGTCGATCGCCAACATGGACTGGGAGGACTTCGCGGGCGAGGAGGACTCCGGCCGCATCGAACCGATGAACGTCGAGAACCGCCCGCACCCGCCGAGCAGCTGACCCGGCGGGGCGTCGCGCCCGGCGGACCCGCCCGTTCTGCGAACCTCCCCGCGAGGCGTGTCCGTGTCTTGGCAGCGGCGAAGCCGATGAGCACCGACCACGCACGCAGAACGACCACCCGCGGGTTCTCAGCGGTCCCCTCGCGAGGACGGCGATTTCTCGTGTGGCGGAGAGCCACTCGTGACATCGATCCCGCAGCGAGGGGACCGCTGAGGTTCCGCCACCCCACCACCACGCGACAGAAGTAGCGGGCCACGGCGGTCAGCGGCGAAACGGCCGGTTCGCCGGGTACGAGCGGACTTCCACGACCCGGTCGTCGCGGACCACGAGGAACTCGATGCCGGTGGCGCCGTCATCCGCTCCGGGTCGACCCGGGATCGCGGTGCACGGCCCGCGGGCGGTCAGGAGGTCGCACCCCGACGGGACGGTGCCGGGAGCAGAGCCACCTCACCGTGCGCGGTGCCCCCGGAACCGGGCCCCGAACGCCGAAGAGCCGGTCCCCTGTGGGGACCGGCTCTTCGCTGGCGGTAGCGGTGGGATTCGAACCCACGGAGGCTCTCACCTCACGCGCTTTCGAGGCGCGCTCCTTCGGCCGCTCGGACACGCTACCGCCGACTAGGCTACTGCACGCCTGTTCGGCGCCTCAGGCGGGGGTCGGCGATCAGGAACCGCTGGACTCGCCCTCGCCGGAGCCCTTGAGCTTGTCCTGGACGTCCTGCACGGCGCCGGCGGCCTTGTCCTTGACGTCCTGACCGGTCTCCTTGACCTGGCCTTCGACCTGGTCGCGCTTCCCGGCGTTCTTCAGCTCGTCGTTGCCGGTGGCGTTCCCGGCCGCTTCCTTGGCCTTGCCGGTCCACTGCTGAGCCTGGTGCTTGGCCTTGTCGAACACGCCCATGGTGACTCCTTCCGCAGGGTTCGGTCACGCGTAGGAGTACCCACCATGATCCCGCATCACGCGCACGTGGTGCAGATCACCGGTGGCGGCCGAAGAAGCCTTCGAGCAGCTGCGCGCACTCGGCCGCGAGCACGCCGCCCACCACGTCGGGGCGGTGGTTGCTGCGGCGGTCGCGCACCACGTCCCACAACGATCCGACGGCGCCGGTGCGCGGCTCCCACGCGCCGAACACCAGCCGGGACACCCGGGACAGGACGAGCGCGCCCGCGCACATCGTGCACGGCTCCACGGTCACCGCGAGCGTGCAGTCGGCGAGCCGCCAGCCGTCGCCCCACTCCGCGGCGGCGGCGCGCAGCGCGAGCACCTCGGCGTGCGCGGTGGGGTCGGCGAGGTCTTCGCGGCGGTTGTGCGCGCGGGCCAGGATGCGGCCGTCGGGGGCGGCGACCACGGCACCGATCGGCACGTCGCCGGTGGCCAGCGCGGCGGGGGCGATCTCCAGCGCGGCGCGCACCAGTTCGGCGTCGCGGGCCGTCACTGGTCCAGCTTCTCCAGCACGCCCGCGAACTGGTCTCCGAAGCCGCAGCGCTGCGCGATCATCTCCAGCTGCTCGTCCGGGTACAGATCGACCTCTTCGATGATCACGAGGAGTTCGCCCTCGGGGAGGCCGATGTCGGACAGGATCGACAGGTTGCCCTCCGGCCACACCTCGTCGTCGTCCTCGTCGGGCGCGTCGGCGCGGAGCAGGTCCAGCACGTCCGCGGCGATGTCGTAGTCCAGGGCGGCCGCCGCGTCCGACAGCAGCAGGTCGACGCCGCCGGGAACCGGGCGGATCAGCACGAAGAACTCGTCGTCCACGTTGCACATGCCGAACACCGCGCCGGTCGAGCGCAACGCCCGCAACGCGGTGATCGTGTCGTCGAGCCCGCCCAACAACGAGCCCTCCAACGCACTGCACCGCCACCGGCCGTCCTCGCGAACCACGGCCACGGCGAAGCCCGCCTCCGGCTCCTGCCCTGTCATGCGGACAACGGTAGAGCGTGCAGGTGCCACCCGAAAGCACTATTGCGCGCTCGTGACCTTCGGCACCGCGAACGGGGGTGCACAACCGCACGACCGGGTGGCGCTGGGTCGCCGCGGGGTCGGGCAGGATGGACGCATGCGTGCCGTGTGCGTGATCGGACTGGGATTGATCGGTGGCTCGGTGCTGCGCGCCGCCACCGCCGCCGGACGCCCCGCCTGGGGCGCCACCGCGGGGGACGACGACGCCGCCGGGGCCCGCGGTGACGGGCACCGGGTGGAGAGCACCGAGGAGGCGCTGCGGCTCGCCGCCGAGCAGGACGCCCTCGTCGTCGTCGCCACCCCGCTGACCGCGGTGCGCGCCGTGCTGCGCGACATCGCCTGGCACGCGCCGGAGGTCCGGCTCACCGACGTGGTCAGCGTGAAGGACCCGGTGGACGCCGAGGTGCGCGGCCTGCTGCCCGGCGCGCGCTACGCGGGCGGCCACCCGATGGCGGGCACCGCGTCCTCCGGCTGGGCCGCCGGGTCGGCCGAGCTGTTCCGCGGCGCGCCGTGGGCGGTCGTCGTCGAGGAGGGCACCGCGCTGGAGGCGTGGCGGGACGCGGCCGAACTGGCGCTGGACTGCGGTGCGCACGTCGTCGCCACCTCGGCCGCCGAGCACGACGACGCCGTCGCCCGCATCTCGCACCTGCCGCACGTGTTCGCGAACGTGCTCGCCGCCGTCGGCGCGGACGGCGGGCCGCTCGCGCTGTCGCTGGCCGCCGGGTCGTTCCGGGACGCCACCCGGGTCGCCGCGTCCGACCCGGAGCTGGTGCGGGCCATGACCGAGGGCAACCGGGTGGCGCTGCTGGACGCGGTGGACGACGCGCTCGGCCGCCTCGGCGCCGCGCGCGGCTCGCTGGCCTCCACCGGGGCGTTGAAGAGCACCGTCGACGCGGGCTTCGCGGCGCGCGGCGAGCTGGAGCGGATCGGCGACCCCGACCGGACCACCGACGAGGTGGCGCTGCGCGGGGACCGCGACCTGCGGAAGCTGCGGGAGCTCGGCGCGCGGGGCGGGCGCATCACCGCGCTCGGCGAGAAGTCCGCCACCGTGGAACTCCCAGCGACCTGACAGCAACCACGCCCGGACCTTCCACCGGCACCGCCGGTTCGGCCAGCATGGAGGCATGGCCCGCGCCTACGTCCTCGACGCCGCCCGCACCCCGTTCGGACGCTACCGGGGAGCGCTGTCCGGGATCCGCGTCGACGACCTCGCCGCCCTGCCGCTGACCGAACTGCTGCGCAGGCACGGGCCGGGCGGCAGCGGGCTGCTCGACCCGGCGCGCATCGAGGACGTGCTGTTCGGCAACACCAACGGTGCAGGCGAGGAGAACCGGAACGTGGCGCGGATGGCGGCGCTGCTCGCAGGCCTGCCCGCCACCGTCCCCGGCGTCACCGTCAACCGGCTGTGCGCCTCCGGCGGTGAGGCGCTCGTGCAGGCGGCGCGGGCCGTCAAGGCCGACGAGGCCGAACTGCTCGTCGCGGGCGGGGTGGAGGGCATGAGCCGCGCGCCGTTCGTGGTGCCGCGCGCCGACCGCGCCATGCCGGACCGGATGGAGGCGGCGTCCACCGCGGCGGGCTGGCGGCTGGTGAACCCGCGGATGCCGTCGGCGTGGACGGTGCCGCTCGGGCACGCCGCGGAGCGGACCGCGCTGGACCTCAGCATCACCCGCCACCAGCTGGACGAGTGCGCGCTGCGCTCGCACCGGCGGGCGGCGGCCGCGTGGGACGCGGGCCTGCACGACGGGTTCGCGTTCCCGGTGACCGCGCCCGACGGGGAGGTGGTGCGCCGCGACGAGTCGGTGCGGCCGGACACCGACCTGCGCAAGCTCGGCAGGCTCGACTCCGCGTTCTCCCCGGACGGGCCGGTGACGGTGGGGAATTCGGCGCCGCTGTCGGACGGGGCGCTGGCCGCGCTGATCGGCACCGAGGCGCAGGCCGAGCGGCTCGGCCTGCGGCCGTGGGGCGAGCTGGTGGGGTCGGCGAGCACCGGGACGGAACCGCACCACTTCGCGCTGTCCGCGGTGCCCGCGATCCGCGCGCTGCTGCGCAAGCTCGGCAGGACCGCGGCCGACGTGGACCTGTGGGAGATCAACGAGACCTTCGCGGCGGTGGTGCTGGCGGTTCTGGAGCACCTGCCCGGCGTGGACCGGGAGCGGGTGAACGTGCACGGCGGTGCGCTCGCCTACGGGCATCCGCTGGGGGCGTCGATGCCGCGGATCGTGCTGGACCTGTGCCGCCACCTGCGGCACCGGGGCGGCGGGCTGGGCATCGCGGCGGCCTCGGTGGGCGTCGGGCAGGGCCTGGCGATCGCTGTGCGGGCGTGACTTCCGCGCGGGCCGTTCCCGTCCCCGGGAATCCCGTCCTCGGGAACGGCCCCGGACGAGGGAGAGGGGCCGCCCCGCGCGCGTGCGGGGCGGCCCCTCTCCGGGGCGCTGCCGGCCACCACGCGGGCGGGACCACCCTCGCCAGGTCCCTCCGGTTCGGCTTCGGCCGCGCAGCGGAGCGCGAACTACTGCTGCGGCCCTGAGCCCTCGTTGCGGAAGTAGTCCTTGCCCTTCTCGGCTGCCTGGTCGATCTGCTGCTCGTGGCCGAACTTCTTCTTGACCGCATCACTTCCCTTGTCGATGCCCTGTTCGACCTTGTCGCTGTGCTGCTTGCCCATGTTCAACAGCTTGTCCTTGAGGCTGCCGAGTCCCATGACAGCTCCCTTCTGGCGACGTCTCAGGTGACACTCGAAGCTAGTCCTCCTGCGGGGTGAACGCGCGCCGGTCAAGACCGTCCAGGCAGGTCAGCCACTACGGGTCTGCACTTTCGGGTGACGAGGGGCGGCGTTGGGCCCGCAGCCGTGACGCACCGTCGCCGACACACGCGGGGCGCCGGCGCCCCACCGCACGGAGCACGCGGTCGAAGGCTCTCAGCGAAATCGCTCGACGGGGCTGAGCCGGCTCCGTACCGCTGGAACGGGAAGCGGTACGGCTCTTCGACCACCACGGGGGACGATTCATGATCACGAGCGAGCGTTGGGGACCGCCGGAATCGCAGTTCTGGTTGCGCGGCGAACGACCGGCGACCGCCGTCCAGCGCGACCCCGACACCGACGGCGCGCACGTGTACGGCCACGCGGAGGCGGTGAGCGTGCTCGGCGATCCGCGGTCCTATTCGTCGAACACGAGCAGGCTGCAGCCCCAGATGCAGGAGCCAACCGCGATCCGCGGCGGTTCCCGGACCCGGACGTGTTCGATCCGACCCGCGACCCGAATCCGCACCTCGGTTTCGGCCGGGGCGTCCACTCCTGCCTCGGCGCCCCGCTGGCCCGGTTGGAGGGCGAGGTGGTGCTCGGTCAGCTGCTCGACCGGTTCCCGGCCCTCGGCACCGTCCCGGAGGATCCGCCGCGGTTCCGCCGGCATCCGAGCTTGACCGGGGTGGAGCGGCTCCCGCTGCGCACGTCCTGACCGCCTCCGGGTGGCTCGGAAGTGGGCCGACCCCGTCCCGCGAGGGGCGCGACGCCGAGCCGCCGGTGGCGCTCCGCAGTCCCGTGAAGAGGCTTGCCCGCCGGCTCCCAGCAGGTCTAGCGTGACTTCGTGACCAGATCTGCGAATCCGGTCACGAAGTCACGAGACCGCACCGCCGCGCCCGGCGGAGGAGAGGACACCAGTGCCCCGCGACACCGCCCGAGCCGACCGGATCCTCGACGCCGCAGGGGAACTGCTGCTGCGCCACGGCTACCGGAAGGTGACCATCGACGACGTCGCCCGCCAGGCCGGCGTCGGGAAGGGCACCGTCTACCTGCACTGGAAGACCAAGGTCGCGCTGTTCCAGAGCCTGCTGGTCCGCGAGTCGGTCGCCCTGGTCGAGGACGTGCTGGGGGCGCTGCGCGCCGACCCGGACGAGGTCCGCCCGCACCGGTTGCTGCGGCTGGCCTACCTCGTGACCTTCCGCCGGCCGCTGGCGCTGGCGCTGGTCACCGGCGACACCGAGGTGCTGGGGGCGCTCCGGGAGCGCGCCGACTCCGATCGGATGCAGGAGACCAACGAGCGCTTCTACTCGGTGCTCGCCGAGTCCGGGCTGCTGCGCGCGGACGTGCCCGACCTCGCCTACACGCTCAACGCCGCCGCGCTCGGGTTCTTCCTGGCCGACGACTACAAGCCCGCGGTCTCCGGCATCGACCGGGAGCTCAAGGCCGACGCCCTCGCCCACACCATCCGGTACGCCTTCGAACCGCCGGAACGACCGGACCCGGCCGTGGTGCGCGCGGTCGCGGACCGGATCGACGCGCTGCTCACCGAACTGATCACCGACTACCGGGAGCTCTTCGACGCGTTGGACGCGGCGAACGCCTCCCGGTGATACCCGTCGACGCTTGATGGAGGGGACATCATGACCGCGATCGAGAACTGGGGATTACCGACGTCGCGGTTCTGGCTGCACGGCGAACGGCCCGACGGCCCCGTGCAGCACGACGAGGCGACCGGGCTGTGGAACGTCTACGGGCACCCGGAAGCCGTCCAGCTGCTCAGCGACCCGGCGACGTTCTCCTCCGACACCAGCAGGTTGTTCCCGCAGGGCGACGAGTTCGCCGACGGCAACCTGGTGCGGATGGACCCGCCGGAGCACGAGAAGCTGCGCAAGCTCGTCAGCCACGCCTTCACCCCGAAGGTCGTCGCCGGGCTCGAACCACGCATCGCCGGACTCACCGACGAACTGCTCGACGCCGTCGACGGCGCGGACCGGCTGGAGCTCGTCGCCGACCTCGCCTACCCGTTGCCGGTGATCGTCATCGCCGAGCTGCTGGGCGTGCCCGCGAGCGACCGCGGGCTGTTCAAGGAGTGGGTGGACGCGATGTTCACCCGCGACGCGACGCTGTCGCTCAAGGAGCAGACGCCGGAGCAGCAGCGCGAGCTCGACGCGGTGCTCGCCCAGGTCCGCAACCTGACCGAGTACTTGGGCGGGCACGTCGACGAACGCCGCGCGCACCCGCGCGAGGACCTGCTCAGCAAGCTCGTCGAAGCCGAGGTGGACGGCGAGCGGCTCACCCGCGCGGAAGTCGTCAACTTCGCGAACGTGCTGCTCATCGCCGGGCACATCACGACCACGATGCTGCTGGGCAACACCGTGCTCTGCCTCGACGCCCACCCCGAGCACCAGGCCCGCGCCCGCGCCGAGCGGTCCTCGCTGCCCGCCGTAATCGAGGAATCGCTGCGGTTCCTCAGCCCGTTCGCCACGCTCGGGCGGGTCACCAGCACCGAGGCCGAGCTCGGCGGTCAGCGCATTCCCGCCGATCAGCTGCTGATGGTGTGGGCCGCCGCCGCGAACCGGGATCCGCGGCGGTTCTCGAAACCGGACGTCTTCGACCCGACCCGCAACCCCAATCCGCACCTCGGCTTCGGGCGCGGCATCCACTTCTGCGTCGGCGCGCCGCTGGCTCGGCTCGAAGGGCGCGTCGCGCTCGGCAAGCTGTTCGACCGGTTCCCCGTCCTCGCCACCGACCCGGCCGATCCGCCGGAGTTCCAGCCCAACCCGAACATGACCGGGGTCCGGAAGCTCCCGCTGCGCGCCCGCTGACCGGCGGCACCGGCCCGCGGGGGTGGGCCGGTGCCGCCCGGCCGCCGCGAAGCCGGGTGAACGCGGACCGCTCGCGTGATCCCGCGGGACGAGCTCCGCCGGAACCACGCCCGAACACGACGAAGGGCCGCCGGTGCACCCGGCGGCCCTTCGTGCGGTCGAGATCAGAACGACAGCTTGCGGAAGATCGCCCGCGGCAGGTGCCGCAGCACGACCATCACCCAGCGCATCTGGCCCGGAACCCAGATGGACTCCTTGCCCTTGCGGACGGCGTCGATGATCGCCGCGCCGACCTGCTCCGGCGTCTGCGCCATCGGGGCCGGCTTCATGCCCGCGGTGAGCTTCGTCTTCACGAAGTTCGGGCGCACGACCGTGACCTTCACGCCCGAGCCCTCCAGGGCGTAGGTCAGGCCGGAGTAGAACAGGTCGATGCCGCCCTTGGCGGAGCCGTAGACGAAGTTCGTCCGGCGGGCACGCTCACCGGCCGGCGACGCCATCATCACCAGGTGCCCGTGGCCCTGCTTGCGCAGCTTGTTCGACAGGTGCACGCCCAGCGACATCGGCGCCAGGTAGTTGACCTCACCGGTCAGCCGTGCGGCGGCCGGGTCGGTCCAGCACTTCTCGTTGTCGAGCTGCACGCCGAAGGCGACCAGGGTGACGTCGATGTCGCCGTCGGCGAAGGCCTTCTCGACCACGTCGCCGTGCGTTTCCGGGTCGGTGGCCTCGAACTCGATGGTGCTGACCGTGCTGCCGGTCTTGCGCAGCCGCTCCGCGGCGGCAGCGACGAGGTCGGCCTCCTCCGGGCGCGCGGCCAGCACGATCCGCAGCGGGCGCTGGTTCGCGTACTGCTCCGCGGTCGCCAACGCGATGTCGGACGTACCACCGAGGATGAACAGGGACTGCGGGTTTCCAACGGCGTCGATCACAGGGCCAACCTTCGGGACAGATCGGAGTGGAAGATTCCTTGCGGGTCGACGGCGGCGCGGACCTTGCGCCACTCGTCCAGGCGGGGATACATCTGCTGGATCATCTCGGGCGTGGTCCGCGAGTCCTTCGCGAAGTACAGGCGCCCGCCCGCGCCGAGCACCAGCTCGTCCAGCTCCTGGCAGAACCGGCTCAGCCCGTCCTTGATCGGGAAGTCGACGGTGATCGTCCAGCCCGGCATCGCGAACGACAGCGGCGCGCGGCTGCTGTCGCCCATCCGCTTGAGCACGTTGAGGAACGACACGTGGCCGGACTCGGCGATGCGCTTCACCAGCGTGCGCAGCGCCTCGTGCTGGTCGAACGGCAGGATGAACTGGTACTGCAGGAAGCCCTTGGAACCGTAGGCGCGGTTCCACTCGCCGAACATGTCCAGCGGGTGGTAGAAGGCCGTCAGGTTCTGCACCTGGCCGCGGCCCGCCTTCGGCGTCTTGCGGTACCAGACCTCGCTGAGCGTGCTGAACGTCAGCTTGTTGGCCAGCCCGTTCGGGAACACGTCCGGGAAGGTCAGCAGCTGCGGGGCGTCGAACTTCAGCGGGTCGGCGCGCAGCTTCGGCGGCAGCTCGTCGAGCTTGGCCAGCGAGCCGCGGGAGAACGCCGAGCGGCCCAGCTTCGGGCCGGTGGAGATCGCGTCGAACCACGCCATCGAGTAGTCGTAGTTCATGTCGGAGCCGTTGGAGAACAGCTCCAGCGTCTCGTCCAGGTCCTTCGTGCGGTCGGCGTCGACGATGAAGTACGCGCTCTCGGTGCGCTTCATCTTCACCTTGGCGCGCAGCACGATGCCGGTCAGGCCGACTCCGCCCACCGTCGCCCAGAACAGGTCCGAGCCCTCCCCGTCCGGGGTCAGGGTGCGGACCTCGCCGTCGGCGGTGAGCAGGTCCATCGACAGCACGTGGTTGCCGAAGCTGCCGTGCGAGTGGTGGTTCTTGCCGTGGATGTCGCACCCGATGGCCCCGCCGATGGTGACCTGGCGGGTGCCCGGCAGCACCGGGACCCACAGGCCGTGCGGCAGCGCCGCCTTCATCAGCTGGTCCAGGCTCACGCCGGCGTCCACGTCGACCACGGCGCCGTCCGGGTCGATGTCGTGGATGCGGTTCAGCGCGGTCATGTCGACGACGGTGCCGCCCGCGTTCTGCGACACGTCGCCGTAGCTGCGGCCGAGGCCGCGGGCGATGACGCCGCGCTCATCGGCCTCGCGGACCGCGCGGGCGATCGCGTCGACGTCAGGGGTGCTCAGCACCTGGGCGTGGGTCGGCGCGGTGCGCGCCCAGCCCATCAGCTTCCGGTTCTGCAACGCTCCGGTCACAGGCTCAACCTCCGGGACAGGTCGGAATGGAACACGCCCTCGGGGTCGACCGAGGCGCGGATCTTGCGCCACTCGTGGATGCGCGGGTACATCCGCTCGATCATCTCCGCCGTCGTCCGCGACTCCTTGGCGAGGTAGAGCCGCCCGCCCGCGTCGAGCACCAGCTCGTCGAGCTCCCGGCACAGCCGGTCCAGGCCCGCCGTGATCGGGATGTCGACGGTCAGCGTCCAGCCCTCGCTGGGGAACGACATCGGGGCCTCGTTGCCCGCGCCGAAGGTCTTGAGCACGTTCAGGAACGACACGTGCCCGCTCGCGCTGATCTTGTCGATGGAGCGGCGGAACATGTCCTCCTGGCCGAACGGCACCATGAACTGGTACTGGAGGAACCCGTTCGGCCCGTACACCCGGTTCCACTCGCCGACCAGGTCGAGCGGGTGGAAGAACTGGGTGATGTTCTGCACCATCCCGAACCTGGTCGGCGCCTTGCGGTACCAGACCTCGTTGAAGGTGGTGATCGTGTACTTGTTCACCAGCCCGTTCGGGAAGATCGGCGGAGCGGTCATCAGCTGCGGGGCGTTGAACTTCAACGGGTCCTTGCGCAGCTTCTTCGGCAGGTCCTCCAGCGTCGCGGAGTTCCCCCTGGTCAACAGCGCGCGGCCCAGGTTCTCGCCACGCGCCAGCGAGTCGAACCAGGCCACGGAGTAGATGTAGTTGCCGTCGGAGCCGTCGGTGAAGTGCTCGATCAGCTCGTCGAGGTTCTTCGTCTGCACGTTGTCGACCAGGAAGTACGCCGTTTCGACGCGCTTGAGCCGGATGGTCGCCTTCAGGATGATCCCGGTCAGCCCCATGCCGCCGACCGTCGCCCAGAACAGCTCGGCACCGGCGCCCTGCGGCGACAGGGTGCGCACCGAACCGTCGGCGGTGAGCAGGTCCAGCGACAGCACGTGGCTGCCGAACGAACCTTGCGAGTGGTGGTTCTTGCCGTGGATGTCGGAACCGATGGCGCCGCCGACGGTGACCTGGCGGGTGCCCGGCAGCACCGGGATCCACAGGCCGTACGGCAGCAGGCGGCGCATCAGCACGTCCAGCGAGACACCGGCGTCCACCACGACCGTCGCCTCGTCCGCGTCCACCTGGTGCACGCGGTTCAGCGCGGTCATGTCGATGACGGTGCCACCGGCGTTCTGCGACGGGTCGCCGTAGCTGCGGCCGAGGCCGCGGGCGATGACGCCGCGCGCACCCGCCTCGCGGACCGCTCTCGCGATCACGTCGACGTCCGGGGTGCTCACGACCTGAGCCGAGGTCGGCGCCGTGCGCCCCCAGCCGGTCAACCGCTGGCTGGTCGCGTGTTCGTGCTGTACCGATCCCACCCAGCCGAGTCTATCCGCGCCGCGCCCCCGGGTACGGGCGGGTAGCGGCGGCCTAGCACAGGTGTCCCCGACGGTGCAGAGCTTCGCCGCTACACTTTTCGGGGCGACTTGTGGTCGTCCGCCTCCGGGCCAGCCGTACCGACGCTCGTTGCCGACACTTGGGGTGAACCAGTGGCCGTGGCCGAATCCGGTGCAGACACCGAGATCAAGAAGCTCGGGCTGTTCCAGCAACTCTTCCGCTTCGTGGCCATCGGCGGGTTCTGCGCGCTGATCGACGCGGGCACGTACTCGGTGCTGCTGGGCGTGCTGGGCTGGCCGACCTGGTTGTCGAAGTCGATCTCCTTCATCCTCGGCACCACCGCCTCGTACCTGATCAACCGGAAGTTCACCTTCAGCGGGGCGAGCACCGGCAACTCCACGGCCAAGGCCGGGGCGTTCGCGATCGTCTACACGACGACGTTCTTCGTGAACATGGGCTCGAACGAGCTGCTGTGCCGGATCTTCGAGGCGCACGAGGCGTGGCAGTTCGGGCTGTTCTGGGTCATCGCCCAGGGCCTCGGCACCCTGATCAACTTCGTGATGCTGAAGTGGGTCGTCTTCCGCGACTGACCCGGCACCGGCCCGTCAGCGGCTGAACCCGGTGGGCCGGTTCGGCGCGCCGTAGGCGTTGCTGTCCGAACGGGAGCTCTCCACGTGCGCGGTCGCGACGTGCGCGAAGTTCACCGCGAACTTGCCGCCGTCCGCCGTCGTCAGCAGCGTCGTGCCGCCGGAGCCCATCAGCTCCGCCAGGCGCCCGTCCAGCGTCTCGGCCTCGGTCGCGTCCAACGCGATGTGCAGGGGCTGGGACACGCCGGCCAGGTGCAGGACCAATCCAGGTCGTTTTTCGCTCATGGCCCCAGCGCACCACCGCGCGGGCTCCGGCGACAGCCGCTTTCACCCTGGGCGGACGCGCCACCAGGCTTTTTCACCCTGGGCGGACACGAGGAACGGCCCGCCCCACCGGAGATCGGCGGGGCGGGCCGTCGTCGCTCGGGCTCGGGGTCCGCCGGAACGACCCGCGGCGCGGGCCGTTCCGGACGGGCTCCTCACTGCTGGTCGTCGTCACCGCCGAGCTGCTTGACGTCGTTGCGGTCGTCGGAGCTGGGCACGTCGCCCGGCAGCTGGACCGTCTTCGTCAGCGGCCCCGGTGACCACAGGCCGGAGTGCGTCTCGGAGTGCACCTCCATGGCCGCCTGCGCGGGCAGCGCGTCCGGCTCGTACGGGTCCACCTCGTACAGCGAACCCCAGTCCCGGTTCAGGTCCCCGCGCATGTAGGTCGGCAGCTCCCGCACGCTGGAGCTCACGTTCATCCAGCCGAACGGGCCGCCCGCGTCCGGCGAGGACCAGCCCGCGCCGATGTCCCGGACCTCGGCGCCCGCCGACACCCGGAACCGCGGCATCTCGGCGACGCCGCCGCTGATGCCGGAGATCTTCAGGCACGGGTGCACCAGCGCCGCCGTCCACTCCACGAACGTGGGGGCGTCGCCGACCACGTCGGTCATGTTCGACAGCTGCGGCGCGCGCGGGGCGCTCACCGCCAGCCAGCCGTTCGGCGACACCGCCTGGTCGATCGCGACGACCCGCATCTTGGTGGCGCCCTCGGCGTCGCCGCCGACCGTGTAGCGGTAGTCCCGCCACGACGGTCCCGGGCCCTGGCCGACGAACTGGCGATGCATCATCTCGAAGCCCTGCGGGGTGTCCCGGCCGAACTCGAGGACCAGCGCGTTCGCCCCGGACTCCGAACCGGCCAGGCTCAGCACCACCGGGACCTCGCCGGTCGCCGCGCGCTCCGGCAGGTCGTACCACTGGGTGCGCAGCTCGCCGGTGCCGGTGCCCGCCTCGTCGTAGCTGCCCCACACCGGGGCGGTGTCGTCGCCGAACTGGTGCGGCGGGCGCCAGTCCGGTTCCTCCGGGTCCGAACCGTCCCCGACGGGCAGGCCCGGGCGGCGGAAGCCCTCCATCTTCGCGCCCAGGTACTGGCGGGCGTCCTCCTTGTCCTGGGCGCGCTTGGGCACCTCGAAGTCCGGGGACGGCGTGCCCGGCTGGGCGCCGGACACCGGCAGCATGCCCGCCTTCGGATCGGTCTCCACGTAGACGTAGTCGGACAGGCCGCAGCTGGACCCGGCCAGCTGCTTGACGTTGTCCATGCCCAGGCTGTAGCTGCCCGCCTGCTTCTGGATGACCTTGCCGAAGGTCGCCAGCTCGCCCAGCACCAGCAGCGCGCAGATGATCGCCAGCGGGGCGGTGCCCAGCCGCAGGGCGCGGCTGCGCTTCTCCATCCCGGTCTTGTCCGGGAGCTCCACGAGCTTCGGGTTCTTCTCGTCCAGCCGCAGGTGCTCGACGAACGCGACGATGCCCGCGATGGCGGCGATGCCCAGCAGCAGCGTGCTCGCGTCGTGCCCCTTGATCGACGGCGGCTTGTCGAACCACGGCACGCCCCAGCCGGACACGTACCACCAGGCGTTCGGGCCGGTCGCGGCGAACGCGCAGATCACCATCAGGCCGGCGAAGAACGCCGCCCGGTTCCGCCGGGACCGCAGCACCGTGCTGCTCGTCGCCAGCGCCGTCAACGCCGCCAACGCACCGCCGACCGCCGCGAAGATCCCGAAGTGGTGCGACCACTTGGTGGGGGTCAGCGCCAGCGCGACGAAGGACAGCGCCGCGACCGCCAGCAGGCGGCGGCTCGGGCCGAGCGCGGCACCGCGAATGCGGCCCCGGCGCAGCAGCATCACCGCGCAGGTCGCCAGGCACAGCATCACCAGCAGCACCGGGAACCGGCGCACCAGCGAACCGTCCGGGGTAGGGCTGAACAGCAGGTTGTAGCGGTTGAGCTCCTGGTACCAGTCCTCGCTCGGCCCGAGCTCGGTGCGCAGCTCGGTGGCGTCCATGACCGAACCCCACGTCTGGTCCGCGAACACCGCGGTGAGGATCACGAACCCGCAGGCCGCGATCGGCGCCAGCACCGGCAACCAGCCGTAGTCCTTGGCGCGCTGCCGCACCAGCCGCAGCAGCGGCTTCAGCGCCGCCACGTACGGCAGCACCGCCACCAGCCCGTGCGGACCGGCGCCGAGCGCCAGCGCCGCCACCACCAGGCCGAGCGCGGCGGGCATCAACCGGCCGGTGGCCACCGCCCGCTCCACCGCGCACAGCGCCAGCAGCGAGAACAGCGCGATCACCGGCTCGGCCCGCAGCCCGTTGTTGTAGGGCAGCCAGAACGCGAGGAACACCGCGGCCGCGGCCCATCCGGCCGCGTTGCTGCGCCGCACCTGCTGGCCGAGCCGGGGCAGCACCTCGCGGCTGATCAGCAGCCAGCTGACCGAGCCCATCAGCAGCGCGGGCAGCCGCACCCACGGCGTCGCCGTGGACACCTGCACCCACACCGAGTACAGCTCGTAGAACCAGCCGAACGGCGCCTCCGGCACCGCGAACCAGCGGTAGTAGTTGCTGATGTAGCCGGCGCTCTCCCGCGCCCGCGCGATGGTGAGGATGTAGCCGTCGTCGGAGGTCATCGCGCCCGCGATCCACCACACGACCAGCGATCCGAACACCGCCAGGTCCCGCAGCGTCGGCTTCCACCAGCCCAGCGGCGCCCAGCGCGGCGGACGGCGGCCCGCCCGCACGTCCAGGCGGCGCAGGCACACCACCGAACCGACGAACGCCGCCAGCGCCAGCACGATCACCGCGATCTTGATCGGGGTCGCGCTGCTCTCGTAGCGGTTGTCGATGCGGGCTTCGAAGGACAGGCCCCGGATGTCGTCGGCGTTCTCGTCCAGGTCGGAGAAGATGCCGGTCAGCTGCGGGCGCTGGTCGCCGCGCATGTTCGCCAGCTTCTCGTCACCGAGCTCGACCTTGGTGCCCACCGCGTCCGAGCGCACCGTGATGGCGCAGTCCCCCGGCGGCAGCGGCATCGTGCTGATCTGCTGCCCCTTCGACAGCAGCGTCACCTGGCCGTTGTCGACCTGCAGGGTCATCCCGGTGAGGTTGCCGTAGTCGGAGTCCGGCGGGTTCGTGCTCAGCAGGTTCGCCGGACCCTGGGTGCGCGCGTCGAGGCTGCGGATCGAGGTGCACGGCACGGTCGCGTTCATCCACAGCGGTTCGAAGCTCACCAGCGGCGCGGACACCGATTCGGTGCCCTGCGCGGTGGGCCATCTCAACGTGTTGACGTCGTGCTCGACCGGCAGGAAGGGGACCGCGATGGCCAGGACCGCGCCGAGCAGTCCGAGCACGGAGGCGAACCACCTCAGCTGCTTCGCGGACGGGTCGCGCCGGTTCGCCGCCGGGCGTGCCGGAGAGTCCGCCGGTCGATCCTCGGACGACTCCGATGGGTCGTCCTTGCGACTGCTGTCTTCCTGCCCCTTACGCACGCCAGGAGAATAGTAGTCGCTGGTCCGGGGACGTCCGGCGCGTTCGGTGCGGTTCCGATCGAGATCTTCCCCGGCTCCATGAGCAGTACCGATCGAGTGATTCTCAGGTCGCTCTCAGCGTCCCGTGATCCGCCGGTGACCGCCCGGTGACCCGGGCGCCGGGGACGTTCAGGACGCCTCCGCCAGCAGTTGCGCCACGCGCTGGTGCGAGGTGCCGATCACCTCGGCGATGACGCGCTGGCTCAACCCCGCCGCCCGCAGCGTCGTGATGATCTCCAGGCGGGCGCGTTCGGCGTTCTCCGCGGCCTGCCGGGACTGCTCGCGCCAGTGGACCAGCTCCTCGACCGGGCGGGTGTACTCGACGTCGCCCTGGCGGTAGTGCCAGGAGAGGTCGAAGGAGTCCGGTTCCCGGTCGGCGAGACCGGCGATGAGGTCCCGCACTTCGACGTCGAGCTCGTCGAAGTGGTCGACCTCGGTCGCCCCGGCGGGCAGTCCGCGGACCACCGCGACCCAGCCCGAGGACTCCCGGCTCACGTCCACTCGGTAGTCGCCGGCACGTTGCGTTGCGCTCATCGGTCCTCCAGCCACTTCTCGCCGAACACGGGGGCCAAACCTGTCTCGACATGCGTCAGCACATGCCAGGAGATCTCTTTGTTGTGCCCCGTTAAACCGAATCTGGCCACTTCCACACCGTCCCGGTCGTAGACCGCGAAGATCCGGTGCGAACCCTTGCCCCTTCCGGGGATCTCCTTGATCGTCGCCTTCGCGCCGCGAGCCGCGCGGCGCGCCAGGCTGAGCACCTTGGCCGGCTTCAGCTTCTTGTTGACCACAGCATACTTCTACCGCAGTGGACACTCAAGCGGCAAATACGCTAGAAAGATTCACGTTCCGCCGAACGGCGGAACGCGCGCGACCCCGATCAGCGGCGGAAGAACTGCTCCCGGCGGCCCTGCCGGACCAGCCGCAGCCATTCCCGGAACGCCTTCGGGTCCCGGCGGTGGCCGACGAAGTACAGCCCGAACCGCAGCACCTCGAGCATCCCGATCTTGCGCATCCCCGGCTGCGACAGCAGGTAGCCGCGGTTCCGGTAGGTGTAGTAGCGCTTGTTCGCGTCCGACGGGTCCTGCGCGTGGAACCGGCCACCGAGCATCGGCTTGAACTCGTCCGACCCGTCCGGGTGCACGAACCGCGTCTTCAGCGAGGTGCCGAACGGCAGGCCCGAGCGCACCACCCGGCGGTGCAGCTCCACCTCGTCACCGCGGAAGAACAGCCGGTAGTCCGGCACGCCCACCACGTCCAGCGTGGCCGCGCGGAACAGCGCGCCGTTGAAGAACGACGCGATGCCGGGCAGGAAGTCCGCGTCACCGCCGGGAGCGCCGAGCTCCTCCGGGTGCCGCTTCCAGGTGAGGCCGCGGCGCAGCGGGAACGCCAGCTTCTCCGGGTGGTCGATGTTCACCACGACCGGCGAGACGGCGGCGAGCTTCCGGGTGCGCGCCACTTCCAGCAGCGTCGACAGCGCGTGGTCGTCGGCGGGCCTGCCGTCGTCGTCGCCGAGCCACACCCACTCCGCGCCGAGCGCCAGCGCGTGCAGCATGCCCAGCGCGAAACCACCGGCACCGCCGAGGTTGCGCTGCGAGGGCAGGTACGTCGACGGGATCGGGCAGTCCTCGACGGCCTGCCGCGCGGGCTGGTCGGGGCCGTTGTCCACGACGATCAGGTGGTCGGGCACCCGGGTCTGGGTGGCGATCACCTTGAGCGACTCCGCGAGCAGCTCACGGCGATGCCTGGTGACGATCACCGCGACGACGGAGTCGGCGGGGAGTTGCGGCTGCTCGGCGGAGTCGGTCGTCATGGCGCCTTGTCGCTCTCGATCAGGGCGGACTCACCGATCCGCTCCAGGGTTTCCGGGCTGAGGTTCTCGAACGGGTCCTTGCCCTTGTAGGAGGTCAGGACGCTGCGCAGCGAGCCGTGCTCCCGGATGCCGCCCTTCTCCATCCAGAGCCCGGTGGTGCACAGCTCCATCAGGAACTCGTCCGAGTGCGAGGCGAACACCAGGATGCCGGAGCGCTTGACCAGGTCGTTGAGCCGGTCCCGCGCCTTGTCCAGGAACTCGGTGTCCACGGCCCCGATGCCCTCGTCGAGGATCAGGATCTCCGGGTCGATGGACGTGACCACGCCCAGCGCGAGCCGCACCCGCATGCCGGTGGAGTAGGTGCGCAGCGGCATGCCGAGGTAGTCGCCGAGTTCGGTGAACTCGGCGATGTCGTCCATCCGCTTTTCCATCTGCTTGCGGTTCATGCCGAGGAACAGCCCGCGGATGATGATGTTCTCGTACCCGGAGATCTCCGGGTCCATGCCGACGCCGAGGTCGAAGACCGGCGCGACCTTGCCCACCACGCGGGCGCTGCCCCGGGTGGGCTCGTAGATGCCGGACAGCAGGCGCAGCAAGGTGGACTTGCCCGCGCCGTTGTGCCCGACCAGCGCGACCCGGTCGCCGTGGCGCAGCGAGAGGTCGATGTCGTGCAGGGCCTCGATGATCGGAACCCGGCTGTCCGTGCCGATCTTGCCGCCGGCCCGTCCCAGCGCCGCCTTCTTCAGCGAGCGGGACTTGGCGTCGAAGATCGGGAAGTCGACCGCGGCATTCCAGACGTCGATGCTGACCATGTGCAGAACCCCCGATCAGATCCAGTAGGTGACGCGAGCGCGGTAGTTGCGCAGCACGAGCAGCGCCAGCAGCCAGCCGACGACGGTGCAGCCGAGGACGATGCCCCAGTGGTAGAACTTCTCGTCGCCACCGATCAGCGGGTCGCGCATGATCTGGATGTAGTGGTAGAGCGGGTTGATCTCGGCCAGGTTGGCCCGCCACCCGATGCCCTTCTCCTCCAGGATCTTCGCGTCCCACACGATCGGGGTCATGAAGAACAGCAGCGTGGTGAGGCTGTTGATCACCGGCGGGATGTCGCGGAACCGCGTCGCGATGACGCCGAACAGCAGCGCCACCCACGCGCCGTTGATCATGAGCAGCAGGAACGCCGGGAAGGCCAGCAGCACGCTCCACCCGATCGGCATCTGGAAGATCGCGAGGACCACCAGGTAGACGACCATGTTGTGGGCGAACAGCAGCGCCTGGCGCCAGACCAGCCGGAGCACGTGCACGCTCAACGGAGCCGGTAGCTGCTTCATCAGGCCTTCGTTGGAGATGAAGACCTCGGTGCCCTCGGTCAGGCACCCCAGGATGAAGTTCCAGACGATGAACCCGACCGTCAGGTACGGCAGGAAGGTCTTGATGTCCTGCTCGAAGAGCTGGGAGTACAGCAGACCGAGCGCGGTCGCCGTCATCCCCATGCCGATGGTGATCCAGAGCGGGCCGATCACCGAGCGGCGGTAGCGCTGCTTGATGTCCTGCCAGCCCAGATGAGCCCAGAGCTGCTGCTGCTGGAAACCTTGCGCGATGTCTTGGAACGCCTTGCGCCAAGTCCGTGCGGACGTCTCGGGCGGGGCCGGAGGGCGCTCTTGCGTGCTAGTGGCCTGCACGGTGCGTCAGAGTACCCACCGGCCACACCCGACCGAGTACAGGGCATCGCTGCCGCGATCACTCTCGGCATACCGGACACCCGGCGGCGCTGCTCCGATCAGAGGTACTGGCCGGTTCCCCGCGACTGCGGGCCCACGTCGCCCTCCCCCGCGCTGCCCGCGGGAAGGCCGCGCCGCATCTGCTCCAGCTGGGCCCGCGCGGCCATCTGCTGGGCGAACAGCGCGGTCTGCAGGCCGTGGAACAGGCCTTCCAGCCAGCCGACCAGCTGCGCCTGCGCGATGCGCAGCTCCGACTCGGACGGCGTGGACTCCTGGGCGAACGGGAGGGACAGCCGCTCCAGCTCCTCGATCAGCTCCGGGGCGAGGCCTTCCTCCAGCTCGCGGATGGAGGACTGGTGGATCTCCTTGAGCCTGCTGCGGCTCGCCTCGTCCAGCGGCGCCGCCCGCACCTCCTCCAGCAACTGCTTGATCATGGTGCCGATGCGCATCACCTTCGCGGGCTGTTCGACGAGCTCACCGACGTTCTCCCGCTCCCCGACCGCCTCCGCGGACGGGTCGCCGCCCGAGCCGAGCGGCGTGCCCTCGCCCACCACGAAGATCTCGCGCTGCTGGTCCTGCTCGTTCTGGTTCATGCCCACCATCCTGACGCGTCCCGGGCCGCCGGGTGCGCGTGGCGCGCTGGATCAGACCACCCGGCGGTCGTCCGCCCGGTCCCGCTCCGTACGGTATGACCATGGCGTTCGACGTCGCTGCAGTTCGCGGGCTGTTCCCCGCGCTCGGTGACGGCTGGGTGCACCTGGACGCCCCGGCGGGCATGCAGGTTCCCGAGCAGGTCGCGACCGCGGTGTCCACCGCGCTGCGCGCCCCCGTCTCCGGACCTGGCGGGATCTTCCCCGCATCGCAGCGCGCCGAGGCCATCGTGGACGCCGCCCGCCGCGCACTGGCCGATCTCGTGGGTGCCGACCCCGCCGGGGTGGTGCTCGGGCCGAACTCCGCCGTGCTGCTGCAACGGCTCGCCGACGGGCTCGGCGACGGCTGGATGATCGGCGACGGCGTCGTGGTGTCCCGGCTCGACCACCCCTCCAACGTGGTGTGCTGGCAGCGGGCCGCGCAGCGCTCCGGGACCCAGGTGCGCTGGGCCGAGGTGGACATCGAGACCTGCGAGCTGCCCGCCTGGCAGTACCAGGACCTGGTCGACGAGCGCACCAAGGTGGTCGCGGTGACCGCCGCCTCCGGCGCCGTCGGCACCCGCCCGGACGTCCGCCAGATCGCCGAGATCGCCGCCGCGCACGACGCGCTGGTCGTCGTCGACGCCTCCGCCGCCGCCCCGTTCCTGCCGCTGGACATCACCGCGACGGGCGCGGACGTGCTCGCGCTGAACGCCTCGGCGTGGGGCGGGCCGCCGGTCGGCGCGCTGGTGTTCCGCGATCCGGCGATGATCGACCAGCTGCCCTCGGCGGCGCTGGAACCCGGCTGGCGGGGCCCGGACCGGCTGGAGCTCGGTCCGCACGCCTACCCGCTGCTGGCCGGGCTGGTGTCCTCGGTGGACTACCTGGCCGGGCTGGACGACGCCGCCGCGGGACCGCGCCGGGAGCGGCTGCTGACCTCGCTGAGCTCGGTGAAGGCCTACCAGGCGGGGTTGCTGGCGAACCTGACCGGCGGGCTGCGCAGGCTGCGGAACGTGATGGTCATCGGCGACGCGATGCGCCGGGTGCCGTCGATGGCGTTCACCGTGAACGGGGTGAAGGCCGTGGACGCGATCGAGCACCTCGCCGAGCAGGGCGTCTGCGCGTTCGCCGATCCCGGGACGCACGGGGTGTTCGCGGTGCTCGGCGTCGGCGAGGTCGGCGGCGCGGTGCGCGTAGGCCTCACCCACTACACCAACACCTACGAGGTGGACCAGCTCCTCCGCGCAGTAGCCGCCCTCACCTGACCCCGCACCGAGGTGAGTGGCCCACCCGCCCAGTGAGGCTGGGCGAATGGGCCACTCACCTGGTCACGATCGGGTGAGCAGGATCTTGCCGTGCACGCCGCCCGCTTCGAGCAGCGCGTGCGCGCGGGCCGCTTCCGGCAGCGGGACGCGGTCGTGCACGATCGGCAGCACCTTCCCGGCGGCGACCAGCGGCCACAGCTTCTCCCGCACGTCGGCGACGATGGCCGCCTTCCCCGTCGGGCCGTCCACCGGCCGCCCGCGCAGCCCCAGCACCGAGATGTGCAGCCGCTTCACCAGCATCTTGCCCAGGTCCAGTTCGGCCTTGCGGCCGCCCTGCATGCCGATCACGGCGAGGTGCCCGTCCGGGGCGAGCGCGGAGAGGTTCCGGTCCAGGTAGGCGGCGCCCATGTTGTCCAGCACCACGTCCGCCCCGCCGAGGCCCTTCACGACCTCCACGAAGTCCTCGTCCCGGTAGCTGATCACCGGATCGGCACCGAGCTCCCGGCAGAACTCGATGCTCTCCGGCGCGCCCGCGGTCGCCGCGACCCGCGCGCCCAGCGCCCGGCCGATCTGGATGGCGCTGGTGCCGATGCCGCCGGAGCCGCCGTGCACCAGCAGCAGCTCGCCCTCGGCGAGGCCGCCTTCCATGACCACGTTCGACCACACGGTGCACGCGACCTCCACCAGCCCGGCCGCGTCGACCAGGTCGACGCCGTCCGGGACCGGGAGCAACTGCGCGGCGGGCACCGCGACGCGCTCGGCGTAGCCGCCGCCGGACAGCAGCGCGCACACCTGGTCGCCGACCTGCCAGCCGGTGACGCCGTCGCCGAGCTCGGCGATGGTGCCGGAGCACTCCAGGCCGAGGATCTCGCTGGCGCCCTTCGGCGGCGGGTAGTTGCCCTGGCGCTGCGAGAGGTCCGCCCGGTTCACCCCGGCGGCGGCGACCTCCACGAGCACTTCGCCGGCCGCGGGCCGCGGATCGGGCTGCTCGGTCCACTCCAGCACTTCCGGGTTCCCCGGTTCACGGATCGCGATGGCATGCATGGCACCGACGGTAATACCTGCACGCGCTCCGGCAATATCGGGAAAAACGCCCGCCAGGACCACCATTCGGACATTCTTGACTCCGTCGGGGGAGCTGTCGAAGCTGATCGTCACGAACTCACCTTGGGGAGCCAACAGAACATGAGTGCTGTGAAACCCGGTCGCCGCGCGACCGCCGCGTTCGCCACCTTCGCCGCGATGCTGCTCGCCGCCGCTCCTGCTTCCGCCGCCGCCACCGACCTGGGCGACCGGGTCGAGGTGGACGCGGTGCACCGGCACCTGATCGCGCTGCAGCGCATCGCCGACACGCACGACGGGAACCGCGCCTCCGGGCTGCCCGGTTACGAGGCCAGCGTGGACTACGTGGCGGGCAAGCTGCGCGCGGCCGGTTTCGACGTCACCACCCCGGAGTTCGATTACCAGGCGTTCTTCCTGGACTCGTTCGCGCTGGACGTGGCGGGAGCCCCCGTCGAGGGCGGTGCGCTGGAGTACTCCCCTGCGACTCAGCCGGGCGGGATCACCGCGCCGCTGACCGTCGCCGCCGTCGACGACACGCCAGGCTGCGAAGCGGCCGACTACCCGGCGGACGTGGCGGGTTCGGTGGTGCTGGTGCAGCGCGGCTCCTGCACGTTCGCGGAGAAGCAGCTGGTCGCCGCGGAACTCGGCGCCGCGGGCACGATCGTCTACAACAACGTCGAAGGCCCGTTGAACGGCACCCTGGGCGACCCGGCCGACGCGCGGATCCCCAGCGCGGGCGTGGACCTGGCCACCGGGCAGCGGCTCGCCGAGCAGGCCGGGGCGCCGGTGCACCTCGACGTGCAGTCGAGGCTGGAGGACATCACCACCCGCAACGTGATCGCCCAGACCCGCAGCGGCCGCACCGACAACGTGGTGGTCGCCGGGGCTCACCTGGACAGCGTTCCCGAAGGGGCGGGCATCAACGACAACGGCAGCGGCACCGCCGGGCTCCTCGCCACCGCCGAGGCCCTCGGCGGGAACCCCGGCGCGGAGAACGCGGTGCGCTTCGCGTTCTGGGGCGCCGAGGAATCCGGCCTCGTCGGATCGACGAAGTACGTGCAGAGCCTCGGGTTCGAGCAGCAGCTGGACATCGCGCTGTACCTGAACTTCGACATGATCGGTTCCCCGAACGCCGGGTACTTCGCCTACGACGGCGACGACTCGGACGGCGTCGGCGCGGGCCCCGGCCCGCACGGTTCCGGCGCCATCGAGCAGGACCTGGTCGCGGCGCTCGCGGAGCAGGGTGTCGAGGCCGAGGGCACCGACTTCGACGGCCGCTCGGACTACGGCGAGTTCATCGCGAACGGCATCCCCGCGGGCGGGCTGTTCACCGGCGGCGACGGCACGAAGACCGAGGAGCAGGCCGCGAAGTGGGGCGGCACCGCGGGCCGGACCTTCGACCCGAACTACCACACCCCGCAGGACGACCTGTCCAATGTGGACAAGGTGGCGCTGGAGCGGAACTCGAAGGCGCTCGCCGACACCATCGGCCGGTACGCGCAGAGCACCGAGAACGTCAACGGCGCGCAGCGCCGCACCGCCCAGCGCACCGCGGCCGCACCGCTCCCCCTTCTCGGGGAGCACGCGGTCCGCTGACCGGCGGCCGAGCGGCCCGCCCGGACCGGGTGGGCCGCCCGGCGCGTTCGGGAGTCGGCCGCCGGAACCCGAATCCGCACGTCCGGTGCATTCAGGAAGCCCGCGGCGGCACTCGGAACTCGGGTCCGACCGCTCGGCGCGTTCGGGAGGCACGCGGCGGGGGACCGGAACCGGGTCCGCACATCGGGTGCGTTCGGCAAACCGGCAGCGGCACGGCCGGAATCGGGTCCGCGCATCGGGTGCGTTCGAATCGGATCCGCACATCAGGTGCGTTCGGCAAACCGGCAGCGGCACGGCCGGAATCGGGTCCGCACGTCGGCTGCGTTCGGGACGTCAGCTGCGGCACTCGGAATCCCGGGTCCGTCCACCGCCACCGCGCCGCCGCACCCGTTCGGCGCAGGCGGTCCGCGGTGGGAGCCCGGCGGCCCGTCCTGCCGATCCACCCCGGTGATCACCGACCGCGGACTAACCTGGTGGGCGTGATCGATGGGAGCGAAGAGCAGGTCCGCTGGCTCGACGACGACGAGATGGTGGCGTGGCGCTCGTACATCGAGGGCAGCGCACTGCTGGAGCACCGGCTGAACCGGGAGCTGCAGGCCGCGCACAACCTGTCCATCGCCGACTACGAGATCCTGGTGCGGCTGTCCGAACAGCCCGGCAGGCAGCAGCGGATGAGCGAACTGGCCCGCGACGTGGCGCACTCGAAGAGCCGCATCTCGCACCAGATCCGCCGGTTGGAGAACGCCGACCTGGTGCGCCGCAACGACTGCCTCGAAGACGGCCGCGGCGTCCTCGCCGTCCTCACCGACCGCGGCCTCGAAGTCCTGCGCACCGCGGCGCCCACCCACGTCGCAGGCGTCCGCGAGCACTTCATCGACCTCCTGGAACCCGCCGAGAAGCAGGTCCTCGCAGCGGTCTTCGAGCGCCTCCGCACCCGCCTGCACGACCGCCCCGATGCCTGAGCTCGGCCCCTCCCCGCTGTCCTCCGAACCGCCCCAGCGGGCTAGGCTCCGGCCCTGGAAGCGTGGCAGAGCGGCCGAATGCACTCGCCTTGAAAGCGAGCGTCCCGAGAGGGACCGGGGGTTCGAATCCCCCCGCTTCCGCAACGAAGACCAGCACTAACCGAGCCCGGCGAGGATTTCCCCGCCGGGCTCTGTCGCGTCCTGCTCGGATCTTTCGCGGGGATCCGGCGGCTGTCGCTGCAGAACCGCCGGTGCCCGGGTCGAACCCCGGCTGATCCGGAGCACCGAAATCCGCCGCTGATTCCTCCCGTGCGCGCAGTCGACATGAATGGGGCAGGCCATCGTGCTGCGCGGAGTGGGTTCGCTCCGGTCCGTGGTGGGCGCGCTTCGGAGCACTGCTGGGTGTGGCGTCGCTGAGCGTTGCGGGTGGGGCGCGCCGGTGGGGAGTCGGCGGTGCTCGCGGGGCCGGTGCGTGGTCCCGGGAGCGACGTTCTCCCGCACTCCGCCGGACCAGGGCGTCAATGCCCGGAGTGCGGGTGCTCGATGAATCGTTCCGCCGGCCGAACGGTTCCTCGCTGGTCGGTGGCAACGAGCTGCCGACCGTGCAGCCGGCATCGGTGGTGGCTCCGGACGGTCGCCGAGGGGTTTCCCGGGCGGCGCGGGCGAGCCGGCGCCGGTGCGTTCTTCCCGCGAATAGCGTGCGTTCCGGCGATGCGTTCGCTTTCCACCCGTACCTCGACGAGGAGTTCAGATGCGATTCGGCAAGGCCCTGGCGACAGCGGCTCTCTGCGTGGCCGGTGCAGGTGCTTCCCTGCTGGGAACCGGCGTGGCGTCGGCGGGCCCCGAACAGCTCGAGACGCTCCCGACGGTCTACCCCACCTCGGACGCCTGCCTGGACAAGGTCAGGCAGATGCAGAACGACCCGAACACGCCTGATGACTACTACGCCATCTACTGCAAGCCCGTCCACGGCGCGGATTACGACGGTCCGAGCCAGGTCGAGGTCCAGCACGGACCGTGGGTGGACTGAGCACCCCGCCACTTCCTCCGCGGCACCCTCGATCCCCGTCCTCGGACGGGGATCGACGCATTTCCAGGCCGTGATCCCACGGCGCGCGGACGGCACGGTCCGGCGGGGTCGACCGGGACCGTGGCCCGCGCGGCCTGTCGGCGAAGGTCGGGCCCGGGTCCGGCCGAGCCGGGCTGCACCTCGCATTTCGCGCCGCACGCCGCCGAGCGGTGGCGGTCCGGCGGAACACGGAGGACGCTGATCACGGGATCGGCCGAACACCGCTGTTCGAGCTCATCCGGCAGCGGGCCGCCGGCCCACGCGAATCCCCCGAAATGGGTCACCCGAAACGGTGAAGTTATGTACCCAATGGTGGGACAACGAATTCTCGGCGTTTCCGGCAGATCCACCTGAAACGCCGGTTTCCGCTGCTCAGCAACGAATTCGACGCAACGGCACCACCGTGCACGTGCGTACCTTTCCGTTTGGAGCGGTCCAGGCGGTGGGTTAGCGTCCGCCCGGCACCTGATCGGCGGTACCCGGTGATCCGGCACCTCCCCCGATCGGACCGAACTTCCGAATGCCCTTCGGCATTCCCCCACCGCATCGCCGCACCCGGCAACGACCGGGCCAGGAACCGAGGACGAGCCATGACTGCGCGAACGCGATCCGCCCCGAGCGCCCCGGCACGCCGCCGGGTGCTCGGCCGCGCGCGATCCTCGCTGCTCGCCGGTGGCCTCGCGGCGTTGCTCGCCGGGTGCGGGGGCGGTGCGCTGCCACCTGCTCCGGCAGCGGATCACGCCGCCTCCGCACCGGCCGGACAGGCCGACCGGATCGACCTCACCGGACTCCCCGAGGCCAGCACCTTCGGCGACCTCGAGGGCGCCGCCGCCGACCCCGCACCGCAGGTCGGCACCGACGGGGTCGTGCTGCGGATCGAGCACGACGTGGCCGTGCACGACGCGCCCGGCGGCACCCCCTTCGCGCGGCTGCCCGCCACCCAGCTCGGCAACCCGACCTGGGTGCCGCTGATCGCCCGGAACCGCGGCTGGGGCCAGGTGCTGCTGCCCTCCCGTCCCAACAGCAGCACCGGCTGGGTCCACCTCGACGGCGCTCCCGTCACCCAGGCCCGCACGCCGTACCACGTCGACGTCGACGTGGACGCGCGTCGGCTCGTGGTGTGGGAAGGCGACCGGAACATCGGCAGCTGGACCGTCGGCGTCGGCTCGTCCGACTCCCCGACACCCCGCGGCCGGACCTACCTGATGGCCGCGATCGAGGAAACGGTCACCAAGTTCAGCCCCATCATCCTTCCGCTCGGTACGCATTCCGAAACGTTCAACAGCTACGGAGGCGGACCGGGAACCGTCGCACTGCACGGCTGGCCGGACCCGGCCGTGTTCGGCGAAGCAGCCAGCGACGGATGCGTGCGAGTGCCGCCGGATGCATTACGGCTGCTGAGCACGCTCCCGCTGGGAACACTCGTGCTGCTGCACTAGCAGTCGCGAACAGCGGAGCGGAACGCGGCGGGAAGGCGGCAGGGCGAACGCGGTCCTGGCGCGACCGGCCGGGCGGAACCGAACACGGGAAAGCCGGCCACCACAGAAATCCCGGAAATCGAAACGAAGGAAGTGCGACAGTGCACAAAAAAGCACGCTTCGCCGGTGTGATCACCGCGACCGCTGGCTTGTTGCTCGCAGGCGCTCCGGCGTTCGCCGACAGCGCGCACAACGACGGGATCAACGTCGGCAACGACAACGACGCGAGCATCGCTCCGATTCAGCTGTGCGGTAACAGCGTCGCGGTCGTCGGCGCGGTGGTCGACATCCTGTCGCCGCAGTCCGGCAGCTGCGACAACGCTCCGGTCGGGGACCACCCCTCGCACAAGCCGGACCACGAGAAGCCGGAGAAGCCCGGCCACGGTGGCGACTGCGACGACAACGACTGCGGCGGCTGCGACGACTGCGGCGAGCTCCCCGAGCTGCCCGGCCCCGGTGGCCCCGGACCGGGTGGGCCTGGCCCCGGCCCGGCTCCCGCGCCCGCACCCGCGCCGAGCGCTCCCGAGCAGGTCTCGCCCGCAGAGCTGCCCGCCGCGCCCAGCCCGGTGGCGGTCGCCGGCCACGCCGCCGTGACCGGCTGACCGGTTTCGCCCCGATTCGCACCGTGCCCGCACCTCGTTCCGACCCGCACCGTGGTCGGCGAGGTGCGGGCACGTGCACAGTGGTGACATGTTGATCCGCATCCCCACGCCCGGCGACGTCCTCGGAATGGCCCGCTCCACGGTCGGCTGGGCGGTGGAGTCCGCCACCACCGTCGCCGCCGCTCCCGCCCGGGTGCTGGGTCTGGTCGACGGCGTCGAGACCCTGCTGCACCGGGTGAACGCCGTCGTCGACGGCGCCGAGGAGATCCTCGCCCGCACCGGCCGCACCGTCGACGAGGTCGACGAGGTGCTGCGCGAAGCCAAGGTCGTGGCGGCCGCGGCAGGCCGCACCGTCGAAGCCGCGAGCACCATCTCCGCCGAAGCCCAGACCATCGTCGAGTCCGCGGGCGCCGTCAGCGACACCGCCGCGAGCACCGTCCGCGACGTGCAGCGGACCGCCGCGGTGGCCGACGAGCTGCTCGCCGCCTACGAACCGCTCGCGCGCAAAGCGGCCCCGATGGCGCAGTTGTTCGTCGACGAGCTCTCGCAGAAGGAGGTCGACGCGGCGATCCGCCTCGTCGACGAGCTGCCGGTGCTCACCGAGCACGTGCTGTCCGACGTGCTGCCGATCCTGCGCACCCTGGACAAGGTGGGCCCGGAGATCCACGAGCTGCTCGAGGTCACCCACGACGTGCGCCGCGCGATCGTCGGCATCCCCGGCTTCCAGTTCTTCCGCCGCCGCGGCGGTGAGCGGGTCAGCGAAGAGGCGGTCGCCGCCAAGCCCGCCGAGGAACGGGCCGAGGAGCGGGCCGAACAGCGGGCCGTGGCCGCGGCACCCGCCCAGGACGAGATCGGCTCGGCCGCGCGCTGAACCGGCGGGATCTTCCACTCGAAAGTGCGATCATGCTGGCTGCGCACGACGTTTCCGCCGGCTGCGCGGCTAGATTCGCTGTCGGTGTGGTTCGGCTGCGTGCTCGTCGCGGTCGTTGCGGTCCGACCGGCGGTCACACCTCGCGGGGTGTCCGGCGGAGTACTCCCCCTCTCTTCGCCGGGCACCACCGTTCCGCCCTTCCCCTCGCCGCAGCCGGGAATCCGGTCAGTCGAGGAGGGACCGGGTGAGCCCGGTGATCGTCTCCGCTGCGGTGTCCCAGCCGGTTCCGGCCGGGTGCAGCGTGCAGACGGCGACGATCAGCAGCCGGTCGCCGCGGCGCACCAGGCCGCTGGTGTGCATCGCCGGGTGTTCCAGGTCGATCCGCTCGTCCGGGATCCTGCGCCGTTCGGCCGCCGGTTCGGGGGGCGTCTCGTTCGGCCCGAGCCCGAAGCCCGACCAGCCCTGCTTGAGCGCGTCCACCTCGGCCCCGGCGGCGGGGAGGCCGAAGGTCTGGTCGAAGCCGTCGGTGCCGTGCCGGGTGAACCGCCGCAGCTGCTCCAGCACGAAATCGCCCGCGCTCCCGGCGGTCCGCAGGTGCCGCAGCGCCAGCACCACGTCGGCGGCGGTGAGCACCACGTAGCCCCACATGTCCGGGTCGCGCGGCGGTTCGGTCCCGGTGAGGCCGATCTCGGCGACGGTGCGGTGCACGATCCGCTCCCGGCCGCCGCGGTCCCACAGCTCGCTCGCCGCGTCGTCGTCGCTGGAGCGCAGCATCGGTTCCAGCAGCGCCCGTTCGGCCGCGGACGGCTCGCCGCCACGCCGCAGGTGGTCGAGCGCGATGAGCGGTTTCACCAGCGAAGCGGAGCGGTAGCGGTGCCGTTCTCCGTGCCGCCGCAGCACTTCCGCCGTGTCGGCGTCCACCACGAGCCAGCTCGCCCGCACTCCGCCCGGAACGTGTTCCGCCGCCATCACCGGCCCCCGATCTGCGCGTTGTGCGGGCACGGTAGCAACGCGGGGGCCGGTGGATCGAGCTTCGTCAGCCGTGCAGCGGGAAGGACTTCGCGGCGCCGAGCAGCAGATCGTTCTCCGCGGTGTCGCCGATGGTGATGCGCACGCCGGAGCCGGCGAAGGCGCGCACCACGACGCGTTCGGCGAGGCAGTGCTCGTTGAACTCGCCGGTGCGCTCGCGCAGCGGCAGCCACACGAAGTTCGCCTGCGTCTCGGGGACGTCGTGGCCGAGGGCGAGGAGTTCGTCGCGCACCCGCACCCGTTCGGCGCTGATCGCGGCGCAGCGCGCGCGCATCTCGTCCTGCGCGGCCAGCGAGGCGATCGCCGCGGCCTGGCCGACGGCGTTGATGCTGAACGGGATGCACACCTTGCGCAGCGCTTCGGCGACGTGCGCGGGCCCGATGGCGTAGCCGACGCGCAGCCCGGCGAGGCCGTAGGCCTTGGAGAAGGTGCGCAGCGCGAGCACGTTGTCGTAGCGGGCGGTGAGTTCGACGCCGTCCGGCACGTCCGGGTCGGTGACGAACTCGCGGTAGGCCTCGTCGAAGACGACGAGCACGTCGGAGGGCACCGCGTCGAGGAACCGCTCCAGCTCGGCGCGGCGCAGCGCGGGACCGGTCGGGTTGTTCGGGGAGCAGACGAACACCAGCCGGGTCCGCGGAGTGATCGCGGCGGCCATCGCGTCGAGGTCCACGGCGTGCTCGGCGGTCAGCGGCACCTGCACCTCGGTGGCGCCGACGATCTTGCTGAGGATCGGGTAGGCCTCGAAGGACCGCCACGGGTAGACGACGGTGTCCTCGGCGGTGCAGGTGATCTGGACGAGCTGCTCGCACAGGGCGACGGAGCCGCAGCCGACGGCGATGCGGCCCGGATCGACGTCGAGGCGGGTGGCGAGCTCCTCGGTGAGGCGGGCGGCGCCGATGTCCGGGTAGCGGTGCGCGTCGGCGGCGGCGCGGGCGATGGCCTCGGTGACGCCGGGCAGCGGACCCGCGGAGACCTCGTTGCTGGCGAGCTTGAGCGATCCGGCGACGGTGCGGCCGGCGACGTAGGCGGGCAGCTGGTCGAGGTCGGGGCGGATGCGGACGGTCATGCGGGGCTCCCTCTGCTCGGGCGGTGCCGCCGCTTCGCCGCCGGTAGCACCGCCCGACCACTGTAGAACCGGGGTCGCGGCGCTGACCTCGACGGGGAGGCCCAGAATCCGTGCGGCCGAGGCGGAGCTCCGGTTCGGCAGCGCGGAACCGGGCGGCTGTGCGGCGGTTCCACTCTGCTCGGCGACGGGGTTGGCGCCGATCGGGTGTAATGCCGAACACACTTGCGGTTCGACCTCCGACCTGCACCGGAACCGCACCACGTGGCCCGCCGTGGGACTGGTCGAGGGCGTCGCCGCACGTGGCGCGGCCCTTCCCCGGCGCCGCCGCGGGTCCCGCGGTGCTCCGCGGGCGGCGCCGGGGCGGGAACGCGGCGGGGGCGACGGTGTGTCAACCGGACTCCGCCATCCGGTTGATCACGTTGACTGTTGTTCACCCATGCCTGATTACCTGAACGGCATGACCGAAACCCGGACCGAGACGCTCGCGCTCACGGACGGCACCGAGCTCCGGATGACCGTCGCCGAGCCGGAGAACGTCGTGCGCGGCGGGCTGGTGGTGCTGCACGAGGCGCGCGGCGTCACCGACCGGGTGCGTTCCCTGGTGGGCAACCTCGCCGATGAGGGCTGGCTGACCGTGGCGCCGCACCTGTACCACCGCGAGGGCACCGACGAGTTCTCCGACGACCACGCCGAAGAGCACGTGCAGGACCACGTCCAGCGACTATCGGGCGAGTCGATCCTGGCCGATTCGGACGCCGCGTTCGTGTGGCTGACCGACCAGGGCGTGCCGGGCGACCGGCAAGGGGTGATCGGGTTCGACATCGGCGGTTCGGCCGCGCTGGTGGTGGCGGCGAGCCGCAGCCTGGGCGCGGCGGTGACGGTCGGCGGTGGCGGCATCCTGAGCCCGCTGTCGGACGGGCTGCCCGCGCTGGTGGAGATCGCCGGGGAGCTGGCGGGCCCGTGGCTGGGGATCTACAGCGAGCTGGACGCCCGCATCCCGACGGCCGAGGTGGACAAGCTGCGGGAGGCCGCGGAGACCGCCCCGGTGGCGACGGACGTGGTGCACTTCGCCCGCAGCGAGCACCGGTTCGACACGGACCTGGACGCGGCGGCGGAGGCCTGGCAGCGCGCGCGGAACTGGCTGGACACCCACCTGCGCTGAGTTGCGCACAGCCTGTGGACAACCTGTCCACAGGCTTGTGCACAACCTGTTTGCGGTGCGCATCGAGCAGTTCGGCTATGGCGTCGGCGCCCGGTCGTGGGTTAGGAAAGCACTCATGACATCGAGCACCGGCGCCGATCGAAGCCCCGAAGTCCTGTGGCGGCCCACCGCGGAACAGGTGGCGGGCACCCGCCTCGCCGAGTTCCGCGAGTGGCTGCGCACCGAACGCGGCCTGGATCTGCCGGACTACCCGGCGCTCTGGGAGTGGTCGGTGTCGGACCTCGAAGGCTTCTGGGGCGCCGTCGCGGACTTCTTCGACGTGGCCTTCCACGAGCGCGCCGAGCGGGTGCTCGAGGCCGAGGTGATGCCCGGTGCGCGGTGGTTCCCCGGCGCGACCCTGAACTACGCCGAGCACGCGCTGCGCGGCGGACCCGGCAAGTCCGACGAGGACGTGGCGATCGTGTTCGCGCGGGAGGACGGGGCGGGCGCGGAGCTCACGTTCGGCGAGCTGCGCGCGCGGGTCGCGGCGGCGCGCGCGGCGTTCGCCGAACTGGGCGTGCGCCGCGGCGACCGGGTGGCGGCGCTGGCGCCGAACTGCCCGGAGACGCTGATCGCGTTCCTGGCCGCGGCGAGCCTCGGGGCCACCTGGTCCTCGTGCTCGCCGGACTTCGGGGTGCGCGCGGTCGCCGACCGGTTCGTGCAGATCGAGCCGACCGTGCTGGTCGCGGTGGACGGCTACGCGTACGGCGGCCGCACCTACGACATCCGCTCCACCGTGGACGAACTGCGCGGGCTGCTGCCCGGCGCGTCGGTGGTGCTCGTCGACTACGTCGGAACCGGCGGGCTCGACGGCACCGCGGACTTCGCGGCGCTGCTGGACCGGCACCGCGGCGCCGAGCTCGCCTTCGACCCGGTGCCGTTCGACCACCCGCTGTGGGTGCTGTACTCCTCCGGCACCACCGGGCTGCCGAAGGGCATCGTGCACGGGCACGGCGGCATGGTGCTGGAGCAGCTCAAGGCGATCGGGCTGCACGCCGATCTCGGCCCGGGTGACACGTTCCTGTGGTTCACCACCACCGGCTGGATGATGTGGAACTTCCTCGTCGGCGGCCTGCTCACCGGGACCCGGCTGCTGCTGTTCGACGGCAGCCCCGGGCACCCGTCGCTGGACGTGCTGTGGGACCTGGCGGAACGGCACCGCGTCACCTACTTCGGCACCTCGGCGCCGTTCGTGCAGAGCTGCCTGAAGAAGGAGCTGCGCCCCGCCGAGCACCACGACCTCGGCGCGCTGCGCACCGTCGGCTCCACCGGTTCCCCGCTGAGCGTCGACGGGTTCCGCTGGATCGCCGAGCACGTGGGCGCGGACGTGCAGATCGCCAGCGTCTCCGGTGGCACCGACCTGTGCACCGCGATCGTCGGCGCGGCGCCGGACGTGCCGGTGTGGCTCGGCGAGATCTCCTGCGCGCTGCTCGGGGCCGCGGTGCGGTCCTACTCGGAGGACGGCGCGGAACTGCACGGCGAGGTCGGCGAACTGGTGCTCACCAAGCCGATGCCGACGATGCCGGTGTTCTTCTGGAACGACCCCGACGGATCGCGGCTGCACGAGGCCTACTTCGACACCTACCCGGGCGTGTGGCGCCACGGCGACTGGATCGAGGTCACCGACCGCGGCAGCCTGATCATCCACGGCCGCAGCGACTCCACGCTCAACCGCGGCGGCATCCGGATGGGCACCGCCGAGTTCTACCGCGTCGTGGAGGCCTTCGAGGAGGTCGCCGATTCGCTCGTCATCGACACCTCCGGCGCGAGCGGTGAAGGGGAGCTGCTGTGCTTCCTGGTGCTCGCCGCGGGCGCCCGGCTGGCGGACGTCGAGGGCGAGCTGAAGCGGCGGCTGCGCGACGAGCTGTCCCCCCGCCACGTGCCGAACCGGTTCCTGCTCGTCGACGAGATCCCGCAGACGCTCAACGGCAAGAAGCTGGAGGTTCCGGTGAAGAAGATCCTCGCCGGCGGCGACCCGGAACGCGCCGTCAGCCGCGACGCGCTGCGCAATCCGGCGGCCCTCGACCCGTTCGTGCAGCTCGCGGCGGGTGCGAACGGCTGAACGATCGTGGACCGACCCCCCTGCGCGGAGGCGTGAACGGGCCGTGTACTCTTTTCCCCAGTGGCCGAGAGGGACTGCCGGGAGGCTTCGCCTAGTCTGGTCTATGGCGCCGCACTGCTAATGCGGTTGGGGGTCACGCCCCCTCCCGGGTTCAAATCCCGGAGCCTCCGCAGGGGTTCCCGCCCAGGCGGGGATCCACAACTGAACAAGCGCCCGTAGCTCAACGGATAGAGCATCTGACTACGGATCAGAAGGTTAGGGGTTCGAATCCCTTCGGGCGCACGTCTGGTCGAGACAGCAGAAACCCCCTACTTAGTCGCAGGGGGTTTCTTGCTGTTCGGGGGCGGGTGACGGCGACCGGGCCTCCCCGCCGACCTGATCGTTCTGCCGCCGACCGCGCCGTCGAGCACGTCGGCACCGGTTCCCGTCCCGGCTACGGTCGCGGGAGCAGCACCGCCACCTCGGCCATCCCGTCCAGGACCGCCGGGGGCAGGTTCCCGCTCACCGGCGCCGCCTCCGCTCGCACGAAGAGCGTGCCCTTCGCGGTGGACTCGTAGTGCTCGCCGGTGAAGGACACTCCCCGCGCGGCGAGGACGCTGCTGCCCAGCGCCCTGATGTCCCCGGTCCCGTCCCGGCGGTCCAGCCGGTTCAGCGCGCGCGCATCCCGCGTGCTGCCGGTCCGCACCCAGGCGACCGACACGACCGCGGTGCCGCCCTGCTCGTCGGCGAGCGGGATCAAGGTCCGCGTCAGGGAGCGGCACCGGTGCCCGACGAAGAACTTCCACCGCGGCCCTTCTTCCCGTTGATCGGCCGGACCCGGCCTTGCTCATCCGTGTAGAAGCCGTTCGGCACGCCCACCCCTTGTCCGATCGATGCAGGAAGGGTCCGATCTTCGCCAGCGGGAGCCTCCACTACTCCGTTTACCGGATGAATCACCTGAAAGGACCTCCAGCGCGCCGTGGAAACCGGACCGAACGCGCCGGGATTTCCCCGGTCGAATCCGGCGATCGAAGAACGGGAGATCTCCGGATGCGCTTCCGATCGCACGGGAAACCGACGTTCGCAAGGGTTTCCCCGTTTCTCGAAACGTGCCGTTTCGGCCTATCGGCTGTTTTTTCGCGTTCGGACCGGCTCCTCGGCCGAGGTGACCGGCCGCGCGGGCCGACAGGATTCGTGATCGGAATTCCGAGGCCGCCGCGGCGGTGCTCGGACCGGATCAACGCGAGGAGTCGCAATGCAGTTCAACGCGAAGAAGATCGTGGTCTCCGGTGTGGTGGCCGGTGCGGTGCTGGCGCTCGGCGGAGGTGTCGCCGTGGCCGCGAACCAGGAGCAGGTCTCCCCCGAGATTCCGAGTTCGCACGCGGCCGAACCGGGGCACGAGGGCGAGGGCAAGTACACCGCCGGGGACTACCGGCTGCACGTCAGCGAGCTCACCGACGACGGCGAAGGCTTCGGCACCACCGTCGAGCCCGGCACCACGTACTACTCGAAGACCCTGCACGGCAGCGAATCGTGGCAGCCGACCGTCCTGAAGTTCTCCGTCGGTGCCGAGGCGGACGGGCCGGTCGTGTTCAGCTACCCGATCCCCGCGGACGGCCAGGGCGTCGACTGCGTCGCGTCCGGTACCGAGGCCGATCCGACGGTGGAGTGCGTGACCACGCCCGCCGCCTGATCGGACGCACCCGCCGGCCGGCCCGGTGCCGTGATCCGCGCCGATCCACGGTCCCGGCGCGCCACCGGGCGCACCGGTCCGGCCGAGCCGAAGGAAACCCCCTCCCCACAGGGGGTTTCCTGCTTTCCGGGACCATTGCGGAACGGCACTGCCGTGCGCGAAGCTGATCGGCGATCCGCCGGGGAGGACGCCGTGCACCTGGACCTCGTGACGATCGTCGTCGACGACTACGACCCGGCGATCGACTTCTTCGTCGGCACCTTGGAATTCGAACTCGTCGAGGACTCGCCGGCGACCACCGGCGACGGCCGGGCGAAGCGGTGGGTCGTCGTGCGGCCGCCCGGTGCCGCGACCGGAATTCTGCTGGCCCGCGCGGACGGCGAACGGCAGTCCGCCGCGGTCGGCGAGCAGACCGCCGGGCGGGTCGGGTTCTTCCTGCGCGTGGACGACTTCGACGCCGCCTTCGCGCGGTTGCGGGCGGCGGGCGTCGCATTCGCGCGTCCCCCGCGCAGCGAACCCTACGGCCGCGTCGCGGTCTTCCTGGACATCGCGGGGAACCGCTGGGACCTGCTCGGCCCGGTCGCGGCCGACTGACCGGTTGCAGAGCCGATCTCGTACGGGCGAGTCCGCCGAGGCCCGGGCGCACCGCTGGCAAGGTGGACCGCTCGCCGGGTCGGATTCCCGGCGGGGAAGGGGCGAACGATGGCCGAGAGCTTCGGGCAGGCGCTGCGGCGCCTCCGCCGCACCGCGGGGCTGACGCAGCTGCAACTGGCGCAGCAGGTCCACCTGGGTCAGAGCGACATCTCGCGGTATGAGAGCGACCGGCAGCACCCGGACGACCAGGTGGTCCACGCCTTGGAACAGCTCCTCGCCGCAGGCGGTCGACTGGCGCGCGCCACCGGCGACGACGACGGGAACGCGCAGGCGCTCGAACTCATTCGGCGAGCCGGAGCTTCCGACCTCGGCGGGGACGTCCTCGACCTGCTGGAAGCCGCGTTCGACACCGCCGCCACCGACTACTGCGCCGAGGATCCGGCCGTGCTGCTGCCGCAGGTCGCCGAGCACTTGGACCACGTGCAGGGGCTCCTCGACGCGTCGCGGAAGACGCTCGCCGAACATCGGCGGTTGGTGGGCCTCGGCGGTTGGCTGGCGCTGCTGCGGGCCACGTTGCACATCGACCTGAACGAGCACGCGCGCGCCTCCGCGTGGCTGCGCAGCTCCGCGGCCCTCGCCCGGCACGCCGGGGACGACGAGGCGCTGGCCTGGTGCTTCGAAACCGATGCGTGGCGCGTGCTCAACACCGGCGACTTCCGCACGGCGCTGCGGCTGGCCGCCGCGGCGCTGGAGCACGCCCCGGTCGGCGGGTCGGCGGAGATCCAGGCGACCGTGCAGCTCGCCCGCATCCAAGCCCGCCTCGGCGCCGCGGACGCGACCTACCGGCACCTGGACTCCGCGCACGTCCTCTCCGCTCGCAAGGGGGTCCCGGCGCAGGCGGAACACCACTACCGGTTCGATCCCGCGAAGACCGACTCGTTCACCGCCACCACCTTGGCGTGGCTCGGCGACGACGAGGCCGAGCGCAGCACCCGCCGCGCCATCGAGATGTTCGCGCCCACCGGAACCGGCCCCAACCCGCGAGCTCGCCGGTACGCGGCCGCGCAGATGGACCTGGCGCTGATCAGCGCGAAGAACTCGCGGCTGGACGAGGCCGCCGCGGCGGCCCGCGTCGCGATCGACACCGGGCAGGTCGCGCCGTCGAACTGGTGGCGCATCGCGGAAGTAGTCAGCACCGTGACCGCCGCCCGGTCCCCGGCCGCTCCAGAACTCCAGGCGTCCTACCAGCGGCTGGTCGGCCGCTGACCGCGCAGCTGCGGAGCCGTGCACCACGAGCTGATGGAAGGGGCGAACGATGGCCGAGAGCTTCGGGCAGGCGCTGCGGCGCCTCCGCCGCACCGCGGGGTTGACGCAGAGCGCGCTCGCGCGCCACGTGCACGTGGACCAGGGCAACATCTCCCGGTACGAGCACGACCGGCAGCGGCCCGACGTCCGCGCCGTCGCCGCGCTCGACGAAGCGGTCGGTGCCGCCGGAGCGCTGCGCAGGCTCGCCACCGGTGTCGCCGAGGACGTGCTCGACGATGCGGACCGAACGCGGATCGAGCGGGTGCTGGACCGGCCGCACACCCTCGACGGCGGCACCGTCACCGCCCTCGCCGGAGTGCTCGCCGCGCAGCGCAGGCTCGACGACGTGCTCGGGCCGGTACCGCTCATCCCGCCCACCCTCGCGCACGCGCGACTGGTCACCGGACTGGTGCGGCAGGCTGCTGGACCGCACCGGCCCGCGCTGGCCGCGGTCGCCGCCGAATGGGTGCAGTTCGCCGGGTGGTTGTACGCCGAGGACCGGCAGGACCCGGAAGCGCTGCGGTGGCTGACCGAAGCCGAGCAGGCCGCCGACGAGATCGAGGACGGCGTGCTCGCCGCTCAGGCGGCGAACTTCCGCGGCTACATCGCCCGCCAGCAGCAGAACTGGCGCGGAGTGGCTCGGTGGTTCCTCACCGAGCACCACACCCCCGGTGCGAGCGTCCACCAGCGCATCGGGGCCGCCGCTCAAGCCGCGCACGGGGCGAGCCGCCTCGGTGATCGGGACGGTGCACGACGGCTCCTGGACACCGCCGCCGAGCTGCTGGAGGAATCCGGGCAGCGGCCGGCCCCCGGCACCGCCTACTGGCTGACCCCCACCTTCCACCGGCTCAACCTCGGCATGGCGACCCTGGACATGGGCCTGCACGACGTCGCCGCCGACCACCTGGGCAGCGGACTCGACGGCCTGCCGGAGGACCAGCGGCACGCGGCGTGGACCGGCGAGTACCGCACCGCGCACGCCCAGGCGCTCGCCCGCTGACCGGATCCCATGCGGCCCCATGCGCATGGGGCGCATAACCGTCAACCTGCGGCGATCGGGCGTCGAAGGTCGGGGTATGTCGCGACTGCCGCCGCACCTCGTCCGCCGGTTCCGCTCCGCGCTCGGAACCCGGATGCTCGGTGCGCGCCGCGACCGCCCCACCCGGGAACGACCGCGGGTCCCCGGCCGCGGCCCGGGTGGGGTTCCGGCGGGGCCGGTGCCCTCCCCGACCAGCACCGGCCCCGCCACCGGACCCACGGGAACGGCGTTCCGATGAGGCCGCTGCGGCCCGCCGGGACCTGGACCGACGCGGACGGACGGGTGCACGTCCGGGACGTGAGGAGCGGATCGGCGTTCTGCGGGGTCGGCGTGGACCGCGCCACCAGCGGTCGGGCGCGCTCGGGGTGCGCGGAATGCGGCGCGGTGCTGATCGAGAGCTGGGGGCGCGACCACTCGTGCGGGCCGGACTGCCGACCACCGCTGCCCCGGCGCGAACCGGGAGCGGCGCTGGACCGGCGCCTGGCCTGGAGCGGGCGGATCGAGCCGACCGGGGCGGATCAGGACCTGTCCTTGCTGGAGCGGGTGCTCGACCGGCTGCGGTCGCTCTGACCGGCCGGGGCTGGGCGCGCGCTCCGTCGGACGTCGGCGGAGATCCGCCCTCGCCGCGGCGCGAGTGGCTCGGGTCACGGGAAATCGGCTTGAGCATGCCGCGACGGCACGGAGTCGACTGTGGTCACGGCGGCCGACGGGGCCGTCGGAGAGGAGAGATCCGACATGGCCCTGCCCGACATCCTCCCGGTGGAAGCGCTCTTCGACTCGCCCGAGCGCGCCGGCGCCACGATCTCCCCGGACGGGACGCGGATCGCGTACCTGGCGCCGTGGAAGAACCGGCTCAACGTGTGGATCCGCGGGGTCGAGGACGACTCCGAGACGCGGTGCGTCACCGCGGACGAGACGCGCAGCGTCACCGACTACCACTGGACCGACGACCCGCGCTGGCTGCTGTACGTGCAGGACGCGGGCGGCAACGAGGACTGGCACCTGTTCCGCGTCGACCTGGACGACCCGGACGCGCCCGCGGTCGATCTCACGCCCTACCCGCCCGGGGTGCGGACCTCGATCGGGCAGCAGCGCCCGGACCGGCCCGGCAAGGTGCTGGTGCAGGTCAACGCCCGCGAGCTCGACCGGTTCGACCTGGTGGAGATCGACATCAGCACCGGCGAGTCGACCGTGCTCGCCGAGAACCCCGGCACCGTGCTGGACTGGCTGCCCGGCGCCGAGAACTACGCCCGCAGCCTCACCGAGAACGGCGACCTGGAGCTGTCCCGCCACGATCCGGCAACCGGCGAGCTGACCCCGATCACGACGTTCACCGGCGACGGCCACCCGATGGGCATCAACCCGTTCGAGCTCGACGCGGACGGCACCGGGGTGTGGCTGGGCTCGTACCGCGACGGGGACCGCGCCGTGCTGGCCCGGTTCGACCTGAGCACCGGCGAGGAGTCCGAAGTGGACTCGCATCCGGAGCTGGACCTCGACGGGGACCGGCGCATCGTCGTGCAGCAGTCCTCGCCGCTGATCCGGGACCGGGCGAGCGGGCGGCTGCTCGGAGTGCGCTACCTCGGCGAGCGGCAGGAGATCCGGGCGCTCGACGACGAATTCGGCGAGGTGCTGGCGAAGCTGGCAGCGCTCTCCGACGGCGACCTCGCGGGGATCTCCCGGGACGACGCCGGGCGCCGCTGGGTGGTGTCGTTCACCCACGACCGCGACCCCGGCGCCACCTGGTTCTACGACCACGCCACCGGGGAATCCCGGCTGCTGTTCCGGCCGTACCCGCACCTCGACCCCGAATCGCTGGCGCCGATGACGCCGGTGACGATCCCCGCCCGCGACGGGCTCCCGCTGCCCGCCTACCTGACCCTGCCGGTCGGAGTGGAGCCGCGCGGGCTGCCGCTGGTGCTGCTGGTGCACGGCGGGCCGTGGTACCGGGATTCGTGGGGCTACTCGCCGGAGGTGCAGCTGCTGGCGAACCGCGGGTACGCGGTGTTGCAGGTGAACTTCCGCGGCTCCACCGGGTACGGCAAGCGGCACCTGGAAGCCGCCATCGGCGAGCTCGCCGGAGCCATGCACGATGACCTCATCGACGCCGCCGACTGGGCCGTCGAGCAGGGCTACGCCGACCCCGAGCGGCTCGCGATCTCCGGCGGCTCCTACGGCGGGTACGCGGCGCTGGTCGGCGTCACCTTCACGCCCGACAAGTTCGCCGCCGCCGTCGACTACGTGGGCATCTCCGACCTGGTCAACTTCACCCGCACGCTGCCGCCGTTCGCCCGCCGCGGGCTGATCAGCAACTGGTACCGGTACGCGGGCGACCCGGACGTACCCGAGCAGCGCGCCGACATGCTCGCCCGCTCCCCCATCACCCGCGTCGACCGGATCCGCACCCCGCTGCTGGTCGCCCAGGGCGCCAACGACGCGCGGGTGGTGCAGGCCGAATCGGACAACATCGTCGCCGCGCTGCGCGAGCGCGGCGTCGACGTCGAGTACCTCGTGAAGGAGGACGAGGGACACGGATTCCTCAACCCGGAGAACCAGATCGAGCTGCACCGGGCCATCGACCGGTTCCTCGCCGAGCACCTCGGCGGCCGCTGCGATCCCGCCTGATCAGAGCGAGCGCAGCACGTGCTCGCGGAAGGCGTCCGTTCCCGGGTGCGTCGGCACCCGGGGCTGGACCAGGTGCACCGTGAGCGGATCGGCGTCCGAGATCGGCAGGTAGCGGACGCCCGGGTACGGGTGGCTGTGCCGGGTGCTCTCCGCGGTGACCCCGACGACGTCGCCGATCGCGATCTCGGTCAGCCACTCGTCCACGTTCGCCACGTCCGCGGTGGCGGGGCGGTGCTGCGGCGGCCACAGCGCGGCACCGCTGGTCGCGGCCGTCTCGCACACCGCGACCGTGCGGTCCGCGAGGTCCGCCAGCCGCACCGCGCCGGACGCGGCGAGCGGATCGTGCTCGGCGACCGCGGCCACCCGCGGCTCGCGGAACAGCGCGACGGCGACGAAGTCCGGGGCCGGGGGCGGCTCGGTGCGCAGGAACGCCACGTCGACCTCCGCGCGCCGCAGCGCCGCATCCGGCTCGGGGCAGCGGTGCAGCCGGACCGGGGAATCCGGGTTGGCCTCCCGCCAGCGCTGGAACAGCGGCACCGTGAGCTCGCCCAACGTCGCCCAGGCGAAACCGACGCGCAGCGAGCGCGGACCGCCCGCCACCTCCGCCAGCGCCTCGTCCAGCTCGTTGAGCAGCCGGTGCGCCCGCTCCTGCAACCGCAGACCGGCCGACGTCAGCACCAGGCTGCGGGTGGTGCGCTCCACCAGCTTCGTGCCGAGCCGGGCCTCCAGCTGCCCCAACGTGCGGGACAGCGCGGGCTGCGTCACGTGCAACGCGGCCGCCGCAGCCGTGATCGTGCCCGCGTCGCCGATCGCGGCCAGCGCGCGCAGGTGCCGCAACTCCACATTCATGACCGCTGAGCATAGGTGCGGCCCGAACAGGCATTTCCCTCGCCCGCACGGCCCGTCCTAGCGTCGGGGGCATGAAGGTTCTCCTGATCGGCGCGGCGGGCAGGCTCGGCACCGCCGTCGGCGACGCGCTCGGCGCGCGCGGCCACGACGTGCTCACCGCCGGACGCACCAGCGGGCGGTTCCGGTTCGACCTCACCGATCCCGCGCAGACCACCGCCCTCTACGAGCAGACCGGCCCCGTCGACGCGGTCGTGAGCGCCGCGGGCGACGTGCCGTACAAGCCCGTCACCGAGATGAGCCCCGCCGACTACGAATCGGCGTTCCGCGGCAAGGTGCTCAGCCAGGTCGAACTGGTGCGGCAGGGCATCCCGCGCATCGCCGAGCGCGGCTCGTTCACCCTCATCACCGGGGTGCTCGGCCGCGACCCGGTCCGCACCAGCAGCGCCGCGTCGATGGCCAACGGGGCCGTCGAATCGTTCGTGCGCGCCGCCGCCGTGGAGATCGCCCCGCAGCGGATCAACGCGATCAGCCCGACCGTGTTCACCGAGAGCCTCGCCGAGTACGGCGATTTCTTCCCCGGCATCCGGCCGGTGGACCTCGCGGACGTCGCGCAGGCGTACGTGCGGTCGGTGGAAGGGGCGGACACCGGGCGGATCTACAGCCTGGAGTGACCGGCGGTTCGTCCCGTTCGCCCGGAGCCGATCGGGCGAACGGGGCATTCCTCCCACCTGCATCCGGCGGACGTGCGAGGGGCTTCGAGGTTGCTCCGATATGAGCAGTGCCACCGCGGAGCATCCTCGGCGCGGCCGGCACGTCTTCAGGAGCAGAAGAACCGCTGAGGAGGAAACACCATGTTCGCGAACATCCGCCGCATCGCCGCTGCCGCCGCCGTGACCGGAGCGGTCGCCGGGATCTCCGTCCTCTCCGCCGGGGCCGCGACCGCCAACCCGAGCGACGCCGCCTGCACCGCCGCCGACGTCGACGTCATGGTCGTCAAGGAGCAGGGCGGTGCCGCCGGGCACGAAGCGTTCCGCGTCGACTACACGGCCGCGAACCCGAACGTCAACTGCAAGCTGCAGGGCGGCCCGCGCGGCGTGGTCTTCACCGAGAACGGCGCGCCGATCCAGGGCGTCGAGGTGGTTCCCGAGAACAGCGCCGCCCAGCCGGTCAACCTGACCGCGACCTCGCCCGCGCACTCGTACCTGATCCAGGCCACCGCGGCCGCGCCGCACGCCGAGGTGCCCACCGGCGTCGAGTTCTCGCTGCCCTCGGCCACCGAGGACGGCCGCGTCGCCACCGACTGGCCCGGCGGCGAGCAGCTCAAGGGCGTGCTGCAGGCGACCCCGGTCGCGCAGGGCTGACCCCCACCGGCACGACGCGGAAGCCCCCTCCGGCGGAGGGGGCTTCCGCACGTCCGGGCCCGGCGCGGCAAGAGCGGTGGAGCAGCGAACCGGGTCCGGACGGAGCAAGCGGCGTTGCGTCGAACACGGAACGTTGCCGGGGAAAATTGCTGACTCCGCGTGCCGGATCAGCGACTCCCGACCCGCCCGATCCGACTCGGCACCACCTTGCGCTGGCGATACGACCTCGATCGATGAACACGTGTGGTGATCGTCGATCGGTTGCGCGCCGAGCCGGAAAAGTCCGAAAACGATTGCGATAGGAAACTCGGACTCGAATCGGTAACAGAGTGCAACTCCACCGCCCCTTCCGGCGATCACAAGGTGACGACTCGAAAGGGGCAAGGAGTGACCGTCACCGAACTCGCCGGAGCCGCCGTCAGCGCGGCGGCTCTGTGCGTCCTGACCGTGCTGCCCGGTGCCGCCCACGCGGAAGCGCAGCCGATCAGCGGGCTCCTCGGCGGCCCGAGCACCACGCAGACCAGCGCCGAGCACACCATCGAACTCCCGCTCCTCGGCGACGCGACCGAACGGATCGACGCGCCGCCCACCAGCTCGGCGCCCAGCACCACCAGCGCCCCCAGCGCCGCGCCCACCAGCGAGGAATCCGCCCGCCCCGGTGACGGCGAGATCGAAGCGCGCTACTCGGCGCTGCCCCGAGCGGTGAAGGACGCCATCGGCAACCCGCTCGGCGACGAGGAGATCGAGCACGACGCGCTGCGCTGGCGCGAGTACGAGCACGCCCGCTTCTACTGGACGCCCGACACCGGCGTGCACATCGTCTTCGGCGGCATCCTCGACCGGTTCGTCGCGCTCGGCGCGCACGACGTGGTCGGCGTGCCCACCACCGACGAGCTCACCGACGACGCGGGCGCCCGCTACACCGAGTTCGTCAGCCTCGACGGCAAGGAGACCGCCTCGGCGATCTACTTCACCAGCGGCACCGGAGCGCACCTGCTGCGCGCCCCCATCCTGGAGAAGTGGTCCGAGCACGGCGCCGGAACCTCGCTCGGCTACCCCACCACCGACACCACCACGACCCCCGACGAACTCGGCGCCTACAACCACTTCTCCCGCCCCGGCGGCGCCTCCATCTACCTGACCAGGGACAACGAGGCGCACGTGGTGCTCGGTGCGATCCGGGACAAGTGGGCCGAATCCGGTTGGGAAGCCGGCCCGCTCGGCTACCCCACCACCGACGAGATCACCGCCGCCGACGGGCGCGGGAAGTACGCCCGGTTCGACGGCGACGGCGAGTTCGCCGCCGGCATCGCGTGGAGCCCGCAGACCGGGGCGCACTCGGTGCGCGGCGCCATCAGCGACCAGTACCTCGAACTCAGCGGGCCGAACGGGCTGCTCGGCTACCCGACCACCGACGAGCTCACCGCCCCCGACGGGCGCGGCCGGTACGCGCACTTCACCGGTGGCGACACCGGGGCGGGCTCGATCTACTGGTCGCCGCAGACCGGGGCCGTCGAGGTGTACGGCGGCATCCGCGCCCGCTGGTCCGCGCTCGGCTGGGAGCGGTCCTACCTGGGCTACCCGGTGCGCGGCGAGCACGACGTGCCGTGGGGTCGCAGCACCGAGTTCGAACTCGGGTACGTCGACTGGCACCGAGATGGCGGACGGGTGGTCGACTTCCCGAAGCGCTGACGGGCGATCCCGGAATCCGGCTGGTACAACGGAAACGGGTCATGATCTGAGGCGGGGGGGGGGGGGGGGGGGGGGGGGGGGGGGGGGCGGGGGGCGGGGGGGGCCCCCCCCCCCCCCCCCCCCCCCCCCCCGCCCGGG